>JAFXQA010000011.1 GCA_017527415.1 Bacteroidales bacterium | reverse complement strand
GCTCCCGTCACCGACAGTCTGGATACCTTCCAGGGCTTCGGCACCGGGCAGTACGGCAACCGCGTCATCGACTATATCTATGAGTCCGGCTTCAGCGCCGCTCCTTCATTCGAGACCATAACCAAAACTTACGAAAACATTCCTTTCATCTCCGACCACTATCCTGTGGCGGCCGTCCTGGTATTCTAATTAAAAAAACTACAGATATGAAAGAGACTTACAATTGGAAGTATGCCTCCGTGGGAGGCTCCGTTCGGGTGAAACTCGAGAGCGGCGCCGACATTGCCAATCTCGCAGAGCTGGACCGCAAGAAGTGGACGGTGCTTAGCTGCCCTACCACTGGTCTTGAGTTCGATGCCAAAACGCTCAAGCTCCTGGATGCCGATGGCGACGGCCGCATCCATGTAGATGAGGTGATTGCAGCCTCCAAATGGGTGACCGGCGTGATCAAGGATCCCGACCTGCTTCTCAAAGGGCAGGACTGCCTGAAATTCACCGACTTCAACACCGAGAACGAGGAAGGCGCCAAACTGGAGAAATCTGCCCGCCAGATACTCTCCAACTTGAAGATCGAGGCTGACGGCATCTCCCTCGCAGAGACCTCCGACAACGAGAAGATCTTCGCGGAGACCCAGTTCAACGGCGACGGCATCATCACCGAGGCCAGCGCCGACGACGAAGCCCTCAAGGAGACAATAAAGAATATCATCGCCACCACTGCTCCCGCGAAAGACCGCAGCGGAGCGGACGGCATCACCGCCGACCAGATAGAGGCATTCTACACCGCCTGCGCAGACTTCAGCGCATGGAAGGCCGCCGAAGAGAAGGGCCCCTTCGCCGAGAACACCGAGGCAGCCCTCGCCGCCTGCGATGCCCTCAAGGAGAAGATCGCCGATTACTTCATGCGTTGCAAGCTCATCTCCTTCAACGATGCAGTTGCCGGCGTGGTGGATGTATCGGTAGATAAGGTAGGATCCATCAGCGACGGAGACCTCGCCGCAGCGGCCGACCAGATCGCCACCTATCCCCTCGCCCGTCCTTCAGCCGACGGCAAACTCCCCTTGAACGGCGGCATCAACCCCGCATGGAAGGGCGCTTTTGCCACCCTGAAGGCCCTGGTGCTGGACGCCGAATTCCCCAAGAAGGACGCCATCACCGAAGAAGAATGGCTCGGAGTGCTCGCCAAGTTCGATGCCTACACCGCATGGAAAGCCGCCAAGAAGGGTGCAGAGGTTGAGTCCCTCGGCATCGATGTGGTGAACGCCACCCTCAAGGCAGACAAGAAAGCCGCCCTGCTCGAGCTCATCGAGAAGGATAAGGCCCTCGAGCCCGAAGCCCTCAGCATCGAAGCGGTGGACAAGCTCCTCCACTACGTGTGCGACTTCTACAAGTTCCTGAAGAACTACGTGGTATTCGAAGATTTCTATACCAAGAAGGATAAGGCCATTTTCCAGGCCGGACGCCTCTACATCGACCAGCGCAGCACCGACCTTTGCGTGAAGGTGATCGACCCTGGCAAGGCCGGAGATATCTCCAGCCTCAGCGGGATGTATATCCTCTACTGCAACTGCGTCAATAAGGTCACGGGCAAGGGGTTCCCCATTGCAGCAGTGCTGACCGACGGCGACGTCGACGGCCTCCGCCCGGGCAAGAACGCCATCTTCTACGACCGCGACGGCGTGCAGTACGATGCAACCGTAACCAGCATAGTGGACAATCCCATCTCCCTGCGCCAGGCCTTCTGGGCACCTTACAAGAAGGTTGCGAAGTGGATATCCGACAAGGTGGACAAGTCCGCGGCAGAGAAGGAAAGCAAATCTGCGGCAAACCTGACCGCTTCCGCCGATAAGGCAACTTCAGGAGGCAGCCCCACCGCAGCCATCCAGAGCAGTTTCGATATTGCCAAGTTCGCAGGCATCTTTGCCGCAATCGGCATGGCTCTCGGCCTCCTCGGGCAGTTTGTCATCAAGCTGGTTCAGGGAATTGCCGCCATCAAATGGTGGGTACTGATTCTTATTATCATTGGCCTGATGCTCGTCATCTCCCTGCCTTCAGTATTCATCACCTGGCGCAAGCTCCGCAGGCGCGACCTCGGCCCCGTGCTCAACGCGAACGGCTGGGCCATCAACGCCGCCGCCTATGTGAAGCCCAAGTTCGGCAAGAGCCTCACCCAGATTGTGAAGTATCCCAAGCTGAAGGATGTGGATCCTGCCGAGGCAAAGAGTGTCCGCAGGCGCAAATGCATCATCTGGGCTATAGTCATACTCCTCATTGCCGGTGGCGTTTACTGGGGATACCCCAAGTATAAGGCCTGCAAGGCCGCCAAGGCAGAGGCTGCAGCAGTAGAGGCAGTCGACGAAAATGCAACAGAAAACGCCGAAACGGAAACCGTCCCGGCCGAAGAAGTTGCAACGGAAACGGCAGAATAAGCATCTTATTGAACGGAAAAAATACTAAACCATTATTAATAAAAAATGAAAAAGATCATTCTTACCCTTGCACTTGCAGCTGTAGCAGCTATTAGTGCAAATGCACAGATCGGTGTTGGTGTCGGTTATGCAAGCACCACTCTCAAAGGCGACAACACTACTACCAACCTCGGTGGCCTCACCTTCGGCGCAAGCTACAACATTCCCCTCGTGAACGGTCTCGCAGTCGCTCCCGGTATCCAGTTCGCAATGCAGAACTACAAGGAGGACGACAACAACTATCGCAAGGAAAACTACATTGCTATTCCCGTGATGTTCAACTACGGCATCGAGCTCGTTGACGGCATCAAGGTTGTTCCCTATCTTGGCCCCACCCTCAGCTATGGCGTCAGCGGTGTTGTCAAAGGCGGTGGCTCCTTATTCGGCATCACCCTCACCACCGGAGAAGTCAGCCTCTATGGCGACGACTCAACCTATGCACCCTTCGACATCCTCGTTGGCGGCGGCGTAGCCCTCGACGTGATGGATATGGTCCGCGCTTATGTTGGCTACAACATCGGCCTCCTCGACCGTAACACCAACGACAACGCAGTCCTCAAGGCCAGCGGCGTCAACTTCGGCGTAGCATACCTCTTCTAGGATTGTATCACATAAAAAGGCGGCTGGTCAATTGGCCAGCCTCCTTTTTTTTGCGATTGCGCCTGGAGCGTATTCTTCTAGCACTCAAGCACTTACTTAAAATGCCTGCCGTGAAAAGAGGGCAGGCATTTTGCGTAAGTTGCAGATAGCCAACTGGTTGAACTCCAGGGGATCAACGATCAATTTTCTTCTTTTACGAAGAACTTCCAGTGGAAGAGCAGCAGGTAGAAAGCACCCACCGTCACACATGAATCAGCGAAATTGAATACGGGACTGAAGAAGATCACTTCACCGGCTGCATTGTGAATCAGAGGGAAATAAAACATATCCACTACCTTGCCGAACATGAACGGAGCATAGTCCCAGATCAGGCCATAGAACAGGCAGTCGATGATATTGCCAAGAGCCCCGGCAGTAATCAGTGTAAGCCCAACCAGAACGCCTGTGGGAGCTTTGCGGGCTTTGTCGAGAGAATGAATCCACCAGCAGAGCACTCCGAACAGCACGATCCTGAATAGAGAAAGCAGGAACTTGCCCACCGAGCCTCCGAATTTCATGCCGAAGGCCATGCCCTCGTTTTCCACAAAGCAGAGGCGGAACCAGTTCCCTATCACGTGAATCTGCTCGCCAAGATCCATGTTGGTCTTGACCAGGTATTTTATTACCTGATCCACGACAACCAACACTACACCCAGAATGAGCAGCCTTGCTCCGCGAGAAAACTTCATCAGTTTTTACCCTGTTTGGCAAGCATCTCCTTTGCTTCCACTGTCAGCGTGGCATGAGGCACCAGACGGAGTCTCTCCTTGGGGATGAGTTTGCCGGTCACACGGCAGATGCCGTAGGTCTTGTTTTCAATGCGGATCAGTGCAGCCTCAAGGTTCTTGATGAACTTGTACTGACGCTGGGCGAGCTGGCTGGCTTCTTCCTTGGTAAGCTGGTTCGCTCCGTCATCCTCGACGGTGCGGAACGTGGGCGAGGTGTCCTCGATGTCGTTGTTGCCACCATGCATCACGACACCGCGAAGGGTATTGTACTCGGCCCGGGCTTTTTCCAGCATTCCTTCGATGATTTGCTTGAACTCGGCAAGCTCCTCATCGGAATAACGTGTCTTTTCCTGTTCTGCCATAGTAAATCTATTTTCGTATTACTTTAATCTTTATAGTGTTGTCGTTCCACTCAACCTCGCTGCCGTCGCACTCCGGTACGAGCACAATCGACAAGGCGAGGGTCTGGGAAGCCACATAGTCTTTATAATCAGCAAGAGATGCTTCTATTTCGGCGGCGGCATCACCATCCGCGTCAATCTCCACATCTATCTTGTCCGTCACCTCGAATCCGCTGTCTTTGCGGAGGTTCTGGATGCGGTTGATAAGTTCTCGGGCAGTACCTTCACGCACCAGAGCTTCGCTTAGCTGGATATCCAGGGCGATGGTGAGCTGGCCTTCAGATGCGACGAGCCATCCGGGCATATCCTCGGAGGTGATTTCGTAATCTTCCGGAGTCAGCATTACCGGACCGGAAGGCAGCGCCAGAGTGTATTCGCCGGCAGCCTGGATTGCGGAGATGGTGGCCTGATCCAGCTGAGCGAACGCTGCTGCTATCTCCTTCATCTGGGCGCCGTATTTCTTTCCGAGTACGCGGAAGTTGGGCTTGATCTTCTTGGTGATGATGCCGGTGGTGTCTGCGAGGAATTCAGCCTCCTTCACGTTCACCTCGGTAAGGATCAGATTCTTCACTCCCTCAAGCTGCTCGCGGACTTTGTCGGAGATGACAGGGATAACCATCTTGGCAAGCGGCTGACGGACTTTGATATTCACCTTGCGGCGGAGGGCAAGCACCAGCGAAGTGGCCTTCTGGGCCAGCTCCATCCTTTCCTCCAGGTCCTTGTCGATCTTCGACTCATCGGCCTCCGGCATCCTCTCGAAGTGGATGCACTCGGCTCCGGGCACAAGATCGAGCCAGAGCTCGTCGGCATAGAAAGGAGCGATGGGCGCCATCAGCAGCGCTACGGTCTTAAGCACGCTGTAGAGGGTCTCGTACGCAGCCTGCTTATCCGGCGTGAGCCCGCCTCCCCAGAAGCGCTTGCGGTTCAAGCGCACGTACCAGTTGGAGAGATGGTCGCAGACAAAGGTCTGGATAAGACGCCCTGCAAGGGTGATGTCGTAGTCTTCGTATGCGGCGCGCACGTCACGGATCAGGCTGTTCTGCAGGGAGATGATCCAGCGATCCGTCTCGGTGACGGCAGTCCCGTTCACGGAAGTTTTTTGAGCGGGCCCGTGCGTGGCGGTAGCGGAGTGAACGGCACTGCCGTCACCGACAGGCTGCCATCCATCTACATTTGCATACAGCGCAAAGAATGAATAAGTGTTATAGAGCGTGCCGAAGAACTTGCGGCGTATCTCGTCCACTCCGGCCTCATCGAATCGGAGATTATCCCAAGGTTGGGCGTTGGTAAGCATATACCAGCGGAGGGCATCAGCACCATAGGTGTCCAGGGCCTTGAAAGGATCCACTGCATTGCCAAGGCGCTTGCTCATCTTGTTGCCATCCTTATCGAGCACCAGGCCGTTGGAGATAACTCGCTTGAAGGCTGGAGTGCCGCTCACCATAGTATGGATGGCGTGCAGGGTATAGAACCATCCGCGGGTCTGGTCCACGCCTTCTGCGATAAAGTCGGCGGTGCTGCCGAAATCGGATGTATCGATGCCGCGAAGGCCTGTCTGGGCATAAGGCATGGAGCCGGAATCGAACCAGACGTCGATAAGGTCGGTCTCGCGTGTCATCTTCTTTCCCGACGGGCTAACGAGGAAGATGTTATCTACATAAGGCCTGTGAAGGTCGATGAGATCATAATTGGCTTTACCCATATCGGCAGGGTCGAAACCTTTATCCTTGAGGGGGTTGGAAGGCATGATACCTGCAGCAACAGCCTTCTCTATCTCGGCATACAGTTCCTTCACGCTGCCTATGCAGATCTCTTCCTTTCCGTCCTCGGTGCGCCAGATAGGCAGCGGAGTGCCCCAGAAGCGGCTGCGGCTGAGGTTCCAGTCCTGGATATTCTCGAGCCAGACGCCGAAGCGGCCGGTGCCGGTGGATTCCGGTTTCCAGCGTATCTGCTTGTTCAGGGCTACCATCTCGTCTTTGACGGCGGTGGTGCGGATGAACCAGGAGTCAAGGGGATAGTAGATGACGGGGCAGTCGGTGCGCCAGCTGTGGGGATAGCTGTGCACGTGCTTCTGCATACGGAAGAGGCGGCCGTCCTGCTTCATCATCACGCAAAGGTCCACATCCAGCACGGGGGCGTCCTTGGGCAGGGGCTCCTCGCCGTGGAGCTTGCGGAAGTAGTCGTCTATCGCGTTCTTCACGTATCTGCCCGCGAACTCCTTGTAGGAAGGATCCACGAAGGATGCGGCATAGGCGGGGTCGAGGTCTTCGATGCGTACGAACCTGCCCTGGGTATCCACCTGGGCCATAAGGTTACCGTTGCAATCGACAGGCATGATGCCTACGATGCCGGCGGCCGTGGCAACGCGCTTGTCATCCGCACCGAAAGAAGGTGCGATATGCACGATGCCGGTGCCGTCTTCGGTGGTGACATAGTCCCCTGGGATGACCTCGAAGGCCTTTCCGTCCGGCTTGAACCAGGGGATAAGCTGCTTATAGCGGATGCCGGTGAGTTCCGAGCCCTTGAAGGAGCCGGGAAGGACCTCGTATGCAATCTTGTCGTTGAACCAGGCGCCCACGAGCTCCTTTGCCAGCACATAAACGGCCTCTTTGCCGGTGTACTGGTTGGTGGATTTCACCCTCACGTATTCGATCTTCGGGCCGACGCAGAGGGCGGTGTTGGAAGGAAGGGTCCAGGGGGTGGTTGTCCATGCCAGGAAATAGACGGGGCCGTCGCCGAAGAGTTTCTCCGACACGGCGTCGCGGATTACCTCGAACTGCACGGTGGCGGTGGTGTCGGTCACATCGCGATAGCACCCGGGCTGGTTAAGCTCATGGGAGCTGAGACCGGTGCCGTCGGTAGGACTATAAGGCTGGATGGTATAGCCCTTATAGAGCAAGCCCCTGTCGTAGATCTTCTTCAGGAGATACCAAAGGGTTTCGATGTAGCGGTTGTCGTAGGTAATGTAGGGGTCGTTCATATCAACCCAGTAACCCACGCGCTCGGTCAGGTTCTCCCACTCGGCCGTATATTTCATCACCTCCTTACGGCAGGTGTTGTTGTATTCTTCTATCGAAATCCTGGTGCCGATGTCGGCTTTGGTGATTCCAAGCTTCTTTTCTACGCCAAGCTCCACGGGCAGTCCGTGGGTATCCCATCCGGCACGGCGGCGCACCTTCCAACCCGTCTGGCTCTTATAGCGGCATATGGCATCCTTGATGGAGCGGGCCATCACGTGGTGGATGCCCGGCATGCCGTTGGCCGAAGGCGGGCCTTCAAAGAAAATGTACTCGGGCTCTCCCTCCGCAAGCTCCAGGCTCTTCTCGAAAGCCTTGTGTTCTTTCCAGCGCTCCAGCACACGGTTTCCCGTTGCAACCAGGTCGAGTCCCTTATATTCTTTGAATGTCATAATTTTTCGCTAATTTTGTGCCTGTTAAATAGTTTACAAATATAATCAATTCTTTGGAAACTCTGGACATAATACTTCTGGTATGTTTTGTGCCGGCAATCGTAACCGGTCTCACCAAGGGATTCGTCGCGCAGATAATCTCACTGGCGAGCCTTCTGATTGGGGTTTGGGCGGCATTCCGCTTTGCTTCTCCCCTCGCAGGTCTGCTTGCCAAATATATTTCTTTAGAGCCCGATGTGCTGAGTATAATAGCCTTCGCACTCTCGGTTATCATTACCGTGCTTGTGCTTAACCTGCTCGGCAAACTGATTACCAAAGTTATGCAGATGGCTTCCCTTGGGTGGGCCAACAGGCTGCTCGGGCTGGCTTTTGCCCTGTTCAAGACCGCTCTGGTGCTCAGCCTGCTGATTTTCATTTTCGAGCCGCTTAACACCCAGTTCTCGCTGGTGAAGCCGGAGGTGGTCGAAGCTTCAAAGATTTATCCGCTCTTGGATGGTTTTGCCACCAGGGTATTTCCTTTCCTGAAAGATTTGCTGGCCAATGTCTAGGCTGATTTTCATAGAAACATCCACATCCCTCTGCTCCGCCGCCCTCTCGGAAAACGACCGCATTGTAACTGTGCGCCGCAGCAGCGAGCCACGGGCACATGCTTCGTTGACTGCAGTGTTCGTGAAGGAGATGCTGGATGAAGCCGGATGGACGGTACGCGACCTCGATGCCGTCTGCGTGAGCAAGGGGCCCGGGTCCTACACCGGCCTGCGAGTAGGGGTATCCACCGCCAAGGGCCTCTGCTTTGGCGGAGGCGTGCCGCTGATTTCGGTAGATACACTTGAAATCCTGACCCATCAGGCCATCGAAGCCGGCCTCCCGGAAGGCTGCAAGGCCATCCTCCCGATGGTCGATGCCCGCCGTATGGAGGTCTATACCGCCCCCTACTCCCCCACCGGCGAACGCCTTGGGGACATAGCGCCCGTAGTTCTGGATTCCAACAGTTTCGCGGATCTTTTCGCCTCCGGCCCAGTCGTCGTCATCGGCGACGCGGCGGAAAAATTCGCCAACCTCCTAGGACAGGGAGTTTCAACCCAACAGTTCGTGCAATGCTGCCCCGAAGCCACTGCTATGCTGGTGCCGGCAATGGCAAAGTTTGCAAAAAAAGAGTTCGAAGACGTAGCGTACTTCGAACCCTTCTACCTGAAGCAGTTTATTGCAACTACTCCTAAAAAGCTATTTTAGAGCCTTTTCAATCTTTGCACGCAGTTGCTTTTCACCTGAGATGAAGTCCATACCGGAATAAGTGAGCACGATCATGGCGGGGACGCTTGCGACGTTGAAGGTGTAGAGCGAGCGGCTGGCTGTGCCAAGGCCGTCGTTCACGTTGATCCATGGCAGTTCCTGAGCCTTCACGACCTGTGCCCATGCGGCTTTGTCGGGATTGATGCTGATGGCATAAATCTCAAGGCCGCGGGCTTTGTACTTCTCATAGACAGGCTTGAGCACATCCTGGTTGAACAATTTGTGGGTGGCTTCGCGATCGTCCCAGAAATAAACCAGGATTGCCTTGGCATCCAGACTGTCAATCTCGGCAGGGGTACCGTTCACGGAAGGCATCTTCACGTTTGGATAAGCCCTTTCTTCGGCATTCTTCATCCGGTTGGAAATCTCAAATAGATTGATGCGGCGCTGGGCTTCCGCATCGAGGGCTTTTACATATTTGGAATCAGGATAGACAGTCTTCAGGGAATCGCAGGCGCTGCGGAAGACCAGGGCATCGCTCAAACCGGAGAAAGTGGCGGTGCTGCCACCGATATTCTCGTAAAGCACGGGGATAACAGCCAAAGATTTGCTGTTCACCATCACGAACTTCACGGCCTCACGGTAGTGACGCACATACTCTTTGGCTATATCCGAATTCGGAGCTCCAGCCTCGGATAGGGCCAGCAAATTGCCCACATAGGCACGGAAAGCGTCATCACCTTCTTTCAGAAGGGCACTGCCGGCAGAGCCGGACACACGGAAATTTCCGAGCGTATCGGCCTCAACCACAGCCTTTTCCCCACTCTCGAGAAGAAGCGATGCAAGGCGGGTGTCGCCTTTATAGACATATACGAATTCGGGATTACCCTCTGCGACCTTAACCTTATAGCTGAAATGACCGGCAGCATCGGTCTTCACAGTGTCCAGAGTAACGGGGGTAGTGCCGTTCAACTGCTTGAGCAGCAGCGCCGTAGAAGGAGCATCCGCCACGGTGCAGTCCACTGCAGCCTTGCCTCCCTGGCAGGCAATGGCAGCAGCCGCAAAGGCTGAGAGCACCAGTATCCTAGAGCTTTTCATATTCTGCGAGTATTGATTTTGCTATCTCCGCCATACGCTCGGGGCTCACCTCAGGGCGCTTCTTGCGGAAATCCAGGTCTCCCTCGGTCTGGAGAGGGACCAGATGGATATGAGTGTGAGGGACTTCCATCCCGAGCACAGCAACGCCTACCCTTTTACAGGGAACGGCAGCCTTGACGGCCACGGCCACCTTGCGGGCGAATGCCCACAGGCCTTCGTACACCGCAGGGTCGAGATTGAAGATATAATCATCCTCAACCTTCTTGGGAATCACCAGGGTGTGTCCTTCGGCAAGGGGGCTGATATCGAGGAATGCATAATAATCCTCGCTCTCTGCCACCTTATAGGAAGGAATCTCTCCTTTTGCTATGCGTGTGAAAATAGTTGCCATATCAAAGGGATATTTCTAGGATCTTGAACTTTATTGTGCCGGAAGGAACCTGAGCCTCGACAACTTCTCCCTTACCGTGACCAAGTAGAGCCTTGGCGATGGGAGTGGTGGCGGCAAGACGGCCCTTGGAGAAATCGGCTTCGGTTTCACCCACTATGGTGAATTCCATAGTCATGCCTGCGGAAAGGTTCTGCACCTTTACCCTGTTGAGCATCTGCACCTTGTCGGTACCGAGCTGGGAGGCATCCACCACCTTGGCATTTGCCACCTGATTCTGGAGATTCGCGATTTTCATCTCCAGCAGGCCCTGAGCCTCGCGTGCCGATTCATATTCCGCATTCTCGGAGAGATCACCCTTCTCCCGGGCCTCTGCGATCGCCGCAGAGATTACAGGACGCTGCGCCAACGCTTCAGCCAGCTCCTTTTTAAGTTTGTCGAGCCCTTCCTGGCTCATATAATGTATTGCTGCCATATTGGTTAATAAAAGGAGTCCTGCCTTTGCAGCAGAACCCTCGGTTGATTATTTATGCAAAGATAACATTTTTTTACAATAACTCTCGTCATCGCGGAGCTGTGCCTGCAGTTCAATCAGCGAGTCGAAGTTGTTTTCATCCCTCACGCGCTTCATGAAGCTTACCGTAATGGTTTCCCCGTAGATCTCTTCGTCGAAATCGAAGATGTGCGTTTCCAGTGTCGGCCCCACATTTGTCATCCCATAGAATGACCTGCCCCCTACCTGGACCTGTGAAAGGTAAACCCCTGTGGCCGGAACCAGTTTAAGTGGCTCGTCAACCTCCAGATTGGCGGTAGGATAACCGATGGTGCGGCCCAGCTTCTTGCCGTGCACGACCTCGCCGGAAAGACAATAATCGTAGCACAGATAGTTGGATGCAGTTTCCACATCACCGGCTTTCAGCGCATTGCGTATCTTGGTGGAGCTCACCGCAATACCCACGGATGAGACCTTCTCGGCGCGAATGACGTCAAGGCCCAGCGAAGAAGCCAGGTCGGCCGTCTGCACGGGAGTAAGGGAGTCGTGCCCGATGCGATTGTCATAGCCGAGCAATATGGCGGTGCCTCCGTAACGGCCCATTACAACTTCGCGCAGGTACTGTTCCGCCCCCATCTCGCTGAACTCCCTGCTGAACTCCAGTTGTTCGACCCTGTCGATTCCGAGACCCTTCAGAAGAGCAATCTTCTCGGATGGGGTATTCAACAGACGGAGTCCCATCGCATCATCCTGAAGGACAATGCGCGGATGCGGCCAGAAGGTCAGCACGAGGCTCTCTTCTCCGCGCCTGCGCGCTTCGTTTACCAGAGTCTCGATGACCAGCCGGTGGCCGATATGCACACCGTCGAAGAATCCTGTAGCTATTACAGCCATTTCACCAGAGGGAAATCCATCCTGTGAGGAAGCAGAGCGTTCTTGGCATAGAGCCGTACGCCTATCTGATACATACCTGTCCGTTCCGGAATGACCGAACACTGATACTTCGCCACTCCACCTTCGAACGAAACCACATCATACTGTATGGTTTCCTGTATATGCAGTTCGTTCTTCTTGTCCGCCACGGCGAAGAGCATCTCCACGCCAATATCCTCGGGGCTCAGACCGGCAAGGTCAACCACCGCCTCGCTTGCCAGGGGGTTGTCCTGCGAAAGCACATAAGCAGCATTCGGAGCGGAATGAGAAAGCACCTTTATATTCGGCCAGGCATCCACGACTTTCTTCTTCCATGCGGCAATCTCCCGGGCCTTGGCGCATCCGTTGGCCATGAGGTCGTTGAAACGGTCGTACTGTGGCTGATAGTACTGGATGCAGTAGTCTTCCATCATCCTGTTGGTGGTGAAGTTGCATGCGACATACGCTATGGTGTTGCGGATGTAGCGCAGCCACTCGGAGGATATGCCGCGTGCGTCCTTCGCGTAGTATGCCGGAGCTATCTCATTTTCTATGATGGCATAGATACGGGCCGCATCCAGCTCATTCTGGTAGTTCTGGTCGTCGTAGGTGCGCTTGAGCGGGAGTGCCCAGCCACAGCCTTCCTTATATCCTTCAACCCACCAGCCGTCGAGCACGGAGAAATGCATGACCCCGTTCATCGAGGCTTTCTCACCGGATGTTCCGGAAGCCTCGAGAGGGCGGGTAGGGTTGTTCAGCCATACATCCACCCCCTGCACAAGCCTCTTGGCGAGGGAAATGTCGTAACCGGGCACAAAGACTATCTTGCCCAGGAACCTCTCCTGCTTGGAGATGTCGATGATATGCTTGATCAGATCCTGTCCTGCGCCGTCGGCGGGATGCGCCTTGCCCGCGAAGATGAACTGCACGGGATGCTTAGGATCGTTCACAAGGGCATCCAGCTGATCCAGATCGGAGAACAGCAGGGTTGCACGCTTGTAGGTGGCGAAACGGCGGGCAAAGCCGATTGTCAGCACATCCTCGCGGAGATTCTCCTTGATGCGCACTATCTCGCTGGGGGAATAGTGGCTGCTCGTTTCCGGATTGGCCAGGCGGTCGTTGATTTGGCGTATCAGTTCCTTCTTGAGAGTCTTGCGCGTGTCCCAGATTTCTTCATCGGACACGTTGAAGATTCCCTCGAAGCAGCGCTTATCGTAATGATGGGTCTGAAATTCGGGGCCGAACACCTTGGAGTGGACGGCCTTCCATTCCTTTGATGCCCAAGTGGGGTAATGCACTCCGTTGGTAACATAACTGATATGCAGTTCCTCGGGGAGGTACCCCTTGTACATGTTTGCGAATATCTTCTGGCTCACCTGGCCGTGAAGCATGGAAACGCCATTGACATTCTGCGAGCAGTTGGCGGCGAGGACGCTCATGCTGAAACGCTCGTTGTGGTCGTCCACGTTCACCTTGCCCAGGCCCAGGAGAGTCTCCCAACTGATGCCGAAACGGGAAGGATAATGGCCGAAGTAGCGGTACATCATATCCTCTTCGAAAGCATCGTGACCGGCAGGAACCGGGGTATGGGTGGTGAAGAGACCGCTGGCGCGGACGAGTTCCATCGCCTCGCTATAATCCATTTTCTGATCGTACATATACTCGCGGAGGCGCTCCAGGCCGATGAATGCGGCATGGCCCTCATTGGAGTGGTAGATTGCGGGATGAAGCCCGATTGCACGCAGGGCGCGGATGCCGCCGATACCAAGCAGGATTTCCTGTTTCAGACGGTTCTCCCAGTCGCCACCATATAGTTGATAGGTCACCTGGCGGTCTTCGGGCAGATTGTCTTCGAAGTCGGTATCGAGAAGGTAGAGGTCGGTACGGCCCACAGGAACTTTCCAGATGCGGGCGTGGAGCTCGCGGCCGGGAAGCTGGCAACTCACCGTAATCCACTTTCCGTCGGCGCCGGTAACAGGCTCGGCGGGAATCTTGAGGAAGTCCTGGGCGTTGTATTCTGCCACCTGGTTGCCCTGAGGCGTAATTTTCTGGGTGAAATAGCCATAGCGGTAGAGAAGGCCCACCGCCACCATGTTCACGTTCATGTCGCTGCTTTCCTTGAGGTAGTCGCCGGCGAGGATGCCAAGACCTCCGGAATAAATCTGCAGCGAGGTATCCAGGCCGTATTCCATGCAGAAATAAGCTATGGAGGGGTTGCCCCTGCGCTCTTTTTCGACCATGTAGGCTCTGAACTCATCCATCACGGCGTGTAGCCTGCCGATGAATTCTCCATCTTTGGAAAGCTGCCTGTATCTTTTGAGGGATACCGTATCCAGTATCACCATCGGGTTATGCCGGGAGTTGTGCCAGATTTCCGGGTCGACATAGCGGAAAAGGTTTTTCGCATTGTCGTTCCAGCACCACCAAAGGTTTTTGCACAATTGTTCCAGTCCCTCGAGTTCACCGGGCAGGTGACGCGTCACGCGCACGCTGTTCCAGCTGGGACCGCTGATCTCAATTCTTGGTTGCATATTTGTCGTTTACTCTGATAATGAAGTCACTCAGTACGTTCATGTAGTTGATGAATGCCTCGTACGGGGTGTCGTAAGGGTTAAAATATTTGTGCACGTCGCCGTCCGAGAAGAACTTGGTGCACATATAGTAAAAATGGTCGCTTTCCTGAAGGCGGCCGAAGTCCGCCCAAAGGTCGGCACTGTCTATGATCGAAAGTTTCTCCACAAGCGCATAGAGCTTGTTGAAGGCGTCCTGCTGGAGCTCGTTCCCGAGCCAGGCAGTGACATCACGCTCCTCATCCGCCCAGGAGATGGGCTGGGGAACGCTGAGAGGTGCCACAGCCTTGAGTTTGGATGCGGCCTCCGCAGGGGTGACGAACTTGATTCCAGCATCCAGGGCCGCCTTCGGCAGGGCCTTCATGAATTCGAAAATGCCGGTTTCTGCGCTCTGATGCTCACCGAAGGTCTCATAATCCATGAACAGGTTCACGATGTCGCCTTCTTCAGCACTGACCTTGGCCGCGAACTGCTCGGCGGTGAGGCCCGATCCCGCAAAACGGAAAGCTATGTCGTCGCTGAGCACATAGTTGCGCAGCAGCAGCTTCTGAGCAGACTTCAAATCGTTGGAATACAGGTAGTTCGGGCTCTTCCATCCCAGGATGTGACGTGCGCCTTCAGTGAGCACGGTCTTGAATCCAAGATCGTAGACCTGCTTGCCTATCGCATCGGAGTAGATGAGCTCGGTGTTGCGGAAAGTGACGGGAGAGACCCCGAAATACTTTTCAATGGTAGCCTTGTGCTTGAGCACCTGGTGCTTGAACTCGTTCTCACTCTTGAGCGAAGAAAGCGAGTGGTTGCAGGTCTCGCAAAGGAATTCGACGGCACCCGTGGCGGCAAGCTCACGGAAGCTGTCGATCACCTCGGGGGCATAACGTTCAAATTGCTCAAGAGCACTCCCGGTAATGGAGAATGCCACCTTGAACTTGCCGTCGTTCGCCTTTATGGCTTCGAGCAGCAGCTTATTCATCGGGAGATAGCACTTCTGAGCGATGCGCCTCAGGATGGTGCGGTTCACGAAATCGTCGTAATAGTGTGAGTCTTTGCCGATATCGAAGAAACGGAACACACGGAGACGATCCGGCTGATGTATCTGGAAATAGAAACAAAGCTTTTTCATAAGCTACTGGTTTAAAACTGATTCATATACTTTCTTGAGCTTGGCGGTGGCATTGTTCCACTTGAGCTCGTTCACCTCGTCGTATCCCTGCACGGCAGCGAAGCGCGACAGGGCAGGGTAAGTTAGAAGGGCATAGATGTCGTCCGCCATGGCATCCACATCCCAGAAGTCCACCTTGAGGGCGTATTTCAGCACTTCGGCAGCGCCGCTCTGGTGGGAGATGATGGAAGGCACTCCGGTTCTCATGGCCTCGAGAGGCGAGATACCGAAGGGCTCGGACACAGAAGGCATTATGTAAACATCAGACAGCGCGAACATCTTCTGCACATCCGCACCGCGGAGAAATCCCGTGAAGTGGAAACGGTCGGAGATGCCCATACGGGCGACCATCCGGATAGACCTGTTCATCATATCTCCGCTTCCGGCCATCACGAAACGCACTCCCTTGGTGCGCTTGAGCACCTTGGCGGCGGCTTCGATGAAATACTCGGGACCTTTCTGGAAAGTGATGCGTCCGAGGAAGGTGACAACCTTGTCCCGCACACCACGCTCAACTTCGATGTTCTCACGGCCGCTGAAGTCCACGGCGTTATGCACGGTGACTATCTTGGCCGGATCTATGCCATATTTGTTTATCACTATGTTACGGGTAAGGTCGCTGACGGTAACCACCCTGTCGGCAGCCTCCATGCCGCGGCGCTCGATGGAATACACGCGGGAATCCACCATGTCGTCGGTGCCCCGGTCGAAGGAAGTAGCGTGCACATGGACCACCAGCGGCTTGCCCGTGAGCTCCTTGGCGGCAATGCCGGCAAGGTAGGTAAGCCAGTCATGTGCGTGAATGATGTCGAATTCATCCTTGTGCTGCATGGCTATCGTGCCGCCCACCATGGCGTAGCGGGCCACCTCTTCAAGCAGGTTCGCGCCGTATTTTCCGGAAAACTTGAACTTCTGCCCGAAACTGATGCGGAAATCCTTAACCTGACGGTTGCGCTCATCTTCCACGATTTTCGAAAACTCCTCAGGGTCGGCATAGGGAATGAGGTTGGAGTCGATGTGGATGAATTTCACTTTGTCCAGGAATTCATCTACACTCTCCGTGACATAGTCGACAGCCACGTCGCTGGCATTGATGATGCGGGTTGCGCTTTCGTCTTCATCGCCGCTGGCAGAAGGCATTACGAAGATGCTTTCCACTCCGTTGTAGGCGAGGCCTTTGACAATGCCTTCACAGGCCGTTCCGAGCCCGCCCGCAATGTGCGGGGGAAACTCCCATCCAAACATCAGCACTCTCATTTGCGGTCCTCCTTTGAATAGATGTCCGTAATATAATTGACAGCCAGAAGGGCGGCAGTGCTCAGCGCGGATGCAATCGCTCCGTGAGGCTCCTGGGGCGGATCACCGTCATAAAGTTCACTGAAGGCCACCACGCCATGCTTGCTGAGATCTTCGTAAAGACCCTCGCAGAGCCATTCGGCCTTCTTGCGGAAGCTCGGGCCCACGATACGGTAGCCGGCAGCCACGTAGTATTCAAGAAGGAAAGGACGTGTGCTGCCCTGATGATAGGCAAGGTCGCGGTCTACCTGCGAACCTTCATATACGTTTTTGTAGTTGGGATTGCGGGGCGACAGCGTGCGTATGCCGCGGGATGTCTCGAGCTCGGCGGACACCACCTTGAAGATGGACGGGTGCAATTCGTCGTCCACGGGTGAATAAGGCACCCAGATGGCTATCAGCTGGTTAGGACGGACATCGAGGTTCTGCCCGTTGTTATCTACATAATCGGCCAGGCATCCGCGTCCTTCGTTCCAGAAAGTCCTCTGGTAGTTGCTCTTCACGAGATCCCGGATGGCTGTCCATTCCTTGACGAAACCGGCACTGGCGCCATACTTGCTTTCCATCTCCACCGCGAAGCAGATACCGTTGTACCAGAGGGCGTTTGTTTCCACCTGATAACCGGCACGCTCAGTGACCGGAACCCCGTTCACATAGGCGTTCATCCAACTCAGGGCCACGTTTTCCATCTGGGCCCATAGCAGACCGTTGGGATGCATTGCAACCTCACGCCTGCAACCGGGGAGATAGCTTTCAAGGATTCCGCGGACAGTGCTTCCGTACTTCTTCCATACTTTTGAAGGAGATGCCCCGAATGCGATATACTGCTGAAGGACGGCTGCCAGCAGAAGAGGAGCTTCGACCTGGGTCGTGCGGCGGAAAAGACGCTCTTGCTCGTCGGCGATCAGGTTGTCCAGCACCTCTTCGAATGTCCTGGTGTCGCCGTTGGCGTACAGTGTCAGGCCTGCAAGCGACACGAGGGTCTCACGCAGGAGCCCGGTGTACATCCATGAAAAACCTGCGGTGATACGTTTGCGTCCGTTGTGGTTGCAGATGAAGAGGTTGGCCCAGCGGGCAAGCAGATCACGGTAGCTGGTAACAGTGGGGGCGTTCGCCACGATAGTATTGTAGCTACGCTTGAGCGTCGCCGGATTCTCTTCCTTGAGCGATGCGGAAAGCACTACCGACTCTCCTGCCTTCATCGAGCCTTCGAAATAACCGGGCACGAAAAGATCTTCCTTGCAGTCGAAACCGCGACGGTATTCATCGGAATACGTAATGCCGTAGTACCACTCCGGATTGTGATGATATACCGCAGAGGCATCCGATATCTGGAGAACCAGATCCGGAAAACTCTCATACATGCGGAATTTCACGCCGTTTTTGACTGGAACAAAACCCTGTTCGGCATCGTCATTGCTGTGCGTAAGGGAGTGGATGTTTCGGAATGCCAGGAAAGGCTTCAGGCGTACCGTTGCCTTTGCGGGGCATTCCAGCAGTTCATACTTGATGAGAAGCTGGTCTTTGTCGGGATGCAGCATCAGGGATTTGCGGAAAACGATATCCCCGACCTTGTAGGTAATGGAAGGATTCGGATCCGCACTGAAATCCACCACATACTTGTGCCCGCGGGGCTCGTAAATGTCCCCATAGCAGTGGATGCCAAGGTTGAACTGCTTGCCGTTCACGATGAAGGATTCGTCGATGGCGGACAGAAGCAGATACTTGTCCCCCCCGAAACGGTCCAGCGTGACGGAAAGCAACCCGTGATAACGGCGGGTATTGCAGGTGACTATGCTGGTGTTGCAATAGGCACCCGTCTTGTTTACGCAGATGATTTCCCTCTTGAGTGAATAAGAGAGGTTCACCAGTTCCGCTTTATTGAATTTTAAGAACGCCATAAGCTATTTTGTTATTTTCAACACGGCAGCACATCTGCTGGGGAGGTACAGATACAACGTACAGTCAAACTCCTGATTGCCGTTGGGGCACTTCTGATCTACGCTGAAGTGTATTTCCCCGGCCTGAAGTCTGCCCTGTCCGTTGTATGCGGCATCGTCGGAACTGAAAACCAGCGTGTACTTACCGGCCGGCGCCGAGACACCGTAGTCCCCGAAGGAGGTTGTCGGATTGAAATTCAGTGCAAAGATACAATTTTTCCGTAGGAAAACCAGTATTTGTTTCTCCTCATCCGCCGTGAGAAGGACGGGAGGTTCGCTGAGCAGATTGTTATCCCGTATGAATCTCACCATATCGCGGTCGAAAGCCTCGAGGCCCTTGTAGAGGAGGGTGTCATCGTCCGCGATGGACCAGAGGCGCCTGGCGTGGGAATAGCTCCATCCGTTTCCCTCGCGCGGAAAATCTATCCATTCAGGATGCCCGAATTCGTTTCCCATAAAGTTCAGGTATCCGTTTCCGGCAGTGGCGGCTGTCACCAGGCGGATCATTTTGTGAAGGGCCACGCCGCGTTCCACGGTAAGGTTCTGCTTCCCCTTGTCCATCGAGAAATACATCTCTTTGTCGATAAGGCGGAAGATGATGGTTTTGTCGCCCACGAGTGCCTGGTCGTGGCATTCTGCATAGCTGACGGTCTTCTCGTCTGCACGCTTGTTGGTAAGTTCGTACCATATCTCTCCCGGACTCCACTGCTCATCGGATTTCTCCTTTATCCACTTGATCCAATGGTCGGCGATGCCCATGGCCATGCGGAAATCGAAGCCGACACCACCGGCCTCACGTGGTGCCGCCAGCCCCGGCATTCCGCTCACATCCTCCGCAATCGTGATTGCATCCGGATCAACCTCATGTATCAGCCGGTTGGCCAGCCCGAGGTAGGCTACAGCGTTCTCATCCACACCGGGGCCGAAGTAGATGCTGTAATCTCCAAAGTCGGTTCCGAGACCATGGTCCCAGTAGAGCATGGATGTCACGCCGTCGAAGCGGAAGCCGTCCAGATGATACTCCTCCATCCAGTATTTGCAGTTGGAAAGGAGGAAATACTTGACTGCATCCTTGCCGTAATCGAAGCATCTGGAACCCCAGGCGGGATGATGTCCGGCCTCTCCGGGATAGAAGTAGAGGTCTTCGCGGCCATCGAAGCGGCCGAGGCCTTCGATTTCGTTGGAAACCGCATGAGAGTGGACTATGTCCATTATGACGGCTATTCCCCTGGCGTGCGCTTCGTCCACAAGTTCCTTGAACTGCTCCGGAGTGCCGAAACGGGAACTGAGGGCGAAGAAGTTGCTCACCTGATAGCCGAAAGAGCCGTAATAGGGATGCTCCTGAAGGGCCATGATCTGGAGTACGTCATAACCAAGTTTATGCACCCTTGGCAGCACTTTTGTGCGGAAATCGTCGAAAGAGGCAACCTTTTCTTCTTCGGAACTCATGCCTATGTGGCATTCGTATATCAGAGGGTTGGGGCGCTTGCCTGGCTTACTGTGTTTCCACTCGTAGGGCCCGGTATCCCATACCTGGGCGCTGAAAACCTTGGTTTGCGGATCCTGCACCACCCTCGTGGCATAAGCAGGAATACGTTCCGCACCACCTCCGGGCCATTCCACGAAAAGCTTGTAGAGGTCCCCGTGATGAAGGAACATGGCGGGAATGATTATCTCCCAGTTGCCGTTTCCTACAGGCTTGAGGGCCCAGGCTTCCGCCTTTTTCCAATTGTTGAATTCCCCTGTGAGCCATATGCGGGTGGCGTTGGGAGCCCATTCGCGAAGCACCCACCCGCCCGAGGTCTTATGAAGGCCATAGTAGAGATGGTTGTTGACAGCATCGGAGAGGGATGGGGCGTCTTTCTGAATGCCTGCGATTTCCTCATCAAGTCGTTTCGATCGGGCATCAATGGCTGCTTTGTAGGGTTCGAGCCACGGGTCGGTTTCGTATAATTTCTTCATTTTCATCTTTCTTGCGGTGAAATAGGGCAGGTCTAATGATCCAGCCGGTCCGCCATTCCGCGGGCGGTCCGCAGGTACTCGCGGCAGGCCGCGATAAGTTCATCGGAGCGCGCAATCATCCTGTCAATATCTCCCAGCGCCGTGGAAGGGTCTTCCACCTTCTTCGCGATGGCTTCCAGCTCTGCCAGCGCTTTCTTGTAATCAAAATCCTTCATTATTATCTCGTTATTCAGTCTTTCAAATATACACAAAAAACACCGATTAAACAATAGCGTCCGACCTTCCCCGTCAAGGTGCTGAAGGTGTCCCTTTTTTACGGACACCTTCAGCACCCACCCGTGTCTGCAAAGGCAAAAACGGCCGGGCAGAAAGGAAAAATGAACGATGGCGGGATGGAATCTGCCAAACTATTGCTAAATTTGTAAGGATATGAAGGAGCAGGAAAAACTAAGCCTTCTGGAATTGCAGGAGATGATAAGGGACGGTGTAGAAAGCGCCGTGCCGGACAAGCTTTGGGTTCGGGCCGAAGTGGCATCCATTCAGGCAAAAAGCAACGGCCACTGCTATCTCGAACTCAGCGAATCGGATAACGGACGTCTCGTTGCAAAAGCCCGGGCGGTGATATGGAAAAGCATCTGGTACTCCCTCAGAACATATTTCTTAGAGACCACAGGAAGCGAACTTGCTCCCGGAATGCAAATACTAGCCAGAGTGCAAGCCAACTACAGTGAACTTTACGGCCTGACCCTGGTGATAGATGAACTTGAGCCGGAATTCACCCTGGGGGCGGCTGAACTGGAAAAGCGCAAAACAATTGGGTTGCTTGAAAAGGAAGGTCTTATCGACAAGCAGAAAGAACTCGAGCTGGCCGATATCCCATATTCACTTGCCGTCATTTCAGCGCACGATGCAGCAGGCTTCGGAGACTTCTGCCGTCATCTTGAGGAGAATGAATACGGATTCAAGTTCAATGTTGTACTCTTCCCCGCAACGATGCAGGGGGAATCCGCTCCGGTAAGCATTGTAGATGCCCTTCAGCAGATAGAAGCGGACGGAGGATACGATGCTGCCCTGATACTGCGCGGCGGCGGATCAGTACTGGACCTGGCATGCTTCGATGACTACGGCCTGGCCTTCGCCATTGCCAATTGCAGTATCCCGGTATTCACTGCGATAGGGCATGACAGGGATTATCACGTGGCCGATATGGTAGCCCACGACTTCGTAAAGACACCCACAGCCCTGGCGGACGTGTTCATAGATTGCATCGCTGCCGAAGATGAGCGCATCAGCAATTTCAGCAACCGCCTGCGCATGGCCATTACCGGCAAGATATCCGCGATGGAAAACACCTTGTCGCTGCTGGAGCAACGCATAAAAACCAGCAACCCGCGCAATATTCTCACCAGAGGCTTCTCCCTCGTGACCGACGAAAAGGGAGTGGTGGTAAACTCGGCGGCAAAACTCCAACGAGGCCAGCGGCTCAGCATTCTCTTTGCCGACGGCTCCGTCGAAGTGGAGATAATCAGATGATTATTTCTGTCTGCAGAATATCTGCACCGGGCAGCCGGTGAGATTGAAATTAGCCCGGAGCTGATTCTCGAGGAAACGCTTGTAGGGCTCCTTGATGTACTGCGGCAAGTTGCAGAAAAATGCAAATGAAGGGAACTTCGTCGGGAGCTGAGTAATATATTTGATTTTCACATACTTACCCTTCCATGCAGGCGGAGGGGTCTCTTCGATTATAGGCAGCAGCGCCTCGTTCAGGCGGGCCGTCGGTATCTTTTGGGAATAGTTTGCATATACCTCGGCAACTGCGTCCAGCACATCCTGGATGCGCTGCATCTTAACCACAGACGTAAAGATGATAGGCACATCGTCGAAGGGAGCCAGGCGGGACTTCAAAGCGGCGGTATATTCCTTTAGCGTCTTTGAATCCTTCACGAAAAGATCCCACTTGTTCACCACCAGCACACAGGCCTTGCGGTTACGGATGATGAGGTTGAAGATGTTCATGTCCTGTGCCTCCATTCCGGTAGTCGCGTCTATCATCATTACGCATACGTCGCTGTGCTCAATGGCGCGGATGGAACGCATCACGGAATAGAATTCCAGGTCTTCGGTAACCTTGCCCTTGCGGCGTATGCCGGCAGTATCTACCAGCATGAACTCATGTCCGAACTTATTGTAGTGGGTTTCAATGGAGTCCCGCGTAGTGCCGGCAACAGGAGTCACGATGTTGCGCTCCTCGCCAAGCAGGGCGTTGGTAATGGAAGATTTACCCACATTCGGCTTGCCCACAATGGCAATGCGCGGCAGGCCTGCATAGGGATCCTCGGCATCGGTTTCCGCAGGAAGGGCCTTCACGATGGCATCCAGCAGGTCACCGGTGCCGCTGCCATTTGCAGCTGAAATGGAATAGACTTCGCCAAGGCCAAGACCGTAGAACTCATAGGCATCATACATCTTCTCTCCGGAATCCACCTTGTTCACGCAAAGGATGACAGGCTTTTTGGACCTGCGCAGCACGTCGGCAATCTCTGAGTCGTAATCGGTGATGCCGGTGGCGGCTTCCACCATGAAGAGGATCACATCGGCCTCGTCGATGGCTATCTGCACCTGACGGCGGATCGCGCTTTCGAAAACATCGTCCGAGTTGGTGGTATACCCGCCTGTATCCACTACCGAGAATTCCCGGCCGTTCCAGTCGCTTTTGCCGTAATGGCGGTCGCGGGTAACGCCCGCGGTATCGTCGACAATCGCCTGGCGCATACCCACCAGGCGGTTGAAAAGGGTGCTTTTGCCGACATTCGGCCTACCCACTATTGCTACTAATCCGTTCATCTTTTATACAAATTACAATCCTTGCAGGCATCCGAAAAGTTTCCGGAGCAGGCCTTTGGCCGGTGCAGGGCCGCGTCTTCATCTTTATAGCAGGTGATTCCGCGCTCTTTGAGCTTTTCGTTGCTGCCGACGTCGTACTGGGGAAATCCGCGCTTCAGAAGGATGCCCACGCTCAGGAGCAGGACGCAGATTCCCACCAGGAGGACAGCAGCAAGAAAAACCCTCATGCCTACTTGATCTCGAATTCAGTGCTGACCGGCTCGTACATATACACGCGGCGCATTATTGTCGCGAACACAGGGGCGATGCTCAGTATTTTGATCTTGGGATCATCAGCCAGTTCGGGATGAGGTATCGTATCGGTGATAAAGACCTCATCGAGGGCGGAATCGGCTATGCGCTGTGCGGCACATCCGGAAAGCACCCCGTGGGTTGCGCATGCGCGAACACTCTTGGCGCCCATCTTCTTGAGCACGTCTGCAGCCTTGCAGAGAGTGCCCGCGGTATCTATCATGTCGTCCATTATTACCACATCCTTGCCTTCCACTTCACCTATGGCCTTGATTTCGGCCACCACGTTGGCCTTCTCACGGGTCTTGTGGCAGATAATGACAGGACAGTCGCGACGCTTGCTGAAGAACTTGGAATAGGCGTTGGCACGCTTTGCACCACCCATGTCGGGAGCCGCGATGGCGAGATCCTTGAACTTCGTGGATTCTGAGATGGCCTTCACGAACACGCTGCTGCCATAGATATGGTCTACAGGGATGTCGAAGAAGCCCTGTATCTGGTCGGCATGCAGGTCGCAGGTCATGACGCGGTCGGCGCCGGCGGCGCGGAGCAGATTGGCCACAAGTTTGGCACCTATGCTCACGCGGGGACGGTCTTTGCGATCCTGACGGGCCCAGCCGAAATATGGGATCACCGCAATGACCTTATCCGCCGATGCCCGCTTGGCGGCGTCGATGCAAAGCAGCAGCTCCATGAGATGGTCGGTAGGAGGGAAGGTGCTCTGGATGAGGAACACCGTAGCTCCGCGGACACTGTCTTTGAATGAGGGCTGGAACTCCCCGTCGCTGAACTGGTCGACCTCGAGGGCGCCAAGCTCAACGGGTTCGCCATCCGCTCCGCCTGTTTCCTGAAGATACTTTACAACCTGCTCTGCAAAGGCACGGGAGGCCCTGCAGCTGAAAACCAACATTCTGTGTTCGTGTTGCATAACTAGTTATCTGATAATAAAGAATCAATATAAGCAAGTATCTCCTCCCGCCCGGTCTTCTTTGCGGAGGAACTCAGGAACATGGGGGGCAGTTCCTCCCACTCCTCAAGCAGGATGGCCTTGTCTTTCTCGACCTGGGTTGCCGTGGCCGTCATGCTCTGTTTGTCGCACTTCGTGAAGATAATGGAGAAGGGAACCCCGTTTTCGCCAAGCCAGGATAGGAATTCCACGTCCGACTTCGTGATATCGAAGCGGGAATCCACCAGCACAAAAAGGCAGACAAGGTCCTGTGACTCCAGGATATAGCCCTTTATTATCTGATGGAGATCCGCCCGGGCCTTCTGGCTCAACTTTGCATAGCCGTATCCTGGAAGATCGACAAGGTACCAGTTATCGTTGATCAGAAAATGATTGATTACCTTGGTCTTACCGGGGGTGGAAGAGGTCATCGCCAGGCGCCCGTTGCCCGTGAGCATGTTTATAAGCGAACTCTTCCCGACGTTGGACCGTCCTATGAAGGCGAATTCGGGCAAACGGCGCCCGGGCCCACTAGAAACCCTAGTACTGCTGCCTGCGAATTTAGCCTCCGTTATCTTCATACTACAAATATAACGAAAAGCGCGCAGAAATCAACGGGGATTATCAAAAATTATCCTTTTGGATAAAGAATGGTGAAACAGGCCCCGCCAAGGGCGAATGAACGACTGTAGGATATGCTCGCGCCACAGCGCTCAAGCACGCTCCGGGAAATGGCCAGGCCCAGGCCGCTGCCTCCGTTCTTGGTTGTGAAGTTGGGGGTAAACAACTTATCGACATTCTCCTCCGCCACACCTGGACCGCTGTCTTCGAAAACGATGTCGTAGAAGCCCTCGGTAATGGAATTGCGCAGGCTGATGCGCACGATGCCATCCTTCTCCCCATGCTCGGTCATGGCCTGGACGGAGTTGTTGATGAGATTCACGAAAACACGGGTGAGCTGCGGCTTCGGCCCCATCACAAAGACCCCCTCAAGGCCTATGTATTCAAACTTGATATCGCCCCGGTTGTCGAAGATGGATATCTCTTCCTGAAGCATCCCGGACAGATTGATCTCATCCGGCTCCTGGGTATAGAGCTTGGCGAAAGTGGAAAACTCATTGGCCGTGTCGGTGAGGATGTCGATGTGGTCCAGCAGTATCCTGCTTATCTCGTCGAACTTGTCCTGCCAGCTGTCATCCCCTTTGTTCTTCAGGCGTATCAGACGCTGAATCTGGAGTTTCATCGGCGTGAGCGGATTCTTGATCTCATGGGCGACCTGGCGTGCCATGCCGCTCCATGCCTTGTCGCGCTCGGCCTGCGCGAGCTTGCGAGTACTCTCCTTAAGCTCCGTCACCATCCTGTTGTAGGCATTCACCAGACCGGATATCTCATCTGTATTATGGTATTCTATGGTCTCGAGTTCGCCCTCCCCTGCAGCATTCATCTTGGTACCCATCTCCACCAGAGGCTTGAACATCAAGGCCAAAACCCTGGACACCATGAAGGTAGCCACGAGCAGCAGGAAGATGAACAGCGAGATGATCATCAGCGAATGGCTCAGCACGTAAGACTCGAAATCATAGCTGGCATCGGTGTATGGCGACGAAATAATGGCCAGCACGGAACCGTCATCCGCCATCAGCGGCGCATACATGCTGTAGAAAGAATGGCGGCCTATCCTCTCCTTGTGGATGAAATAGCGGCTCGTGTTTCGCACGATGGAGACATAGGCTTCAGAGTCCATCCTGGGCTCTACGATCATCTGGTAAAAAACGTCCGGAGCCGTTGAAAGCAAAACCATTCCTTCCGGGGTGTAGATGGTGATGTCGGAATTGGTATTGTTCCCAACATCCCCAATCAAATGCATCATTTCCGGAGTACGGAGTTCCCGGGCGGACTTCACCCCCTTGACCCTGGCCGATATGGATGCCTGGATGGAATTGATCTTCTCGCTCATCAACGTATTGCGGTTCACCTCGTTGCGGTTGAATACTACTGCAACGCTCGTCACAGCCATGGCAACCAGGGTTGCGACAAGGGACGTAAGCACTACCAGACGTATACGGGTCTGGAAATATGTCTCACCGAAAGCCCTGCGGCGCGCCTTGCGCATGGATACCAACGTGAAGAATACAAAGCAAAGGAGGCCTATGAAGATGATGGATATCACGTAGTTGGCCCACTTGATGACCGGCCGGGAAATGACCACCGTCTCGGAAGACGTAACCTTATATATAAAGTGCAGCCAGCCATTTCTCTGCATACGCGCAAAGGACGGCGACCAGCTCGCCGGCATCTTGACCGAGTATGCATAGCTGCCCTTGAAGGTCAGCAGCCGGCCATCGTCGTAGCGTGCGAAAGAGTAATTTGCAGGAATCATCACCTCCCCGGGCAAAGTGGGGCCGATTATGCTGGCGTAGCCGCTGTATCGCCAGTCCGTTTTCTGTTCCACGCTTATCAAAACGCGGCTGAGGCCATAGTTGTTTATCCTATAGATAAACATGCCCACATAACGCACGAATCCGTTGCCCGCATCCACGAACGAGAAGCGGGAATCCGGTGAGATCGGCTCGGCGGAATTCATCACCGCCATGTCTTCCGGACGCAGGGAGACAGTCACATCGTAGTTCTGCATGATCCTGCGCATATAACTCTCTTCCAGGCGGTTGCTTATGCTGGCACCGCCATTCTCCAAAACGGAAAGGGATGCTATGATTGGATCAGCCGCTATGCGGTCCTCAACCGAGCGGAGCCGCATTTCCAGGGAGATGTCCCGGCTTACGGCCAGCCTGCGGGCCCAGACTTCCAGGCTTGCCTCTTCCTTCTTAAGGCCCAGCGATGCCGTCATGTATACGAAAAGCAGGCTGCCCGCCAGGGACAGCAGAATTCGTATGGACGGGCGGCGCGATACCAGCGGAGTGAGCATCTGCAGGAGCATCAGTACGGCGGTCAGCAGAAGGATGTAGGAGAAGATGATTACCACACTCACCACCGAGAATGTCTCCAATTTGTAGAGCTCCAGCGAAATGTTGGAGTTCAGCACTATACTCCTGAGGGCTGTCACCGTATAGGCGATTACACCTATTATGGCCACGCTGATAAAAACCGACCACAGGACCCGCAGCTTCCTGGTGCGGAGACGGCGGAAAACATCGCGGCGGACTATGTAGAGAAAACTCACCGACAGAAGTATGGCCACCAGATAGTTCAGCTGCGCGCCCAGCGAGTAGAACGCCCCGGAATCCGCATAAACCGTGGGAGAAAACAGCGGAACGTCGTTCCCTATCTCCCTGCCCCAGAACTGCAGGGCGGTCATAAGGGGAAGGATGGGGATGAAGGCCCCCCAGAAACGGTCAAGCGTAGGCTTTGTGAACAGGAAGACAAAGCCGCTCAGGGCAATCAGTATAAGTGCGACCAGAAGCAGTCCAGAATTCACCGAGATACCGGAGGATGCAGATTCGTAAACAATCTTGAACTTGGGTTCACCCTTTATGCAGATGACATTACCCTCGCTATATGATATGGGCTGCACAGTGTATGGCCGCACTACATCGCTGTTCGTGTTTACTATTTCAAGCCCCGCGACAATGCGTACGTTAAGGCTGTCCACCGCTTTGGCCAGATACCACTTAGGACCCAGATTGTAGAAACCGATCCCATCTCCTATGCCGGCCAGGGGCGATTTGCCAGGAGACCTGGGGTTCGTTATAGCATCCAGGACCATCCCGGCCTGGATATCATCGTTCATCACCGGAAAACGATTGCACCAACTCTGCAGCGAATCATTAACATAACGGTAGATGACCATGTCTTCCGGAAGCCCCTTCAGTTCCATCCACTCATCCCGGGGCACCTCGAAGGCCCTGGCCACATAGGCGTCCAGTTTCGCCATGCGCCTGTTCACCTTCCGCTCGATCCTGCGGGCTGTCACTTCCGAGCGGCGGGCAGGATAACTGCCGAGGCTCGACATCAAGGCAAGGACTATGCTGACTGCCAGAAGGCAGCCGGCAATGATATCCCGTATGCTGCGAGTCTTCATTCGTGGTGATAAGGTTCTCCTTTGACAATAGTAAACGCCCTGTAAAGCTGTTCAGCAAAGATAACCCTTACCATCTGGTGAGAAAAAGTCATTTTACTGAGGGACAGCTTTCCGGCAGCCTTGTCATATACATCGCGCGAGAAGCCATAGGCCCCGCCAATGACAAAACTGATATCCCTGCCCCCGCGGTTAAGGCGATTCTGTATTTCTTTTGCGAAATCAAGTGAGCGGTATTCTTTGCCATGCTCGTCGAGAAGGATCATTTCTGTCCCTTCTGTTTCCTTGAGGATAAGCGCCCCTTCTTTAGCCTTGATCTGATCCTCGCCAAGAGCTCCGGCATTTTTCAGCTCAGGTATTTCCTTGATTTCGAAACGAGTATAATGCTGAAGACGGGCCGCATATAACTGCAGCCCTTCCCGCACCCACGGCACGTCCGTCTTGCCGACTGTGACCAGCATAAGTTTCATCTATTGGACTCGCTCTATCTTGAATTGCTGGATCTGGTTCTTATCGTCCGTACAATAAACGAAAATCGTCACCAGATAGGTTTCGCCTCCGGCACTCAGGTTGCCGACCGCATATTTCATGTTGGCCCGTCCGGCCGTGTAGGTAACCTCGAAAGAACGGGGGGTATGCGAATTGAAGAATCCGGAGACTATCTGCTTTGCCTGCACCTTGCTGGAGTTGCCTCCCTTCTGCAGAACGGTGATGTCGAGATTGTCTGAGAACCAAGCCGAAAGGGCTTCCGCGTTACCCTGTGCCAGATATTTGGAGATGGGTACGAATACGTCGTAACTCCCGCTTTGGGCCTTCGCTCCAAAAGTGGCTAAAAGAAAACAGGACGCTGCAATGAATGTCTTGAACCTGAATTGCATACGTCCTGTCAGTTTTGCAAAATTTGCGCCAAAACGGTGAAGTTACACGCGCTGGCCGTAGCTGCGGTCGGTGGTGTTCACCGTGATCACGTCGCCCTGGTTGATGAAGAGGGGAACCATGATCTTCGCCCCGGTCTCGAGGGTAACTTCCTTGAGGGCGGAGGTGGATGCGGTGTTGCCCTTCACGGCGGGCTCGGCGTAAGTGACTTCGAGGGTCACGTAGGTGGGAAGTTCGCAGGTAAGGCAGCGCTCTTCGTCTGCCACGAACATCATCTCCACGTGCTGGCCTTCCTTCATGAGGTCGGAATTCTCAACCACGTCGTGGGGAAGGTGGATCTGCTCGTAGGTCTCTTCGTGCATGAAGTTGAAGCCGTCCTCGTCGCCATAAAGGAACTGATAGGGACGACGTTCAACATTGATGGTCTCGATCTTTGCACCGGCGGTGAAAGTATTTTCGAGGATGCGGCCGTTCTCGAGGTTGCGGAGTTTAGTCTTCACGAAAGCGGGGCCCTTGCCGGGTTTGACATGCTGGAACCATACGATCATGCAAGGCTTACCGTTGAAATTGAGGTAGAGGCCGTTCTTGAAATCAGCTGTTGTTGCCATATAAATATCTGTTAATCAATTTCAAATATAACGTGCAAAAATAAGGATTCTGCCGGACTAATGCAAATTTTTGATTGCCCCGGCCACTTCTTCCAGCAGCCACTTGGGCGTGGACGTGGCTCCGCACACGCCGACGGAATCATCCGCCCCGAACCAGGCAGGGTCCAGTTCGGAAGCCGAACCGATGTTATATGTACGCTGATTCGCGCTTTTGCACAGTTCACTCAGGACTTTGCCGTTCGAACTTTCCCGCCCGGCCACGAACACAATCACATCGTGTCCACGCGCGAAATCCGACAGTTCCCTATGCCGGGAGGCCACCTGGCGACAGATGGTATTATGCACTGTCAGAAGCCCCTTTGAGGCCATGCGGCCGAAAAGATACGCGCACAACTCTTCGTATTCGACCGGGCTCTTTGTGGTCTGCGAAAAGATGTCCACCCGCCGGGTAATATCGATCGCTCCCGATGAGATCGCATCCTTCAATTGGGCCAGGCTTTCCACCACTACGGCCTTTCCGTCCACCTGCCCCACGAGGCCCAGGACCTCTGCATGACCTATCTTTCCGAAGATGACTATCTGCCCGTCCGGCCTCCCGGCCTGCCACGCCTCCCGTATGCTTTTCTGTATGTTCAGCACCACCGGGCAGGTGAAATCCACCACCTCGAATCCTTTCTCCCGTGCCAGGCGGTAAGTCTGGGGCGGTTCTCCGTGCGCTCGGATCAGCAGAATCGGCCGGTCTCCCTGCATTCCCCCCTGGGGACGTGCCACCCGCGGCACGGAAGCGGGGGGACCGTCGACAAAGTCGATGGTGGGGTGAGGCAAAGCCGAACTCCCTATGGGGGAATGCAGGGAGACCAGCGTGCACAGACCCTTCTGCCGGAGCCGCGCCAATTCGGCTTCGTTGTGCACGATAGCCCCGAGAGAATACAGGACCCCGTCCTCCGCCAGAAGTTTCTCCGCACCGTCTATGGCCCGGATGACTCCTTTGCAGAAACCGGAATTCCTATCTATCTCTACGGTCATCAGCCAAGGATGCCAAACTTGCCCTGCATCAGGCCCTGGATCCAAACAAGTTCTTCATGGAGATTCATGTCTGAATTGTCGAGTTCGAAAGCATCGTCCGCTCTCCTGAGTGGAGAAGTGGCACGGTGCGAATCGATATAATCGCGTTCCTTCAGGTTTTTCATCACCTCCTCCATCGTGGCAGGAGTGCCCTTCATCTGGAGTTCGTCGAAACGGCGCCGGGCACGCACTTCGTCGCTGGCAGTCATGAAAATCTTCAGTTCGGCCGCAGGGAAAACGGTAGTGCCGATGTCGCGTCCGTCCATGATCACACGGCCTTTGATACTGAATGCATGCAGGCGCTCATCCACCCAGCTGCGCACGAAAGGAACGGCAGAGACAGGACTCACAAACGAAGATACTTCCATGGTACGGATTTCCTTCTCGATGTCGCGTTCGCCGCTGAAAAGGCGGGTGGCGCCATCGTCGGGACGCTCGAAATGAAGGTCGAAGCCATCATCCAGGGCAGCCTTGAGCCTGGGCTCATCGATGCCTTCCGGGCCAATCAGGCCCTTCTCCATGGCAAGCAGGGTCACGCCCCTGTACATTGCGCCGGAATCCAGATAAAGGAATCCGAACTGTTTGGCCACAAGCTTTGCGAAAGTACTTTTGCCGGTAGAGGACCAGCCGTCCACGGCGATGATGATGTCGGGTACTGATATCATACGAAATCTTTTATGTCTTTTGCAGAAACGGGGTTGCCGCCCAGGATAAGCAGGCGTTCCACCACATTACGGAGTTCCCGGATGTTGCCGGGCCAGTGCCTTGCCTGGAGCAACTTGATGGCTTCCTGGCTGAAGCTGACCTTGCTCTTGCCGCTTTCGGCACAAACCTGTTCCACGAAGTAATCCACAAGTTCGGGTATATCCTCCTTGCGGTCATCCAGGTCGGGCACCTTTATAAGTATGACGCTCAGGCGGTGATAGAGGTCTTCACGGAAACGTTTCTCTTCTATTTCCTTGAGCAGGTCCTTATTGGTGGCTGCTATCACGCGTACGTCCACCTGAATATCTTTGTCGGAACCGACACGGGACAGCTTCTTCTCCTGCAGCACCCGGAGCACTTTTGCCTGGGCGGCCAGCGACATATCCCCTATCTCGTCGAGGAACAGGGTGCCTCCATCCGCCTGCTCGAACTTGCCCTTGTGCTGCTTGATGGCGGAAGTGAAGGATCCTTTCTCATGCCCGAACAGTTCGCTTTCTATGAGCTCCGAAGGGATGGCGGCACAGTTGACTTCTATGTATGGCATTGCGCTGCGCTCACTCTGTTGATGAAGACTGCGCGCCACGAGTTCCTTCCCGGTACCGTTGGCGCCGGTTATAAGCACGCGTGCATCGGTGGGGGCCACCTTTGCTATCATGTCCCTGATCTGCTGGAGTGCGGCGGAAGATCCCACCATCTGCTGACCGTAAACCTTCTTCTTCAACACTTTGTTATCCTTGACGAGGGTGGTGCGTTCAGCAGCATTCTTCACCGTAATCAGTATGCGGTTCAGGTCCAAAGGCTTCTGTATGAAATCGAAGGCCCCCTTCTTTATGAATTCTACGGCAGTTTCTATATCTCCGTGGCCTGTAATCATGATGACGGCCGAATCTATGCCCTCCTCACGAACGTAGTCCAGAACCTCTCCCCCATCCTTGACCGGCATCTTGATATCGCAGAACACCACGTCATAGTGCTCCCTGCCAAGGGCGTCTATTCCCTGAGCACCATCTTCGGCAAGGTCCACATCGTAGCCTTCATCACCGAGTATCTCTTTCAGCGAGTTACGTATGGCACGTTCATCGTCGACAACAAGTATTTTCATTCCTATTCCTCCTTTTTCTGTGCGGCAATCATCTCGGCATGCTCCCTTTGGGCGCGCTCCACGGAAACGGAGCGTTTGAGCACGAATCCCGAGCCAAGATATTTGGTACGTACGTCCTCATCGCCCGCCAGCGCCTCGGGAGTCCCCTGCTGGAGGATAGTTCCCTCGTAAAGCAGGTATGCACGGTCGGTAATGGCAAGGGTTTCACCAACATTATGGTCGGTGATAATGACGCCGATATTGCGGTATTTCAGTTTCGCTATAATATACTGGATGTCTTCCACGGCGATAGGATCCACACCTGCGAAAGGCTCGTCCAGCAGTATGAATTTGGGGTCTATGGCCAGCGCACGGGCAATTTCGCAGCGGCGGCGCTCACCTCCGGAAAGCTGGATTCCAAGGTTTTTCCGCACCTTGGTAAGGTTGAATTCGCTTATAAGCTGTTCCATCCTCTCCTTACGTGCGGCTTTGCTCATGCCGGTCATTTCCATGACGGAGAGGATATTGTCTTCCACACTCAGGCGACGGAATACAGATGCCTCCTGCGGGAGATAGCCAACTCCCTTCTGGGCACGCTTGTACATGGGCAGACCAGTGAGTTCCTCATCATCTATGAAAATGCGCCCTTCGTTCGGCACTATCTGCCCGGTAATCATATAGAAACTGGTGGTCTTGCCAGCGCCGTTGGGACCGAGGAAACCGACGATTTCACCCTGGTTCACTTCCATCGACACACCCTTCACGACGGTGCGCACGCCGTATTTCTTTACCAGATTTTCGCAACGGAGTTTCATTTGCTCAACTAATTAGCATCAAGTCCGAGGTCCTTTACCAAATGCAGGACTTCGGGGTTGGTATTCATCAATTCCTGTGCCTTTTCGGCAGGCATGTAAACTTTTTTCTCAATTTCTTCAGAAGGCTTGACCGTGATGCCCAGGCGGACCTTCCCGTTTCCAAGGATTCGGGCGAAACTATTCTCCATGGTACGGAGCAGTCCATTTTCTATCCATTTCTTCTGGGCTTCGTTGGTCACCTCGAAATATACGGTCTTGAAGCCGTCGCCCTCCTCGAAACTCAGGGCCGCGTTCGCAAGGGCATTCTCCAGACGAGGCTTGCCAGAAGAGCATTCTTTCACAAGGTCGGGCCATTTTTCGCGTAGCGTATCGTCGGACGGTAGTTGGTCTGCGGAGGGAGTATCCCCAGCCTCCGCGTCGCCTTGCGACCCGTTCCGGGAAAATGCTCCGTCAGGGGATACTCCCTCCGCAGCATCTCCTGCCAGCAGCCCGGACATCACGGCCTTTGCCCTGGACGACCGCTTTTTTGCCGGCTCGGGTGCCGGAGCAGGTTTCTCAAGCTCTTCAATATCCAGCAACTCCATGACATCGCCGGCGGCAGGCTTTTGGGCATGGCGGCTATCTAGTTGATTATCAGCACTTTGAACCTTAGTCTCCCCCTTGTTTTCAGCTGGGAGGGATGTGGCTTTATCGCTGATATTCAACGGCTTAGCTGCCATGGTTGCAGCAGGGGCCGCGGCAGGAGCAGACTCCACTACGGCCGATTCCGGCAAACCGCCCAGGAATGCCAGCTTCATCAACGCATACTCTATATGGAGCCGCTGGTTAGTGCTGGCCTTGTAGCCGGCTTCGCATGCGGTGGTGATGCCGAGCGCGTCGTAGATAAACTTCAGGCTGCACTTGGCCGCCTGCTCGCGATAACGGTTCTTTAGCGAATCCGGCAGGTCCAGAAGCGAATCCAGGCCACCGGTACGTGCTACCAGCAGATTGCGAAAATGCTCGCCGAGTGCAGATACGAAATGCAGTGCATTGAAACCTTTGGAGAGTATGTCGTCAAAAGCAAGCAGGGCGGAGGCATAATCTTTTGCCAGGAAATTCCCGACCAATTTGAAACTGTAGTCGTAGTCCAGCACCCCAAGATTGCGGATCACATCCGCATAGTGGATGTCGTTGCCGCAGAATGCCACGGTCTGATCGAAAATGGTAAGCGCGTCACGCATGGCGCCATCCGCCTTCTGGGCTATCACGTGCAGGGATTCATCATCCACCTTCACTCCCTCTTTGTCCGCGATGCCGCGCAGGTTGCGAACCATGTCGGAGATGCCGATACGGTTGAAGTCGTAGGTTTGGCAGCGGGAAAGGATGGTGGGGAGCACCTTGTGCTTCTCGGTGGTGCAGAGGATGAAAATGGCGTATGACGGGGGTTCTTCAAGGGTTTTGAGGAAGGCGTTGAAGGCCGCCTGGCTGAGCATGTGGACCTCGTCGATGATGTAGACGCTATAGTTGCCGACCTGAGGAGGAATCTGCACCTTCTCCATCAGGGTCTTGATATCCTCGACACTGTTGTTGGAGGCCGCATCGAGCTCATAGATGCAATAGGACCTGCCTTCCGCGAACGACACGCAGGATTCGCACTCGCCGCATGGCTCCATATTTGCAGACGGATGCATGCAGTTGATCGTTTTTGCGAAGATACGTGCCGTGCTGGTCTTACCGACGCCCCTGGGGCCGCAGAACAGATAGGCGTGCGCCAGCTGACCACGAAGAATCGAATTCTTCAGCGTCCTGGCTATATTGTCCTGTCCGATCAGTGTTTCGAAAGAATCCGGACGGTACTTGCGTGCAGAAACTATATACTCACTCATAGTTTACAAAAATAATAAAATAAAGTGTAAATTTGCCTCCGTGAGAGCGATGTTAAGAAAATATTTGGTGATTGCATTGCTGGCGTTCTGTCAGATATGCGCCTACGGCGAGGGCAGGGTCTATACCCGGAGGGCCCGCCTGGAGGACTTCCCGTCCCGCACGACGCGCGTCGTACTCACCGGAGGGCAGATGTTCGACATAGTGCTGAAGGAAGAGATATCCAGCCGCTGGATGGTATCCCCCTATGAATTCTGCTCCGTGGCGGACTATAACAAAGACCGCAACACCGACCTCTATTATTTCGTCCGCTTCACCTTCGACAACGATTTCACATACATGACCCTGACCAAAGGCGGCAACCCGGAAAACGAGGACCAGCTCAAGCAGGGCTTCGACGTGGTGCGCATCCCCATCGCCCCTGCGGTAATGACCGGGGGCGACGAACTGGTTTACCTTCCCGCATACATAGACATCATGCAGGAATACATCACCCGGGCAATGGAATCGGAAAAAGTGGCCTACAGGGGCCTCAAGGGCATCTGTTCAAAAACAATCGGCCCTGTCTTCACCGACAGGAACGAAGCGATCACCGCCTTTCTGGCGGGAGATGCCTTCGCAAACGCGAAGGTGGTGATAACCTCATCGTCTTCCAACAGGAAGATCGAGATGGTCATCACCACCGATACTCACGAACTGCGCAGTATCCGCAGGAAGAACTAGAAGTTCATCTTGAGAGTCATTCCCGCCGTAGGCTTGAACGTGCTGCCGCTTGCGGTAGCAGCCGAAGGTGTAAGCGCGAAATAAGGTTCGACATTCACGTCCAGGGATGCCCTGTGGCCATACAGATCCTGATAGTACATATTCTTAACCTTTGCGACCTTTGCAGCATCGCAGCTGGACCAGATGCAAAGTGCAAGATCTGCCACCAGGCCACCGATAAAAATACCGACGCTGGTTTTTGCAGCCTGCTCATCATTATATCCTGTTACCTTGCCGGTTTCATCGGTGATGACGGATTTGGAGAACGTTTCTGCCGAGGACTTGACGATTTCCAACAACACCACCTCGCCTGCAAAGAAAGCGACACCGCGGCCGAACTCACCCATGCACATCTGGGATACACCGGGAGCAAAGAAAGATACGACCGATGCAATAGTCTTGTTGTAAGGATCGATGGACTGGGGAACGTACATCTTGGTGTCGTACATGTCCTTGACCTGTTTGTACTTCATGCCCGGAACGAGCTGGGCGTTTGCCTATACCAGCGATGCCAGTGCCAGAATTACAATTAAAAGCTTTTTCATATTCATAAATATTACTGTTGTTTCTCAAATATTATCACATAATCCAGCGGGGCATAGACAAAACGGTCGACATCTTCATACAGATTATACTGATCCACCGTTTCCTTTGAATCCATCAAGTGGAATGAAAGGGCGAAGCAGCCTGAAGGTATCACAAGAGTTTTCCCGAAGGTGAATACATGAACACCTGCCTTCAAGAATGTGAATGCCACGTCTGTTCCAATTGTGCCTGCACCCGTCTGGAGATTGACCGTAACACTACTGACTCCTTCTGGAATTGGTTTGTAGTACTTTGAAAGGTCAGCGCCATAATTCTCATCATCCACATTGCCGCCTGGGCCTTTCTTCGTTTGCCTGTTCCACTTACAATCCCAATACGCACCGTCTGCGCCGGGGCCCCACTCAATCGTGCCGCTTATAGTAGTTTCCGTTCGGCCGGTAAGACTGATGGAGAGGGTATTGTCAGATTCTTTATAGATTGAATCATTCCAGCACCAGGCCTTGTCGATGGGACTGACAAAAGCGGCACTGCTGCCGGTTCCACCGTTCACCCAGATTCCGAACGGGGCGCTATTGCCACCATACACGTTCCAGGTTCCGGGAAGGGAACTCATGTCGAATTCGTACACGGGGGGTTCGAACTTGAAGTCGGCATCGGTTGTCTGGAAAGCTGCAGGAACAGTGAACCCGTCCGGCATTTTTTCCAGTTCTATGAACAGTTGGCGTGGATTGCCAGCAATCTTCCAGTAATCGTTGTAAATAATATCAGTCCACACATTTGAGCGGCCGCCGGTAATATTGAAGCGCAGAGCCTCCCGGGTGATTTCGATTACCTTTTCGGGATTTGTATCCGGCATAACGTAAGTTCCTGCCGGCAAGAGGTCGGCATTAACCGTCGTTCCATCGGGACGGGTGAAAGTAATGACTCCGTCTTCATTTACATAGGTTGCGGTCGAACGCGGCAACTGGTCGTAAAAGCCGGAAAGGTCCAGATCGGTATGAGTTTCCGGATTCTTGCTTCCACTGTAAACAAACCACCAGTTGCGTCCGTCCTCCCCTGCCCAATTGCGGAAAGTGCCGTCTGAATTGAATACGAGGTAATTGTCTTTGATCGCATTGATGCCGCGGCCGTCCTCGTTGTTAAAGAAATCCGGAAGGGTCAGAATGTCGAACACCTTGGTGAAATCATAGTCTGAGTTGCCGGTACCACCCCAAACCCACATATTGGTAATTCTGTATATGGGATTCTTAGGTGCCATCGAAGGCATCTCAAGGACCGTCCCGGCATTAAGGGTCTGGCCGTCAAGATCTGCCTGCGCAACGACGCTGTCACCTACATACGCCTCAACTGAGCACTTCGTAAGTTTTGCCGGAGCAAGCAATACAGGATACTTTTGCCCCTTCTGGAATGATCCCTTAACTACAATCTGGGAAGAAGAAGCGGCAACCGCCGGAGACTCCCCCGAATAATCCACTGCCATGGTTCCGGCAATCTTTGCAGCATCATCCGCCTTGATTACCACGGAAGTTACCCCGTCTATTCCGACGGAGAGGTTCAGCACGGCAAGAAGATTCCTGAAATACAAAACACTGTTCTTGCTCTTCGCCACCCTGTATGCTGGTACGGGCGATGCAATGCTCTGCTCAACCGGAATATCGAGCAGCACGCCAGTCGAACTCAGTTGTACCCCGTCATTTGAAGGAGACAGCGCAAATACGGATTCCGTTCCCTTCTTGATGGTAGCAGGGAAAGTGCCCACCGCACCATCATCAGCGGTATTCGTCGCCTTGACTGTGGATGTTCCGTCATAGATGGAAATGACATCTCCCTTTTTCCACAGAGGCTGAGTGCCATCGGAGATCGATTCGATGGTGGCGGTGAAGGTAACGTCGCCGCCGAACCCATCATCTTCGGGTTCTTCGGGCCCGGGAGTAGGTTTTTCGGGCTGATTCGGTTTATCGGGCCCTTCGGGAATCTCCACATCGGGTCCGCAGGACAGAACGGCGGCTGTCGCAAGAATCGTAAAAATGATGTTGATGAACCTTTTCATATGCATCGTAATTTATAAATAATCAATATCCTGGATTCTGCTCCAGCGTTCCTCCGGAATTCTGGATTTCGGAGCGCATGAAAGGCAGATAGTAGTTTTCGTTCCTGAACGTACGTGCAGCCACGTCCACAACCTTGTAGCTGTAGGTAGAACCGGCCTTGCTTATCTTCACTCCCTGCACGGGCTTGTTCAGCACCGTAGCTGCATCTTTCCAGCGCAGAAGATCCCAGTAGCGGTGATCCTCGAAGGCGAGTTCCACCCGGCGCTCATGCTTCACCACTTCCCGGAAAGAGTCGATGCTCGCTGCAGCTATCGGAGGCAGGCTAAGGCTGGCGCGGTCCCGCACCTGCTGGAGGGCAGCCTTAGCGCTCATAGGATATCCCGGAGGCACCACGGACGGCCCGTAGGCCTCATTCAGAGCCTCTGCATAGTTAAGAAGCGCCTCTCCCCAGCGGTAGGCCACCCAGTTGTGCTGGGCTTTCTGGTCGAGGGTGAGATTCAGGTTGTCCGTAAGGAACTTCTTGAGGTAATATCCCGTCTTGCTGGCGTTGGCGTTCGCCATGTCATCCGTCTCGCCGGCCGCCTGGGCGATAGTACGTCCGTTCCAGTCGCTGCCGTTCACCACGATGGAAGCCTGCAGGCGCGGGTCGCGGTTGGCATAGGGATCGGAAGGATTGACAGCACCGATGTATTCATAGGCGGAGACCAGGTTCTCGGTAGGGCATACCCCGCTCTTGCCGCCAGAGGTGGCGATGGGATAGTTGTTCTTCTCGAGGTCGTTGGTGTTCGCACGGCGGACTATATAGATGGATTCCTTGCTAGTCAGCGAATTGCTCCCGCGAAAGTAGGCGGCATAATCCGTATCCAGACCATAGTTCAGCACCGGATCGGAAATGAGGTCGGCAGAAGCCTTGGCCGCACGCTGCCACTTTTCGATCTTGTGTGAAGGATTGTGCAGGGGGCTTGCCGCATAGAGAAGGACCCTGGCCTTGATGGCAAGGGCGGCGCCACGGGTGAGCCGGCCTTCATATCCCGCGTTTTCTTTCCAGGACGTAGACAGCTGGTCTACCCAGTCATCTATCTCTTTCACTATGTATTCCACGCACTCCTCATAGGAAGAGCGGGGCACCATTGCTCCGCCGGCAGCCTCCTGTGTCTTTTCTACGATGGGCACGCCGCCATACATTTTGATGAGTTCGGCATAGTAGTAGGCGCGGGCCACGTGGGCCTCGGCGATGTACCAGTTAAGCGAGGCCAGGTCGCGGGCGTAATTGACAGCATCGGTGGTGAGGTTGCGGTTCTTCTGCAACAGGGCGACACCCTTGCCGTCGGCCACATAGTCGAGGAAGTAGTTCGCGGCGCGGATTCCCTCGTAGCAGTTGTTGTAGTAGGTCCAGAGGGGATTTACGCTGCTGTTGAGTATGCCTTTATTGAAGTAGATGACGGTATTGGATGCGTAAGTCTGCTCCGCCTCGTCGGAAGCCGAAGCGAAGAGGTTCCCGTCGATTACCGAATAGCCGGAAATCATGGGGGTGTAGAAGGCATTCGCAAAGCTCCAGATGCTACCGCGGTTGGTGGCGAGCGATTTGGTCGTGGCCTTGATGTCCAGCCCGGTGTCGAGGAAGCCATTGCAGGAGACGGCCGTCAGGGCCGCAAACGCAAGAATAAGAATGTTGATTCTGCTTTTCATCTCTTTGGGGCTTAGAAGGTTAGACTGATTCCGGCGTTGAAGCTGCGAAGCTGCGGATACCCGCCTGAGGCGTTCTCAGGGTCGATGTTGTATTTGCTCTGAAGCGGGCTGAAAGTCAGAAGGTTCTGCCCGTTCACAAAGCAGCGGACGCCTTCTTTAATAGTGTAGCCAAACTCCAGGTTGCGGAGTTTGATAAAGGATCCGTCCTTCAGCCACAGAGTGCTCAGGCGGTAATTGTTCTGGTTGCCCTGGGTAGTCAGGCGCGGATAGGTAGCCGTAGCACGGGTATCTATCCCCTCCATAGGGTAGTAGGCCCAGGCGCCCTCGGCGATTGCATAGGCATTGCCGTTGTCGATGAAGGCGACGGTCTGGTTCCAGTTGTCCAGGAGGTTCACGCTAACGCCGGCAACACCCTGGAACAGGATTTCGGCATCGAAGCCGCGCCAGGCCAGTTTGCCTCCGAAGCTGAAGTTCCATTCCGGAATCCAGCTCCGGCCGATACGGGTGATGTCGTTCTGGTCGATTACGGTATTGTCGTCCAGGTCGCGATATTTCACATCACCAGGCTGCACCTCGCCGAAAGCAGGAGTAGGGAGTCCAGGCAGGAGGCGGCCGTCGTCATCAAAATCCTGCACCTGGTAAAATCCGTTCGCAACGAGGCCGATGAAAGTGCCGTATGGCCTGCCGGTCTGGGCGCTGAAAGCATTTGCCGGCGGCACCTCGGCCATATTCACTATGGTATTGGTGGCATAGGAAACGAACCCGCCGGCGCTGTAGCGAAGCTCTCCGGCCTTGCCGGAATACTCCGCCGACAGCTCGAAGCCACGGCTGTTCATTTCGCCTATGTTGGAGAAGGAATACTGCTTTCCGTAGTAGCCCATGAGCGACTTGTCCAGGGTGAGGATGCCGGTACGGCGGTCCAGGAAGGCATCAGCCGTGAGCTGAATGCCTCCGAAAAGAGTGGCGTCCAGGCCAATGTTCAGCTTGAGGCTCTTTTCGGGACCGATTTCGTCGTTGGGGTTGAACATCGGCACCAGGCTGTTCTGCCATTCGGCAGCAGGAGAGCCCATATAGAAAGCTCCGATGTAGCTGTAGGTGTAGTAGTCTTTGTAGAGATAACGACCGTTGGAGTTGAAGTCGTTAAGGATGTTGGTGGCCTTCGACTCCGAGAATCCGGTGAGGCCGGCAGAGGCACGGAACTTCAGGAACTGCACCAGGCCGGAGCCCTTCAGGAAGTCTTCGTTGGAGACTATCCAGGCGGCCGAAACGGCCGGGTAGAAGTGCCAGCGGTGGCCGGGAGCGAAAGCATCGTTGCCGAAACGGGAGAAGGCAAGTTCCACTATGTAGCGGTGGGCATAGTCGTAGTGCAGCAGGCCGTTCAGGTTCAGGGTGTTGTACTTGAAAGAGAAGTAGCCGTCGCCCTTGTAAGCAGAGATGCCCCAGTTCAGGCGGGCCGTAAGATTATGCTCGCCAAAGGAGCGGTCGTATCCTGCGGTCAGGCGCCCCTGCTTCCAGTCCTGCATTCCGGCGGAGCCGTATCCGCTTGCGGTGAGGGTGGTGGTTTCGTCGGTAGTGGTGGTGGCGCCGTTATACCAGCGGGCATAGTTGCGCGACTTGGAATACGTGCTGAGGGTATAGCTGTAGAACGATACCGCCTGCTCCAGGAACAGGCCTTCCGTTATCATATCCAGCCGTTCCTTCACACTCAGGTTGGTCTGCAGGCTGCGGGCCTTCACGGAGAACCATCCGAGGCCGTTCACGCTTGCATACGGGTTGTTGGGATAGACGCCGGTGCCGCTGAAATGCGTTTGGGCGGCATCATCATACACTCCGTAGATGTTGGAAGGATATTTGGCCAGGTTCGAGAAGAGCGACGCGGTGCTGTAGTTAGGACGGTGCAGAGTCTCGATGCGACCTCCGATATCCATCTTCACCTCGAACACCTTGAGCACGTTGAAGTCCAGGTTGGCCCGCACATTGAAGCGCTGGTAACCCAGGTTGCGGGTGCTGTCGGTATCCGCCGCATTCAGCAGGCCCTTGTTGCCGAGGTAGTCGAGGTTGATGTTGTAGCGGGCGGCTTTGGATCCGCCGTTGAGCACCACATCCGCATCCATATAACTGCCGCTGCCGCGGAGGGCCTTGGCGTACCAGTCGGTGTTTATCCCGGTGCCGTCACGGTAGGCATCCAGCTGGGCCTGGCTGTACACAGGCGACCATACCATCCCCTTGTCGTTGGAAACGGCCTGATTGTAGAGGGTGGCGAACCTGTAAGAACCCAGCGGCTTGTTCAAAAGGGCCGGGGTCTGCACTCCATAGCGGACGCGGGCATTCACTTTCGACTGTCCTTCCACCCCCCTGCGGGTTGTGATGCTGATGACGCCGTTGGCGCCTTTCTCACCATAGAGCACGAGGGCTGCTGCATCCTTGAGCACCTCAACCTTCTCGATTTCGGCGGGAGAGATGGATGTCATATAGTCTATGTTCACTTCGAAGCCGTCCACGAACAGGCGGGCCTGGTTCCAGGTTCCTAGGCCGTAGCTGCCCATCCCGCGGATAAGGTAGCTGGCAGTGTTGCTGCCGGGTTCTCCGGTGCCGTGGAGTATGGTAAGGCCGGGGAATGCCCCGATGAAGCTGTTGGTGAGGTTGGTCTCCACGCGCTTGTAGAGTTCATCGCCGGAGGCAGTGCTGACCGCGGCGGTGCCGTAGTCCTGCGCATGGGCGCCCATTCCGATGAAGAGGGCGGCCAACGCTGAAATCATTCTGAGTAATCTATTCATAGCCTGCCTCCTTTATTTGGTATAACCGGGATTCTGGACCGTGGTGCCCTTGTTTACCTCCAGCTGAGGGAGGGGTTCGAGAAGCATCTCGTCGCTCCAATATGCATTGTAAACCACTGAATCCCACCAGGTTTCTATCCATTTCGCGGCGAAGGGCCAGGTGGCGGCTTCGTCGTTCTTGATGTTGAACTGAAGCATGCGCATGGGGCCGCCGCAGATGCCGTTGCCAACGTTGGGAAGCTTCCAGTGCTTGACGTCGAAGTAGCGGTGGTTCTCCTGGAAGAACTCGATGGCATCTTCGCGCTGGATAATTGCACGGAGCCTGGCCTGGTCGGTTTCCGTAATGGCCGGAAGGCCGGCACGGTTGTGGACTATGTTGAGGTTCTCCAGAGCCTTGACAGTGTTGCCGTACTCGTTGTAGGCTTCCGCCAGGTTCATATAGGTCTCTGCGAGGCGGAAGAGCGGAGGTTCACACCATGTGCGGCTTCCCGCATGATAGAAGAACTTGGTGCGCTCGCCGCAGCCCTTCTCGTCGTTGATGGGATCCGGGAACGAGGATGCCTTGTTCTTCTCGGCAGCATAGCCGCCGCGGTTCCAGCCCGCGTTGGACCAATAGTAGTCGCCGGGGTTGTTCTCGGAGTCGAAACCGCCGAACTTGATATCTGCGTGGGCGCGGGGTTCGAGCGAAAGCACCTTGGTTATCCACTCGGCGCCGGGATGAGGCATGGCCTCCCCCACCTTGGGCCAACTGACATCGGTGCCGTCGGCAGCCCAGTACTGCTCCAGGTGGTTGGTGAGCACTCCATTGGCATCTGTGTCGAAGCGGCTCACATTCTGGTGCGCGGAGCAGCAGAGATAGTTCACCATAGGCTCCCATCCCTCCTGCTTGCCGAGTTTATATGCGAGTATTATCTCGGGATTGGCAAAAACGGAAGTGGCCTGGGCATAATCGTCGAAGGCGTTTGGATTGGGGTTGCCCTTGCCAGCCCCGCCGGTGTTCAGGAGTTCCACTCCGGCATCCACTGCCCAGGCAAGCACGGCCTCATTGGCATCGATCGCTGCTTTCCAGCGCTCTTTGTCGTAGTTGCCGAAGCAGATAAGGTCGTTATGATCGCCGTTGTCGAGATATGGGGTGGCGCTGTTGAAGAGGGGCCTGGCCGCGAAGAGCAGGGTTCTGGCCTTGATTGCGAGCACTGCGCCCTTGGTCAGGCGGCCGGTATATGCGGCCGGCCAGCTCACGGGCAGCACCGAATAAGCGGCATCGCAGAGCTCGCAGATGTAATCCACCACATCCTTCACGCTCGCGCGGGGAGCGGAGAGATCGTCGGTGGAGAGGAAGGATTTGCGCACGATGGGCACTCCGCCGTAGCGGTAGAGCATACCCATATATCTGTAGGCGACCAGCCCCATGGTTTCGGCCTTGACGGTGGCCTTGTCGCCTTCGGAGAGATCCGCCACTTTATCTATATTCTCGTTCACCAGCCAGCACTGGCGGATGTAGCTCCAGCTTTTCTCGTAGCTGTCGGTGCCGGAATCGGATCCGTCCACACCGTTCACCGAGAGGCCCTGCTGGGCGATTATGTAGCTACCGTGCCAGCTGTATCCGCGGCCTATCTCGCCGCTGAGCGCGCCGTAGGTGCTGTGTCCTATGCCCATTCCGCCCGGCCAGCCGTGCTTGAGGATGTTGCGGTAGCAGCTCATCAGCGCCGAGCCGGCATTCTTGGTGGTGGAGAACACATCGTCCTGGTCCACTGTGCCGGTGGTGTCCGGCTTCTCGAGGAAGAGGCTGCAGGAACCAAGGATGCAGATTGCAAAGAAACTGAAAAATATCTTTTTCATAACTCTTTCTCTTTAGAACCGGAAACTGATACCTGCCATGAATACCCGGGTGAGCGGATACACGTAGGTGCTTCCGTCGGTGGTTTCCGGGTCGATGCCGTAAGGAGTCAGGGCATTGCGGAAGGTGTAGACGTTGTTCGCGTTCACATACACGCGCAGTGCCTGGAGGATGTTGCTGTGGGAGGCCGTGCCTATGTTGAAGGTGTAGCCGAGTTCCACATTCTTGAGTTTGAGGTGATCGCTGGACTTCATCCAGTAATCGCTCACGAGGTAGTTGTTGTGGCTGGGAGTGGCGCTGTAGGTGGCGCGGGGGAAGGTGATCTCCTCGCCGGCGAGGTATTTCTCCTCGGTCCAGCGGCCGTCGTACTGCCACTTCCAGGCGTTGCCGGCGTTCTTGAAGAACGGGATGGTGTAGCCGCTTGGCAGATAGTACGATCCGTCCTTGCTGCCGGTGAAGAGCATCTTCAGGTCGAAGCCCTTCCAGCCCAGCTGCACTTTGAAGTTGAAGTGATAAAGGGCGTAGTTCGGGAAGCCTATGGGCCCTATGTCGTTCTGGTCTATCACCGCATTGCCGTCCAGGCTCTTGTAGCGGATATCGCCCAGGGTGGCCTGGTTGCCGGTGTAGGTGTTGAACGGGCGGGCATCCAGCTCTGCCTGGGTATTGAGCAGGCCGTCGGAGGTCAGGCCGTAGCGCTGGCCTATCATATGGCCGGTCTTGTTCATCCAGGGATAGGGGTTGTTCGCCTCCGCCATGTAGATTATCTTGTTGCGGGAGTAGCTGATGTCCGCTCCGAGGGTGTAGATGAAATCGCCGATCTTGTCGGTCCATCCCAGCACCAGTTCATAACCCCGGTTAGTGGTTTCTCCCACATTGGCCGGAGGCACATCTGCCTGGGGCACTCCGTAGATGGCGGGGATGATGCCAAGGGTGGTAAGGATCTTGTTCCGGTACTCGTAGAACCAGTCGAAGTCGGCGGAGAGGCGGCTGTCGAAGAATTTGGATTCAACGCCCACATCGTACTTGCGCGCACGCTCCCAGGTGATGTCCGGGTTGCCCAGGCTGCCCTCGAGGGCGCCGGGATAGTAGGCGTTCTGCGAGGTGCCGTCGGCATTGCCCAGCCAGTATCCGCTCTGGTTCAGTTTCCAGGTATTTGGCAGGTAGTAGTAGCGGCGGCTGGCCCCGAGCTGGTCGTTACCCACCTCGCCGTACGATGCGCGAATCTTCAGGAAACTCACTATCCTGTTCTGGGGGAACCAGGGCTCGAGCGAAGGCACCCATCCTGCGGAGATTGCCGGGAAGAGGCCGAAGCGCCTGCCTTCCGCAAACTGCTCGGTGCCGTTGTAGCCAACGTTGAACTCCGCCATATAGCGGTCGGCGTAGTTGTAGGTGATACGCCCCACGAAACCCATGATGCCGGAAGGCACGTGGAAGCTGTCGTAAGGCATGGTGTATTTGGATGCTTTGCCAAGCAGCAGGGCGCTCAGCTCGTGCTTGCCGTAGGTCGCGGCCCAGTCCAAGCCGGCATCCACATAGAACTTGTTCCAGTTGGAATAGCCCCAGGACTCGAATGACCCCGCACCCATCGAACCGCCGAAGAAATCGTACTCGAGGGGATTGTCGGCGTTGCGCTGTATGGAATAGGCAGGCAGGGTGGGGGTATATTTCACATAACGATTGTAGTTGTCCTGATAGGAAACCGTGGCGTGAGCCTTGAGGCCGGGAGTCAGCCAATCCATCTGGTGAGTGAGGCGCAAGGTATTGTCCAGCAGGCTGTTGTAGATGGTGGCAGTGCCGCTCATCAGCAGGTTATAAAGCGCGTTCTGGAATCCGATGTTGCTGTTGGTCTTGGCGGCAAGAGGATTCTGGATGGAGCCTTCGATGCCGGAGAAGCCGCTGATCAGATGCCCGTCCACAATGCCGGGGCTGATGAAGGGGTTGCAGTCGTAGATGTACTGCATTATAATCTTGTAGCGCGCCTCCATATCGTAGGCATCTGCGCTGTTGCCGGGACCCGTGGTCTCGCCGAACTGGCCTGCTGTATTCACCGTGAGGGTGGTGCGGGGAGTGATGGCCACATCGAAATTCGAACGGAAGTTGTAGCGGTTGAAAAGAGACCCGGTGTTGGCACCGTAGTAGGAAACGTCCTTTCCGATACCTTCCTGGCGGAAGTAGCCGAAAGATACGAAGTACTTCACCCTGTCGGTTCCTCCGCTGACGTTCAGGTTGGCCTGGTACTGGGGAGCCACTCCGTTGAACTGCTCCTTGTAGAGGTTGTGGTCGGCATAGTAGAGGGCCGGGGTGTTCTTTAGTTGCTCTTTCTGCTCGGCAGTGAGGCCGGGCATCGCATCCACTTCCTGGGGAGTAAAGTCGCGGTTGTTCTTGAATTTCCAGAGATCGTAATCATCGTAGATATATGCCGAAAGGCCCTCGTTGCCGGCATAGCCGCGCTGTTCGTTGCGTATAGCCTCATTGCGGAAAAGGGCGTACTCATAGGCAGTAGTGCCCTCCTGGAGCATATTTGCCGAGGTGAGGCCGAAGCCTCCGGAGAAATTGATTACCGGCTTGCCTGCGGATCCGCGCTTGGTCGTGACAATAATGACACCGTTCGCACCGCGCACACCATAAACGGCGGTGGAAGATGCATCCTTCAGCACGCTGACGCTCTGTATCTCGTTGGCATCCATTGCATTGAACTCCTGGAAGGCCTGCTCGCTGGCCTGCTCCACTCCGTCGATTATAATGAGCGGAGTAGCGTTTCCATAGGTGGAGACGCCGCGGATGTAGATGTCCGCCGCATTGCGGCCAGGTTCACCGGAGGTCTGCAGTCCCGCCACACCGGGGGTATTGCCTATCAGGGCGTTGGCGATGTTGGATACCGGCGTGGCCAGCAGGTCGCCGCCTCCAACAGAACTGATGGCCCCGGTGACGTTCACTTTTTTCTGGGTGGCGAACGCCGTCACCACCACCTCTTCCATCAGGTTGATGTCCGGCTCGAGCACTATGTCGAGCACGGACTGCGATGCACCCACACGGAAGGTTTTGGAAAGGTAGCCCACGAAGGATGCCTCCACGGTTACTTCCCCGGCAGGCAGGTCCAGCGTGTAGCGGCCATCATCTCCGGCCACCGCTCCGCGGGTTGTACCCTTGATCACCACGGCCGCTCCGGGCAGGGGCTCTCCCGAGTCTTCGGTGAGCTTTCCCCGCAGCGTGCGCGTGTTCTGGGCCTCTGCCAGCGTTCCCGCCAGCAACGCCAGGGCAAGCACAAGGGTTCTGATTAAGGTTTTGGTCATATGGTGTGTTATTTTACTTCATAACCTGCAGGCATGGTGTACATGTCCGGGAGGTCTTTGCTGAAAAGTACTCTGTCGAGGGCGTACATCTTCCGGAAATCTTCTTCGGAAGGATGCCCTGGATAAACGCTGAAATAGTGTTTGTCGGTTTCGTCGTTGCCGACGTATTTGTTGCGCCACATAGTCACCATCGAGATGCGGCGGCCTTCGGTGGGGGTAACGATATAGCGGCTCCAGTAATTGGACTGGGTGAAGGATTCGAGGCCATCCTCTGTAACCCCGCAGGGCTTGCGCTTTGCGGCCGAAACAGCCTCGAGGGCCTTCAGGTTGGAGTTGAATGCCAGATTGTTGGATCCGTGGTAGCAGTCCATCCCAAGGAAATCCACCCATTCATCTCCCGGCCAGCGGAAACGGATGCGCTCCTGTGGATTGGCATAAATGCCGTCCATCTGGGGAGAGATGGCATAGAGGAAGTTGTGCACGCCCTTGTAGTCCCGCAGGTACTGGATGGTTATCTGCCAGAGCTGGACGAACTCGCTTGCGGTGGTGCATTTGCTCCCCCACCACGACCATTCCTGGGTGTGCTCGTGGTACATCCGGAAGATTACCGGAACGAGTTTGCCCTCGGAGTCTTTGAGGTTATTGGCAAAGTCCGCGAGGCGGTCGAGCCATGCGCGGTACTTGTTCTGGGTGGCGGATCCTTCGGTGAGGAGTTCCTTCACCACCTCGGCGGAGGAATTATCCCAGGAGTCCTTTCCGGTCTTGGGATTGTTCACGTGCATGCAGGCCATGATCACCTCGCCCCTTTCCCGGGCCTCGAGTATCACCCTGCGGCGGATGGCATTGGAGGAATTCTGCCAACGGTCATCCATTATCTCGCCGAAGTCTACGCTGAAAACGGCAGGATAATCCCCGCAAACGGCCTTGGTGTCGGATCCTCCCGCTTCGTTGTACCAGTAGCGGCCATACCAGAGGTCGTCGTGGTGCCCGAACATCCAGCCCTTGTCCGCGATCTTCCAGAGATTGGCTAGCAGGGCCTTGGTCTCGGCGGTGGCGTTCTTGTCCACTATGCTCAGCGCCCCTCCGGCATCGGCATTTGCCGCCTGGGTGACGCTCAGTTCCTTGTAGTAGTAGCGGTCGGTCTTGTCTATGAAGCGAATCGTGCAGTTTCTGGAGAAGATATCAGGGTTTGCCTCGGCCTTGAAAGATGGCCGGGATTCGCTGCCGCCGGCCTCACTCACCCACGAGGCATCGATGCTCACCCTGTATTCGAAATTCGCCTCAACCTCCACCTCGAAAGTGCCGCCGTCCTTGCCGATTTCCATTTCTTCTGTCGAAAGGCTGATGCTGCGGCCATCCACAGGCACAGGCACAGGATCGGGCTTTGTGCACGAGTGCGCGCACGCGAGGAAAAAGACAAAAGAAGCTATGGCCTTGACGGAAAACATATTATTCGGCGGGATTATCGGAATCCTTCTGCACCAGCCAGACGGTGAAGCGCAGGTTGTCGGTATACCAACGGGTGTCGGGATAATTCCAGTCTATGGTATTGAACGGACCGGGGAAAGCACGGGCGAAGGCGCCGGAAGGGATCATATAGCTGACCCCGGCCACCGTCTGTTCGCCGGCTCCGACAATATACACCGTGTAGAGCGGCGTCTTGTATTCCACATCTTCGAAAGAGTGCACTACCACCGTATTCTCATCCGGCTTGTGCCAGCGGCTCTTGCCTTTGGGGAAGATACGGTATTTCTCGTTCATATCCTTCGTGCCGTCGTACATATAATTGGCATAGAGCCCGTCCGGGCCGGCCTTGTTGTCGAGTGTGCCATAGGTTTCGCCGGTCTCGGCATCTGCCTTTTCCAGGCGGAAACTAAGGATGTTGTCGTCTTCGTCGGTGGGCATGTAACCATCGCCCCAGTGCCACCATTTATCCATTATGGTAGACCGGACCACCTCGTTATCCCAGCCTCCCACTACTATGAAAGAGCACTTGGGGGCATTCTTTTCGTCCAGGATTCCAGCCACCTTGGTAAAGGAGTAGGTGCCCTCCAGCGGATCCCGGAACTTGCTGTATTCAAGCGAATAGGTGCGCGTCTCGCCATTATAGGCGGTAACCGTGAATGATGTCTTGCCGGAACTGAGGTCCAGGGTGCTTCCCGGGCCGATGCTCGCTTTGGGGCAGAACTCGCTGTCGGGATATTTGAAATCCACCGCCTCAACCTTCACCTTGCTGAGGTCCAGCCCGGTGGTGATGAGGCTCACGGTGACGGAGCCCACGGTATCGTCGGTCCAATCGTCCGTGATTACCGCCGCACCTATCTGAGACTCCAGCCGGATATTCACCGGAGTGCGCTCCCGCAGCCACGGGTCGGTCAGCGGCTCGGTATTACGCGGCTCCTCCGTGCACGCTAAGCCGCACAACACAGAGATTATTGCCAATAATAGAATTCGTTTACCCATACAATTACAAATGTAGTAAAAAATACTGGCAAAACGAATGTCTCCTGCATGTTGCCCTGTGTAGCCGCCCAGGGTAGACTTGTTTTTGGCCAGACCTGTTGAGAAATACCGCATTTTCTCTACAGGTAGGGGTATTTCAGGGGGCACCTGTTGAGAAAACCGAACAAAACCTCTACAGGTAGGGGTATTTTAGGGGGTACCTGTATAGAAAATGGTGAAAAACGCGACAGGTCTGTCACCTATCCCCCCATACATAATCTTTTCAACATTATTGGACTTCCATGTCAGTGTATAGCCACGGCCCAGATTCTGCTCAACATACCAATTGGAAAAAACCTATCCAGTATTAATACAATTAGCAATGGTATCACAATAACAAGGATAAAAAACCACCATCTTTTACGATTAGTCATACCCATGCTACCCAACCTGGGCACCGTTGCAGACCACTTCCTGGGGAGTGATGAAGCGCATGGTGCCGTCGTTCTGCTTGGCCATGAGTATCATGCCCTTGCTCTCGATACCGCGGATGACGCGGGGTTGGAGATTGGCCAGGATGCAGATCTGCTTGCCTACCATGGCCTCGGGGCTGTAGTACTCGGCGATGCCGGATACGATCACGCGGCGGTCGATGCCGGTGTCGATGGTGAGTTTGAGGAGTTTGTCGGTCCTGGGCACGCGCTCGGCCTCGAGCACTGTGGCGGTGCGGATATCCATCTTCTCGAAATCCTCGAAGGTGCATTCCTCCTTCTGGGGAGTCACCTGCTTCGCCAGCTCGGCCTTTGCCTCCGCCTCCTTCTCTGCACGGATTGCCGCCAGGCGGTCCAGCTGCTTCTGGATCACGTCATCCTCGATCTTCGCGAACAACAGCTCCGCCTCGCCCAGTTGATGGCCTTCTGCGAGGATGCTCTCGGCACCGAGCAAAGTCCAATCCAACTTATCTACATTCAACATCTTGCGAAGCCTCTCGCAGGCGAACGGCGTAAACGGCTCGAAAGCAATCGCCAGATCCGCGCAAAGCTGCAGGCAGACATTCAGTATGGTGCCGGTGCGCGCCAGATCCGTCTTCGCAAGCTTCCATGGCTCGCTGTCGGAAATGTACTTGTTGCCGACGCGCGCAATCTGCATCGCATCCTTCAGCGCCTCGCGGAAACGGTAATTCTCTATATTCTTCTCCAGACTCTCGCGAAGAGCCGGGATCTCCGCCAACGTCTCGCGGTCCACATCGGTCAACTCACCTGCCGCCGGCACCCTGCCCTCGAAATACTTGTGAGTCAGCACCACAGCACGGTTCACGAAGTTGCCGAAGATGGCCACCAGCTCGGAATTGTTGCGCGTCTGGAACTCCTTCCAGCTGAAATCGTTATCCTTGGTCTCGGGGGCATTAGCCGTCAGCACATAACGCAGCACATCCTCCTTTCCGGGGAAATCCTGCACATACTCGTGCGCCCACACGGCCCAGCCGCGGGAAGTGGATATCTTGTCTCCCTCAAGATTCAGGAACTCGTTGGCAGGCACGTTCTCCGGGAGGATGTAGCCGTCACCGTAGGCCTTCAGCATCGAAGGGAAGACTATGCAGTGGAAAACGATATTGTCCTTGCCAATGAAATGCACCAGCTTGGTGTCCGGGCTCTTCCACCACTTCTCCCAGTCGTTCGGGAGGAGTTCCATGGTGTTGGAGATGTAGCCGATGGGGGCGTCGAACCAGACGTAGAGCACCTTGCCCTCAGCACCCTCCACGGGCACAGGCACGCCCCAGTCGAGGTCGCGCGTGACGGCACGGGGCTGCAGGCCTCCGTCCAGCCAGCTCTTGACCTGGCCGTAGACGTTGGAACGCCACTCCTTGTGGCCCTCGAGTATCCATTCCCGGAGCCAGGGCTCATAGTCCTGAAGGGGCAGATACCAGTGAGTGGTCTTTTTCTTGATGGGTTCTGCTCCGCTGAGCTTTGAGTGGGGGTTGATCAGTTCCTCGGGGCTGAGGGTGGAGCCGCACTTTTCGCACTGGTCGCCATAAGCATTCTCATTGCCGCACTTGGGGCAGGTGCCCACTATGTAGCGGTCCGCGAGGAAGGTCTTGGCCTCGGGATCGTAGTACTGCTCGCTCTCCTGAGTGACGAACTTGCCTTCATCATACAGCTTGCGGAAGAATTCGGAAGCATTCTTTTCATGAATCTTCGAGCTCGTGCGGCCGTAGATATCGAAATTGATGCCCAGCGCCTTGAAACTGTCGGCGATTATCTTGTGGTATTTGTCCACTATGTCCTGAGGGCTGCATCCCTGCTGGCGGGCCTTGATGGTGATGGGCACACCGTGCTCATCGCTTCCGCACACATACAGCACATCTTCCCCGCGAAGGCGGAGATACCTTACATATATATCAGCAGGCACATACACTCCGGCCAGATGCCCGATATGCACAGGGCCGTTCGCATAAGGCAACGCACAGGTTACTAACGTTCTCTTAAACTTCTTTTCCATATATAATATCAATCTTCTTTTTTCAGAGTTTCTTTCAGTTTTCTTTGGCGGTGCTGAAGGGTGGTCATTTCCTTCATCAGTGCCAGTTCTTCATCGCTTGAGGCATCTTTGAGGGCTCGGCGTATCTCTTCCAGCCGGGATGCCGCGCGCCTTTCGGCCAGTGTCAGCATGGCGCGTGGCACGTAATTTACGAGCCAGGACTGTTCGTTGGTGAGGGAGCTCTCCAGGCGTTTTACCGACAACTGATATTTGCGGGTGGAGAAGTCTCCCACAATCTCCGCAAGTACCCGGTCCGGGGAATCCAGAAGGGTGCGGATGATTTCTGCCTGGTCGCGGCCCTCGTAGTAAAGATCCAGATAAGCATCGTAGACCCGCCTGTATCCGGTATTCGCAAGAGGTTTCCCGGTGGATTCGATGGTTGCCGAGATAAAGTCGGCTACGGTGTCGGTGGTCTCGGGATCGTAGTACGGGGAGTCGGTTTCAAAGTGGAGTTCCTCGCTACCGTGCTGCAACAGGAACGTTAAAATATCTTCTTCAACTGCAGCAAGTATACGGTTCTCTGGATAGTACTTTTCCGGGAGCGGGGCCGGAAGGGCCCCCTCTTCCGCGTCGCCAAGCGACCCGTTCCGGGAAAATGCTCCAGAGGGGGCATCCGGCCCCGCTCCAGCATCTGCAAACCGGGATTCGCGTTCCTTTTCGCGCCGTTCGTCTTCCAGGAGTTTGTCCCG
>JAFXQA010000004.1 GCA_017527415.1 Bacteroidales bacterium | reverse complement strand
CTTCATGCCCGCCATCCTCAAGGGTATCAAGGAGCGCATGGTCGAAGGCCCTCTCACCGGTTCCTACGCCCGCGACATCCGCGTGTTCGTATACGACGGTAAGATGCACCCCGTGGACTCCAAGGAAATCGCCTTCATCATCGCAGGCCGCAACGCTTTCCGCGAGGCATTCCGCAATGCAGGCCCGAAGATCCTCGAACCCATCTACAATGTGGATATCTTCACTCCCAGCGATTACGTAGGCCCTTGCATGAGCGACCTTAACACCCGTCGCGGCATGATCATGAACCAGGATGTGGAAGGTAACTTCACCGTTCTCCACGCCCGCGTTCCCCTTGCAGAGCTCTACCGCTACTCCACCACCCTCAGCTCGCTGACCGGCGGTTCCGCCACCTTCACCATGAAGTTTGCGGAATATGTGCCCGTGCCTGCCGAAGTGCAGACCAAGCTTCTTGCCGACTACGCAGCTCAGGAGCAGGAGGAAGACTAATGCAAGTCCTCAAATTCGGCGGCAGTTCGGTTGCGAACGCCACCAACATTTCGAGAGTTCTCGACATCGTATCCAAGGCTGCCCGGAGAGACCGGGTGGCCTTGGTCTGTTCTGCCATCTCCGGTTGCACTGATGCGCTTCTGGACCTGGCACGTACCGAACGTGGCTGCGCAGAGCGGCAGGTTATGCTGGACAGCCTGAATAGCAGGCATGAAGACATTATCCGCCGCCTCTTTACCGGAGCTGAGCGCGAGCAGGTGTCCGGCAAGGTCGCCGCACTCTTCGAAAAACTGGCCGCCGCCCCCGAGGACGAAATGGTGACCTACGGAGAACTCTTCTCCACCACCATCATCGCGGAGAAACTCCGCTGCGAGGGCTTCCGCACAAAGTGGCTGGACTCCCGCATACTCGTAATCAAGGGTAATCAGACCCTAACCTACAACAACATTTCCACCGCCGTGGCCCTCGAGCCCGAGGTGGAGATATTCGTCGCGCCCGGCTTCATCGCCAGTGAATACGAAGGCAAGGTGACAACCCTCGGGCGCGGGGGATCCGACTTCAGCGCAGCCCTCTACGCCGCCGCCCTGAAGGCATCCCGCCTGGAGATCTGGACCGACGTGCCCGGCATCATGACCGCCAACCCCAAGGTCGTGCCCGCCGCACGGACCATCCCCGAAATGACCTACCAGGCCGCCCTGGACATGGCCACCCACGGCGCCAAGGTGCTCTATGCGCTTACCGTGCAGCCCGCCATGGAGGCCGGCATCGCCATCCACATCCTCAATACTTTCGAGCCCGAGAACCCCGGCACGGTGGTGTCCGCCATGCCTGAACCCGAGGCGGGAGAGTGGATGGGCGTGACCAGCACCGACGACGCCCTGCAGGGAGAATCGCTCCTTTGCCTCGTGAGCAACGGCCGCATCAACGGCGAGGCAGCCTGCGCCAGGGTGGAAGACAGCCTCAAAAAGGCCGGAATCAAGACCCTCGGCTGCTCCTCAGACGGCACCAACATTTACTCGACCGTCCGCCTCGCAGTGGCCCGGGAGGCCCTGAACGCGATCCACCGCGAGTTCTTCGAGACCGCGCCGCGAGCAACCCTGAACCTCTACATCGCAGGCCAGGGTGCGGTCGGAACGGCGCTGGTGGATCTGATCCGCACTTCCGGAGACCGCATCGCCGAGAGAACCGGCAAGATACTCCGCATCGAGGAAGCCAGCAGTGACCATGGCTTTGCCGCCCGAGTGCGCAAGACCGCCCTCCGCGGCAGCATCTTCGTGGACGTGACCGACAGCGAGGACATCTGGCGTGAATATGAAGGTCTTCTCCGGGAGGGCATAAACATAGTGAGTTCCAACCGCCGGGCGCTGGCAGTGCCGTTCGTGGAATACGCCGCCATGCATGCCGCCGCCCAGGAAAACGGGGTGTTCCTCCGCTACGAGACCACTGTCGGATCCGCCCTCCCCGCAGTGGAGAGCATCGCCGCCGGAGCCAATACGGGAGATGAACTTATTTCCATCGAAGCGGTGGTCAGCTGCACCCTCAACCGCATCCTCACATCTTACGACAACGTCCCCGGCAGTTTCGCCGATATAGTCAGGAAAGCACAGGAAGATGGTCTGACCGAGCCGGATCCCCGCATCGACCTCAGCGGCCGCGAGGCTCTGCGCAAATTGCTAATCCTCGCCCGCGAGGCAGGAGTCCCTCTGGAGGAAGAGGATGTGGAGATCACACCTGTTGTGGGTCCGGAATTCTTCAATATTCCCCTGGATGAGTTCTATGCCAGGCTGGAGGCCGCCGAACCCGAATTCAGAGCCAGGGAGATTGCAGCAGATGAAAAGAACTGCCACCAGCGTTTTCTGGCTTCGCTGACCAGGGATTCCTCCGGCCCCCACGGCTACAAGGCATCCATCCGCCTGCAATTGGTGGACGAAAATCACCCTGCCTACAGGATTACCGGCACAGAGAACGCCATCATCGTCCGCAGCGCATACCATCCCTATCCGCTGCTGATCCAAGGTGCCGGCGAAGGAGCCATCCTTGCCGCAGCCTCCGTGCTGAATGATATTTTAAAGTAGAATAGTTATATGAAAGTCGCTCTTGTAGGTGCCACGGGTCTGGTTGGCACAAGAATGCTCCAGGTGTTGGAGGAAAGGAATTTCCCGGTAGATGAACTCATCCCCGTCGCGTCCGAAAAATCCATTGGCCGGAAAGTGGCCTTCAAGGGCCGCGAGTGGACGGTGGTGAGTGCCGACGAGGCCATCGCCGCGAAGCCGCAGCTGGCGCTTTTCAGTGCCGGAGGCGAGACCTCGCATCAGCTTGCACCCCGCTTCGCTGAGGCTGGATGCCGCGTAGTAGACAATTCCTCCTACTGGCGCATGGACCCCTCCAAAAAGCTGGTCGTGCCAGAGATCAACGGCGACGTGCTCACCGCGGACGACTTCATCATCGCAAATCCCAACTGCTCTACGATCCAGATGGTCCTGCCCCTCGCGCCCATACATAAGGCGTTGGGAATCAAGAGGATAGTGGTGTCTACATACCAGAGCGTAACCGGCACAGGCTACAAGGCCATCGCCCAGATGAACACTGAAAGGGCAGGTGGTAAGTGGGGTGAGTACCCCGCTGTCTATCCTTATCCAATCGACCAGAACATCCTTCCCCACATCGACTCCTTCCTGGAGAACGGTTATACCAAGGAAGAGATGAAGATGGTGAACGAGACGAAAAAGATCCTTCGGGACGAGAGCATCGCTGTTACCGCCACCACCGTGCGCGTGCCGGTGCAGGGCGGGCACTCCGAGAGCATCAACGTTGAAACCCGCAGGCCCTTTACCCTGGAGCAGATACGCTCCCTGATGGCTTCCGAGCCGGGCGTCACCGTGCAGGATGATCCCGCACACAACGTCTATCCTATGCCTCTCTATGCCTGGGGAAAGGACGATGTGTTCGTGGGGCGCATACGCGAGGACTTCAGCCAGCCGAACACGTTCAACTTCTGGTGCGTGAGCGACAACATCCGCAAGGGTGCTGCCACTAATGCCGTGCAAATTGCACAGTTGATGCTGGAGAAGGGCCTGATCTAGGCCAGCTCGAAAAACCTTACATAATTGCTCACCGCCTGCTCAAGGTCGGCGACCAGCACATGTTCGTCGTCGCGGTGGGCGTGGCGTATGCTGCCGGGGCCGCAGATAATCTTGCGGCGGAAGTTCAGAAGATGCGGGGCGTCCGTCCCGAACGAAGCCGGGCTGGCGGGGAAGCCTTCGAATGTCAGATAGGATGCCGGGATGTCGCCTCCGATGTGGCTGACTTCGATATGGGGATGGGCTGCAACGTCGCGCATCATCCATTCGTGCACCAGGGCATCCGATGCGAAAGTGGTGCGGAAATACAGGCGGCACTGCAGCTCCGGGCTCAGTATGTTCTGGGGATTGTCACTCACCAACTTACCTATATTGTATGTAGTTTCCCCAAGCACGTCGTCGAAAGGAAAACTCTTTGCCCGAAGCTCGTTGACAAAATCTACGAACAAATTCACCGCACTTAGCCCGAACTGCGGATAGCCGGAGTGAAAGGGCTCGCCGTGGAAAACCACCTCATATGCCTTGGTGCCTTTTGAGGCAGAAACCATCTTGTTCTCGGTGGGTTCGCCTATCACAAGCAGGTCTGCTTTGAAGGGGAGTTTTGCAAAGGCCTTTGCTCCCCAGGATCCGGTTTCCTCGCCGCTCAGGAGCAGCAGCCCAAACCCATCCCGACCGTTGGCAGCAAGCTCGCAACATGCTGTATACAAGGCGATTATCTGTCCTTTTGCGTCGCAGCTCCCGCGTCCGCGGACCTCGGTCTCGCCGACGGTAGGTGCAATATACGGCGGCACTGTATCGATGTGAGTGCAGTATACTACTCGTGGCACACCCCAGCTGAAGAGCAGGTTGAGCGTCCCGTCACCCACTTCGAAAGTCTCCACCTTGTGGGCCTTCAGCCGCCTGGCCAGAAACTCTGCCAGCGGCCTCTCCTTGCCCGACGTGGAGTCGAAACCCAGGATATCCTCGAACAGTCCGTAATCTATCATCTGTAGTCTATTTGAATTCACTGTATTCCGGCAGGGCGACCTCCGAAAGGATTTCCTGGAATTTGCGGTCGTCGCGGGGGCATACCATAAGCACTTTGTCGGTGTCGATCACCATGAAATCTTTCAGGTTGCTGACAGCTAACAGTTTGCCGGATTCGGTGCCGACGAGTATGCTGCCGGAGATGTCTTTTGCGAGCAGTTTGCCATACACTGCAATGGCGTTGGCGTCGGCCGACTTGTCGGCCACGGCCTCATACAGAGTGCTCCAGCTGCCGATATCGCTCCAGACGAACTTTGCCGGGAGAACCCAGACATTGTCCGATTTCTCCATCAGGGCGTAGTCGATGGAAATGCGCATGCTGTCGGAGTAAGCCCTTTCTGCGAATGCGTCCCGTTCACTGGCCGGAACATTTTCCCATCCGTCCCAGAGCCGGACCAGGTCGGGGCAGTATTTGCGCATCTCCGCCAGAACCACGGAAACCTTCCAGGTAAAGATACCGCTGTTCCAGAGGAATTCTCCGCTGTCCAGGAACACTTTTGCCAGTTCCATATCCGGTTTCTCGGTAAAGGTCTTTGCCTGCACGGGATCCCCGGATGTCCATGCATCCTTTCCTCCGGTTACCTGAACATAGCCGAAGTTCGTGTCCGGGCGTGTCGGAACTATGCCCAGCGTCAGCAGGACGTCATTCGTGGCGGCATAGTCTATCGCACGGGCCATGTTGAGGTCGAACATTGCATCGTCCGAGATGTCGTGGTCGGACGGAACAGCCACCATGACGGCATCGGGGTCCCGCTCCTGAAGCAGCAGGGAGCAGTAGGCGATGGTCACCGCTGTGTTCCTGCCGTATGGCTCCAGGATGATATTCTCTTCCGGGAGTTCAGGAAGGTGCTCCCGCACGAGGTCCTTGTAGCCCGCGAGGGTTGCCACCAGGATGTTCTGCACCGGCACGGTGCGCGCCATGCGCTCGAACGTGTAGCGGATGAAACTCTTCTCCTGGTTCCATACTTTGAGGAACTGTTTGGGCCTGTACTCGCGGCTGAGGGGCCAGAATCTCGTGCCTATGCCTCCGGCGAGAATAACGCAGTATCTATGGTCAGTCATATATTGGTATAAAAGCTTGTGGGTAATATTGAATGTATGTGGTTTCTGAACCTATGATTACTGTTATAATGTCAAAATAAACTTCCGCATCGGCAAACCGACGCCCTCCGGAATGCAGGTACTGAAGGGCTGCCTTCACCAGGTGCTTCTGCTTCGAGGCAGTCACATTGACCAGCGGGTCCGCTGCAGCGGGCGCCTTCCGGGCCTTTACCTCCACAAAATGCAGGCCTGAACCGTCGGCGGTGATTATGTCGATCTCACATCTTCCGCCTCTCCAGTTCCTTTCGAGCACCGTGTGCCCGTGCGAGACCAGCCAGACGCAGGCTGCATCCTCTCCCTTCTTGCCGGTCGCATCCATCACTCGAACTCTACAATTGTGACCCCCGTTCCGCCGTGGCGTATATCTTCATCGGCCACGGAGGCCACTCCCGGCACGGTCCGGAGATATTTCTGTATCTCTTCGCGCAGCACTCCGGTGCCCTTGCCGTGGATGATGCGGACGTTACGCACTCCCAGCATCTGGGCATCGTCGCAGTAGTGCATCACCGCTTCCAGCGCTTCCTGCAGACGTGCCCCCCTCAGGTCGATTTCCGGCTTGAAAGAGAGTTTGCGGGTGGTGATGTTCGCGTCCACCCTCTGCACGGGCTTGCTGAACACCTTGCGGGAGATCTCACGGAATTCGTTCGAGGATATGCGTTCCACCGAATCCGGAGACATGGTGCTGCTGATGCTGCCTATGATGACGGTCACGGCCTTGGCCGACACTCTGGAAACTTCTCCCACCATGCCGGATGCTTTCACCTTCACCTTCTCTCCTACTTTCAAAGACCCGTCTTTCTGTACGGGAACCGCCGGTTCGCGGGTATCCTGCCTGCCCTGCTTCTTCTGAAGTTTCTCCAGCTTGCGGTCTATATACTCATCTTTGGTTTTCTTCTGCTCCAATGCTCCCAGAAAGCCCTGCAGGTCGGCCCTGGCGGCCTTGGTGCGCTCCTTGTCGGCCTGGCTTTCCTTGATTTCACGTATCGTACGCTCCACCTGTCTGCCTGCACCCTTCACTATGTCTTCCGCCTCTTTTTTGGCGTTCTCCAGAATCTTCTTCTTCTGGTCCCGGATGTCTTCCAGTTCCTTCTGGTATTTGGCAGTCAGGCCTTCCAGTTCCTTGTCGGTGGATTTTACCTTCTGCAACTTCTCGTCCAGGGCCTTGCGGCGCCGCACTATCTTGCGAAGGTTGCGTTCAATGCCCACGTATTCCTCGCCGGCACGTGTTTCGGCATCGTGGACGATGGCTTCCGGCAGGCCCATCTTCCGCGCCAGCTCGAAAGCGAAGGAATTACCCGGCAGGCCCGTTTCCAGCACGAACAGCGGCTCGATTTTGGCCGCATCAAAGAGCATGGCCCCGTTCACTACTCCGGAGCCGGCACCGGAAGCATATAGTTTGAGGTTGGTGTAGTGGGTGGTGATTACCCCGTAGGTGCCTCGCCTGTCCAGTTCCGCGAGGATGGACTCGGCAATCGCGCCGCCGGCCGCAGGCTCCGTGCCCGAGCCGAACTCATCTATTAATATCAGCGTGCGCGCGTCCGCATACGAGAGCATCTCCTTCATGTCCGCAAGGAACGAGGAGTAGGTGGAGAGGTCGTTTTCGAGGGACTGGTCGTCCCCTATGCTGACTGCAATACGGTCGAACACAGGCATTTCCGAGCTCTCGGATGTGGGGATCAGCATGCCCCACTGGAACATGTACTGGAGAAGGCCCACGGTTTTGAGGCATACGGATTTGCCTCCGGCATTCGGCCCGGAAATCAGCAGAATGTGTTTCTCGGGGGTGAGGGTGACCGACTGGGGCACTATGCTGCGGCTTTCCTTTTCCAGTGCCTTTTCCAGCAGGGGATGGCGGGCTTTGCGCAGATTCAGCGTCCCGTCATCCGCAATTACCGGCATGCCGGCGCGGAGGTCCAGGGCGGTACGCGCCTTCGCCATCAGGAAGTCTATCTCCCCGATGAAGGCTGCGCTGCCCAGGAGCTCAGGAACGTATGGGCGAAGGAAGTCGGTGAATTCCAGGAGGATACGCTCGACCTCCCGGGTTTCGGCAAAGTGCAGTTCAGCAATCTCGTTCTCCAGCTCGATCAGTTCCGCAGGCTCTATGAAGGATGTCTTGCCGCTGGCGGATTCCCCGTACACGAAGCCGTTGAGTTTGCGCTTGGAGGACGCAGCCACCGGGATGAGGTATTTCCCTTCGCGCACCGTAACCCCGGCATCGGAATCGGCCAGCCCGGCCGCCTGTGCCTGCGAGAGGATCGCAGCGGCCTTTTTGGAGATGGCTCCCTCCTTGTTCCGGAGGCTCTTGCGTATGTCGAAAAGGGTATCCGAGGCGGAATCCTTGATGTCCCCGTACTTGTCCAGGATCTGCTCGATGCGCCGTTGAACTTCCGGGAAGACGCTTACGCTGCGGGCCAGCCCCTTGAGGTTGGGGTAGATGCCGTCCTTGACGCTCGAGAAGAAGTGAACGATCCTCCTGGTAGTATCCAGCATGGTCTTCAGCTTGCCCAGGCTGAGTACGTCGATTCGTGTGCCATCCTTCTCCAGCGGCTCCAGAAAAGAAATGGCATCGATGTATCCGGTGGTGGGGAAACTCTCTTCGAACATCAGCACGAGGCGCATCTCGTCCGTAAGCAGGAGCCTTCGGCGGATGAATTCAGCCGAAGTGCAGAAAGCCTCTTCCATCACCTTGCTGCTGGCATAGTCCGTGCTGCAGCGGTCGGCGATCATGGCCCTGATCCGGTCGAATCCAAGTTTGGCCTCCAGTTTCTGTATGCTTTCTTCCACGGTCTAGTTTTCTTTCTTGGGCGGGTCCAGCAGTAGTTTGAGCTGGTTGCGGCTGTCTACGCGGGTGATAATCCCGTCCCTCACGAAGGAGATGGTCCCGCGCTGCTCGCTTACAACTATCACGTCGGCATCGCTGCGTTCGCTGATGCCCACTGCGGCCTTGTGGCGCATCCCGTATTTGGAGGGGATGTCGGTCCGTTCCGTGATGGGAAGGGTGCAGCGTGCCGCCAGGATGCGGTTCCCGGCAATGATCACGGCTCCGTCGTGGAGGGGAGAATCCTTGAAGAAGATATTCTCGATCAGGCTGGAGCGGATGTCGGCGTCGATGGTGTCGCCGGAGTCCAGAATGTCCTGCAGGGGGTTCTTGTGCCTCAAGACTATCAGTGCGCCGGTTCTTTGTTCGGCCATCTCGAAGCACGCCCTGGAGAGCTCCTTTGCGGATTCGTCGTCGAGGGCATGTGCATTGCTGCCGAAGAGGCGCTCGAGCAAACCGCTGCGTTCGCCCGTGATGCCCGTGGAGCGCCCCATACGGCTTAGGAACTGGCGGATTTCCGGCTGGAATATGACGATCAGCGCGATGGCGCCCACGTCGATTATAGTATCCAGCAGGGCGGACAGCAGTTTCATGTTCATGGCCACCGCAACAATCCGGATGACGAAGAGCATCAGGATGGCGATGAAGATGTTCACCGCGCTGGATCCCCTGAGCCAGCGGAAGGCTACATAAAGGATCAGCGCCACAACTATTATGTCTATTATATCTGCGAAACCCAGGTGAAGGAACCCGAGAATATCCAAAATCATCATATCAGCACAAAGATAGCAAAAACTTTTATTCCTTTGTTATTTGGAAAATAAATCGTATATTTGCAGCCCCCAAAAAAGGGGTTACTTTGTTAAAGTATTAGTAAACAATTAGTTAACAAACCAATGCCTGGATTAATTGGAAAGAAAATCGGAATGACTTCCGTTTTCGGTGCTGATGGAAAGAACCTTCCATGCACCGTCATCGAGGCTGGTCCGTGCGTTGTCACGCAAATCCGCACTGTTGAAAAAGACGGCTATGCCGCAGTGCAGCTTGCCTATGACGAAACAACAGAAAAGCACGCCAGCAAGGCCCTCCAGGGTCACTTTGCAAAGGCAGGGGTTGCTCCTATGCGCAAGCTCGTCGAATTTGAGGCGGACTTCCAGGGAGAGCTCAAGCTTGGCGACACGCTCACCGTTGCCGACATCTTCACCGAGGATGTTGCATTCGTGGACGTAGTCGGTACTTCCAAAGGTAAGGGTTTCCAGGGCGTTGTGCACCGCCACGGCTTTGCCGGTGTCGGCGGAAAGACCCACGGTCAGCACAACCGTCTGCGTCACCCCGGTTCAATGGGCGCATCTTCATGGCCTTCCCGCGTATTCCCCGGAATGCGCATGGCAGGGCACATGGGTCAGGACCGCGTCAAGGTGTTCAACCTTCAGGTCCTCAAGGTCATCCCTGAGAACAATCTTCTCGTAGTCAAAGGTTCCGTACCCGGGGCCAAGGGTTCTTACTTAATTTTGGAGGCGTAATTATGAAACTTCCTGTTTACAAAATCGACGGAACAGAGTCCGGAAAGAAGGTTGACCTCGCAGAGGACATCTTCGGCATCCAGCCCAATGATCACGCCATCTATCTCGACGTAGTGCAGTATCTCGCAAACCAGCGTCATGGCAACGCCAAGACCAAGGACCGCAGCGAAATCGCACACAGCACAAAGAAACTCGGACGCCAGAAAGGCGGCGGCGGCGCACGCCACGGCTCGCTCAAGGCTAACATTTTCGTAGGCGGCGGCCGCGTATTCGGCCCCGTGCCCCGTTTCTATCACAGCAAGCTCAACAAGAAGGTCAAGTCCCTCGCACGTTGCTCCGCCCTCAGCTACAAGGCTCAGGATAAGGCAATCGTGATGGTAGAGCCCTTCGTGATGGACGCTCCGAAGACCAAGGAATTCGCACAGATCCTCACCAACCTGAAGGCTGGCGAGCGCAACGTTCTCTTTGTCCTTCCTGCGAACTCCGACAATATTTTCCTTTCATCCCGTAACCTTCCTTATGCAGATGTCATCACCGTTGATGAAATCAACACCTACGCAATCGTCAAGGCCAACACTCTCGTGATGGTTGACGGCGTGCAGGACATCCTCGCAGAAAGGAAAAAATAATTTGAGCGATGGGAATAATCATTAAGCCAATAGTAACAGAGAAGCTGACGGCTCAGGGCGACAAATTGAACCGCTACGGCTTTGTGGTAGACCGCAAGGCGAACAAGCTTCAGATCAAGGACGCAGTGGAGAAGCTCTATGGCGTATCCGTTGCCGATGTCAATACCGTCAATTATCATGGCAAGCGTAAGAGCCGCTACACCAAGGCGGGGCTTCTGCGCGGCCGTATGAATCACTTCAAGAAGGCTTATGTCACTCTTGCAGGTGAAGATAAGATTGACTTCTACGCTAACATTTAAGGAGGGAAAGAATCATGGCAGTAAGAAAATTCAAACCGGTAACTCCCGGTCAGAGGAACAAGGTCATCAGCACCTATGCTGAGATCACTACCAAGAAGCCTTGCAAGGCCCTTCTTGAACCCCTTAAGAGCACTGGTGGCCGTAACAATACGGGCCAGATGACAGTTCGCTACATCGGTGGCGGTCACAAGAGAATGTACCGCGTCATCGACTTCTTCCGTACCAAGGACGAGTGCACCGCAACGGTCAAGACCATCGAATACGATCCTAACCGCAGCGCACGCATCGCTCTCGTAGAGTACGAAGACGGAGTCAAGAAATACATCATCGCTCCGGACGGCATCAAGGTCGGTCAGGTAATCGCATCGGGAAGCGGCATCGCCCCCGAGGTCGGTAACTGCCTTCCTCTCTCCGAGATTCCTGTAGGTACCCTCGTGCACAACATCGAGCTCCGTCCCGGTCAGGGCGCCGCAATGGCCCGCTCCGCCGGTGCATCCGCACAGCTCGCTGCCCGCGAAGGCAACCACGCTATCCTCCGCCTGCCTTCGGGTGAGACCCGCATGGTGCTCGTTTCCTGCCGTGCAACGGTCGGAACCGTTTCCAACACGGATCACAACCTGGAGAGCCACGGCAAGGCCGGACGCCGCCGCTGGATGGGCAAGCGCCCTCACAACCGCGGTGTTGTCATGAACCCTCACGATCACCCTATGGGAGGTGGTGAAGGCCGTGCATCCGGTGGACATCCCCGTTCTCGTAAGGGTCTGCCTGCAAAGGGCTACAAGACCCGCAACCCGAAGGCCGTGTCCAACAAGTTCATCATTGAAAGAAGAAAGAAGTAACAGGTAAAACTTAGAGAATATGAGTCGTTCATTAAGAAAAGGTCCATACATTCAGGAAGCCCTCGAAAAGAGGATACTTGCCATGAATGATGGCAGCAAAAAGAAAGAGGTGGTCAAGACCTGGTCCCGCGCCAGCATGATCTCCCCGGACTTCATCGGCCATACTATCGCCGTTCACAACGGAAACAAGTTCATCCCTGTTTACGTCACTGAACAGATGGTGGGACACAAACTCGGTGAGTTCGCACCTACTCGTACATTCAAGGGTCACTCCGGTAACAATAAGTAATTATGGGAAATCGTAAACACCTTATGGCCGAAAAGCTCAAGGAAGCTAAGAAAGCCACCGCAGTCGCCAAATTGAATGATGTTCCTACTTCTCCCCGCAAGATGCGTCTTGTGGCCGACACCGTCCGCGGTATCGAGGTGAACCGTGCCATCGATCTGCTTCACTTCTCCAAGAGGGAAGCCAGCATCAGGCTCGAGAAGCTTCTCCGCAGCGCAGTCGCCAACTGGGAGGCCAAGAATCCGGATCAGGCCAAGGAGCTTGACAACGGTAATGTTTATGTAAAGACCATTATGGTTGACGAAGGACGCACGCTCAAGCGCATCCGCCCCTGCCCTCAGGGCCGTGCCGGTCGCATCCGCAAGCGTTCCAACCATGTTACCGTGGTTCTTGATGTCAAAAAAGCTCAGGAGGAGAAATAATTATGGGACAGAAAACTAATCCTATCAGCAACAGAATCGGTATCACCCGCGGTTGGGATTCCAACTGGTGTGGTGGCAACTACGCAGAGAAGATCGCAGAGGACTTCGAAATCCGCAAGTATCTGGGCAACCGTCTTGCAAAGGCAGGCCTCAGCAGGATCGTCATCGAGCGTACCCTCAAGCTCATTACTGTCACCATCTATGCAGCCCGTCCCGGTTTCATCATCGGCAAGGGAGGCACCGAGGTCGACAAACTCAAGGAAGAGCTTAAGAAAGTCACCAGCAAAGAGGTGCAGATCAACATCTACGAGGTGAAGCGCCCCGAGGTCGATGCCCGTATCGTTTCCGACTCCATCGCCCGTCAGATCGAGGGCCGTGTATCCTACAGGCGCGCCATCAAGATGGCCATCGCCAATGCAATGCGCGTTGGTGCCGAGGGTATCAAGGTCCAGATCGCAGGCCGTGTAGGCGGAGCTGAAATCGCCCGCAGCGAGATGTTCAAAGAGGGTCGTACCCCTCTGCACACTTTCCGTGCAGACATCGACTACGCTCTTGCAGTTGCACGCACCCAGATGGGTACCATGGGTATCAAGGTCTGGATCTGCAACGGAGAGAAGTACGGCAGGCAGGATCTTACTCCCGCCGCTCTCGCAGCCGCCAATGCACAGGCCGCAGGCCAGCGCAGTGGAAACGGCCGTGGCGAGCGCCGTGGCGGACGTCGCGACGGAGACCGTCGCGGTGGACGCAGGGATGCGAAGTAATTCCCGAGTTCATAACGAAAGACCCGATGCATATGCGTCGGGTCTTTTTTATTATCTTTGTGTCCGTATGGATGTCCGTTCCAAAATAAGTCTTCTGCCACACAGCCCCGGCGTGTATCGTTATTACAATGCCGACGGTGAGGTGATTTATGTGGGTAAGGCCAAGGATCTCCATAAGCGGGTGGCGCAATACTTCGTGCCGCCGGAAAGGCTCAACACCAAAACCCGGATCCTGGTCAGCAAGATTGCCGACGTTCAGTACAGTGTAGTGGGTTCCGAGGCTGATGCCCTGTTGCTGGAGAACAACCTTATCAAGCATTACAAACCCCGCTATAATATCCTCCTGAAGGATTCCAAGACCTATCCCTGGATTTGCGTCACTGCCGAGCCCTATCCGCGGGTGTACCTCACGCGGCGGGTGGAGAAGAACGGTTCGCGCTACTTCGGGCCGTACAGCACGGTGATGCATGCCCGCTACCTGCTGGAATTCTTCGAAAAGAACTATCCGCTGCGCAACTGCCGGCACAAGATTGACGCCGACACCATTATCCGGAAGAAGATACGTCCCTGCCTGGAGTTCCATATCGGACGCTGCAAAGGCTGCTGCGTAGGCGCTGTCTCCACCGAAGAATATGGTTCATGGATAGAGGAAATAACCACCTTCCTTCAGGGCGGTGTCGGGGCCATTACGAAGGAGTACGAAACACGGATGCGCGCCGCGGCGGATGCCCTCGATTTCGAGCAGGCCCAGCTATGGAAAGACCGCATAGACGCACTCCAGAAGCACTATGCCCGCAGCATAGTAACTTCGGTGCGCGACCTGGAAGCTGATGTGTTCGCCCTGGTTTTCGATGGTCCGGATGCCTTCGGATCCTTCCTACGCCTGCGCGGCGGGGCCATTGTCCAGAGCCTCAACCTGGGCTTCCGGATGAACATCGAGGAGGAGCAGGCGGCGGTGCTCAGCGAGTTCATCGCAGAGATAGACAGCAAGTTCGGCGGGCTCTCCCGCGAGATTGTAGTTCCCTTCCTGCCGGATGTGCAGATGCCGGACATCAAGTACACCGTTCCGGTAAAGGGAGATAAGCTCTCGCTGCTGGAACTCTCCGCCAAGAATGCTCGCGAATATCACTTCAACACCCTCAAACAACGCGAGCATACCGACCCCGACGAGTACCGGCGCAGTGTTTTGGAAGATCTGCGCAAGGCGCTGGGGATGAAGGATTTGCCCGTGCATATGGAGTGCTTCGACAACTCCAACATCCAGGGCACCAATCCGGTGGCGAGCTGTGTCGTCTTCCGTAACGGGGTGCCCTCAAAAAAGGACTATCGAAAGTTTAAGATAAAGACCGTGGTGGGCGCTAATGACTATGCCTCGATGAAGGAAGTGGTGAACCGTCGCTATTCGCGACTACTGGCCGAGGCTCCGGATGACCTGCCGCAACTGGTAGTGATAGATGGCGGAAAAGGACAGCTGGAGTTTGCATGGCAGGCGCTGTCTGAACTGGGACTTACCGACAAACTGACCGTGGTAGGCCTCGCCAAGAGGCTGGAAGAGGTTATACGCGTGGGGGATCCCTATCCGCTTTTTATCGACCGCAACTCCCAGGCTCTGAAAGTCTTGCAGCATATCCGCGATGAGGCTCACCGCTTCGGCATCACCTTCCACCGAAATCTCCGCAGCAAGGCGGCCATACAATCCGCGCTGAGTTCCATAAAGGGAGTCGGAAAGGTCACCGAGGAGCGCCTGCTGCTGCACTACGGTTCCGTTGCCCGCATCGCTGCGGCGGATCCGGAAGATTTGGCCTCCTTCGTCGGCCCGGCCCTGGCCGCCAGAATACTGGAAACCCTGAATCAATAGCCACCTGTAGAGAAAAACCGCATTTTCTCTACAGGTACCCCCTTTTTACCCCCTACCCGTAGAGAAAACCCGGCAAAACCTCGACGGGTCAGCCATTTTTGAGCCTACCTGTAGAGAAAAACGGGCAAAATCTCTACAGGTCGCGCAAACAAAAGGCAAACAACCGGAGTTTTAGTGTTATATTTGCAGTCCTTATCAGGCTGGATTATGAACGAAAAGACATTCAATAAGGTTTTCAACGCGGTCCTGCTCACGGGAATGATAGTGTGCGTGACCATAGCGTGCATCCTCAACCTGCAGAAACCCGATGCAAGGGTGGCCCTGACCATACTCTCCGCAGTGGGGGCTGTCATGGGAGTGATCAGCGTGGTGCTATCCGCCAACGGAAACATCCTTACCTTCGTTTTCGGCCTGGTGGATGTGCTGATTTATTCCTATACGCTTCTGGACCAGAATGTGCCCATGACGCTGGGCCTCCACGTGCTGTATTTCCTGCCGATGGAGTTTATCGGCTTCTACCAGTGGCGGCGCCGCGGGGCGACCGCCAAGAAGGCTGTGCAGGCTCGCCGGCTTCCGGCAAGAGGGTGGATAAACGTTGCGGTGCTGTTCGCAGCGGTATATGCTGCCGTGCTTGCCCTTGCCTGGCTGATAGCCCGTTACCAGGGTAATATCGTGTGGGCCAAGATGGCCTTCGACAGCGCCGTTACCACGGCCAACATAGTGGCTCTGGTGCTCATGGCGATGGCCTATCTCGACCAGTGGTATCTGTGGACGCTGGTGAACATTACGTCCATCATCCTGTGGATTATCGTGCTCGGCTCCGGAGAGGGTTCCAGCTACACGGTAGTGCAGCTTATAAAGTACAGCTTCTATTTCCTGAACGGCCTTAATGCCATACGTATCTGGCTGAAACTCAGCGAGAAAGAGGAGGTTTTGCAAGATTGAAAAATATTAGTAACTTTGTAGTCGCTTTTAAAATAGAATGTACTAATAATAAATCTAAATAACCCGATTATGACCAACGAAGAAATCGTAAAGAAAGTGAAGGCCATCATCGTCGACAAGCTCGGCGTAGAGCCCTCCGAGGTTACTGAGACTGCAAACTTCACCAACGATCTTGGTGCAGACTCCCTTGATACTGTAGAGCTCCTTATGGAGTTTGAGAAAGAGTTCGGTGTAAAGATTCCCGATGAGGAAACCAGCACCATCTCCACTGTTGCAGACGCCATCGCAAAGGTGGCAGAGAAACTCGGTGTTACCGAATAATCTGCAAGCAGAAAACTAAAAGAGCTGACCGTCTGGCCAGCTCTTTTTCGTTTACAGGATCCTGCTCAGCACCTCTCCAAGCCCGGGTCCGCGAAGGGCGTCGCCCCTCTTCACTATCGTGCCGTCCGGGCCGAAAAGAATCAGATGGGGAATGCCCTCGATACCATAGATGTCGGTGGGAACCTGTCCGGCGTTCACGATCTGGTTCCAGACTACGCCGTGTTCGGCTGCCGCCTTTGCGGTGTCTTCGGGCTTGTCCCAGACAGCCACGCTGAGCACGTCGAACTTGTCCCCTTTATATTTATCATAAGCAGCCTTGATGTTGGGAATCTCGCGCTTGCATGGGCCGCACCAGCTGGCCCAGAAATCCACGAGGATATACTTGCCCTTGCCCACGTAGTCGGAGAGCTTGGCAACGCTGCCGTCTGGCTGAACAGCTTCGAAATCGGTAAACATTGCGCCTTCGTCGGTGCTGGCGACAAGGGAGGCCTTGGTCTGCACCGGGCCATTGTCTTTGTTGGCGGAGGCCTTCTTGCCCCCGCAGGCGGTCAGGGCCAGGACGACCGTGGCAGCCAGGATGAGGTATTTCTTCATATTGGAAAGATTATTCGTTCGGGATGGAATAGGTGAAGCTGAAGCTTGGCCTGAGGTCGGGATCAGCCGCATCGGGGCCGTAGAGCCTGCAATAGTAGTAGCGGTCGCGGTCCAGGGTGGGAGTCTTTTTGGAGGATGTGGTGGAACTCCCGTACATCTGCGCCATCATGGCGTAGTTGTAGTAGTTGGAGTATCCATATCCTCCGTATCCGTAACCGCCGTATCCTCCGTACATGCCGCCCATCATGCTCTGGTATGCCAGATAGTTGAAATAGTCGCTCATCTCGGAGTTGCCTGCGGTTATGGTCGTGACTATATCGTTGTGCTGGACCAGCATCCATATATCGTAGCTGCCGTCGGCGAACTTGCTGTCGTCATCCACTCCCAGGAGCCTCTGCAGATGGTAGGTGATATCCGGGGAATAGGTCATCTTGTAGCGGTGGATGTTTCCCTGGTCTTCATTGCTGTCCGAAGCATCGGTCAAGCCCATGTAGGTGTAGTCCGTGTCGGAAGTTTTTATCCTGCAGGTCGGACTGAGAATCTGCGGCACCTTGTGCATAGTCTCGAAATCAGGATCGGGAGCGGCATAATGCATGGTAATGGTCGCCCTGTTTATGATGGCCTTCCGGGGGTCGTGCCCGTTGGCTGCGATGGCTGCTACGGCCTTGTCTCTCAGCATCTTGGCGGAAACGACAGGCTTGACTCCGCCGCCACCTTCTATGTATATCCAGTCAGAAGCGTCTCCGGTAAGGGCTGTCGAAGCATCTCCGGTCACGTTGGCACAGTATTGGGGGAAACTGCCGGTGGTTGCGCTTGTGAGAAGGGAGTCTATGTCGTAGAAAGCAGTCGGGGAAAAATAGAAATAAAGGAGCGAATCCTTCTTCACGTCCTTTCCGTCCTTTTTCCATGTAGAGTTGAAGCGGAGCGTTGCGTAGCTGCCCTTCATGTAAGCGTAGTCGGTATCATATTCCAGCTGGAGCTGGAAGATGTTGAAGCGTCCGCCGCGGCCGACAGGGTCACCCGTGGTGATGTAAATGCCCGGGAAGCGCTTGGTGAAAAGGGACAGATCTTCGCTTTCCTCCTTGGTTACGGTGAGGAACTTCTGCCCGAATTCCTTTGTGAAGTTGAAACTGAGCGAGTCTCCCGCGCCTATGACGGGGATGGTGGTCGTAACAATCTTGCTGCCGTGTGAGGGCTGGCTGCTGCAATATGTGCGGTAGTCCGCATCGAGCGGTGCATCCAGTTCGTACACGTACACGCTCTGGAGAATATCTGTCTGGTTGAGGTCGCAGACAGAACTCGAGTCCGCGATTGCTGAGAAGTGAAAACTCTTGAAAACCGGATTCGTGCCGAGGTCGAGGGAACCGGAATACATGGGCACCAGAGTAACGCAGCTGCTGCGTGTGCTCAGCCCGAATTCTTCGTCGTTCCGGATGGAGCCTATCGTGATGCGGTTGGATGAATATGCCGACAGGCTGTCGGAAAGCTTCATCTGGACCGGGATTTCCACGGGGGCGGGTGTGACTACTTTATATGTATGGTTGACGGGCAGCATGCTCCCGCCAAGTTCGTTATCTACTCCTACACATCCGATGCAGCAGAGCAATGTGGCTGCAGCGGCAAAGATCCAACGGGTTTTCATCTTCTACAACTTGTCATAAAGGGCGTTGTAATCGTCGATATAACTACCGTCTGCAACGCTCCCTTCCCTGTATGGCAGCACCGGGACCTTGAGGGCCTTGCAGTACTTTACCAGGTTCTGGTCCAGGTTCGGGGAGGCGAGGATTATACCGTCCGAATACCTGGCTGCCGTTTCAGCAAGTTTTATGCCATCCGCCTTCTCCGATATGGGGAGGTCCTCCGGACGCAGGCTGCCGGTTATCGCCTTGGCAGCGAAATCGTCAGGGAAGGAAACGGCGGGGATATCGTCGTAGAGGGAGAGAACCACTTTGCTGGAAGAGAAAATGGGATCGTCCCGGAACACTTTCTTGAGATATACGGGCACCAGATGGGATATCCATCCCTGGCAGTGGATGATGTCCGGAGCCCAGCGGAGTTTCTTCACCGTTTCCAGCACACCTTTGGCAAAGAAGATGGCGCGCTCGTCGTTGTCGGAGAAGAAACGCCCTTCGGCATCGGCATACACGGCCTTGCGGCGGAAATAATCTTCATTGTCGATGAAGTACACCTGTATGCGTGCGGAGGGGATGGAAGCGACTTTGATTACCAGCGGATGGTCTACGTCGCCGATTACGATGTTGATGCCGGAAAGCCGGATGACTTCGTGCAGCTGGTTCTTGCGCTCGTTTATGCAGCCGAAACGAGGCATGAAGGAACGGATCTCCTTCTTGCGCTCCTGAATGCCCTGAGGCAGATAGCGGCCTACAGTGGCAATTTCGCTCTCCGGGAGATAGGGAAATATCTCCGAGTTGACGAACAGGATTTTTTTCATCGTTTCAGCCATACCGATAACAATCGATTTTAACAAAGGTACGAAAATTTTTCGAAATAACCATAATTCACTATCTTTGATGCAATTTCCGTAAATATGCCCAAAGGAGACAAGAAAAAGATGAAAAGGCGGCTGACGGGGGCATACGTGTCCTCGGTGATCAGCATCAGTCTGGTACTGCTGCTGATAGGCACCGCCGCCGCACTCATCCTGAATGCCGGCCGCGTCAGCAACTATTTCAAGGAAAACATCCAGATATCCCTGCTCTGCGCTCCGTCCGTCAGCGAGAGCCAGGCGGCAGCCTGTGCATCCCGCATAGATTCCCTGCCCTTCGTGCGCAGCACCGAACTCATAGGCAAAGCCCAGGGAGAGAAAGAGTTGAAGGAGATGCTGGGAGAGGATTTCCTTTCCGTGTTCGAAACGGCACCGATACCTGTTTCCATCAATGTCGGCCTGAGGGCGGAATATGTGTCTGCGGACAGCCTCTCGCGCATCATCCCTGTGCTGCAGGCTTTTCCGGAGGTTGAGGAAGTGGAGAGCAGGCAAAGTCTGGTGGAGGCTCTTAACCGCAACCTTTCCGGGATATCCGCCGTTCTCGGCGTGTTCATCCTCCTGCTGTTGTTCATATCCTTCATCCTTATCGGCAATACGGTGCGCCTGAGCCTCTATGCGCGGCGTTTCACCATACATACCATGCGTCTCGTGGGTGCAACCCGCGCTTTCATCCGCCGTCCCTTCATGGCTTCCGCGCTGGTGCAGGGGCTGGTGTCCGGCTTGATTACCTGCGGCGTGCTCTACGGGGCCATCGTGCTCATTCAGCGCTCTTTCCCTCAGATAGGCGGCCTGTTTACCACCGACATCCTCCTGATGGTCGCCGGGGTGGTGCTCGCCTGCGGCGTGCTCATCTGCCTGCTGGCCACCTTCTTCACCGTAAACAAACTCGCTCTCGCCAGCGAAGACTCTTTATACTATTAGAAAATGGATAAAAAACCAGCTCTCACCCGAAAGGGCCTGAAACTACTCCTCGCCGGCCTGCTCGTCATGGTCGCGGGATTCATCCTGATGATGGGCGGCGGCCTTACCGATCCGCAGACCTTCAACTATTCGATGTTCGATTTCCGCCGTCTTGTGGCGGCTCCCGTGGTCATCGTGGCCGGGGTGACAGTGGTGATAGTTGCAATAGTCAGGAGGGAGAAGGAATGAGCTGGCTGGAAGCATTGATACTCGGGCTGGTGCAGGGTCTGACGGAGTTCCTTCCCGTCAGCAGCAGCGGCCATCTGGCCATAGGCCGTGAACTCCTCGGAGTGGAAGCCTCCGGCGACCTGGTGTTCGAAGTGACGGTGCACGCCGCCACGGTGCTCAGCACCATCGTAGTGTTCCGGAAAGAGATCTGGAAGCTGCTCCAGGGCCTGTTCCGCTTCAAGATGAACGACGAGACGGACTACATCCTCAAGATACTGGTGTCCATGATTCCCGTGTTCGTGGTGGGGATGTTCTTCAAGGACTATGTCGAAGGGCTCTTCCAGTCGATGATGGTGGTCGGGATGGCGCTGATAGTGACGGCGATGCTGCTGTTCTTCTCGGATTTCGCGAGCAAGAAAGCCCAGGCGGAGAACCCGGCGCGCAACGGCATATCTTTTTGGCAGGCGCTGGTGGTCGGCCTCGGACAGGCCTGCGCGGTGATTCCCGGGCTTTCCCGCTCCGGCACCACCATCTCTACGGGTTTGATTTGCGGAGTCAAGCGTGACGTGATGGCCCAGTTCTCGTTCCTGATGGTTCTGGTGCCCATCCTGGGAGAAGCCTTCCTGGACGTGGTCGGAGGCGACATGGCAGCATCCTCGATAGGGATTCTGCCGCTTGTGGTGGGTTTCCTCGCGGCCTTCGTTTCCGGGCTCTTCGCCTGCAAGGTGATGATAGCCCTGGTGCGCCGCGCCCGCCTGAGCTGGTTCGCGCTTTATTGCGCCATCGTGGGCATTCTGGTTCTTATTTTTGCATAATGGCAAGGACGAAGACTTATTTCGTGGCGGACATCCACCTGGGGCTGAGGGCCAACGATCCCGCGGCTCGCGAGGAACGTTTTGTGCAGTGGCTCCGCAGCACCCGCAATCCCGAAACCAAGGCCCTGTGGCTGCTGGGGGATATCTGGGATTTCTGGTATGAATACAGGGATGTCATCCCCCGCGAAGCTGCCCGCGTGACTGCCCAGATCCTGGAGCTGGTGGATGAGGGGGTTGAGGTTTACTATATCCCCGGAAACCACGATATCTGGCTCTATTCCTTCTGGCAGGAAATGGGGGTGAAAGTGCTGCCCCAGACGCAGGAGATCGAGCTATGCGGCAAGAAGTTTTTGCTGGGCCACGGGGATGGCCTCGGCGGCGCCAAGTGGGGCTATCGGCTTATGCTTAAGATCTTCCACAGCCGCGTATGCCAGGTGCTTTTCAATCAGCTCCATCCCTGGTTGGCCTACCGTTTCGGCACCGACTGGAGCAACTCCAACCGCCGCAAGCACGGGGGCTACAAGTTCAAGGGCGAGGCCGAACCGCTGTATAAATTCTGTGCGGATAAACCGGCAGATTTCTGCATATTCGGACACTTCCACGACGCCGTCGACATGCCCCTTCCCTCTGGCTCCCGCCTCATCGTCCTGAAAGACTGGATAGGCGACCCGGCCCCCCACTACGCAGTGTGGGATGGCGATTCTCTTGAAGTGAAATAGGGATTAGTTATTGTTTATCTCCATCACACCCTGGAGGACTTTGTCATAGTACTCCTCCTTCCCGGTGTTCCAAGGTTTCTTTGAATAGTCAACCGCATGGATTAGGATACGTATTGTAAGTTTAAAAGACTCAGGATAGTCGATCCCATCTTTTAAAACTACCACAACACCATCATCAATACTAAAACGTGGCAGGACATTACCTTCTGCAAAATAGTCTTTTAGCAGCATACCCTCGTGTGCCATCCCTATTGGCTGATAATCAGGGAAAGTACACATAATCCCATGCATATACCGCATCTTACTGATATAAAGAAGATCCGACAAGTTTGCACCAGCCGGGCGGCCGTCAATCGTGATATCCGATATTACTTCGATTTCGCTAGAAATAGAACAATCAATCAATTTATCATAGACGGATAGTAACCCTTTCTCGCGAAGGTAGTCGGTTGCAGCTTTTGTCTTTGCTTCCCCATATTTTATCCAATCCCGGGAACTCCAAAAATCTTCATTCATATGATTAGAAAATGAATAATAGAAAATGAAGCCATCCTCCCCTTTATTATAATTAAACGACAATTTGTCAACGATACTTGCCGGTTCAAGCCCTACTCGTGGCTCCGGTATAGAATCCGGACCACAGGATGCCATCCAAATACCAACAGTTATCACACTGGCTATCTTTAATATCTTAGTCATTGTTAATCGGGCTAAGATGATGCCAAATCTGGGGTCGTTTCACATGTTGAGGGCTCAAACTGTTTTACACAGGATAAAAGAACCAACAAAAACAGGGGTGTCAACTTAAAATGCATGTTCATGAGGAATAGGGCTTTATTTATTATCAATCAAGGACAAAGATAATGAATAATATAACCTAGTTTCTTGATTAATCCCCCTGCTCTTTCAGAATTTCTTTGGCTTCTTTGAGGCCTTTTTTCATCAGGCTGGCTTCTTCCTCGCTGCGCTTGCGGCGGTTTTCGCGGGATTCCACCGTACTCTGAAGGTAGTCCCGCTTGATGACGGTTTTCTTGGGATACTCGAAGAAGATGGCGAAGTAGAATGAATCCCAGTGCCCCTTGTTCCATATCTGCACCAGCTCCTCCAGCTTGGCGTCCTCGCCCTGGGGGTCGTAGCGCTTCTTGAGGTTCTGTCCGAACATCTTGGCTATCAGCTGCCAGAAGTTGGCGGAGAAGCTGCTGCGGTATTCCTTGATTATCTCGAAGGGCGGAATGCCGCATTCGCGGTCCACGAGGCGCATCAGCATCACCCCCTGACTGATGGTCATCTTCTTGATGTCCCCGGCGAAGATGGTGAAGAGCTCTATCATCACGTCGTGGGTGTAGGCGTTCCGCTGGCTCTTCTTGGTCACATCGGCGGCGATGACGCTGTCCACCTGGCGCATCATCTTGCTGCCCGCCAGGGCATAGGGATAGACCTTGTTGAAGTTGTAGACCGTCCTGTACTGGCGGCGCCAGTCGCCTTTCTTGAGCCTGGTGCCCTTGGGGAAGCACCAGACGGGCTCCAGCTCGTCCACGAAGGTGGTGTCGCCCTTTTCGTCCACTATGTAGTACATCGGGTATCTCTCCTGCTGTTTCTTCTTCTGGGAGAAGAGCGGGATGCATACCAGGATGCAGAGTATTGTCAGCACTGTTCTTTTCACGGTCGCAAAGATAGTAAAAAATTTTTTGTCCGGATTTGTAAGTTGCTGAAAAAACGTCAGTTGACTATTTGCTTTTTGTGTCGAAAATGCTCGATTTTTTTGCAAAATCCCTTGCGCGTAAAGAAATTTTTACTAACTTTGCATCCCAAAAATCCGGCCTGTAATAGCGTAAAACGCTGATTATCAAGGATTTGGCATGAAAATTTATTATTTTTAAAATAACAGTAAAATGTTACAACCTAAGAGAACAAAGTACAGAAGGGAACAGAAGAACCGCATGAAGGGTATGGCCCAGCGCGGCAATCAGCTCGCATTCGGTTCCTTCGGTCTCAAGAACCTCGAGAACTGCTGGCTCACCGCTCAGCAGATTGAGGCTGCCCGTCAGGCCATCACCCGTCACATGAACCGTGAAGGCCAGCTGTGGATCAGGGTATTCCCCGTGAAGCCTGTCACCAAGAAGCCTCTCGATACCCGTATGGGTAAGGGTAAGGGCGATCCCTACGGATTCGTCGCTCCTATCACTCCCGGCCGTATCATCTTCGAGGCAGAGGGTGTTTCCCTCGCAATCGCGAAAGAGGCTATGCGTCTCGGTGCAAACAAGCTTCCTGTGGCAACCAAATTCATCGTCCGCAGGGATTATGTGGAATAATTTAATGGAGAAGACAAGAGTATGAAAGCAGCAGAAGCACGCGAAATGTCTGTAGCAGACCTGCGCGACCGCATCCAGATCGAGAAGGGAAATCTCGACACCATGAAGATCAACCACGCCATTTCTCCATTGGAGGATACTTCCAAATTCAAGAAACTCCGCAAGGATATCGCTCTTATGATCACGATCCTCGCTGAAAAAGAAAAAATGAACTAAATCTAAGTGACTTATGGAAAGAAATCTTCGTAAGGAAAGACAAGGCGTCGTGGTCAGCAACAAGATGGACAAGACCGTCGTAGTTGCCGTTGAACGCAAAGAGAAGCATCCCTTATACGGAAAGTTCGTTAAAAAGACCACAAAGTTCGTTGCTCACGACGAGAAGAACGAGTGCGGTGAAGGCGATACCGTCCTCATCATGGAGACCCGTCCTCTCAGCAAGACCAAGAACTGGAGAGTTGAAAAAATCGTTGAAAAAGCCAAGTAGTTATGATACAGCAGGAAACACGTTTACAGGTGGCCGACAACAGCGGAGCTAAGGAAGTCCTTTGCATCCGTGTGCTTGGCGGAACTCACCACCGCTATGCGACTGTGGGCGACACCATCGTCGTCGCAGTGAAGAGTGCGATTCCTGGCGGCGACGCCAAGAAGGGTACAGTCTCCAGGGCTGTAGTCGTACGCACCAAGAAGGAAATCCGCCGCGCCGACGGTTCTTACATCCGTTTCGACGACAACGCATGCGTTCTTCTGAACAATGCCGGCGAACTCCGCGGAACCCGTATCTTCGGCCCTGTGGCCCGAGAGCTCCGCGAGAATTACATGAAACTGGTTTCACTGGCACCGGAGGTCCTTTAATAATTAAGAGGTATGAAAAAGTTCAAGATTAAGAAAGGCGATACCGTGTATGTGAATTCCGGTAACGATAAGGGAAAGACCGGCAAGGTCCTTTCCGTCATCACAGAGAAAGACCGTGTGATCGTTGAGGGTGTCAACCTCGTCAGCAAGCACACGAAACCCAATTCCAAGCAGCCCCAGGGTGGTATCATCAAGCAGGAGGCCGCTATCCATATTTCCAACGTCAATCTTCTCGATCCCAGCTCCACCGCCAACAAGGCAGTTCCCACCCGCGTGGGTTACAAGGTCGTGGACGGCAAGAAGGTTCGCGTAGCTAAAAAATCAGGACAGGAGATTAAGTAATTATGGCAAAGAAAGCAACAGCAGATCAGCAGAAGGCCCCCAAGGGTTACGTTCCTGCTCTGAAGAAAGCCTATAAGGAAGAGATTGCAGACAAGCTCGTCAAGCAGTTCTCCTACAATACCGTTATGGAAGCTCCCCGCCTCGTGAAGATCACCATCAACGAAGGCGTCGGCGATGCAACCCAGGACAAGAAACTTGTCGAGGATGCTGCCGAAGAGCTCTCCCTCATCACCGGCCAGAAGGCTGTCATCACCATCTCCCGCAAGGACATCTCCAACTTCAAGCTCCGTAAAGGAATGCCCGTAGGTTGCAAGGTCACCCTTCGCGACGTCAAGATGTACGAGTTCCTCGAGAAGCTCATCCGTGTCACCCTTCCCCGTATCCGCGACTTCAACGGCATAGCCGAGAATATGGACGGACGTGGAAACTACACCCTTGGCATCAAGGAGCAGATCATCTTCCCCGAGATCGACATCGACAAGAACCCCCGTATCCACGGAATGGAGATCACTTTTGTTACTACAGCCAAGTCCGACGAGGAGTGCAAAGCCCTGCTCGCCGCATTCGGTCTGCCTTTCAAGAAACATAACAACTAAGAGATATGGCAAAAGAATCAATGAAAGCTCGCGAAGTAAAGCGCGCAAAGCTGGTTGCCAAATACGCCGAAAAGAGGAAGGCTCTCAAAGAGGCCGGAGACTGGGCAGCTCTCGACAAGCTCCCCAAGAACGCCAGCCCCGTGCGTCTTCACAATCGTTGCTCTCTTACCGGTCGTCCCAAAGGATATATGAGGGCATTCGGCCTCAGCCGTATCCAGTTCCGTGAGATGGCCAGCAACGGTCTTATCCCGGGTGTAAAGAAGGCAAGTTGGTAGAATATTAAAAGAATAACGATATGACTGATCCCATCGCAGATTTCCTCACCAGGATTCGCAATGCATATCTTGCAGGCAAGAAGGTCGTTGAGATTCCCTCTTCCAAGATGAAGGAAGCTCTCACCAAGATCCTGTGCGAGAAAGGATACATCCTCAGCTACAAGGTAGTTGAAGGGACCCCGTACAACACCATCAAGATCGCTTTGAAGTACCATCCTGAGACCAAGATGCCCGCCATCAAGAAGATTGAGCGCGTCAGCACCCCCGGCCTCCGTCAGTACACCGACGTGGACTCCATGCCCCGCGTCCTGAACGGTCTCGGAATCGCTGTCATCTCCACCTCCAAGGGCCTTGTCACCGACAAGGAAGCCAAGGAGCTCGGCGTAGGCGGTGAAGTTATTTGCTACGTATATTAATAAATAAAGAACAGAACAATGTCACGAATTGGTAAATTACCTGTAAACCTTCCGGCCGGCGTGAGCGTACAGCTCCTCGACGGCAACGTTGTGAAGGTTAAAGGACCTCTTGGTGAGATGAGCCAGAAAGTAGATCCGGACATCACCGTCACCATTGAGGACAACGAGATTAAGTTCACCCGCCCTACCGACCAGCCCCGTCACCGCAGCATGCACGGTCTCTACCGCGCCCTGGTGCACAACATGGTCGTTGGCGTGAGTGAAGGATTCACTGTAAAGCAGGAGCTCGTGGGTGTCGGCTACCGTGTAGCCGTCCAGGGTCAGCTGCTCGTCTTCTCTCTGGGTTATTCCCACGAAATTCACATGATGCTTCCCGCAGAGGTGAAGGCCGAGGTGCCCGAGATCAAGAAGGGTGAGACCCCCAAGCTGGTTCTCAAGAGCTGCGACAAGCAGCTTGTTGGCCAGGTTGCCGCCAAGATCCGCTCATTCCGTAAGCCTGAACCTTATAAGGGCAAGGGTATCAAGTTCGTCGGCGAACAGCTTCGCCGCAAGGCCGGCAAGACCGCTGCTGCTAAATAAAGGAGGACAGAATTATGGCATTAAGTAGAATAGCAAGAAGGAAAAGGATTCACTATCGTATCCGCAAGCACGTCAACGGCACCGCAGAGCGCCCGCGTCTTGTAGTCTTCAGAAGCAACAAGCAGATCTATGCTCAGGTGATCGACGATGAGGCCGGCAAGACCCTTGCCGCAGCCGCATCCAACGACAAGCTCCTTGCAGCAGAATGCAAGGGCAAGACCGGCATCGAGGCCGCAGCAATCGTCGGAAAGGCAGTTGCAGAGCGTGCTCTCGCCGCTGGCGTGACCACCGTCTCTTTCGACCGCGGAGGTTATCTCTTCCACGGACGTGTTAAAAGTTTGGCAGATGCCGCACGTGAAGGCGGTCTCATATTCTAATACGAAGGACTATGGCAAATACAAATGTTAAAAGAGTTAAGACGTCTGACCTCGAATTGAAGGACAGGCTCGTTGCCATCCAGCGTGTGACCAAGGTCACTAAGGGTGGTCGTCACTTCCGCTTTGCTGCTATCGTAGTCGTGGGTGACGAGAACGGCGTTGTAGGCTATGGTCTCGGAAAGGCCAACGAAGTTACTGCCGCTATCGCGAAGGGCGTGGAAGATGCAAAGAAGAACCTTGTGAAGGTTCCCGTCATCAACACCACCATCCCTCACGAACAGGTTTCCCGCTTTGGCGGCGCTGAGGTGTTCATGAAGCCCGCAGCTCCCGGTACCGGTGTAAAGGCCGGCGGTGCAATGCGCGCCGTGTTCGAGAGCGCAGGCATCCAGAACGTGCTTGCAAAGAGCAAGGGCTCATCCAACCCTCACAACCTCGTGAAGGCAACCGTTACCGCCCTGACCGAAATGCGCGATGCATACACCGTCGCCGGTCTCCGTGGTATTCCTATGAGTAAAGTATTTAAAGGCTAGGAGGAAGTAATTATGGCAAAGCTTAGAATTACCCAGACTATCAGCTCCAACGGCGAAACCAAGCGCCAGAAGGAGAATCTCCGCAGCCTCGGCATCCGCCGCATCCGCCACACCGTGGAGGTTGAGGACAATCCTATCACCCGCGGGATGCTCGCCAAGGTGGCGCATCTCGTAAAATACGAAGTAATCGACTAAAGGAGGAACAGACCATGAAACTTGAAAATCTTACACCTGCAAAGGGTTCTGTAAAGAACGCAAAGAAAAGATTGGGCCGTGGCCAGGGTTCCGGCAAAGGTGGCACCGCCACCCGTGGCACCAAGGGTGCCCAGGCACGCGCCGGTTACGAGCACAAGATTGGTTTCGAAGGTGGCCAGATGCCTATTCAGAGGCGCCTGCCCAAGTTCGGATTCACCAATCCTACCCGTATTGAATACACCGCTGTGAACGTCAGCACCATTAACGCAATCGCCGAGGCCTCCAAGGCTAAGGAGATCTGCGTAGAGGATCTCAAGGATGCCGGCCTCGCCGGCAAGACCGACCTCATCAAGGTGCTCGGCAATGGTGAGATCACCGTCGCCGTCACCGTCAAGGCCGACGCTTTCAGCAAATCCGCAATCGCCAAAATTGAAGCTGCCGGCGGAAAGGCAGTTGTAAATGAATAGCAATGAAGAAGTTTATCGAGACAATCAAGAACATCTTCAAGATTGAAGAGCTCCGCAAGCGCCTCGCCTACACGCTGGGTCTCATCCTGGTGTACAGGCTCGGGTGCTTCATCGTGCTCCCCGGCATCGACGCCACCATGCTCGCCAAACTCCAGAACACTGCTTCCAGCGGCCTCGTAGGCCTCCTGAACATGTTCTCCGGCGGTGCATTCGGCAATGCTTCAATCTTTGCGCTCGGTGTGATGCCCTACATCTCGGCATCCATCGTAGTCCAGCTTCTTGGTGTGTTTGTGCCCTACTTCCGCAAACTCCAGATGGAGGGTGAAAGCGGGCGCAAGAAGATGAATCAGCTCACCAGGTATCTCACCATCCTGATCATCTGCATCCAGGGACCTGCCTACATCGCCGCCCTGCACAACCAGATCCCCGGTCAGGCGTTCATCGCCGTGAACCGTCTCGGTTGGAGCAATTTCGCGTACAACCTCGTATCCACCGTCATCCTGATGGCCGGATCGATGTTCGTGATGTGGCTTGGCGAACGTATCACCGACCGCGGCATCGGTAACGGTATCTCGCTCATCATTATGATCGGTATCGTAGCCCGACTGCCTTTCGCCATCGCGGCTGAAGTCGGTGAGAAGCTCACCACCACCAACGGCGGTCTTCTCCTTCTTATTGTTGAGTTCCTTATCTGGTTCTTCGTCATCATCGCAGCCATCGCACTGGTGCAGGCAGTACGCCGCGTGCCCGTGCAGTATGCAAAGCGCGTGATCGGCAACCGTCAGTATGGCGGCGTGCGTCAGTACATTCCTCTCAAGATCAATGCTGCCGGCGTTATGCCTATCATCTTCGCACAGGCCCTCATGCTCTTCCCTCTCATTTTCTCGAGGTGGGATGCAACCCGCGGGCTTGCTGCGACTCTCGGTAACTATACCGGATTCTGGTACAACTTCATCTTTGCGATTCTCATCATCATCTTCACATACTTCTACACAGCCGTCACCGTGAACCCCACAATGATGGCGGAAGATATGAAGAGGAATGGTGGTTTCATACCCGGTGTGAAGCCCGGAAAGAAGACTGTGGAATACCTCGACGCCATCATGTCGAAGGTAACCCTCCCCGGTTCCATCTTCCTGGCAATCATATCCATCCTGCCTGCATTCGGCAGGAAGTTCGGCATCAACGACCAGTTCGCGAGCTTCTACGGAGGTACTTCGCTGCTGATTCTCGTGGGTGTTGTGCTTGATACCCTGCAGCAGATCGAAAGCTATCTGCTCATGCGCCACTACGACGGCCTCATGAAGACCGGCCGTCTGACCGGACGCTCGGGTATGTAGTTCTTTGAAAATCAGAAGTGAGATGGTAAGACCTAAGACAGAGGAAGAGATTGCGCTCCTTCGCGAGAATGCCATCATAGTCAGCAAGACTCTGGCGGAAGTCGGTAAGGCGGTCGCCCCCGGTGTGACAACCAAAGAGTTGAACAGGGTGGCCGAGACTTTCATCCGCGACAATGGCGCGATTCCCTCTTTCCTCGGTTTCGAGGGTTTCCCCGCAGCAATCTGCACTTCGGTGAACGATGTTGTCGTGCACGGTTTCCCGTCCGACTATGTCCTCAAGGAGGGCGACATCGTCACCGCAGATATCGGCACGCTGTACAAGGGCTATAACGGTGATTCCGCATACACCTTCCCTGTGGGGGAGGTGAGTGCGGCAACCCGTAAGCTCATGGACGTGACGAAGGCTTCGCTCTTCAAGGGCATAGAGGCCGCTGTGGCGGGTAACAGGGTCGGCGACATCGGATACGCGGTGCAATCTTACGTCGAGTCGTTCGGATTCTCCATCGTCCGTGAGCTGGAAGGCCACGGGATTGGCAAGGGGATGCACGAGGCTCCCGGCGTGCCGAATTTCGGGCGTCAGGGCCACGGCCCCAAGCTGGTGGACGGAATGACTATCTGTATTGAGCCTATGGTGAATGCCGGCGGAAGGAGCGTGTACCTCGACCGTAATGGTTGGGCAGTGCACACCTCCGACCGCAGCAACGCCGCTCATTACGAATTGACGATTGTTATCCGTCGCGGCAAAGCTGAACTGCTGTCAACCTTCGATTTTATCGAGAAAGATCCCAAGATCAATTTTTAACGTATTATATCAATGTCAAAACAAGTAGCAATAGAACAAGATGGAAAGGTTATAGAGACCCTTCCAAACGCGATGTTCAAGGTCGAGCTTGAGAATGGTCACGTGCTTCTCTGCAACATTTCGGGGAAGATGCGTATGAACTTTATCCACATACTTCTGGGCGACAAGGTGCGCGTTGAGATTTCACCGTACGATTTGACCAAGGGAAGAATATCTTTCAGATACAAATAAAAACATAACGATATGAAAGTCAAAACATCCATCAAGAAGCGCAGTGAAGATTGCAAGATCGTGAAGCGTAAAGGCCGTCTTTACGTTATCTGCAAGAAGAACCCCAAGTTCAAGATGCGCCAGGGATAATCAATTGTCTAACAATTAAGTACAAGTATAATTATGGCAAGAATAGCCGGTGTTGATTTACCAAACAACAAAAGAGGTGATGTAGGCCTCACCTACATCTACGGTATCGGCCGCAGCACAGCTTCCAGGATCCTGGAAAAATGCGGCATCGATCCTAACATCAAGGTTGGCGACTGGGATGATGCACAGATAGCAGCAATCCGTGCCGAAGTCGGTGAGCTCAAGATCGAAGGTGAACTCCGTTCCACCGTTCAGATGAACATCAAGCGACTCATGGATATCGGTTGCTACCGTGGCATCCGTCACCGTGTCGGCCTCCCTGTCCGCGGGCAGAGTACCAAGAACAATGCCCGTACCCGCAAGGGTAAGAAGAAGACTGTTGCCAACAAGAAGAAGGCGACTAAGTAAAAAGCAGTGAATTATGGCAAAGAAAACTACAACATCCAAGAGAGTTGTTAAGGTGGAAGCTTATGGGCAGGCCCATATCTCCTCTACTTTCAACAACGTTATCGTGTCTCTGACCAATGCTCAGGGGCAGGTAATCAGCTGGGGTTCTGCTGGTAAGTGCGGTTTCCGCGGTTCCAAGAAGAACACCCCCTATGCTGCCCAGATGGCAGCGGAAGATGCCGCCAAGACTGCTTTCGATGCAGGTCTTCGCAAGGTTAAAGTATTTGTAAAGGGCCCTGGCGCCGGTCGTGAATCCGCCATCCGCACCATCAACAACGCAGGCATCATCGTCACCGAGATCGTCGACGTGACCCCTATGCCTCACAACGGATGCCGTCCGAAAGGCCGTCGTAAAGTTTAACGTTTAAAGACTAGAAACTATGGCAAGATATACAGGCCCTACCACCAAGATCGCCCGTAAGTTCGGCGAACCTATCTTCGGTGCAGACAAAGATTTCGAAAAGAGAAACTATCCTCCGGGACAGCACGGTCTCGCAGCCAAGCGCAAAAAGAGCAAGGAATACGGGAACCAGCTCAAGGAGAAGCAGAAGGTGAAGTATATGTACGGAGTTCTGGAGCGCCAGTTCCACAACACCTACGACAAGGCTTCCCGCATGCCCGGCCAGAAGGGTGAGAACCTCGTTCTCCTCCTCGAGAGCCGTCTCGACAACGTGGTTTACCGTCTTGGCATCGCTCCCTCCAGGGCAGCCGCACGCCAGCTCGTCAGCCACCGTCACATCACCCTCAACGGCGCCGTCTGCAACGTTCCTTCCGCATTCGTGAAGGCCGGTGACGTCGTCGCAGTCCGCGAAAGGAGCAAGAACCTCGAGGTTATCACCGCATCGGTCGCAAGCGCCACCAAGTACTCCTGGCTGGAGTTCGACGCCCAGACCCTCAGCGGCAAGTTCCTCAACATGCCCCTGCGTGCGGACATCCCCGAGAACATCAACGAGCAGCTCATCGTCGATCTGTACTCCAAGTAACCATTTAACACCCAAACGATTATGGCAATCTTAGCATTCCAGAAACCCGACAAGGTTATCATGCTCGAAGGTTCCGATACCCTCGGACGTTTCGAATTCCGCCCTCTCGAGCCCGGTTACGGCCAGACTATCGGCAACGCCCTCCGTCGCATACTTCTCGCTTCCCTTGAAGGATTTGCCATCAGCCAGATACGCATTGCAGGCGTCGACCAGGAATTTGCAACGATTCCCGGTGTCATCGAAGGCATGCAGGACATCATCCTTAACCTCAAGCAGGTTCGTTTCAAGAGGATGGTGGAAGGCGTAGACAGCGAAGAGGCAAGGATAGTCATCAGCGGCAAGCCTGAGTTCAAAGCGGAGGACATCTCCAAAGGATTGTCTTCTTTCACGGTGTTAAACCCTGATCAGCACATTTGCTCCCTGGAGCCTTCGGTTAAGATCGAAATCAACATCCTCATCACCAGGGGACGCGGTTTCGTTCCCGCCGAGGAATCCCGCGACGAAAACACCCCTATCGGAACCATTCCGGTAGATGCCATCTACACTCCTATCCGCAAGGTCAACTGGAGCGTGGAGAACTGGCGCGTCGAGCAGAAGACTGACTACGAGAAGCTCAACCTCGAGATTGAAACCGATGGTTCCATCTCCCCGAGCGCTGCCCTTCAGGACGCAGCAAACATCCTTATCTATCACTTCAAGCTCTTTACCGACGACAACAAGATCTCCCTCGAGAGCCCTCTTGAGACCGACAGCAAGGAACTTGACGAGGAAAGCCTCCGCATGAGGCACGTCCTCCTCACCAAACTTTCCGACATGGGACTTTCCGTCCGCGCGTTCAACTGCCTCAAGGCTGCCGACATCGACACTTTCGCCGACCTGGTATCCTACAGCCGCGCCGAACTGATGAAGTTCCGCAACTTCGGACGCAAGTCTCTCAACGAGATCGACCTGCTGGTGGAGAAGATGAAGCTTTCATTCGGAATGGATGTCACGAAGTACAATATTGAACCCAAGAAAAAGAATATCTAACGATGAGACACAATAAAGCAGTTAATCATCTCGGACGCAAGAGCGGACACCGCAAGGCTCTCCTCGCCAACATGGCTTCCTCGCTTATCCTCCACAAGAGGATTATAACCACCGAGGCCAAGGCCAAGGCACTCAAGCCCTATGTGGAACCGCTTATCACCAAGAGCAAGGAAGACACCACGCACAACCGCCGTGTCGTCTTCAGTTATCTCAAGGACAAGAACGCTGTCAGTGAGCTTTTCCGCACCATCGCCCCCAAGATCGCAGACCGACCCGGCGGATACCTCCGTATCCTCCATGTCGGTTTCCGTCAGGGTGATGCCGCCGAGATGGCTCTGATCGAATTCGTGGACTTCAACGAGGCAGCCCTCGCAGGCTCCGCCAAGAAAGAGGCCAAGAAGACCACCCGCCGCAGCCGCGCTAAGAAAGCAGAAGCCGCTCCCGCCGCAGAGGCACCCGCAGCAGAAGCACCTGCCGAGGCACCGGCAGAAGAGCCCAAGGCAGAATAAAAGACAGCCTTAAAAATTGAAGGGGGAAATTGATATTTCTCCCTTCTTTTTTTATATTTGTATTCCGTAACTAAAACAAAACTTATATGAATTCACTGTTCTATGCAGTTCCCGCGGCATCGGTCATCGCACTTCTTTTCGCCGCAATCTTCTATCACCAGATGAAAAAGGAAGATGAAGGTACTCCTACAATGAAAAAGATTGCCCAGTATGTACGCGAAGGTGCAATGGCATATCTTCGGCAGCAGTACAAGGTGGTCATCATCGTCTTCATCGTACTTGCCGTCTTCTTCGCCGTCCTCGCATACGGATTCGGTGTTCAGAATCCCTGGGTCCCGTTCGCATTCCTCACCGGAGGTTTCTTCTCCGGCCTCGCCGGCTTCATCGGCATGCGCACGGCTACATATGCATCCGGCCGCACGGCCAACGCTGCCCGCCGCAGCCTGAACTCCGGCCTTAAGGTCGCCTTCCGTTCCGGCGCAGTCATGGGTCTCACCGTGGTAGGCCTCGGCCTTCTGGACATCGCCCTCTGGTTCATCCTCCTCAACATCTTCGTGAAGGATGCCAGCATGGCCCAGAAGCTCGTCATCATCACCACCACCATGCTCACCTTCGGAATGGGTGCCTCCACGCAGGCCCTCTTCGCCCGTGTGGGCGGCGGCATCTACACCAAGGCTGCCGACGTGGGTGCAGACATCGTGGGAAAGGTTGAATCCGACCTTCCGGAAGACGACCCCCGCAACCCCGCTACCATCGCCGACAATGTAGGTGACAATGTGGGTGACGTGGCCGGCATGGGCGCAGACCTCTACGAGAGCTACTGCGGCTCCATCCTCTCCACCATGGCCCTCGGTGCATCCGCATTCTACGCTGTAGGCCCCGAGATGCAGATGAAGGCCATCCTGGCCCCTATGCTCATCGCCGCCGTCGGCGTGCTGCTGTCGGTTCTCAGCATCTTCACCGTCCGCACCAAGGAAGACGCCGGCATGGCCCAGCTGCTCAAGAGTATGAGCTTCGGCACCAATCTGGCCGCCATCCTCAGCGGCGTCGCAGCCTTCGGCATCCTCGCCCTGGTCTTCGGCGTGCAGGACAACAACTGGTGGCATTTCTCCTGCTCCGTCGTCTCCGGCCTCATTGCCGGTGTGGTGATAGGCAAGGCCACCGAATACTACACTTCTCACTCCTACAAGCCCACCCAGAAGCTTGCCGAGGCATCCCAGACCGGCCCTGCAACCGTCATCATCAACGGCGTAGGCCTCGGAATGCTCTCCACCGCCATCCCCGTAATCGCTATCGTGTGCGCCATCGTGCTAGCATACCTCTTTGCAATCGGATTCGACGTCAGGAACATGATGTCTGCCGCCAACCTCAGCCAGGGCCTCTATGGTGTGGCCATCGCTGCAGTAGGTATGCTCAGCACCCTCGGCATCACCCTCGCCACCGATGCCTATGGCCCCATCGCCGACAATGCAGGCGGCAACGCCCAGATGAGCGAACTCGAGCCTGAGGTCCGTGAGCGCACCGACGTCCTCGACGCCCTCGGCAACACCACCGCCGCCACCGGCAAGGGCTTCGCGATCGGATCCGCCGCCCTCACCGCACTTGCCCTGCTCGCATCCTACATCGAAGAAATCAAGATAGCCATCGGACGCACCGCCGACGCCCTCATCAACGGAGTGGCCGCCGCGGAAGCATCCATACTCGACGTGCTCGCAGAGTTCAATGTCAGCCTCATGAATCCTACCGTGCTGGCTGGCGTGTTCATCGGAGCAATGATGGCATTCCTCTTCTGCGGCCTCACCATGAACGCCGTCGGCCGCGCCGCCGGCAAGATGGTCATCGAGGTCCGCCGCCAGTTCAAGGAGATCAAAGGCATCCTCACCGGAGAGGGCACCCCGGACTACAAGCGCTGCGTGGAAATCTCCACCAAGGCTGCACAGCACGAGATGCTGGTGCCTTCAATCATTGCGATAGTCGTTCCTGTCATCACGGGTGTGGTGCTCGGCGTGGCAGGTGTGCTCGGCCTGCTGATCGGCGGCCTGGGAGCAGGCTTCGTGCTTGCAATCTTCATGGCTAACTCCGGCGGTGCCTGGGACAATGCCAAGAAGTACGTGGAAGAAGGCCACTTCGGAGGCAAGAATTCCGAGTGCCATCACGCCACTGTCGTCGGCGACACGGTCGGCGATCCTTTCAAAGACACGTCAGGCCCTTCGCTGAACATCCTCATCAAGCTGATGAGCATGGTTTCCATCGTGATGGCCGGACTCACCGTTGGACTTCATCTCCTTTAACATACTATGAGACATTTTACGCTGCCCGAAGACGGGGGACTGATTACCAAAAATCTTCCGAAAGATATCCTTCACGGATATGACAAGATTTTCACTGAAGTTTATGCAGATTCTACCGAGGGCAGCCGTAAATTGGCCGACATAGTCGTAGAGTCGCTCCAGAAATTCGAAAAGGAGAATCCGGGGGGCACCTTCAGGCTTGGCCTGACCACAGGAGCCACCCCGGCTTCTTTGTATAAGGTGCTTTCCCGCTATTACCGCGAGGGGCGCATCTCTTTCAAGAATGTCGAGGTGTACAGCATAGACGAGTACTATCCCTCGTCTCCCACCGACATGCAGAGCCGCAACCGCAACCTGCACCTCGAACTGCTGAACAACGTGGACATCAAGCCCGAGAACATCCACATCCCCAACGGCACCGTGCCTCACGAAGATGTGGCCGCCTACTGCGAGCGCTTCGACAAGGCCGCCCGCGAGCTGGACCTCCTCATCATCGGCATAGGCGAGCAGGGACAGGTGGGTTTCAACGAAGCCGGATCGTCCGACCGTACCCGCACCCGCACCGTGCTGCTCAGCTACCCCAGCCGCAAGCGTCAGGCCCGTTATTTCAACGGGGATGTCTCCGTAACTCCCAAAGAGGCAATCACCATGGGCATCAGCACCATGATGAGCGCCAAGCGCGTGATACTGATGGCCTGGGGCGAGACCAAGACCGACGCCGTAGCCAGGATCGTTGAGGGAGAGATAGGCTCGGACTGCCCGGCGACCTATTTCCAGCATCACGATAATGTGATGATGTTCGTGGACGAGGTATCCGGAAGCCTGCTCACCCGCGTGATCGCCCCCTGGCGCATAGGCCCCTGCGAATGGACTCCCAAGTTCCGCCGCAAGGCCGTCATCTGGCTCTGCCAGCAGGTGCACAAGCCAATCCTCAAGCTCACGCAGGCAGACTACCTTCAGCATTCGCTTGAGGAACTCCTCGACATAGCGGGCGGATTCAACCAGGTCAACATCCAGGTCTTCAACGACCTTCAGCACACCATCACCGGCTGGCCCGGAGGCAAACCCAACGCCGACGACAGCACCCGCCCCGTGGCATCCAAGCCCTTCCCCAAGAAAGTGCTGGTGCTGAGCCCCCATCCGGACGATGACGTCATCTCCATGGGAGGAACCCTGATCCGCCTGGTGCATCAGGGGCACGACGTGCATGTGGCCTACCAGACCTCCGGCAACGTTGCCGTTCACGATTCAGTGGTGATGCAGCATATCGATGCCGCCCGCCAGCTTGGATACGGAGACCGCACCGCCGAGGTTCAGGCGCTGATAGATTCCAAGGTCCCCGGTGAACCCGAGCCCCGTCCGCTGCTGGACATCAAGGCCGCCATTCGCCGCAGCGAGGCCCGTGCCGCAGACTATTCCTTCGGCATGAGCGAAGACCATATCCATTTCCTTAACCTGCCCTTCTACGAGAGCGGCGGCATACGCAAGCTCCCCTGCAGCCAGGCCGATGTGGACATCATCAAGGCCCTGATGGACAGCATCAAGCCGGACCAGATCTATATGGCCGGCGACCTTGCAGACCCTCACGGCACGCACCGCGTGTGCACCGAGGCCGCCCTGGAGGCCTTTGAGCAGCTCAAGGAAGAAGGTGCTGCATGGATTCCGGACTGCCACATCTGGCTCTATCGCGGCGCATGGATGGAGTGGGAACTCGCCCGCGTAGACATGGCAGTGCCGCTCAGTCCGGACGAGATGATAGAGAAGCGCCACGCCATCTACAGGCATCTGTCCCAGAAGGACATAGTGCCCTTCCCCGGAGAGGATCCCCGCGAGTTCTGGCAGCGCGCCGAGGACCGCACCCAGGCCACTGCCCAGCATTACGATGAACTTGGCATGGCTGAATATCAGGCAATAGAAGTTTTCTTAAGATTGAGATAATATTTAGATTTGAAAAGGATAATTGTTATTTCGCTCCTGGTAGTATTTGTTTCATCTTGTAATATAGATGATAGGAGCAGTTCAAAAGAATCAGAAGAAGTCTCAGAAGCGATAAGCCTTTTTGAGAATGAAGTAATTCGGTTGAAGGATAAGTTCAATCCAAAAAATGCTTTTTATTTTGGAAACATAATTCCTGATTGGACAGTTGCACAGTGCAATTATAACTTCGAGAGGCATCAGATAAATGTTGAAACGCGTATTAATACCACATATGCATATCGTGTAGTCCAAAATTATGTAAATGCTAAACATGCTCGTAAAGTGCCATGTTATCAGCATCTTCTTGTGACATACAATATTGAAAAGTCAACCTCGGGTGTCTTTATTGTGTTGTTAATTCCCACTAGCGAGTTTGATAGGTCACATTCTAAAGGATGGTATAAGCAGTTGGATAATTGCGGAGATATGAAAGATTATAGTGGGCTCAAACTGTATTGTTCTTTGGATGGAAAGTTATGTCGAGTTAATCAATATGTAAACGGGAAGAAAAAGGTTGGTTTTTTTTGCGCAAACATAAGGAATATCGATCTTTATTCATTGTTCGCTGGCATTCGTTTTCAACGAGGGCATGTATTATTAACCAAATCCTCAATGGATACCGAACTTGAAGCAAGTTATTGCTATGGAGACTATCCGTATTTTCCTTTTGATGATCCAAATTTTTGGTGGTGGTTGTGGAATAATTATGGTTATAATGAAGGAGAGTATTATGATCCGGATGAAGGGAATACGAATGGTGGAGGAGGAGGGGGAGGGGGAGGCAACGGATATTCAGGCAATAATAGTACTAGTCTGAAAGTTGGCTACTTGTCCCATAGCTCAGCGGGATTTGTGACAGGAGATGTATTGAGTGAAGCGAATAGAATAAGTACAGCAATTAATAATTATTCAAGTAAGTGTCAAATGGTTGCGCAGTTATGTGCAAAACTCAATACATCGAAGGTCCTCATACGGGTTGTCCTATATGACCACGAGCATTATGAAAATAATCATTACTTAACATATCCACCAGACACTAATGGCAAAGTTATTATCTCTGTTCCATTGTCTGGCCTTCCAGATGACTATCCAGAATGGGACTATCCAACTGGCTTGCTTGAAGAGTTGTTCCACGCATATCAATATCAATGTGGAGACAATTGGGATAAAGGCGATATGGAATTAGAAGCAAAGATTTGGGATTACTTGTTGTATAAAAAGTATGGGATTGGTACAAATGTTGATGACCCTATCTTTTGGAAATACTATAGGCATCAAAATCAACAAAAATATTTTAACTTGATTGACGCGTGGTTAAGTGCGAATAACTATGACAGCCAATTGTTTCAAAGAAGTTTTAATATTGATCATACAAAGCATATTAAGCAGCTGCAATCTAACGAATAGTTTTTTTTATGAAAAAGATATTTTTAATCTGTCTTTTGTTTTGTTGTGATATTTTCACCACTAAGGGTCAAGTTAATTATGCCTTTGTGGATAGTGTTCAAGGAGTGTGCGAGACATACAATATTATACATCATGACGGATATCTATTTATTTGTAATACTAAGAACACCTGTATTACTCAACCTCAAAAATCGTTGATCACTGGATGTGATTTATCTTTTGAGGAGGCAAGCATAATTAATGGTTGTGTGTCCATTAATAAAGAATTACTCACCGAGGTTGTTAGTGATGTATTTTCAAACGATGAAAGGTTGCTCTATGGTAATGTATTGGAGGATTCTTTCCTAGATTTTCGAATTGCTATAAACCCTCAGACTGGAAAACCAAGGGAGGTTCTTTATGCTATTTGTTACGATTCAACGAATGATAGTTTGCTTTCTATCCCCATAATTAGATTAGAAGAATTGGAAGATAAGATTTTGGATAGTTTTCGATTCAACATTCCGGAGATCGCAAAGAATTCATCTTATATTAAAGCATCCGCAATGATTTTTGGCGGTGGAATGTAAACGTCTTCCATGCCTATTGCTATCATATCAACTTTAGTATCATGCGCGTTTGTTTTTATATACGCATCTACCAGTCGTATATTCATTAAAGGTAAATCATTTTCGACGGTTTTGATAGTTTTATTAAGTGTTTTGGCTGTTTTTTTATACTTTTTGCTCAAGTCCAGAACGCTTATTGTCGCATCTGTGTTAGGATGTTGTTTTTATGACAGAAAAAGAATTCCTCAGAAAGCTTACCCTTTATTATGCGTATTATTTTGTGCGCTAACCTTTTTTCTTTTTTTGTTACGACCAGAGTCAGTATATGGCAGGTTATTAATCTGGCGTACTTGTTTATCCATGATTGAAGCAAAACCATTAGGCTTCGGCCTTAATGGGATGCAGAATAATTACATGTTGTTTCAGGCGCGTTTTTTTGAGCGTCATACTACATCGCCTTTTGCCATTTATGCTGATGATATTGTGATTTCTTACAATGAGTTTTTACATTGTTCTGTGGTTTTAGGTGTTATAGGTTTGTTATTTTTTTGCTCAATTTTAGTTGTTCTCTTTCTTGCAAAAACGGATAATGGTTTGAATGACATCCTTAAATCCGTCCTTCTCGTTTTTGTTGTTTTTGCACTTTTTTCATTCCCCTTCTCTCATATTGTTACATGGATACTTTTTTGGACTATGGTTATTGCGATGCGGAAACCATATTTTGGCGTCTTGATAAACACTTTAAGCATAGTCTTGATATTATTGGGAATGGGAGAGTGGTGCTACAAAAAGCATTTCGAGGTTGTTACTGAAGCTTTCATGACTAATCAAGTGGACACACATAGAATAGAGCAAGTAATTGTTAATACAAATTTTTATCAATTATGCCCATCATTACTTGAACCTTTATTAAAATACGAAGACTTTCAGCACAGCCGGTTATACCCTTGTGTGGTTAACCATGCTGTGAAGAGATTACCTTGCACGGTCTCATACTGTGCAATGGGAGACTATCTTTTGAATGCTGGACAAATAAATGAGGCGTTGTATTATTATCGAAAAGCCTCAACTATGGTTCCAATAAAGTTGATGCCCAAGTACAAAGAGTTCCTTCTTTTTTTTACCAGATCTGATTACACAAATGCTCTTAAAGTGGGAACGGATATACTCTCGATGCCCATAAAAGTGGGAAGTAGTGATGCTATTCTGATTGTTAACGATGTGAAAGAGAAATTAGGTGTTATTAGTGGATATGATGCATTATAGAATATTATTATTTGTGCTAACTTGTCTAGCGTCTCTTTGCGGATGCGACCGTGGATTATATGTATCATTGAAGCAGGCAGGAGATAACAAAGAGGAATTAAGACGCACTCTTTCGCATTACCATAGGGAGTTTAAGGAGTCAAAGTCGGAATCAGACAGAGATAAATTGTTGGCAACGAAATTCTTGATTAAGAATATGCCTGGTCATTATGCGATGGTTGGGAAATACAAGGAGTATTATGATGCATGTAAGCGAGTATTTAGAGAAAAAAACCTGTCGGCATCAGATCGCGCAGATTCCTTGAATCGATTGTCTGACAGATTCGCCTCGGAGATAGATTATAAACCATTGATTGAGGTAATAAAGTCTGAGTATCTTGTTAAAGATATTGATATGGCGTATAAACAGTGGAAGGAAGGTGATTGGGCCAAGCACCTTGATTTCGATTGTTTTTGTGAGTATCTACTTCCTTTTACTTGCTCACAAGTGCAACCTATATTTGATTGGCGAACCGAAATGCGTTCTTTCGCTTACGGGAGTATTGGCAATCTGTATGAATGTTATGATTACGAATATGATCCCAGTGCAGCAATTACAAGGGTGAATTCATTACTAAAAGAGATGATTCAAAAACAAAGAAAAGTTATTCAGCCACATGAAATACCTATATTTGACGATTCATTGTTTGTTATGTACCCTAATAGCGCTTCTTGTAATGAGAACGCCGAGTTGGTTACTTTGATAATGAGATCAAAAGGACTTCCGGTAACAATTGATTATACCCCGCAGTGGCCAGACAGAAGAAGCGGACATAGTTGGAACTCTTTTTGGTCCATACATGGCAATTCTGAAATATTCAATCCCTTCACATCAAATCCAGGTTATCCTTTTTTTAAGCATCAGAGAATTGCTAAAGTTTTCAGAAGGACGTTTTCTGCTAACAAAGAGTATCTAAAAAAGATCAAATCACAAAAACACATTGTACAGACAACTGGGTCAGAGTTCTTTAAAGATGTTAGTGAGGAGTATATGGCCACATCAGACATTAAGATTAAATTATTTAAAAGGGTCAGAAGTCGTGTGGCGTTTATTGCTGTTTTTGATAATGATAATTGGCATCCAATATGGTATGGTAAAACACGGGGGAAAAACGCATTCTTTACTAAGATGGGACGCGATGTTGCTTATATTGTACTAGCATTTGAGGATGCGAAATTAATCCCTTTCAGCTATCCATTTATACTCAATAGATTGGGCCAAGTCTCATATGTTATCCCTAATGATACGAGTACCATTAACCTACATTTGAATAGAAAATATCCCATGCATCAACATGTATATTTAGTGTCCACACTTAGGAATGGGGTTTTTGAAGCATCCAATGATAAGAAAAAATGGGTGCCATTAGATTTTTTGCCAAAGTGGCCTCTTACATCCGGGATAAGATATTTAAACACTGACGAAAAGTACCGTTACTGGCGTTTTTGTTCAACGAATACGAGAGTGTCAGATATGGCAGAAGTGTTTTTTTATGGTATTAATGATACCACACCTCGTTTTGAGTATTCAGTGGTTGAAAACAACAATGGGTTTGAGAAACTGTTTGACAATGATCCCTTAACATATTATAGTGCAAAGGGAGAAGATTATTATGGATGTGTTGATTTCGGAGTTCCAATACAATTATCAAAAATTGAATACATACTAAGAGGGGATGGGAATGCCATAATGCCGGGGGATTATTACGAGGTCGCATGGTGGAAAATGAATCATTGGGAACATATTCAAACAATTAAAGCAAATGATGTTTTCCTTGACATAGAGATGGCGCCCAAGGATGCGCTCTTTTATATAAAAAATATTTCATCAGGAAGCGAAAATCGTATTTTTGTATGGGATAATGATAAAAAAGATGTAATTTGGCATTAGAAATAAAGATTGAGTAATTGAGATAATATGAAAGTAATTATCAGAGACACAGAGAAAGAGGCCGCCCTTTGGGTGGCCGACCGCATCGCCAACGCCATCAAGGCAAAGGCAAAAATCAGCGACAAGCCCTTTGTGCTGGGGCTTCCTACCGGATCCACCCCGCTCAAGGTATACGCCGAACTCGTCCGCAAAGTCAAGGCCGGCGAGCTCAGCTTCAAGAACGTGATCACTTTCAATATGGATGAGTACGTGGGCCTGCCCGTCGAGCATCCGGAGAGCTATCACAGCTTCATGTACCGCAACCTCTTCGACCATATCGACATCCCCCGCGCAAACATCCATATCCTCGACGGCAACGCTCCCGACCTCGCGGCCGAGTGCGCTTCCTACGAAGAGAAGATAGTCGAGGCCGGAGGATTCGACCTCTTCTTCGGAGGAATCGGCGAAGACGGCCACATCGCATTCAACGAACCCTTCTCGCCCCTGCAGAGCCGTACCCGCGTGGTCACCCTCACCGACGACACCATACGCGTGAATTCCCGCTTCTTCGGCGGTGACATCAATCTCGTTCCCAAGCAGGCGATGTCCGTAGGTGTCGCGACCGTCCTCTCCGCCAAGGAGGTTGTTATCCTCGCTCTCGGCCCCAAGAAGGCCCGTGCGATCGGAGAGGCCATCGAAGGCCCCATCACCCACAAGAACACCGTGTCCGCCCTGCAGAACCATCCCGACGGCATCATAGTCCTCGACGAGGATGCGGCCGGCGAACTGCTGGTGAACAGCTACAAATACTTCAAGGCCGTAGAGGCTGCGGAGATGCGATAGAATACACTAATAACCACTGATAACCAATGATAAAATCGTTTAACGAACTTTTCGCCGAGCTTCAGGCGAAAGGTGTTCGCAAGCGGATGATAGCCGCCTGGGCCGTGGACAGCCATACCATAGAGGCTGCTTCCAAGGCCCTGGAACTCGGCATCGTGGACGTAACCCTCGTGGGAGATGCAGACATGATCCTGAAGGCCTGCGCTGAATGCAGGATCGACGCCTCTCGCTTCACTGTCATGGACATCAAGGACGAGCTCAAGGCCGTGGCCGAGGCCGTCCGGATGGTTCATGACGGGGAGGGCGACGTGCTCATGAAGGGGCTTTGCTCCACCGACAAGTTCCTCCGCGGCGTCCTGAACAAGGAAACCGGGCTCCTACCCGCCAAGGGCCTGCTTTCCCACGTGGGAGTGCTGGAGAATCCGAACTACCACAAGCTGATGTTCGTCAGCGACGTGGCAGTCGTCCCCCTGCCGGATTTCCGCCAGAAGGTGAAGATCGCGGGCTACCTGATTTCCGTGGCAAAGGCCTTCGGTGCAGAGAAACCCAAGATCGCCTTCATTGCGGCTTCCGAGCAGATGCTGGACACCATGCCCGCCTGCATGGAGGGTGCGATGCTCGCCAAGATGTGCGACCGCGGCCAGATCCCCGGCTGCATAGGAGACGGCCCCCTGGCCCTCGACGTTGCCGTCGACAAGGAGTCCGCAGAAATCAAGAAGCTCTCCAGCCCCGTGGCGGGAGACGCCGACTGCCTGCTGTTCCCCAACATTGAAGCCGGCAACGTTTTCTGGAAGGCCAACACCAAGATGATCAAAGGTGTGAAGCAGGCCGGCATGCTGGTGGGCACCAAGGTGCCGTGCGTACTTGCCTCCAGGGCCGATTCCGTGGACGTTAAACTTAACTCGATCGCGGCGGCGGTCGCTTTCGTGAAGTAGGTATGGCAAAAGGAACCATTCTCGTAGTAAACACTGGATCCATCACCACCAAGTTCGCTCTCTACAAGGACGGAGCCTGCATCCTGGAAAAGAAACTGGAGCATTCCGTCGAGGAGCTATCGAAGTTCGCCGACGTGATGGACCAGGATGGCATGCGCACGGAAGCCATCCTGAAAGCGCTTAAGGAGATAGGCGTACGTCTGGAGGACATCGACATAGTGATGTGCCGCGGCGGCCTCTTCACCCCCTGCGTCACCGGCGTCTACAATGTGAACGCCGACATGCGCGAGGTGCTATCTTCCAGCCGCGAAGGTAACCATGCCTGCAATCTTTCTGCTTTGATCGGGGACAACATCGCCGGCGAGATTAACGCCATCCGCGGTAAAGACGGCCCCTTCGGCCCCTGTGTCGCGTATGTGGCGGATCCTCCCATGGCGGACGAGATGCTCCCCGAGTGCCACGTGGGTGGTATCCCGGAATTCCCGCGCAGAACCCTTTTCCACGCCCTCAACACCCGCGCCATCATGCGCAGATACCTGCGGGATACCGGCCGCAAGGCTGAGGATACCACCGCGATTATCTGCCACATGGGCGGAGGCGTAACGATCTCCCTGCACCGTGACGGACGCGTCATCGACACGTCCCACGGCCTTGGCGGCGACGGCCCCATCACGCCCGAAAGGGCCGGGTGCTGCCCTCCTTATCCGCTCATCGACATGTGCTTCAGCGGCAAGTACACCAAGCAGGAGATAAAGAAGAAACTCATAGGCAAGGGCGGCGCTGTGGCGTATTTCGGCACCAACGATATGAGGGTGGTGGTGGAACGTGCCCAGGAGGGTCAGGAGGAATACGTAGTGTTCCTGAAGGCCTTCGTGCTGAACATCGCCAAGTACATCGTCGCGCAGGGCGCGGTGGTGGACGGCAAGGTGGATGTGATTATCCTCACCGGCGGCGTTGCCTACAGCAAGCCCATCACGGACGCCATCACCAAGAAGGTGGAATGGCTCGCTCCCGTCAGAGTGTATCCCGGGGAGAACGAGCTCGAATCCCTGGCGGAGAACGGATACATGATCCTGGCCGGGGAAACCAAGATACACACATACAACAAAGACCACATAATTGAAGACTAAAACTATAACTATGGCTGAAATCGATTATTCAAAAAGATCATTTAGTTATTACCCCACGAATGCGATAGTTTACGCCACCTGCATCGAAGGGAAATGGAGCAAGCCGGTAGTCACCGACAACTTCAACTTCTCCCTCCACTGTTTTGCCGGAGTGTTCCACTATGCTCCGTGCTGCTTCGAGGGCCTGAAGGCCTTCCGCGGCGTGGACGGTCGCGTGCGCCTCTTCCGCCCGGACGAGAATGCCAAGCGCATGGAGAGCAGCGCCCAGTACCTGGATATGCCCGCCCCTTCGATGGAACTCTTCCTCGACATGTGCGTTAGCTGCGTGCAGGCGAACTGGGAATTCCTCCCTCCTACCGACAGTTGCGGATCGCTCTACCTGCGCCCCGTCCTCTTCGGCATCAATCCCCAGTTGGGAATCCATTCCTCGAGGGATGTGATGTTCGCAGTGATGGCTTCCGGTGTTGGTACCTATTCCGGAGCCAAGATCCTGGTGCCCGGCACCGCGGTGCTTTCCCGCAACTACGACCGTGCGGCCACTTACGGATCCGGCGGCTACAAGCTCGGCGCCAACTACGCACAGTCCCTGCATGCCTACAACCTGGCCCACAAGATGGGGTATCGCGAGCTCCTGTTCCTCGACAGCGCCACGCACACCCACATCGAAGAGTTCGGATCCTCCAACTTCTTCGCCATCAAACACGGCTGCTACATCACCCCGAACTCTCCCAGCGTGCTGCCTTCCATCACCAACAAGAGCCTGCGCAAGGTCGCGGAGGAATTCGGCTTGAAGGTCGAACGCCGGACCATCTTCGTCGATGAGCTCGAGACATTCGAAGAGGTTAACTCCTGCGGCACGGCCGTGGTCATCACGCCAATCAGCCGCATAGACGACAAGGTTACCCTGGAGAGCGGCACCATTACCCGTGAATATAAGTACCTGGACGAGTGCGGCCCCATCAGTAGGAAACTGTACGACCGCATCATCGGCATTCAGAAGGGTATGGAGGAAGACACCTACGGCTGGTGCATGTTCGTGAACGAGCCCAAGTGATGAAGGACAGGGTCAAGGATCTCCTGGATGCCAGCAAGGCCGATGAGGCCATTGCCCTGATGGAGGAATACCGTGCGGGCGGAGGCATCATGGACGACACCCTTTTCTATCTCCTCGGCAACGCTTGGCGGAAAAAAGGCAACTGGCAGATGGCCATGAACAACTACCTGGAGGCCATCCACCTGAACCCGGAAAGCCCCGCGCAGCAGGCCCTGGACATAGCGAACGAGATTCTGGACTTCTACAACAAAGATATGTACAACCAATAAACAATAACACTTTTATGGCTAAAATGAAAGGAGCGACAGTGGTGGACGTCGAACGCTGCAAAGGCTGCGGCCTTTGCGTGGTCGCCTGTCCGCTGCACGTCCTGGCCCTCACCACCAAAAACGTGAACCAGAAGGGCTACAACTATGCTGAGGCCGTACTGGAGGACAGCTGCACGGGATGCACGTCCTGTGCGATAGTCTGCCCGGATGGCTGTATCACCGTTTACCGTAAAAAGGAGGAATAGTCATGGCTGAGAAAGAAATCACCCTTATGAAAGGCAATGAAGCCATTGCCCATGCCGCCATCCGCTGCGGCTGCGACGGATACTTCGGCTATCCTATCACTCCCCAGTCCGAGGTCCTCGAGACCCTGGCCGCGGAGAAGCCTTGGGAGACCACCGGCATGGTGGTGCTGCAGGCAGAGAGCGAAGTGGCATCCATCAACATGGTCTACGGCGGCGCCGCCACCGGCAAGAAGGTCATGACCTCCTCATCCTCCCCTGGCATCTCCCTGATGCAGGAAGGCATTTCCTACATGGCGGGAGCAGAACTCCCTGCCCTCATCGTGAACGTTTCCCGCGGTGGCCCCGGCCTCGGAACCATCCAGCCAAGCCAGGCGGATTACTTCCAGACAGTGAAGGGCGGCGGCCACGGCGACTATCGCCTCATTACCCTCGCCCCTGCATCGGTGCAGGAGATGGCGGATTTCGTGGACCTCGCCTTCGAGCTGGCTTTCCGTTACCGTAATCCTGCGATGATCCTTTCCGACGGCGCCATAGGGCAGATGATGGAGAAGGTGGTGCTGCCTCCTTTCAAACCCCGCCGCACTACGGAGGAGATTGCAAAGGAATGCCCCTGGGCTACCACGGGCCGCATCGGCATGCGCAAGCCCAACATCATCACCTCCCTTGAACTCCGTTCCGAGGAGATGGAGCAGAACAACCTCCGCATCCAGGCCAAGTACCGCGTGATCGAAGAGAAGGAAGTCCGCTATGAGGAGTACAAGACCGAAGATGCGCAGTACCTGATCGTGGCTTTCGGCAGTGCCGCCCGCATCGCCAAGAAGGTCATCGCCATTGCCCGCGAGCAGGGCATCAAGGTGGGCCTGCTCCGCCCCATCACCCTCTGGCCTTTCCCTTATGCTAAAATAGGAGAGCTGGGCAAGAAGGTGAAGGGTATCCTTTCGCTGGAGATCAATGCCGGACAGATGGTGGAAGACATCCGTCTCGCCGTGGAATGTGGCGTTCCTGTCAAGTGGTACGGCCGCCTCGGCGGCATCATCCCTGAGCCGGAAGAGGTGCTGGAACAGATCAAGAGTATGACACTTTAACCGCTGCGCCCTATGACTAGAGAAGAAATAATCAAGGAAGAGAATCTGGTATATAAGAAACCGGAATTGCTGAACGATGTGCCCATGCACTACTGCCCGGGCTGCAGCCACGGAGTGGTCCACAAACTCGTGTCGGAAGTCATCGCCGAAATGGGAATGGCAGACAAAACCATTGCCATCTCCCCCGTAGGATGCGCCGTGTTCGCCTATAAGTATATAGATGTTGACTGGCAGGAAGCCGCCCACGGCCGTGCTCCTGCACTGGCCTCCGCAGTGAAGCGACTCTGGCCGGACCGCCTGGTGTTCACCTATCAGGGCGACGGTGACTTAGCCTGCATCGGCACGGGTGAAACCATCCATGCCCTGAACCGCGGTGAGAACATCACGATCATCTTCATCAACAATGCCATCTACGGAATGACCGGAGGCCAGATGGCCCCGACCACGCTGATCGGCATGAAGACCGTCACCTGCCCCTACGGCCGCGATCCCAAACTTCACGGATACCCTCTCAAGATGGCGGATATAGCCGCCCAGCTCGAGGGCACCTGCTATGTGACCCGCCAGAGTGTGCAGAACGTGCCTTCAATCCTGAAGGCAAAGAAGGCCATCCGCAAGGCTTTTGAATACTCCATGCAGGGCAAAGGCTCCAACCTCGTGGAGATAGTTTCCACCTGCAACACCAACTGGCGCATGAGCCCGGACAAGGCCAACAAGTGGATGGAAGAGAACATGGTTCCCTTTTATCCTCTCGGAGATCTTAAAGATAAAGGTAAAGAGTTATGACACACGAGATTATCATATCCGGATTTGGAGGACAGGGAGTCCTCTCGATGGGCAAGATCCTGGCCTACTCCGGCCTGATGGAAGATAAGGAAGTAACCTGGATGCCGGCATACGGCCCCGAGCAGCGCGGCGGCACCGCCAACGTGACCGTCATCGTGAGCGACGAGCCCGTTTCGTCCCCCATCCTGAGTTCATACGACACGGCCATCGTGCTGAACCAGCCCTCGCTCGAGAAATTCGAGAGCAAGGTTAAGCCCGGCGGCAGCCTCATCTATGACGGCTACGGCATCAATAATCCTCCCACCCGCAAGGACATCCACGTCTACAGGATAGACGCTATGGACAAGGCGGCCGAGATGAACATGATCAAGGTTTTCAACATGATGATTCTGGGAGGCCTGCTCAAGATTCATCCCATCGTGAGTGTGGAAAGCGTGCTGAAGGCCTTGCGCAAGACCCTTCCTGAAAGGCACCATCATCTTATCCCGATGAACGAAGAGGCCATCAGGATGGGAATGGATATCATAAAGGAAGTATAGCACAAACGCCGGCGACAGGATTATGGCATCAGCGAAGACATTATGGTACTGCACCAACTGCGGTAACGAGAGTCCCAAGTGGATGGGGCGCTGCCCGGCGTGCGGAGAGTGGAACACGATGGTTGAGGCTCCTGTAGAGAAGAAGGGCTCTAAAGGTGGGGCCAAAGCCGTGGCTTCCGGTAGCAAGGGCGAACGCAAGCCGTTGAGGCTGAAGGAGATAGACCGCTCCAAGGAGCCGCGTCTGCAGCTTGGTATGCCCGAGCTGGACCGTCTTCTCGGTGGAGGTATAGTGCCCGGTTCGCTGGTGCTGATAGGTGGTGAACCCGGCATAGGCAAGTCTACGCTGAGTCTGCAGATTCCGCTGGTTTCGGGGTTGAAGACGTTGTATGTTACAGGCGAGGAGAGTGCGCGTCAGGTGAAAATGCGTGCAGACCGGCTTTGCGGAGGTGCTGTGGGAGAGTCCGTTTCTGGAGCATTTTGCCGGAACGGCCTGCGAAGCAGCGCGGAAGAAACGGACTCTCCCGCAGCACCGGTGGAGGATACGCTGATTTTCACCGAGACGCGGATGGAATCCATTCTGGAGCAGGCGGAGGAGATACGGCCGGAGCTGATGATAGTGGATTCGGTGCAGACGATGTTCACCGACACGGTGGAATCCACCCCCGGGAGCGTCAGCCAGATAAAAGAGGTGGCGGCGATGCTGCTGCGCTTTGCCAAAGAGAGCGGCATCCCGGTGTTGCTGATAGGCCACATCACCAAAGACGGTTATATCGCCGGCCCCAAGATACTGGAACACATTGTGGACGTGGTTCTGCAGTTCGAGGGCGAGAACCGCGGGGCATACAGAATCCTTCGCAGCATCAAGAACCGATTCGGATCCACATCCGAAATCGCAGTTTTCGAGATGACCGGCGCGGGTCTCCGCGAGGTGGCTAACCCCTCGGAAATGCTGATCCCCATGCATGAGGCCGGACTCAGCGGAGCGGCCATCTGCGCTACGCTCGATGGCACCAGGCCCCTCCTCTTCGAGGTGCAGGCCCTGGTGAGCAGCGCCGTATACGGCACCGCCCAGCGCTCCGCCACAGGCTTTGATACCCGCCGCCTGAACATGCTCCTGGCCGTGCTGGAAAAGCGCGCCGGTTTCCACCTAAGTGCCAAGGACGTCTTCCTGAACATGGCGGGCGGCCTCAAGGTCAGCGACCCTGCCGCCGACCTTGCCGTGGTCGCGGCGGTGCTCTCATCCAATTTCGACTACTCTCTCCCCGGGGATTCCTGCTTTGCCGGTGAGGTTGGGCTCAGCGGGGAGATCCGCCCCGTCGCGAACACGGACCGCCGCATCGGCGAGGCCGCCCGCCTGGGCTTCAAGCGCATCTATGTGAGCAGTTTCACTCCGCTCGGAGAACAACAGCCCAAAGAGATAAAGATTGTCAAGGTGGCCGATGTGCCGGCCCTCGTAAAAGCCCTTTTCAAAAATGCGTAGGATCTGCATTCTTTTAGCTCTCCTGCTGGTGGGATACATCCTTCCTGCAAAAGACTTCAACGAAAAGAAAGTCGTGGCAAACCTGGCCGTCATCAGCGACACCCATGTGAACGGGTATAACGGCGTGCCTGGCTACAAGTTCCGCAGCGCCCTTATCCAGGAGCGCGGTTTTGCCGCCCGTTTCGGCGGCCTGGACGGTGTCGTTGTGGTAGGCGACCTGGTGGACAGCCCGGCCTGGAATGCCAAGAAGTATATAGAAATAAACGATTGGAAACGTCTATACGAAAGTGTTTTCAGCCCATTGGATGTGCCTCTGGCTTATACGGTTGGCAATCATGACGTGTGGAAGGAGTGGACTACAGACACCTACAAGGAAGCAAAGCAGTTTCCCAGGCGCCTGGGCCCCGAGTTCTATAAAGCCGAGGTCGGCGATCCGACTATGGCGGAGAAGTTCGAGTGCAGGCATTATGAGATTGGGGGTTACCATATCCTTTCGGTAGTTCCGGACGGCCGCAATCCGGTCGTGTATCCAGAAGAAAGTATCAGGTGGCTCGACGAGAACCTGAAGGACCTAACCGAAAAAGATCCGGACAAATATGTGATCGTCATCACCCACGCCATGATTTACGGCACCATCTACGGCAGCTTCCTGGACGATGTCTACCCTAAAGGCAACGGCTACTGGAGCACAAAGGTGCTGACCGAAACACTTTCCAAATATCCCCAGGCGGTGGTGTTCGGCGGGCATCTCCACTTCCCCCTCAACGACCCGCGCAGCGTATGGCAGGGGGCATTTACCGTGATGGGGACAGCTTCTACCCGCTATATGGCCATAGACAACGGCGGATACGAGGAGATGGCTGGCCTGACGGTGATGAAGGATAAGGACGAGTTCTCGCAGGGCCTGCTCCTGCAGTTCGACAACAAGGGGAACATGCGCGCGGTGCGTATGGACTTCTACAACCAGACCACCATCGGCAAGCACTGGGTGTTCAGGCGTCCTGCGGAAGACGGCGCTCATCTTCGGAAGTATGACCATAAGCGTCTGGCCGCCGCCAACAAGGCCCCGTCGCTCAAGGGTCTGAAAGTGAAGGCGATATCCGGGGGAGCCGTTGCTACCTGGCCTGCCGGCACCGACGATGAGTTCGTGCACACCTACTACCTGACGGTCGCGGCCGGCGACAGCACCGTCTGCACCAAGAAGATACTGGCAGATTTCTACCGCGTGCCGCAGGCTTCGCAGATGAAAAAGACCTGGCGGCAGGAGCTGAAGCTCGCCTCCGGCGAGTACACTGTATCCCTCTTCGCCCGCGATTCGTGGGATGCAGAAAGCAATATGCTTACGGAAGAAGTCGTGGTGTTATGAGAAAAGCATAGGTAAAACGACTACCTTACCTATCTTGCACGGCAGCACGAGTTTGATCTTGCTGCCGTATGCTTTTTTATCCTTGAGGATGGCGGGGAGCAGATCCTGCTCCGGGCAGGGGAGTTCGGTGGGCAGGCCGCAGGCTTTCAAATCCGTCGCGATGCGGTCAGCCAGGCCCGGTTCCTCGGCGATGCCGTGGCGCTCTGCGTACTTCGCTGCCTGCACCATCCCAATCGCCACCGCCTCGCCATGGGTAAGCTGTTCCTCGCGGCCAGTCTCTTTCTGCCACCATTCGATGGCATGCGCCCATGTGTGGCCAAGGTTGAGTTTGCGCCGTTGCCCGCTCTCGAATTCATCCTTCTCCACAATCGCTTGCTTGATGGCTGCCGCCTGGTGGATCAGTTGGGACAGCGAAGACTGTCCGGATAGCGGAGCATTTTCCCGGAACGGGTTGCGGAGCAACGCGGAGTCTTCCGGACAGTCTCCGCTGCACGGTGTCTGGAAGAATGCCACCGTGCGTTCGTAGGCGTGCGCCGGGTTTTTGATGATGAAAGTCTTCAGCATCTCCGCCAGGCCACTGCGAAGTTCGCGATCCGGCAGGGTCTCCAGCACCTCGGGGAAGATGGCGGTGAACTCCGGCTGGCGGATTACGCCCAGAAGGTTCTTGTATCCGTCCAGATTCACCCCCGTCTTGCCGCCTATGCCGGCATCTACCATGGAAAGAAGCGTGGTGGGGATGTTGGCGTAGCGGATGCCGCGCTTGTAGATAGATGCCGCGAACCCGGCCATATCCGTGGTGACTCCGCCGCCCACCGCCAGCACCAGCGCATCGCGGTCAGCCCCGCTGTAGCATAGCCAGCGGCAGATCTCCATTACCGTGTCGATGGTCTTGTGGGCCTCATCGGCCGTGATAGCCAGCAAAGGCCACTCACTATCGTTTTTTTTGCTTTCGCACGCGCAATTTAGGCCGTTATTTGCTCTTGCATTGCCATTTTTGGCTCCGCACGCGCAATTCTCGACCGTTTTTGCACCTGCGATGGACGCCAGTGTCTGCGCGAAAGCCAAAACATTCCGGTCGCACACCACGAAGATTTGCTTGTATTTCTTTAATTCTGATGCAAGTCCTTCCATAACACCTGCAAGTTACGAAAAAATTCTTACCTTTGCAGTCCAATCGCCAGCGAAGCGCATAATCGCCTCGCCCGACACCAGCCCGGATGGCGGAATTGGTAGACGCGCTGGACTCAAAATCCAGTGTCCCTTAAAGACGTGCGGGTTCGATTCCCGCTCTGGGCACGAAAAATAGAGACCAACCCGGTCTCTATTTTTTGTGCCCTGTCTTCGACTGCCCCACCCCAAACCCCTCCCTCGGGGAGGGGCTTAGTCGGCCAAAGGCCTCCGATACGACGAGCGTTTTGGGTAAGTGGTTGTCCGACAGTGTTTTACGTAATCAGGTAAGAAAATACAACGCACCTGTTTGGCTAAGGTGTTGTATATGAGCAAGTTGCAAAAAACGCTTCGGCAGATTGGTCAGTTGTTCTTGCAGTGTGTGGGCGCTTATTTGCTGCGGCGTTCTGACATAGGTGAAGGGATAGATTGTATCAATCTGAATAATTGTTCTTGATCGGCAACATCTGTTTGACGCATTTTACCGTCAGCAGCTTTCATTTTGAAAGTGTGACAAGTTGTCACGGTTTCGTTCCCCTCTTTGAGTAGCCGCT
>JAFXQA010000010.1 GCA_017527415.1 Bacteroidales bacterium | reverse complement strand
TCTCTCTCAAGTAATATATTGCGGTGGCTATAGCGGCGGGGTACCACCTCTTCCCATTCCGAACAGAGAAGTTAAGCCCGCCATCGCCGATGGTACTGCCCCACCAGGTGGGAGAGTAGGCAGCTGCCGTTCTTCGAAGGCTCGACTGGATGATTCCGGCCGAGCCTTTTTGTTTTCCGGACCAACGAATCGTTGGCCCGGATCTTTTGTTTCTGTTCCCTTCGTTCGTCCCTTCTGCCCTGATCATTTGTTTTCCTGCCCCTCTTCCGCCGCTCTCCCTCTTCCGCCGCACTCCCTTGCCGCCGCCCTCCCTCTTCCGCCGCCCCAAGTCTCTCATGCTATCTGCCCTGGCCACTCGTCATCCACTCTCGACTTACTCCTTGATCCTCTTCCTAGTCTATTCCTCTTGGGGGTCTCTGCTGCGGAAGCTTTCATTAGCCGTTTCACTTCATAAACAGTGTTAACCCTCAACCGCCGGTCGAGTGTTACCGGCAGGACAGATGAAAACAGCGTTAACCCTCAACCATTGGTCAAGGGTTCCGTTGTGTGGGAGGGGGAGAGGGCTGCTTGTCGGAGATGAATAAGGCTCAGGCGCAGAAACGGCTTCTGAAGTGCGGAAATGCGCCTAAGGGCACATTGCAAAGCCAGGTTAAGCGCAGATTCGGCTCTGAAACGCCAGAAATGCTCTCAGTCAAAATTCTGTCAGGCGTATCAGGAAAAGAACATCCTTATATGTTAGGATAAATCAGGCGTAAAAACAGCATTAACCTTCAACCGCTGGTCAAGGGTTCCGTTGTGTGGGGGGGAGAGGGTTGCTTGCCGGGGACGAATAAGGCTTAGGCGCAGAAACGGCTTCTGAAGTGCGGAAATGCGTCTAAGGGCACATTACAAAGCCAGGTTAAGCGCAGATTCAGTTCTGAAACGCCAGAAATGCTCTTGGCCGATATCCTTTTGGGCGCACCTGGAAAAGATTTTTCTAATACGTTAGGATAAATCAGGTGCAGTAGTGAGAGAATCTACTGATATGACAGGATAATCGGGAGCAACTGGAAAAGAGTCTCTCAGGACATGACTGAACACAGCGCAACTGCGGATGCTGTGTGACCGGAGATGTCAGGCGGTGGCGCTGTCGGAGCATTTTCCGCGGAGACAGTGCCACCGCCTGCATCGGAGTAGACAGCATCCTTTCCCGAAGGATGCCGGTGTTTTGGGCACTACGTTCGGGCATTTCCCGAAGGATGCTGGCATTTTGGGCACTACGTTCGGGCATTTCCCGAAGGATGCTGCTATCTGCGTCCATCGGGAGGTGTCAGACCTGCGTCGGAGTCGTCAGATCTCGTCTGAAATGTTGTATCGGTTGCGCTCGGAAGAAGAGCGGGAGATCATCTCGCAGACGAAGCCTGCGAGGAAAAGCATTACGCCAAGGATGACTGCGACCAGTGCGAGGTAGAACAGCGGCTGGTCGGTGACGGCGCGGAACGGCACGTGATGGGCCTGGTGGACAAGTTTGGCAATGATGATCCAGACGGCCATTATGCCGCCGATTATGAACATCAGGATGCCGGGGTAGCCGAAGAAATGCATCGGCTTCTTGCCGAAAGTCTGCAGGAAGGACAATGAGATAAGGTCCAGGAAACCGTTGACAAAACGGCTCATCCCGAACTTGCTCTTGCCGTACTTGCGCTTCTGGTGGTGTACGGGCTTCTCGCCGATGGCTGCATAGCCCGCCTCCTTGGCAAGGTAAGGAATGTATCGGTGCATCTCGCCGTAGACCTCTATATCCTTGATTACCTGCTTCTTGTAAGCCTTGAGTCCGCAGTTCATGTCGTGCAGTTTGATGCCGGTGATCATGCGGGCCGTGGCATTGTAGAGTTTGGAAGGGAGATTTTTGGTGAGTTTGTTGTCCTGGCGGTGCTGTTTCCAGCCCGAGACGAGGTCGTATCCCTCCTCGAGTATCATCCTGCGCATCTCCGGAATCTCCTCGGGAGAATCCTGCAGGTCGGCGTCCATCGTGACCACGATGTCGCCTGCGGCCTTGCGGAAGCCGCAGAAAAGCGCCGCGGACTTGCCGTAGTTGCGCCGGAAGCGTATGCCCTTTACCCGCGGGTCGCTGCCGGAAAGTGCCTTGACGCAGTCCCAAGTGCCGTCGGTGCTTCCGTCGTCCACAATGATGGCTTCATAGCTGAAGCCTTCGCGTTCCATGACCTGCCTGATCCAGTCGAGAAGCTCTGGCAGGGACTCCCTCTCGTTGAAGGAGGGGATGATTATGGAAATGTCGGGGTTGCTGTCCATATTATTGCTCGTCTGGAGTACTGGTCGGGCGGTTGTCGGCGAAGGGATTGCGTGAAGGGATGTTGCGCGAGAGAATGGCGGAAAGAACCGTTCCGAACAGGAAGCAGTAGATGAGGTTCGTGAAGAAAGAGATCTGTCCGAAATTCATCTCTTGCATCGCCTCGAGGCTCTCAGCAGGAAGCATCGAACCGTATGCCTCTGTGGCCGTTTCGATGGCCTGGCTCATCGTGTCGGGGGCGATCCAGGTAAGGTACGCCATGTCGAACGCGGAGAAGATCAGGGCGGAGAGGAATGCCGTCACCATCCCGAAGCGGAAAGTGTCGGAATTGTCGCATCCCGGATGCGCCGCCGCGAACCTGGTCATGAACAGCTTCATCAGGTAGATGCAGCCGCCGAACTTGAGAGCCCAGAGAAGGAAGGCGAGCACGGTGGATAACAGTGCCATGCCAGTCGATCCGTTGAGCTTGGAGAGCAGCATTGAGATGAGCACATAGGCGCTAGAAACGAGCCCCAGGACCAGTCCGGCCTTGCCGGCACCGTCCCAAAGGTCTTTGCGGGAGATGCGTTTTTCCATCGACATAATCTTTAGTCCAAATACAAAGATATAAAAAAAGTTCGTACCTTTGTAAACTTGACTGACAATATGGCTAGCCAAGTTCAAGTACTTGGTTTGTAAATACTGGTTAGTCCAATTCCATTGTTTAGTTTTTTAACAAAGCGTTTATGATCAACATCACTTTTCCTGACGGCAGCGTCAGAGCCTACGAATCGGGGGTAACCGGTTATGAAATCGCCCAGAGCATCAGTCCGAGGCTCGCGGCGGAAGTACTCGCAGTATCCGTAAAGGCCAAGGGTGACACCTCGGTCGGAAAGGGGGTCACGTACGACCTTCTCCGCCCCATCACCTTCAACGCTTCCATCAATCTCCTCAAGTGGGAGGACGACGAGGCCAAGCACGTATTCTGGCACTCGTCCTCGCACCTTATGGCCGAGGCCCTCGAGGCCCTCTATCCCGGCGTCAAGTTCGGCATCGGCCCCGCCATCGAAAACGGCTTCTACTATGACGTAGACCTCGCTGGCCACCAGATTACCGATTCCGACCTTCCCGCCATCGAGAAGAAGATGCTCGAGCTTGCCCGCACCAAGGAGAACTTCACCCGTATCGACGTCTCCAAGGCCGACGCCCTCGAGTATTTCAAGAAAAAGAATGACCCGTACAAGTGCGAGCTCATCAGCGAGCTCGAGGACGGTACGATCACATACTACAAGAACGGCGCGTTCACCGACCTCTGCCGCGGCCCGCACCTCATGAACACTGACGTCATCAAGGCTGTCAAGCTCACCGCCATCGCAGGCGCGTACTGGAGAGGCGACGAGAAGCGCCAGCAGCTTACCCGCATCTACGGCATCACCTTCCCCAAGAAGTCCATGCTGGACGAGTACCTCGTACTCATGGAGGAGGCCCGCAAGCGCGACCACCGCAAGCTCGGCAAGGAGATGGAGCTCTTCACCTTCTCGCAGCGCGTGGGCCTCGGCCTGCCGCTGTGGCTGCCCCGCGGCGCCGTCATGCGCAACATCCTCGAGAACTTCCTGCGCAAGAAGCAGGCTGAGCTCGGATATCTCCCGGTCGTGACCCCGCACATCGGTGCCAAGGACCTCTACGTGACCTCCGGCCACTATGCCAAGTACGGCAAGGATTCCTTCCAGCCCATCCGAACCCCCCAGGAGGGTGAGGAGTATATGCTCAAGCCGATGAACTGCCCTCACCACTGCGAGATCTTCCGTTCCTCGCCCCATTCGTACAAGGACCTGCCGCTCCGCTATGCCGAGTTCGGCACCGTGTACCGCTACGAGCAGAGCGGAGAGCTCCACGGCCTGACGCGCGTCCGCGGTTTCACCCAGGACGACGCGCACCTCTTCTGCCGTGCCGACCAGCTCCAGGAGGAGTTCGAGAAGGTCATCGACCTCATCCTCTATGTCTTCAAGACCCTGAAGATGACGGACTACATGGCCCAGATCTCCCTGCGCGACCCTCACAACAAGGAGAAGTACATCGGCTCCGACGAGAATTGGGCCAAGGCCGAGCAGGGCATCATCGATGCCGCTGCCAAGAAGGGCCTGAAGACCGTCGTTGAGTACGGCGAGGCCGCCTTCTACGGCCCCAAGCTTGACTTCATGGTCAAGGACGCCATCGGCAGAAGGTGGCAGCTCGGCACCATCCAGGTCGACTACAACCTCCCCGAGCGCTTCCAGCTTGAGTACACCGACGCCGACGGCTCCAAGAAGCGTCCCGTCATGATCCACCGCGCCCCGTTCGGCTCCATCGAACGCTTCACTGCGGTCGTTCTCGAGCACACCGCCGGACATCTGCCTCTCTGGCTGGCTCCGGATCAGGTTAAAGTGCTGCCTGTCAGCGAAAAATATGCAGAATATGCGGAAAAAGTTTGTGGATTGCTGAAAAATTCCGATATTCGCGCTTCGATCGACGGACGGAACGAGACGCTCGGCAAGAGGATCCGTGAGGTTGCCCTTCTCAGAGTCCCGCTCCTGGTCATCGTCGGAGAAAAGGAAGTTGCCGATGGCACAGTTTCTGTGAGACTGGAGGGCGTCGACAAGGGTACTATGACTTTGGATGGATTCGTGGACTTCTTCAAGGCCGCCGTGGCCGAGGAGCTGTCCTAGACTCCGGACGCATATAATTGATTGTTTATTTTAATTTTAGGAGGACAGTTTTATCGCAGCACCTTACAAACCGGCTCCAAGGCCCATGGAGTCCAGACCTAACGGTCAGAGATCAGGAGGCCGCCCCATCCGCAAGAAGGAAGAGGGCGAATTGAACATCAACGGGGAGATTACCGCTCCGCAGGTACGTCTCGTCGGTGACAACGTACCCGAACCGGGTATTTACCCTATCGCCAAGGCCATGGCCCTGGCCGATGAACTTGGTCTTGATCTGGTGGAGATAAGCGCTAAGGCCGAACCTCCGGTATGTAAGATACTCGATTACCAGAAGTACCTGTACCAGCAGCGCAAGAAGGCTAAGGAAATGAAAGCCAATGCCGCCAAGGTCGTCATCAAGGAGATCCGCTTCGGCCCCAACACCGACGAGCACGACTTCCAGTTCAAGCTCAAGCACGCCCGCGAGTTCCTCTCCGAGGGCTCCAAGGTCAAGGCGTCCATCTTCTTCCGCGGCCGCTCCATCCAGTTCGCCGACCAGGGCGAGAAGCAGCTTCTCCGCTTCGCAGTCGAGCTCGAGGATGTGGGACGCGCCGAGAACATGCCGGTACTCGAAGGCAAGCGCATGACGATGATGCTTGCTCCGCTAAAGAAAAAATAGCCTGCGTGGCAGGCCAAAATATTATTAACTTATTAAATAACAAAAGAATGGCAAAGCTTAAAACCAACTCCGGTGCCAAAAAGCGTTTCACGCTTACCGGATCGGGAAAGATCAAGAGAAAGCACGCTTATCACAGCCACATTCTCACGAAGAAGACCAAGAAGCAGAAGAGGAATCTCGACCATTTCGCCATCCTCGACAAGGTGGATGAGGGTCGTGTAAAGGAGCTCCTTGTTCTTTAGTATCATTAAATGTAAAACTTGGATGAGCAGTAGGTTGAAGCACCTCACGAGAGGTCACTGCCTCCAGAAAACAAACAAATTATGCCAAGATCAGTAAATTCAGTCGCCTCCAGGGCGCGCCGCAAGAAGATCCTCAAGAGAACCCGTGGCAACTTCTTGTCGAGAAAGAACGTTTGGACGGTTGCGAAGAACACCTATGAGAAAGGTCTCACCTACGCATACCGTGACCGCAGGAACAAGAAGCGCAACTTCCGCGCTCTTTGGATCCAGAGAATCAACGCTGCCGCACGTCAGTACGGTCTCACGTATTCTCAGTTTATGGGTAAACTTGCCAAGCAGAACATCGGTCTCAACCGCAAAGTGCTGGCAGACCTTGCCATGAATAACCCTCAGGCATTCGAGGCTATCATCAATTCTGTAAAATAGTTTGATGTGAGCTGGAAGGAGTTCTGCCATAACCGTTGGACAAAGTTCAGTTTCTGGGCTCTGCTCTATGTGTTATGGGTCGTCTGGCTCGGAAGTTA
>JAFXQA010000009.1 GCA_017527415.1 Bacteroidales bacterium | reverse complement strand
CTTGTGTCTTTTCCGCCTTGTGCGCGGTCCTCGCTACGCTGCGGTCCGTGCTCGTCTCCAAAGCCACAAAGCCTTCCGGGCAGCCAGGAGGCAGGCGTCCCGCCTGCTGGCGCAGACAGTGTCGGGATTCCGCTGCGCTACACCCGCCACAGACTGCGCCGGAGCGACAGTGCCAGGCTTCGCCTCGAACGCAGTGCCACGATTCGAGCAGTGAGCCGTTCCGGCTCAGGGCGGGGAGGCCGTCTGCTCCCCCGCATCGTCGGTCTCTTCCGCTGCTCCAGGGAGCCTGAAGTCTCCCTTCCGCGGCGCTCCAGAGCCCGCCGTCCCCACACTTCCAGACCGCCTCCCCGCCCACGCTCCACTTCGTTCCGCGCCCTATGGCACTGCCAGACTCGCAGCCGTCCCGCACAAACCCCGCCGCACCGATCCTGCCGGCTACGAGACTGGACAGCACCATAGGCCCCCAGGCATCTCACGCCCGAATGTCAGTGCGTATTCGAGCGCCCTACCCCGCCCGGACGGGAGAAAAGAGGTATAAATATATAACACTTGGGAAGCAGACAGCGGCTGCCGCCGCTGCTGCTCTTATTCTTGAATAAGTCGCTGATTATTGGTATCTTTGTACTGGCTCCGAGATACATAGAAGGTAACTCCCAACCCAAAACTTGTAAACTTAGACTATGCCCCAATTCAGGCCTTCCATACTGATTACTGACGCCTACGGTTCCGCAGGTGACTTGACCTGGTATCACAGGAACGGCAAGTGCTATACCCGGAAGCGGTCGCATCCAGTGTATAGCGGTACCGCTGGCCAGTTGGAGCATCTGGATGTCCACCGGCGGGCTTTGGCAGCGTGGCGGTCCATCTCCCATCAGACGCAGTTGGTGTGGAACGCCCTTGCGGAGGACGTAGAGCCCCATAGACCGCCCTTCGACCACAAGGCTAATATCTCGGGCCAGAATCTCTTTGTAAGCGCCTATCACGGATTCTATACGCTCGGAAACGAACATCTTCCGGTACCCAGGGCATTCGACAATTTCCCTCCCTACTCGATCGATCTCCGTGACGCTCACGTAGAATCCGGGACGCTTGTCATTCCAACAGTAGTTGTTCTCGGCGGTAAAGAAACCCCGGGGCGGTATCGTCTGCTGGCCAAACTGCAACTGACCACTCCGGGCAAAGGCTGTCACCCTGGTATGCTGCGGAATTATCTCACGGACGCTTCGTGTGATTCTGACGACATTCATATCCGCGTACCGGACTATGCCTCCATCATAGGAAGCAGCTCGACTTCGTGCCAGGTACATGGCCGTTTCATTCTGCTTGACAACGTCACCGGCTACCGGAGCCAGTACCAGCAGAAGTCTTTCTTGCTGCAGGTAGCTCAATAAATAACTCTCCCGGCTTGGATGCCGGGAGAGTCAGTGTCTGTTTTTACCGATAAATCCGAATTTCTCTTTGTAATATCGGAATAGGATTACTCCTGAAAAGAATACCCGAACCCGGCCCGGGCCACAAGCGCATCAGCGTACGGGCCGATTTTCTTGCGGATGCGGGTAATGTTCACATCCACCGTGCGGGGCGTGACAATGACGTCGTCAGGCCATACCGCCGAAAGCAACTGCTCCCTTGAGAACACCTTCCCACGATTCTCAAGGAAGAGTTTCAGAAGTTCATACTCGGTCTTCGTGAAGGAGACCTCCGCTCCATCCACAGTCACCTTTTTGGCATCAGTATCCATCTGGATGCCCTGGTAGCGGATACCATTGCGGACAGCGCCGAGCCGGGCTTCCACGACATTGATGATGTAGTCTCCCGTCTTTTCGCATTCGCTGACGAGGTCGGCATACACTGTCCCCTTGTCGTAACCGTACTGATGATCGTCAAGATTATCGATATTCTGCTGTTTGAGCGCATTGCGGCAAGCATTGATCCTGCGCTCAATATCCTCTGAACGAGCCAGATCCAGTTCTTCCTTGCGGCCGGAAAGAAGTTCGTTCATCCTGGTAAGGGCATCACCAACCAACGAGAACATTTCCTGTATACCTTTATTCTGCTGTTCGGTAAACTCAATCTTGTTGCTCCTTTTACGTCGAAGGATGCGGGCCAGATTAAAGCAGCTGTCACCCACGGATTCCAGCTCTCCGATCTGCCGGAGCATCGCCCTGACCATCTCTTTCGTATCATCGGACAGATGAGCCGATCCGAGATCACCCAGGTATCGGCCAATCTCGTTCTCCATCCGGTCGCTGCCTTCCTCTCCCTTTTCGATGCGGTCATAGAGTCTGGAGAAACTCTGCTCGTCTTTTGCGGCATAGAGTTCCCTCACCAGTGCAAACATATGCTGAGTCTTTTCCCCGTAAACCACAATCTCTTTCTGTGCCTGAAGCACGGAGATTTCCGGAGTCTTCATGATACCGCCACGGATATACTGAAGGCGGAACTCATCCTCTTCGTCAGATTTCCTGGGCCGGACAATCTTGCAAACCAGTTTCTCAATCTGTGGAATAAACCAAATCAAGACAGCCGTATTGATGACATTGAAGCCAGTGTGGAAAGCCGCCAGCGTAAAGGAAAGCAATGTGGTGTCCTGCTGCGGCGCCTCCGGGTCAAGCCCCACAATGCTGCAAACCCCTCTGACAAAGGGGAAGAAAACGAGGAGCATCCAGACCACTCCGAATACGTTGAACACCAGGTGAGCCATGGCCGTTCGCCGGGCCTGTGTGTTCGCATTTATTGCAGCCAGATTGGCCGTGGAAGTGGTGCCGATATTCTCACCCATGACCAGCGCGATACCCTGATAGATGGAAATGGCGCCCGTGGCGCAGAGGACCATCGTAATGGCCATCAGCGCGGCCGAACTCTGCAGGACGGCGGTAAGGATCGTGCCGATGAGCAGGAAAAGCAGGATGGTGGCGTAGTTGGTCTTGAAACTGGAGAAGAACGCAACAACCTCAGGCTTGCTGGCCAGGTCCATCTCCACGCCGGTGTTCTTCAGGAGGACCATTGCGTAGAGCAAGAAACCCAGGCCGATTAGGAAATCACCGAAATACCGATGCCGTCCAAGTTGAATCAAAACGATACCGACAACCAGGACAGGCCAGACCAGATTGACAATATTGAAGGAGAAACCGGCCGACAGAATCCATGCCGTAAGTGTGGTGCCGATATTTGCACCCATAATAACCGATATGGCTTGCGTCAAAGTAAGCAGAGCGGCATTTACGAAGGATACCGTCATCACGGTAGTTGCCGATGAGGACTGCACGGCCACTGTAATCAAAGCGCCGGTGGCCACACCGGAGAAGCGATTCCCCGTCATTGCCCCAAACAAATGACGTAGTTGCGGGCCGGCCATCTTCTGCAAGGCCTCGCTCGTCATCTTCATTCCGAATATCAGGATGGCGATAGCGCCAAGGAGTTTCAATACAATTAGCATATCCAAAAAATTACAGTGCAAAGATACGCATGCGCGACGAATCTCTCAAGGCGCAAAATCAATTGTAACAGAATTTTAACCG
>JAFXQA010000003.1 GCA_017527415.1 Bacteroidales bacterium | reverse complement strand
TAGGATTCCTTCTGGTTCATGTTCTCTACCGGGTTCACGAATCCGGTTTCCTCGGAACGCCAGAAATAGCCGTTGGGGGTGGTTTCGTCATAGACGGGATAGGTAGGGTTCAGCAGGGCCGCATTCTTGAAGTCGCCGCAGAAGTAGTCGTTGCGATAATGCATGTAGCTGAGGTCGTACTGGAGGTCCAGCCAACCGTCGAGGGCCTTCTGGCCGGCGGCCAGCTTTGCCATCAGCTCGTTGCGGTTGGTGGTCTTTGCGATACCTTCTGCGTTTTTGTAGTTGATGGCTGCGCGGTAGTTGAACTTGCTGGAGGAACCCACGATGGCGATGTTATGATTGTGAGCAATCGCTGCGGGGCGGCACACCTCCGACATCCAGTCGGTGTTGTAGCTCTCGCCGTTGGGGCCGGTGTAGATATTGGCGGCCGCCATGCCATCGGAAAGGGTGGCAAGGTTGCGGAACTGCTCGGGGGTCGCCATGCCGGTGCTCGCGTTGCGCACGGATGCGGAGGCGTATCCTGAATACTCCACACGTGTGTTGGCCACGTCGGAGAAGGCATCCCCACGCTTGGTGGTAATGATAATGACGCCGTTGGTGCCTCGGGTGCCGTAGATTGCAGCGGCGGAACCGTCCTTCAGCACATCCATCGAGGCAATCTCATCGGGAGAGATATTGTCGATATTGCTCACGGGCACTCCGTCCACGATGAACAGCGGGCTGGTTCCCGTGCCCTTGTCGAGGGTGGAGAAACCGCGGATCTGGATGTTGTAGCCGGTGCTGGTAGGGTCGGAGGTTGTCTTGATGATGTTCAGGCCGGCCACCTTGCCCTGAAGGAGACCCATGGGGTTGGTCTTCACGCCGGCATTGAAATCTTCACTCTTGATGGAAGCCACGCTGCCGGTAACTTCCTTTTTCTTCTGGGAACCGTAGCCGATAACCACGACCTCGTTGAGGAAGGTGGTGTCGTCGGTAAGGTTGATCGTTTCGGGCACCTCGCTGGCCTTGAATGCCTGCGTGGCATATCCGATGCAACTCACTTCGACTATGGCGTCCGCGCTGGAAACGGTAAAGACAAAGTCTCCGTCCAACCCGGTCGAAACACCGTTGCTGGTGCCCCGCTCGAGAACGGTGGCGCCATACACAGGGCCGAGGGGGTCCACCACCACACCTTTTACGGTGTAGCCGTTCTGTGCGGACATTGTTGTGGATAGCAGTCCGAATGCTGCCAGAGCCACAATGGTCAATAATTTTTTCATATCAACTATTTTTGTTTTGTATCAATCAATCTTACGGCCAGGGCGCCAAGCACCAATAAGATGCCGGCAAGCCCCAGCATCGTTGCTTGGCTGCCTCCAACAAGTTTCAGCACCAGACCTCCGGTTGCGGCGGCCACGATCTGCGGTAGGCAGATGGTGCAGTTGAACAGGCCCAGGTAGCTGCCCATATAGGGATTGCCTTCGAGGGCGTTGGTCAGCAGGGTGAAGGGCAGTGCCAGCATCGCAGCCCAGGCGGCTCCGATGAGGAAGTATGCCCCGCAGGCGATGAATTTGTCGTGGATGAAGAGCAGGGATGCGAATCCCACGGCCCCGATCAGCAGGCTCACCACGTATGCGGTCTTGAGGTTCCTGAACTTGGGGAGGATGGTTGCCCAGAGGATGGATCCGACGGCCTGCACCGCGAATACCACGCCCACCCAGTTGCCGGCGGCCTGATAATCTGCGGAAGCGGTGTCGGTGACTCCGCCCCAGCAGTTGAATGCGAGGGTGCCGTTGGAATAGGTCCACATATAGAGGAACGCCGCCCAGCAGAAGAACTGCACGAGACCCACGGTCCAGAAGGTGCGCGGGGCCTTTGCAAGGAGGCTCAGGAGCCCCTCTTTCTTGCTGCTGTCGTCGGCGGAGGCGGTAATTCCGTGGAACTCCGCATATTCTGCCGGGGGCATCTCCTTCACCTTCATGAAGGTATAGAGCACGCAGATGATGAGGATGGCGGCGCCTACATAGAAGGAAGTGATGACGCTCGGCGGCACCTGCCCCTCGGGAGCCTCGTTGGCAAGCCCTATCCAGGTGAAGAAGATGGGGAAGAGGTATCCGAACAGGCTTCCGGCGTTGCAGAGGAAGCTCTGGATGGAGTAGGCCTTTGCCTTCTGCTCCTCGTTCACCATATCGCCCACCATCATCTTGAAAGGCTGCATCGCTACGTTGATGCTGGTATCCAGGAAGATAAGGCTGAAAAGACCGAACCACATCGCGGCGTTGAGGCCGAGGAAAACATAGGCGGTGGAGAGGTTCAGGCTGCCGGCATTGGGCAGGAGAACCATCACCAGCACTGCCACTATCGCACCCACCAGAAGGTAGGGCTTGCGGCGTCCCATACGGCACCAGGTGCGGTCCGACCATTTGCCGATGAGCGGCTGGACCAGCATTCCCATAAGGGGAGGAAGGATCCAGAAGAAACTCAGCTGGTGAGGATCCGCTCCCAGCGTTGCGAATATCCTGCTGATGTTGGCGCTCTGCAGAGCATAAGCTATCTGCACTCCGAAGAATCCGAAGCTCAGGTTCCACATTTGCCAGAAGGACAAGTTGCTTTTATTTGCCATACGATCGGTCAGTTTCAGTGTTAAAAACGGCGCGAATATATGTGTTTTTATTTTATAAATAAGGCATTTTCGACGAACAGCAGATTTTTGCGGATGAAATGAAGCTATTTGATGACGAATTTTTCGTATCTTGCAAGACTATGAGTAAAATGCGAGCCTGTTGGCTGATACATATCTTCGCCCTTTTTCACCTGCTTACGGCAATCGTATGCAAGGAGTCCGGGCTGAGCGACACTCTGCTCCTTACAATGCTTACAATGACGCTTACGGTGCTCCTCTGCGCCCGCGAGCGTTTGTCGCTGGAATTCACAGCGTTGGCCATAGTGCTGGTGAACGTGGTGGGTTATTTCGCCGGGGTCGGGCTTGCGGCGCTGTTCGATTTCATATCGGCGGACGCAACCCTTCGTGCCGGGCTTGCCACCTTTCTCACTACCGAACTTATTGGATGGGTGCTCATGCTTGTGGCGCGTTCCAGGGTAGCATCCTTCGGAAGAGGTACGGGCCTGATAGTGGAAGACAAGCAGATGACGGTGCTCATCATCGCCATTGCAATCATCTATGTGGCAAGAGTCCTGCTGGATCTCTACTCCAGCGGCGAGGGTTCCCGCGGGGAGATCATAGGCAACTCCATCGCCCTGCTGTTGTTTGTGGCAGACGTGATTTTTATCGCACGCAGCGTGCGCGATGCGCAGACGCACCCCATCTATAAAGAGAGATTCCTGGTGCGGGTGGGAGACAAGATAATCCCGCGGCAAACCAGCGAAATCGCTTGCGTAATCTCCGAAAACAAAGGAACTTACATCATCTGCAAGGATGGCTCCCGCTATGCCGTGAATCCTTCCCTGGACGAGCTGTCCGGCAGTCTGGACCCGTTGTTGTTTTTCCGCATTTCCCGCAGCGCCATCATCTCCAAGAGCGAGGTTCTGGGGGCGGAAAGGCAGCCAAGCGGGAAGCTTGTGCTGGATACAAAACTTTCCACCCCGCTGGAAGTCAGCAGGGCGCGTGTAGATGATTTTTTGTCCTGGCTAGAAAACTGATAATATGAAGACTCTTCTCTTCTTGCTGATGGCGGCTGGCACCCTGCTCAGCCCGAGCGGTAAGCTCCAGTTGGATTTTGACGTAAATAAAAAAGGCGTTCCCACCTATGAACTCCAGTACGATGGGCGGGAGGTGGTGAAACCCAGCAAGCTTGGCTTCACCTTCCGCGGAGAAAAGATACACATCCCCGAAACCGCAAAGAACCGCGGCAAGCGCTACCGCAAGCCGGTGGATATGCAGCGCGGCTTTGCCCTGAAGGATGTGCAGACTTCCAGTTTCGACGACACCTGGCAGACGGTGTGGGGAGAAGAGTCCTGCATCCGCAACAACTACAACGAGATGGCCGTCACCCTCGAGAAGAACGGCATAACGATGATAGTGCGCTTCCGCCTCTACGACGACGGCCTGGGCTTCCGCTACGAGTTCCCCGAGCAGCCGAAGCTGATCGATTTCGTGGTCAAGGATGAACTTACGGAGTTCGCGATGGCCGGGGACCATACCGCATACTGGATCCCTGGGGATTACGACACTCAGGAATACAGCTACAACGTCACGCGTATGAGCGAAATCCGCCGGACGGCGAAGAAGATGAGGGTGGGGAACGCCTCCCAGCAGACCTTCAGCCCCTCCGGTGTGCAGACCGCCCTTCAACTTAAGACCGATGACGGACTTTATATCAACATCCACGAGGCTGCCGTGGTCAATTATCCAACTACCAACCTGGCGTTGAAGCGCAAGACTTTTCGCACCCATCTTACTCCCGACGCCGAAGGCTGGGGCGCTCTCCTGCAGGCTGGAAGCCACACCCCCTGGCGCACGGTAATGGTGGTCGACGATGCCCGCAAGGTGCTCTCTTCCAGGTTGATACTTAATCTCAACGAGCCTTGTGCCCTGGAGGACGTGAGCTGGATCCACCCTACCAAATATATGGGTGTATGGTGGGAGATGATAGTGGGGCGCACCACCTGGTCCTACACCGACGACCATCCGGTCATCATCATAGGAGAAACCGATTATGCCAACTCCAAACCCCACGGCAGGCACGGCGCCACCAACGAGAATGTCCGCCGCTACATCGACTTTGCTGCCGCAAGCGGCATGGACGGCCTGCTGATAGAAGGCTGGAACATAGGTTGGGAGAACTGGTTCGGGCACCAGAAAGACAGGGTGTTCGACTTCGTCACACCCTATCCGGACTTCGATCTTCCCGCCCTCAACGCCTATGCCCATTCAAAAGGCATTCGCCTGATAATGCATCACGAAACCTCCTCGTCCACAGCCAATTACGAGCGCTGGATCCCCGAGGCTTTCGGCCTTATGAACGAGTACGGCTACGACGCGGTCAAGACCGGTTATGTGGGAGATATCCTCCCGATAGGCGAGCATCACTACAGCCAAAGCATCATCAACCACTATAACTATGTGATCCGCCGTGCTGCGGAGCATCACATCATGGTCAATGCCCACGAGGCGGTGCGCCCGACCGGCCTCTGCCGCACCTGGCCGAATATGGTGGGCAACGAGTCGGCCAAGGGAGGAGAGTTCTGCGACAGCGTGGAGCCCAAGCACCTCACCATCCTGCCTTTCACGCGCCTGCAGGGCGGTCCGATGGACTACACCCCGGGTGCGCTGGAGATGAACCTGAAACTCATAACCCCCAAGCGCAAGGACGTGCTCAAGTTCACCGTCTGCAAGCAGCTTGGCCTGTATCTGACCATGCCTTCTCCCCTCCAGATGGCCTGCGACCTGCCGGAAAACTACGAGAGGTATGCCGATGCCTTCCAGTTCATAAAGGATGTGGCTGTCGACTGGGAGCAGAGCAAGTATCTCTATGCCGAGCCGGGAGATTATATAGTGGTCGCCCGCCAGCCCCGCAAATCTACGATGGAACTCGCTGCGAAGGGTGTCGCCGCCCTCGCCGACGGCAAGAAGGATTACGTGAACGGAGCCAGCCGTTTCTGCCTGACGGATGTGAACGGGAAACCGGATCCAAGTAAAGATATCTGGTTCGTAGGCGGAATCACCGACGAGAACAGCCGCAGCTTCGACATCACTTTCGAGTACCTGAAACCCGGCGCGAAGTATGAGGCCACCATCTACGCCGATGCTCCCGATGCCGACGGAGTCAATGTATCGCAGGAAACCGGCTCGGCCCCCTGCGCCCGCTATACCATCACCAAACAGACAATCGACGCCTCCACCGTGCTGCCCATCACCATGGCCCCTTCCGGCGGATTTGCCATCTCCCTGAAAGAAATATGAAAAGATACCTGATACTTCTGGCCGCACTGGCCCTGTCTGCCGCGGCCTACTCACAAGATTGGGAAACCGACGGCCTTGACTGTACCAGCATCGCCGTGGGGCGGCTGGCCAGCGATGACGGCAGCGTAATCACGTCGCACACCTGCGATGGCAAATCCCGCACCTGGCTTACCCAGGAACCTGCGGCCCGCTATCCCAAAGGCACGATGCATCCCGTTTATCGCGGCGGCCGCCACGTAGCCTTCCCGGGGGACACCACCGGCCTGCGTAAGACCGGGGAAATCCCCGAGGCCCGCAAGACCTTCGCATATCTCAATACCGCTTACCCCTCGCTTAACGAGAAACAGGTGGCCATAGGAGAAACCACCTTCTCCGGCCCCGACACCCTGCGCAGCAGCAACGGCATCTTCCTGGTGGAGGAACTCTGCCGCATCGCCCTTCAGCGTTGCGACAACGCCCGGGATGCGGTCAAGCTGATGGGAGAACTGTCCGAGAAGTACGGCTACATCGACGGCGGCGAATGCCTCACCGTGGCCGACAAGAAAGAGGTCTGGTTCTTCGAGGTACTTGGTTGCGGAAGGGGGGAGAAAGGTGCCGTGTGGGCAGCCCAGAGGGTGCCGGACGGTGAGGTGGCGGTATCAGCGAATATCCCCCGCATCGGGCGCATCGACCGCAAAGACAGCAAGAACTTCATGGCCTCCGACAATGTCGAGAAGGTAGCCCTCAAATACGGCCTCTGGGACGGCGAAGGGGAGTTCTATTTCTACAAGGCCTACCATGCCGCTTATGGCGCAGGCAAGAATTTCCGCGAGCGCGAATGGTGGATCCTGAGCACCCTCGCCCCCTCGCTCGGCCTTAAATATGAGGACGACGAAATGCCTTTCAGCGTCAAGCCCGAGAAGCCCGTCAGCGTGCGGGACGTGATGCAGTTGCTACGCTCTACCTACGAGGGAGTGGAAGGCTTCGATATGACCGAAAACATTAAACTGGGGGATAAAGTCAGCCCTCTGGCTAACCCCTGGCCCACCACCAACTATCAGAAAACCATCAACACCATCGCCCCCGGCACCATCACCTTCCGCCGCACCGTGGCGGTAGCCTGGTGCGCATATTCCACGGTCATCCAGCTCCGGGACTGGCTTCCGGATGCAGTCGGAGGCATATGCTGGCTGGCGATAGACAACCCCGCCCAGAGCCCGCACATTCCCATCTTCGCCGGAGGCTCTTCCCTCCCCGGACCCATGTCGGCCTGCGGCCAGAAGCGCTACGATCCGGGTCTTTTCGTCTGGCAGTTCCGCAAGGCCAACAAGCTAGCCACCCTCAGCTGGCAGACTACCAAGGAAGGCTTCAACAAGGTGCTGAAAGAGGTTGAGGATGCCGCGTTTGCAGAGCTTCCCGGCGCGGAAGCCACTCCGGAGGAACTCGACGCCTACACCCGCAAGGTTTATAACAACGCCGCCGCCCGCTGGGCTGAACTCGAGGCCAAATACTGGGTGGAATTCGGCAGAGGATTCTGATATATCATGGAAAACTACAGACAAATCGACCTTTCTGCCTGGACCAAGTTCGGGGAAGGTGGCAACGGAGTCACTTACGTCAGCCTGGATGAGCCGGACGTCATCCTCAAGGTCAACAAGCCGGCGCTCAGCACGCTGGAATTCGTAAAGCACGAATTCGATGTGTCCAAGGCGGTCGAGGCCCTGGGTATTCCCATCCCCAAGGTGTACGAAATAGTCCGTGTTGGAGATGCCTACGCCACGATTTCCGAGCGCGTCAAGAGTAAGAAATCCCTCTCCCGCATCTGCTGCGACGAGCCAGCCCTCACCGAAGCCATGGCCAGCGTGCTCTGCGAACACGGCAAGAAGCTCTTCGGCACCCAGTGCAATACGGAGATGTTCCCCAACAGGAGGGAGCAGCTGATGCGCGCCCTGGAGAAGGTGCAGTTCATCAGCAAAAAGAACCGCCGCATCCTTTCGGATTTCGCCCGCACCATAGAAGACAAGACCACCTGTGTCCACGGGGACTTCCAGACCGGCAACATCATCCGTTCCGGCGAAGGCTATTTCTGGATCGACCTGGACCGCTTTGGCTATGGTGATCCGCTCTTCGACGTAGGGCACCTGTTCCTGGTCTGCAACGTATACTCGCCGATGAAGCAGGTGCAGGATATCTTCCATATGGGAGAGGCTCAGCTGCGCAGTTTCTGGGTGGCCTTTGCCCGCGCTTACACCGGAGAGGACGACCATTCGGCCTTCGACCGTCTCGCCGGGAAGTTTTCCTGCCTGGACATTGTCCTTCGCTACGAATTCCAGAAACCCAGCTTGCCGGAAAAACTGTTCTTCGCTTTCCACATAAGGCGTCTAATTAAACAGTATTTTTCTTGATGAATATCCGTTTCATCTTTTTACTGCCGGCTATGCTTGTTTCCTCCTCCCTTTTCGCTCAACAGTTCCTCCCGGTGAAGGGCATAGTGAATGCCCGGGACCTTGGAGGCTACAGGATGCGGGACGGACGTTCCCTGCGCGCCGGGGTGCTGATCCGCGCCGCGCATCTGGCCGAAGCCTCCGATGCGGACCTGGACCATCTATCCTCCATCCCCGTAACCAAGGTCGTGGACTTCAGAAAAGAAGAGGAACTGCAGGGGAAAGCGGACCGTCCCGTGCCCGGCGCGGAATTCGTGCGTATCCCGGTGGATGCCAGCGGGAACGTGGCCGCGCAGGCCTCCGAAGAGGAAAGAAAAAAGTTCACCGGCCGCAAGAAGTTCGATGTCAAGAAGATTATCGTGATGGCCGCTTTTAACGAGAAGGCGAAGAAGGTGGCCCGCGAAATGTATCCCACTCTAATATTCAACCCGGAATGCCAGCAGCAGTTCGCCCGCTTTTTCCGGGAGGTCCTCGCCACCGAAAAGGGGGCGGTGCTCTATCACTGCACACAGGGTAAAGACCGCACCGGCATCGCTTCAGCCCTCCTTCTGGCTGCCCTTGGTGCAGACAGGGAGACGATAGTGGCGGATTTCGATGCCACCAACCAGGTTTATGAGGCCGACGTTCGAAAGTATTCCCGCCGCGTGCGATTCTGGGGAGGAAAAGACGAGGAAATAGAGGTCGTAAAGGCCTTCCTGGGCGCCAATACCAGGAATTTCGTCAAGACCCTGGAAGAGATCGACCGCCGCTATGGCTCGATGGAAGCATATCTTAAAGGCCCCATCGGCCTGACCGATGCCGACATCCGGACACTCCGGGAACGCTACCTTGCCGCCCCCGTGCCGTAGATAAGTTTTTATTGCTATTTTTGCAGCCTGAAACCGATAACCCGAAATGAAAGCATCCAAACGATCGACCGTTGAGGCGATTATATTCCTGGCAGTACTGATAGCCGTTTTCTGGGCCCTTGGCTCCCGCATGGGCGGGGGCAACATGCTCAAGACGATGATGAATACGGCTCACGACCTGCTGCTGAATACCGTGTTCTACCTGATGGGCATCACCGTTTTGACGGGTGCGCTCTCTAAACTCATGGCAGAATTCGGAGTGGTTACGCTTCTGGAGAAATTCCTCCGGCCGCTGATGAAGCCCCTTTTCCATCTCCCGGGAGTTGCTGCCCTCGGCGCTGTGATGACTTTCCTTTCGGACAACCCCGCCATCATCGCCCTCAGCAAGGACCGTTCGTTCGCATCCTACTTCAAGAAGTATCAGCTGATATCCCTTACCAACTTCGGCACCGCTTTTGGAATGGGTTTCGTGGTGCTGATCACGATGTTCGGTTATGGCAGCGTCGGTGCCGCTTTCGTCGGCCTGTTCGGCGCATTCTGCGGCTCAATCATCTCCACCCGCCTGATGCAGCGCTCCTGCCTCAAGGCCTGGCCGACCGAAATGGAAGAAATGGTAGTGAACGCCTCCCAGGAGGAGCTGGCAGAGGAGCGTGTTGAATCCGGATCGCATAACAGCATCTTCATGCGCTTCCTGAACGCCATCCTGGACGGTGGAAAGAACGGTGTGGAACTTGGCATGCAGATTATCCCCGGCGTGCTGATCATCACCACGGCCGTCATTATGATCACATTCGGCCCTGGAGCCGAGGGGTACACGGGTGCATCCTCGCAGGGCGTTCCTATCCTTCCCTGGCTGGCAGATAAGATACATTGGGTGTTCGAGTGGCTGTTCGGCTTCAAGGCGATGGAACTCATCGCGTTCCCGATGACCGCACTCGGCGCTGTGGGAGCCGCCCTCGGCCTGCTGCCCACTTTCGAAGCCGCCGGCTTCCTGGACGGAAACGCCATCGCTGTCTGCACCGCCATCGGAATGTGCTGGAGCGGCTATCTCTCCACCCACACCGCAATGCTCGATTCGCTGGGCTGGCGCAAAGCCATCCCCAAAGCCCTCGGCGCTCACACCATCGCCGGCCTCTGCGCCGGCATCATCGCCCACTTCAGCTACCTGCTGGTCAGCCTGCTGTAGTTTCGAATTCTTTAAGATATTCCACGACCTGCTTCCGCAACGGTGGCAGGTCGTTTTGGATAACAGACCAAATATGACCCTTTGATATTTCAAAGTAACCGTGAACAAGCACATTACGCATTGCGATTATCTTTCTCCAGTCTGTCTTAGGATGGGTATCTTTAAACTCCCGTGATAGCATATATGCTGCTTCTCCGATTATTTCTTCGTTTTTAACCAGTGCGTAAAACAAAGGATCTTTATCTACGATATCATCACTTGTTTTTCCTTGAGTGTATTTTAAACAATAATCAATTGCGGCCAGAATGTGTTCCAGCCGGCCGGGGTCTCTAGCTAGCTCTCTCATATATAATATATTTGTCTTGGTTTGCGTTTTTATTTGCAAATGGAAGTAATGTTCCATTTTCTACGTAATCAATTTGTTTTCCGGTAATATCTTGAATGTCAAGCATAAATCCGGTATAATCAAGCAAACTGATGCTGTCTGAATTTTTAAAGTCAACCAACAGATCTATATCACTGTCCGGACGCTCTTCCATTCGGGACCAGGAACCGAACAGCCACGCCCGTATTACCGGCTGTTTCTTAAGGGTCTGCTGTATCTTGGAGATAATATCGACACGGAACAGATCCACTTTCGCCATCTGTTCATACACCGAAGCTGTCACGCCGCGCCTCCCGGCATAGCGTACAAGGCGGTTGCGGTTGATGGGATAAACCTCGAATGCGCGCTGGAATTCCTTGTGAATGGCTTCATCGTCCAGTCGGAAGAAGTCTTTGTCTGCCACAAGGTCAACCAGGGTCTTTTCCAGCGAAGGTGCGTTCATCTCCTCGAAAGAAACCAACGGAGAATCTGTAATCAATGCCTTTACGACAATGGCATCTTTCAGCGCCGACCTGTTTGCAATTGCTTCGCGGAAAGTGAACACGTTTAGGTATCGCCCACGCAGGAAAACCAGCATCTTATCCACCACCTTCCTGTCGGTTTCCACCACGACATTGCTTCCGTCCATGGTTGAAATGCACAGCAAGGCCCCCGTAAACTCTCTGACAAGCAACTTGTTTAGTTCCAGCATCTTGGGACTCACCTTCGCTTTATAGACAGGCTTTGCCCCAAGGGAATACCGCCCCCGCCCGGACTCATAAATCAGCCCTTTGCGCTCAAGCGCGCGGATGCGGGAAAACACCGTCTGCTCCGGCGCCCCGGGCATCATGGCCTTGAACTCCGCCGCAGAAACTTCTCCCTGCTTCTCCAGGAGGGCAAGCATCTTCTTTGAAATATCAGACATCTTTTTCATACCGCAAATATATAAATAAATCGTCAAATCCAAAACGAATTTGACGATTTATTAAATTATTATCGAGAGGCGCTAGAAGCGGTACCTGCGGCAGCGGAGATCCTCCTTGGCTGAGCTTGTACCCACCTGGAGCACATAACGGCCGTGGGTGGGAACCATATCCTGTGCGGACTCATCCCACCAGAGGAAGGTCTCGTCGGTGAGCGGGATCTCCACCTTTATGGTCTTGCCGGCAGGCACGAAAACCCTTTTGTAGCCACGCAGGGTGCGGATGGGGCCTTCTTTGTCGGCCGGACGCCGGATGTAGAGCTGCACAACTTCATCCCCGCCGCATTTGCCGGTGTTGCGAACTCTCACGACCACCTTTCCATCCCGCACCCGGGGCTTGCCGACCTTGAATGTCGTATAACTCAGGCCGTATCCGAACTGCCACAGCGGCTTGCCTGTGAAGAAACGGTAGGTGCGCTCTTTCATGTTGTAATCCGAGAAGTCGGGAAGCTGTTTCGTGGAGGCGTAGAACGTGAGCGGAAGTTTGCCGGACGGGTTGCAATCCCCATAAAGAATGTTTGCAATGGCCAGGCCGCCCATCTGTCCCGGATACCAGGCCTGGAGTATGGCATCGCAGCAGGCGGCTTCTTCGGTAAGAGCCATAGCAGAACCGCTGAAGTTCACGAGGACGATCTTTTTCCCGGCCCCGTGCAATGCGGCAATCAGGTCCTTCTGCACCTGAGGGAGTTCGATAACGGTGCGGTCTCCCCCTTCAAATCCGGGGAATCCGCCCGCATCGCCCTGTTCTCCCTCCAGGAAAGGAGTGATTCCCGAAGCGAAGATGACGGTTTCGATTCCGTCAAGCGCGGAGATCACCTCATCGAAAGGTTCCGCCCCGTCTAAATGAGCGCATCCTTTCACGTACCTGAGGTCCTTCTGCCTTTCCTTTAGGGCGGCCAGCAAGGTGATGGTCTCTTTGGGAACAGGGCTGTAATTGCCCCATTGCATGGTAGTGTCATCCGCATTAGGCCCGATCAGGGCAACCGGCACATCGTCGGCCAGGGGAAGGATGCCCCTGTTTTGAAGCAGGACAACAGATTTCTCCGCCATGGTTTGCGCAAGGGCTTTATGGTCGGATCCCTCCACAATGTCCTCCGGCAGATTGTTCCATGGATCGATGCCGTCCATCTCGCCCAAGCGGATGCGGGCGACGATGATCCTCTTGAGATTGCGGTCGAGTTCGGCCTCGGTCAGAAGCCCGGCCTTGATTGCTTCAGGGATAGCCTGATAGGCGTGTCCGCATTCCACATCCACACCGTATTTCACGGCCAGCGCAGCGGCTTCGGCCTTTGTTTCCACATACTCGTGGCGGCCTTTTATATAAAAGTCTGCGACCGCCCAGCAGTCGGAGACGATCACGCCTTTATAGCCCCATTTTCCGCGGAGTACGGTGTCGATCAGATAGTCGTTCGCGCTGCAGGGTTGGCCTTCGAAGCGGTTGTAGGCGGTCATCACCTGCTCCACACCGGCCTTGGTCACCAGGTCTTTGAATGCAGGGAGATAGGTTTCATAAAGGTCGCGCCGTGTGGGTCTGGCGTCGAAACGGTGCCTGTCCGGTTCGGGCCCGGAGTGCACGGCATAGTGCTTGGCGCAGGCGAATAGCTTGCGCACCGGGCATTCGTCCGGCCCCTGCAGGCCACGCACCACGGCCATGCCCATCTGCCCCATCAGGTATGGATCCTCTCCGTAGGTCTCCATCCCGCGGCCCCAGCGGGGGTCGCGGAAAATATTGATGTTCGGAGTCCAGAAAGTAAGTCCCTGATAGCGTGCGATCGGCCCGGCCTCGTCGGCGATGCGGTGCTTTACGCGGGCTTCGTCGCTCACCGCGGTAAACACATCGTAAACCATAGCGTCATCGAAGGATGCAGCCATGGCGATAGGCATGGGGAAGGTGGTGGCGGAGCCGTTGCGCCCCACTCCGTGCAGAGCCTCGTTCCACCAGTCATAGGCCTTTATTCCAAGGCGGGGGATGGCTTCGGAAGCATTGAGAGTGAGGGCGGTTTTCTCTTCGAGAGTGAGGCGGGAGATGAGGTCGTCCGCGCGCTCCTCAGGGCTCAGAGCCTGATTCTTAAAGGGATATGGCTGGGCCAGCGCCGCTGCGGAAATGCAGAGAACTGCAAGAGAAATAATGATTCTGGGCATGTTTTAGTGTTCGTTTGCTACAAAATTAGCAAATAATTGCTAAATTGCTCCATACATTATGATTGCAATCTATACCATTACTTCCGGTCTTCACGACGCAGCGGCCGTGAAAGCCGTTTCGGACGAATTCCTGCAATCCATCTTTCCTAATGGCGGATACGAACTGAAGGGACCTGATTTCTCATCTTTCGGGCAGGAGGCGGACCTTAACATAATTTATATACGCACAGGTGGTGCGGAGGGCATCTTTAAAGAGCTCCTTCCGGATATGCTGGATGCCGGAGTGGAATTTTTCACCCTGCTTGCTTCGGGGAAAAGTAACTCATTGGCCGCTTCGCTGGAGATCCTCTCCTATTTGAAGCAGAACGGCCTGAAAGGCGAAGTCCTTCAGGGCTCGCCGGAATACATCTCCCGCCGTATTGCCAATCTTGATAAAGTTGCGACCACCCGTGCCACCCTCTCCGGGTCCACCATCGGCATAATCGGCAAACCCTCCGACTGGCTTATCTCCAGCACCTGGGATGCCGATGTTCTCTTGGGACAGCTCGGCCTCTCGCTGGTGGATATTCCGATGGACGACCTGTTGGTTGAGTTTGGAAAGGCGCAGGGAATGCTTGTACCGGGGCCCTTTTTTTCAGGGGCGCTGTCCCTAAAGTACCCTGCGGCTCCCGACCTACCGACATCGCCGCTATGCGGCTCCGTCCCGGTCTCCGCCGGTCGTTCTGGGGAGCTCCGTAAAAATCTGCCGGACGCAGCCCGCATCTACCAGGCGCTGAAAGCGCTGGTTGACGACCGCGGGCTGGGCGCCCTTACCATCCGCTGCTTCGACCTCCTGACCTCGGTCCGCAACACGGGCTGCTACGCCCTCGCGAAGCTGAACAGCGAAGGCATCCCCTCCAGTTGCGAGGGAGACGTTCCCGCCCTGCTTAGCATGATGATTGCCCGTGCCCTGACCGGCCGGACCGGCTTCCAGGCCAATCCTGCCAGCATCGACGTCGAAACCGGTGAGATGCTCTTCGCGCACTGCACCATCCCTTTCGATCTGGTAGACGAGTTTAATTATGACACCCACTTTGAATCCGGCATAGGCGTCGGCATCCACGGGCATTATCCGGAAGGCCCTGTAACCGTGTTCAAGATATCCGGTTCGCTGGATCGCGCCTTTATCGCCGAGGGCGAACTCTTTCGTAACCAGTACGAGGCCAATCTCTGCCGCACACAAGTCTGGCTACGCCTTGCTCCGGCCGATGCCCGCTACTTCCTCACCAATCCCATCGGCAACCATCACATAATCATCCCCGGCCACCACGGCGAGTTGCTCCACGAATTTGTGAATGGCATCTAAATGGTTGACTATTAATAAAATACTATAAACCCTCCCCCAAGAAAACAGAGGGGAAGATAATCGATAAAGCTATGACTATCAAACAGTTATCTGCCATAACCCTGACCCTACTGCTGGCCTTCACCGCCACAGCCGGAGACTATGCCAAATACTATAACGATCTGCCCGGCCGCACGGGAATCAGCCTCGCCGAGCCCCAGACCCCGCAGATTCCGGATAATACGGTGAGCATAACGGATTTCGGTGCGGTCGGAGATGGCACGACCCTCAACACCGAAGCGTTTGCCAGCGCGATCAAAGCCATCACCAAACTCGGAGGCGGCCACATCGTAATCCCTGCAGGCATCTGGCTCAGCGGCCCCATCTCCCTGAAAGACAACATCGATCTCCACCTCGAGCGTAATTCTATCCTGCTCTTCACTCCGGACCGCAGCGCCCATCTTAAGGACGGCAAGGTGCAGCCCTGCATCAGCGCCAGCAAGCGCCACGACATCAGCATCACTGGCGAGGGGATTATCGACGGCAACGGAGAGTGGTGGAGGGCCGTCAAGCGCGGCAAGGTCAGCGACACGGAATGGAACGACTTCAGGCGTATGGGTGGCACCGAAGCGGACGGCGGCAAACTGTGGTATCCTTTCGGCCTCAAGACACAGAAAGATATAGCTCCGGACTACAAGGCCCAGGAGAAGATGCGCACGCACATGATACGCCTGACCGACTGCGAGCGCGTGCTGGTCAAAGGAGTAACCATCCAGAACTCCCCCAAATTCCATATCGTTCCTACCCGTTGCAGGCAGGTGATTATCGACGGAGTCACCGTCCGCTGCCCCTGGAATGCCCAGAATGGCGACGGCATCGACCTGATGTACTGCCAGGATGTGCTGATAGTAAACAATAAGGTAGATGTGGGAGATGACGGCATCTGCCTGAAAGCAGGCGGCGGCCCCGCGGCCCTGAAATATCCCCCGGTGGCCCGCGTGCTGATACGGGACAATACCGTCTTCCACGCCCACGGCGGCTTCGTAATCGGTTCGGAATTCTCTGCCGGCATAGAGGACATAGTGGTCTGCGGCAACAGCTTCTCCGGCACCGACACCGGGCTTCGTTTCAAGAGCGCTCCCGGCCGGGGTGGCAAGACCGCAAGAATCCGAATATCAGATATTTACATGAGCGACATCCGGGACCAGGCAATAGTCTTCGAGACCTCCTACGTGGATGTGCCGGTGGGTACGGACGGCAAGGCTTCCACAGCGCAGGACTTCCTCCCGGAATTCACCGATATCAGCATCAGTAACGTTGTCTGCCGCGACGCCCGCATCGGCATAGCCGCCAAAGGCACAGCACAGATGATCCACGACATCAGCATCAGCGACTGCACCCTTTTCTGCACGGAGAAGAAGGCCGAGATAGATTTGACAGTCTTCAGCCCAGGGAGCATCAATTTGCAGAACGTCAAACTTCTTTGAGGAAAAGATTGATATCCTGGCCGGGCGGCAAACCAAGGCGCTTTCGAAGGCGGTAACGTGCCATCTCCACGCTCCGGACCGAAATGTTCATTATGTCTGCAATCTCCTTTGTGGAAAGGTTGAGTTTTGTGTAAACGCAAATCTTCATATCGGTCTTGGAGATGCCGGGATGGGCGTTTTTTAGCTTTTCCAGCAAACCATCATAAATGACGTTGAAGTATTCTTCCGACTTCTCCCAGTCCTCTTCATCCTGCAGGTAGCTGTCGATCAACTGGACGGTTTTCATCGAGGCCCTAGCCAGATCTTGCGGTCTGCTGATAGCGGCAGCGGACGTAAGCATCTTCCTGATCTCGTTAAGCTGGTTGTTGCGCTGGGCCTTATTGAAACTGATGTTCGCGAGTTCCTCGCTTCTTGTCTTGAGTTCTGCCTTCAGCCTCAGACGTTCTGTCTTTCTGCGGTAGTATGCCCTCACGATGAGTATTGCTCCGGCAATCAGGGCCAGGTATGTGAGGATGGTCCAGCCGGCCAGGTACCACGGGCGGAGGATATGCAGGTTCAGCGAGCAGGTGGCCTGAGATGCTCCCGGGAGACGGAAGAATATCGTGTGTTTGCCGAAGGGTATTGAAGAAAACTGCACGGCCTCGCGGACCTGGGCCGTTCCCCACTCCTTGGAATCCATCGAGTAATCTACAAGATTGCCGTTGAAATTCCCGGCCAGGTACACGCGGACGGAGTTCATACTGAACGGAACCCTTATCCTTGATCCGTCGACCGCGGCAGCCTTATTGCCATTGGCGCCGAGCAGATCCACCTCGGAAATATAAAGGTTTTCCTCGATGATACGCGGGCCGTAATGGATGCGCAGCCCGTTAAGCAGGCCGGAAGCGTATGCACCGTCGTCCAGCAGGAACGGATCCATATTTTCGAACTCCTCCGCAATCCAGTCGTCCTGCTCGCTCCGGACCAGATCCCCCGTGCCATAGTCTATGCGGTATGCATCCCGATTGCAGCAGAAAAGGATATCGCCATTTGTGTCGACAGTGAAGACGCGGTCGCTTTCATCCCTTACCAGATTGAAATCCTTCCTGTCTTCTACCTTTGTAAAACCCGGGCTGAGAGAGAGGCGTATAAAACCCTTGTGGCTATCGCGTATCCACAGCCTGTCGCGGTCGTCCATATGCATACTGCGGCAAAAGCCATCGTAATTCGAGATACTGGAGATAAACGACAGTTCCCCTGCCTTTTTCCGGAGAAGAATCAGGCCGTCGTATGTGCCGCAGATATAGGCGTCTCTGTCTGTATTGCACTGCACGATGCTCATAACGCCTGCTCCAGTGTATACCGGCCTGGCTCTGAAGCATCCGCCCAGAGCGAACAGTCCCTGGTCGTGGGCGATATATGGTACTCCGTCTATCTTGGCGACATTCCAGACCGACCCAGTCGTGCCTGGAACCGGAAGGAAGGAATCATCTTTGTAGATAAATGCGCCTTTGTTGGAACCGACGAGTAGCGCCCCATTCTCTAAATTGACCATTCCGCGGACCCGCCCGAGTCTGGAGTCCTGAAGATAATAATCCATCGAACTGCCGTCAGCCCTGGCGATACCGGCCTCCATACCCAGCCAGATATCACCGTTTCCATCCCTTGCCAGCGCAAGCACGGTGGCATTTCCCGTCTGCTGGAAACGCATTCTTTTATTGCAGATCTTACCCTCAGCCGTTGTAATGAAAAAACCTCCCTGGGTGGTACCCACAATTAGATGACTGTCGTCATAGGTCGCCAAAGAAAGGATCTTTGCCTCTGAAAGAATCTTGTTGCTCCCGGCATCCAAAGGAGAAAGGCCGTTATCCCCGAGCTCCATCAGCCCTGTTCTCTCAAGGGCGGCTATGCTTTTCCCGGCGATTGATACAATATTCATAATTCTGTCGCCGGTGCGGCAGACAAGTTCTGTGGATAGATCCTCTCTCACCCGATAAAGACTGTCTTCGTCCTGAACCAGGATGCGCCCGTCGACCTCGAACATATAGCGGAACTGCCCGGCCGGATGCAGAGTGCGTATCTCTCCGCTGGCGGGGGAGAAAACGCAAATCCTGTTACTGCTCTGAAAGAAGATGTCACCATTTGCCGCGATGCAGACCCTCCAGAAATCCTGATTGATGATTGCATAGTCGTCGGTTTCTATCGGGTGGTACTCATACCCGCCGAACCCGTCGCGCTCCCACCACCCAAAGCCGGTGTTTCCAGCAGAATACAGGCGGCCGGAATCTTTGTCGAGAGCAAGCGACCTAAGCGTGACAACCCTTCTGTCGAAGTGTCTGCGCAGACGCCCGCCGTCAAAAGAAAACAAACCGTCGTTGGTTGCGAAATAGGTGACAGGCGCGTCGCCGCATACCACGCTCCATACCTGGGATTCCGAAATAAGGCCCTCGGAATCACTCATCTTTTCGACCTTCCGCAGCCCCAAAAAGTTGTTGTCCGCCCCCGTAACAGGGCAGAAAAGAAGGCTGGCAACCAGGAAGAACAGAATGGAGAGTCTTCTCATAATCGTTACGCAAATATAAGAAAATTAGGTAAAAACACAAGATGTTGTAGTTTTGTAGGGGTCTTTTTCTTGTGCGCATATGTGAGCATATATATTTTTGCAGAACATTGAAACTAATTATCATTAAAAAAATACAAAATGAAGAAACCAATTCTTATTGCATTCGCAGCGTTTTCCCTGCTGGTTCTCGGATGCGAAAAAGCAGAAGATTCTGCTTCTCATGACAGGGTGGTCAGTCTGACCGCGTCCATTTCAAGAGATGGTGTAAAAGCAACAGTTACCGATGCCGGTCTTTTTACCTGGGCGACCGGAGATGAAATCGGAGTGTGGACTTCCGACGGACAGTTCACAAAATTCTCCCTCAAAGACGGCGAAGCCGGCAAGAATACTGCAGTTTTTACCGCAGAGCTCGAAGCAGGAGTTACCGTTGAGGGTCCTGCCGTGTATCCTTACCGTGCCGGTCATTCTTATGATCCTGCTACCAAGCACCTGACCTATAATCAGCCGCAGACTATGGATTGGGTTGAGGGCGTAACCAAGAGCCACATGGCTGCCAAATACAACGGTTCCGGCACCATCCAGTTCAAGCAGCTGGACGGGCTTTTTAGAATCACGGTGTATAATGTGCCCAACACAGTCGGGTTCCTTCGTCTTCGCTCTTCCGACAATGTTCTTTTCGGAGATTTTGATGTGGATATGAATGAGGCTAATCCTCAGATTACCGCTTCACCCTCCGGAGGAACTTCTGACTTCAATCTCAAGGTAAACGCCCCTGCAGATGGTATCGGCAATGTTTATGTTGTGAATTTCCCTGTTCCCGTTGGAACATATACTACTACAAGAATCTCGGCCCAGAAAGCCAATTGGGATATGATTGCTAGCAAAACCACCTCTACATCTGCAATAACTATTGGTCGCGGGACAATGGTAAATATGCCTGAAGTCACATTGAATGAGGTGATGCTGGCAGACAATGAGGACGGAACGCTCCGGGCAAATTACAATAATGGTTATTCTAATACTGAAGGGACTTCTTTAACAGTAGTCGATAACCCTTCAAAGGAAATTATCAATGCTTCTAACAAGGTTGTCAAGGTTGATGCCAGTGCGCAGGACCCTTCAGATGCCGACCAGAATAAAGGAGGCTACTTCCTTTTGAAGACTCAGAATTCTGATTATTCTAATGGTTTCAGGGATGGAACGAAAGCCTTCAAGATGAAGATTCGCTACAACAATGCAGCAGATGCTGCCATATACTATCCCTGGGCATACGTCAATGGAGGAAAAGTTGGAGACGTTTCAGATGTAAAGCGCCTTCCGGACAAGGTCAACGGGAAGGATTTTACTCCCCAGAATGCTGAAACCTGGGCAAGTTTGATCAAGCCCGGCGAGTGGAATGTCCTTCAGTGGACATCCAACTGCGCTGGTACCTGGAGGATGGAGATTACTCCCTTCGCTACCATTTCCGGAGACAATGCAACCACTGGAACCCGCATTATGCTTATCGACGATATGGAATACATTAAATAAGACAGAGATATGAAAAAGACGCAATATATACAGCCTAAAGCAGAGACTGTAAAAATCTCTACTGATAATGCCATCCTTCAGGCTTCCCTCCTTGTATTGGATATAACCGACGGAGTTGCCGCAGAAAATTACGATGATGTAGTCCTTGGAGCCTGGTAGCATGAAATCTTTCAAAACATACATTACTCCCCAATGCGTGGAGTATGAATTATCCGCGGAGGCGGCGATGTGTGTAACGGCATCAAAAAATGCCTCCATCAATCCTTTCGATTCTGGCGAAACCGATTATGGCCTGTTTGGTAATTAATTGTCAATGCTTATGAAAAAGATATTATACTTAATTGCCATATCCTCCATACTGCTTTCTGCTTGTGAAAAGTTCGCAAGAGAAGACTCAATTATTGCCGATCAGCCTGAACAGACAGTCGAAGATAACAAGGCGGATCTTGTCGAGGTATCCTTTACCGCATCTTCTGATTTGACTAAAGTTGCCATGGATGAATTCCGTAATGTTGCATTCTCCGCTGGAGATAGGATTTCGATCTTTGCCAACGGGAATAATTATGAGTTTACGACCACAGAAGGCGGTTCCGTCGCCACTTTTACCGGAAGTATGGATGCCGCTGATGTTGATGCCGCAACATTCTATGCACTTTTCCCATACAGCTCATCGGCAACTATCGATGAAGGGGTAATCAAAGATGTCGTTTTAGCCAAGACATCCTCCCCTGTTGCCGGAGGATTCGCTTCCCAGCAGGCAGTATTTGTTGCAAAAACAACAGATAATACTCTTGAGTTTAACAGCGTATGTGCGCTGCTGAAGATAACAGTTCCTTCCGGGATGACTGATCTGAAAACAGTTGACGTTTTCAACAGGGCTTCAGAGTTGAATGGGTCTCTTACCGGGACTTTCGATGTGGATATGACTTCTTCCGAACCTGCGGTCACGGTAACTGCTGACACCTCATCTCCGCATACCGTTACTTTGAACTCCGCAAGTTATTATGAGCCCGGTGTTTATTATATCCCGGTACTTCCCGCCTATCTTTCTAAAGGGGTTGATTTGAAAATGACCTATTCCGGAAATTATATAGGTCGCGCTGCTTCAGGAGCAGAAATAACTCTCGAAGCTGGAAAGGTCTATAATCTGGGCGTCCTTAGAAAGACAAAGGAATATATCTACAGTTCTTTCGAAAATGGTTTTTCATACGCTAATGAGTATTTCGGAAACGATGGTATTTCAGTCATCGATAATCCGATGGTTAATGCATACAATCCCAGTTCCAAAGTTATGCGATTGGATATGCACACTCGTTCAGCGAGTTCAACCACATCCGGTTATATTGATTTCAATATCAATGAGATTAAGTTCCCTATATCCAATGGTGACAGGTCTTTCCGCAAGTTCTTCAAAACGTTCAGAATCAAAATGTACTGGGGAGAAATCAACTCTGGAAATGCGGATTTGAAATATTATCCTAAAATGTATTGGGGCACCGGGGCTGGCGTTTCCGGATTAAAACAGCATCCCGCTCGTTTGAACGGAACGGCGATTTCAACTAAAGATGAATTTGACGCGGCTTTCAGGGCGAATGACTGGAATGAACTCGAGTGGGACTACGACCAGTTTGAAGATGGAAGCGCCAAGACCAGTTGGGGCTGGCTCGAGTCTGTCAGGATCCGCAACTTTGTCAATTGGGATGACGGTCCATTAAAGACAGGAGACGGATACAATCTCATTGTCCATTGGGACGATGTCGCTTTTGTAATCAAATAGTAATTATATATGTACATAAAACTCAGACACCTTCTGACCCTTGCACTTATTGCCGGAGGCATCCTTGCTTCCAGCAGTGGTGCGTGGGCGCAGGGCAAAGTGACCGTGACGGGTGTCGTGACAGATGCTCTCGGGCCGGTTCCCGGTGCCGGAATCGTGGTCAGCAAGACTACGGACGGCGCCATAACGGACCTTGACGGGCGCTACACCATACAAGCCAGGGAAGGTGACGTGCTCATCTTCTCTTGTATGGGATACGCCAGCGTCGAGCGCACCGTCGGGAAGCAGCACGTGATCAACGTCACCCTCAGCGACGATACCACAGTCCTGGACGAGGTCGTTGTGGTCGGTTACGGCACCCAACGCAAAGAAAGCGTCGTGGGAGCCATAACCTCCGTCAAAGGCGATGCCCTGGTGGAAACTGGTGTTTCCAACATCACCAGTGCCATTGCCGGTAAACTATCAGGTGTGGTTACCATACAAACCAGCGGCCAGCCTGGCCAGAACGATGCCGAAATCCTCGTGCGCGGCGTATCCAGCTTCAATGGGTCCAGCCCTCTGGTGCTCGTGGACGGCGTGGAGCGTGACTTCGCGTCCATCGACCCTAACGAGGTTGCCGATATCTCCGTTCTCAAGGACGCATCTGCAACCGCAGTGTTCGGTGCCAAGGGAGCGAACGGCGTAATCATAGTAACGACCAAGAACGGGCAGGAGGGTAAACCGAAGATGGATGTTTCCTATTCTTCCGGTTTCTCCAACCCTATCAATATGGCCCGCCACGTGGACGCCTACACGACGATGACCACGATGAACGACGCTATGATGAACGACCAGAACTTCACCGGACTCATTTCCGATGCAGCCCTGGCCGAATACCATTCTCCATCCTCAAAGCTCAACTCGCTACGCTATCCCGACGTGAACTGGCTGGGTGAACTGACCAACGCGTTTTCCAACACCCAGAACGCCAACTTCAACATTCAGGGTGGCACCAGGTTCGTGAAGTATTTCGCATCCGTGGGATATTGGCACGAGGGCTCGTTGTTCAAGAGCTTCAATGATGGCAAGGTGGACTCCAGCTATGCCTACGACCGCGTGAACTTCCGCACCAACCTCGACTTCAACGTCACCCGCAGTACGCTGGTCTCGTTCAAGCTCGGCGGAAACATCGGAATCAAGAACAAGCCTGTCCCTCAGGATGGTGACGAGGGAATGTGGAAGTATATCTTCGGTAGTTCCTCCACAAAATACCCCATGTATTATCCTTCCTGGGTGCTTGAGGAGGTCCCGGACCTGGATTATCCCGACGCATCGGGCGCGCGCCTGATGAGCGAGGCCGACCAGACCACCGGCAATCCTTACTATCAGTTGATGAAGGGAAGTTTCATCCAGCTCACGGATACCAAGATTTTCTCCGATATCATCGCGAAACAGAATCTGGACTTCATCACCAAGGGCCTTTCGGTCCAGGCGAAGGTGTCTCTGAGTACCTATTATAAATATAGCACCCTCACCACCCAGTACAACCGTCCGAGCTGGTTCTTGAACTTCAGCAAGATCGGCACGGGAGAGAATCCCTGGAGCCGCACCGGCACCGACGGATTCTACTATGTGGAGCCCCCGCTCTATACCACGGCCGAGAACAACCTGCAAGGAGGGTACTATCTGGACCTTTACTACGATATGTCGCTGAACTACAACCGCACTTTTGGCAGACATAACGTCACCGGGCTTTTCCTCTTCAACAGACAGGAGCAGGACAAAGGGTCTGATTTCCCGTACTACAATGAGGCTCTCGTCGGCCGCGTCACCTACGATTTCGCACACAAGTATCTGGTGGAATTCAATATGGGTTACACCGGGTCCGAACGCTTCTCGCCCGAAAACCGCTTCGGTTTCTTCCCTTCCGGAGCAATCGGCTGGGTGGTTTCCGAAGAAAAGTTCTTCGAGCCCCTAAAACCAGTGTTCAGCAAGCTCAAACTCCGTTTTTCAGAAGGTCTCGTGGGTAGCGACTATGCCAACAACCGTTGGCTTTACATGAGCGAATTCAGCAAAGACTCGAACGGATACATAGTTGAGGACAAGGGCGCCAATCTGTTCGTGCAGTGGGAGGAGGCTCTCAAGCGCGATCTCGGTATCGAAATGGGATTCTTCAACGGAGACCTATCCGTGAGCGTAGACCTCTTCGACGAGCACCGCGACAAGATGCTCATCTCGGTGAACAACAACACTCCGATGTGGGTTGGCAACTCTTCAAAAGAGCTCAACAAGGGCGCTATCAAGAAGCACGGAATCGAGGTCGAAGCCGACTACACCAAGCGCATCAACAAGGATTTCCGCTTCCACGTGGGCGGCAACTTCTCTTTCAACGAGAACCGCATCCTTGCCTATGACGATGCTCCCTTCTCGCTCGAGCATCAGAAGCGCGTCGGCACCCCTCTGGGTTCCCAGACGAGCGGCGCATACCTGATTGACGGTGAAATCCTCACATCCATCGACGACATCCACTCCAACTTCCTTCCCGTAAACGTAGGGAACGTGGTAGTGGGTGACTACAAGTTCCTCGATTATACCGCGGACGGCATTATTGACAAGGACGACCTCACCCGTATGGCGGGTTCGCTCTATCCGCCCATCGCTTACGCAGTCAAGGCCGGCTTCCGCTGGAAGAGCCTGGACGTGAACATCCTTTTCCAGGGATATGCAGGCAAATATGTGAATTTCGACCAGATGTATGAGTGGGAGTTCTACAAAGGCAACTACCGCCTCCATACCTCTTCTGTGGATTACTGGTCGCCCGGCCATACCTCCGGCACCCACGCCACGGTTCACTACTCCGCCACATCGTTTTCCAACCTTGCCTGGTCCGGGTATAACGAGAGTGCAACCACCGGCGGTTACAATGCCAAACTTCTTGGCCATTCCTGGCGTAACGCCGACTTCCTCCGCCTGAAAGAACTGAATATCAGCTATGTGTGGATGACCCCTAAAATCAAGCAGGTAATGGGTGTCGAATCCATCAAGGCTTATCTGACAGCAAATAACTTGCTGACTTTCACCGGCCTGCTCGAGGGCGACCCCGAACAAAAGTATCTGGTCTGGGGCGAATATCCTCAGATGCGCACTGTAAAACTTGGCCTTCAGCTCACATTCTAAGACATCTCGGATATGAAAAAGATCAAATCGATTATACTGAACTCGGTTCTTATCATCTCGGCCGCAGCAATAGGCACGAGCTGTCTGAATGAATACCTCGACAAGGCCCCCAATGCGGGCCTTACCGAGGCTGAAGTGTTTACGAAGTATGCCAACTTCAAGAACTATTTCTACTCCGTGTATGGAGGATCCAATTTCAACATCCGTTGCCATTATCCTCTGCACTGGTGTATGAACAGCCAGAAGCTGACGCTTGAAGAGCTTACGGATATGTGCGACAAATCGCGCATACAGCGCGCCCAGTCGATCAAACTAGGAAACGGCGCCGATGCCACCCAGTGGATAGGCTACGCTGAGGCGGATGCAAACTATCCGCTCAATGCCAAAGTCCCGAACAGCTGGAAGTGCATCCGTGTCTGCAATATGGCCATAGAAAAGGCCTCGCAGATTCAGGATTGCACCGAGGCGGAACGCAACGACCTCATCGGCCAGGCCTACTTCGTGCGCGCATTCTGCCACTTTGAGCTTTTCCGTATGTACGGATCCCTCCCTTATGTCGACAAGGTGCTCGGCGCCAACGACGAATGGGATATCGCCCCTGAAGAGGATTATGAGTTCCTTCTCAAGTGCGCTGCCGACTATCAGACCGCCTATGAATATCTCGATAAGGCCGGAGTTGTTCGCCGTGATCCTGCATCGGGAGCAGGCAACCTTGCCGATCCCAATCAGGATAAGCCTAATGGCGCCACCGCTCTTGCGATGAAGGGGCGCGTGCTGCTTTATGCCGCCAGTCCTCTGAACAATCCGGGCGGAGATGCCAAGCGCTGGGAGGATGCCGCGGAAGCCTGTGCCGTAGCGCTCAACGTTGCGCTCGCGAATGGATACAAGCTCCTCCCAAAGGCCGATTATTCCAAGAATTTCTACGGAAACCGCTATACAAACGAGCAGCTCTGGGCATATTCCACCGGAAGCACTACCAACTACAATGCTGCAACCATACAGTCGTTCGTGGGGTATCCCTTCTCGAACAACGCCTATGCCGCAGCGCAGTGCCCCACCCAGAACTTCGTCGACAAGTTTGAAACTGCGGACGGATGGCCCCTGAATACCGAGGCCCAACGTGCCGCAGCGACAGCCGCCGGCAAGTATAACGAGCAGGACCCTTACTCCAACAGGGATCCCCGCTTCGAAAACTGCGTGGTGTACAACGGCTGCACCTTCCAGGGATACACCCCCGCCTCCATCTACATCAATGCCGATGGAAGCAAGCCCAGCGGATCCCTTCTGGCCTATCCCCAGGGTGCCACCGACGGCGTTTCCGAGACCTTCTACTATGAACGCAAACGTACCGGCCCCCTCTCCAACAAGGGTAACCAGAACGTAATCCTTACGGATCCCATCATCCGTCTGGCGGAAATCTACCTCAACTATGCCGAGGCCGCCAACGAGGCTTGGGGACCGGACGGAAAGGCTCCTTCCGCCACCATCACGGCGGTTGAGGCCATCAACACTATCCGCGAACGCGTCGAGATGCCTGCAGTTCTTGCAGAATTCACCGGCACCAAGGACGATTTCCGGGACCGTATCAAGAACGAACGGACGGTTGAACTCTGCTTCGAGGGCAATCACTACTGGTGCGATATCCGCCGCTGGATGGACGCTCCGCAGATCGGGCGTTCCACCCTCTACGGAATGCGTGCCACCAAGGTTGCCACTTCGGTCGACTATCCTACGGGATTCAAGTATGAGCGTTTTGCGCTCCCCGCCAACAGGCAGATAGCCTGGAAGAACGACGGTATGTACTGGTTCCGCTTCCGCAACGACGATCTCCTCAAGATGTCGAATTATGTCCCCAAAATGGAATGGTAGCATTTAACCTGCAAAGACAATGAAAAAGATTTTGACAATGCTCCTTTTAGCGATTGCAGTCATCCCTGCATTCGCACAGAAGAAGGCTGCTGAGCAGGTTGCCATCAAGTTCACGGTCGTGGACTCGGCGGGAGAGCCCGTCAGCAATGCCGATGTCACCATCGGCGAAGGCCTGAGCCGGTACACTACAGATTCCGAAGGCCGCGTCAGCGTCAGCTGCCAGGTCTTCGATGTAGTTACCGTCAGCAAGGGAGGATATAAGGCGGTCGCTATCCGCGCCAGCGTGCTGGTGGATTCCGACTCGGTCGTGCTTGTGCCGGATGTGCTTTTCGCCGGCGACAAAGACGACATCATACTCCCGTATACTTCTTTAAAAAAGCGTTTCTCGGTCGGATCCACCGTCACCATCAGCGGAGACGAACTTGCGCGGTATTCATCCGCCGACATACGCAACGCCCTTACCGGGGTGCTGCCGGGTGTCGAGGTCCGCGAGAACTACGGACAGATTGGTATGAGCCCCCTGGAACATATCGGCCAGTACGGTGCTTCGACGGCGATAGGCGTAACGGCTCGCGGCCGCCAGGTGATGTATGTGGTGGACGATGTGCCCGTGCAGATCAATGAGATGCCCCTCGATCCAGAACAGATCGAGTCGGTTACCATTATCCGCGACGGTCTGGAGAAGACTATGTATGGCCCGGTAGCCGCCGACGGCATCGTTTTCATCAAGACCCGCAGCGGCGCCTATAACGACCGCTATCTCAACGTCAGCGTGGAGAGCGGTGTGAACGTGGTGGACAGAATGCCCGGTTTCGTGAACGCTGCGCAGTATGCTCAGCTTAACAACCTGGCACGCTCGAACAGCGGCCTGGCTATGCTCTATTCCCAGGATGACGTGAACCAGTATCTCCGCGGAGACGCCTATGACTTGCTTCATCCCGCAGTGGATTTCAATTCGATGTTGTTCAAGAATACTATGTCCTACACCAAGGCGGGGCTCTCTTCCGGCGGCGGAAACGATATAGTCAAATACTATGCATATCTCGGATACACCGGCGAGGACGACATCTACAAGATAGGCCCCGAATCGAACTACAACAACGTAAATCTCCACGGCAACCTGGACGTCCGCTTCAACAAGTATATGAAGGCGGCATTCGGTATAATCTCGTCGATAGGAATCCGCAAATCCAACAACTATGGATACTCTGCGAACTACACCAGCACCGACGAATCGTCGAACACCACGCTGAGCGCGTTCGAGCTTCCCTCGATACTCGGCCACGTCACCACTATCCCCCGGCTGGCGTTCCCTGTCTATGCCGACAATTCCGAAGATCTGGAATTCCCCTGGTATGCCGTAACCTCAAAGTTCACGCAGAACCCCATTGCGAATATCCTTGAAAACGGATCCTACACCGAAACCGTGAGAAACGCCTTGTTCAACTTCCGCCTCGATACGGATATGGATTTCATGACCAAGGGGCTCAAGTCCAGAACCTACGCAGCCTACGGCTCCACGAACCTTGTGCGTATCGGACAAGCAGAGGACTACGCGGCATACATTATTACCGAAGCCCTCGACGAAAACGGTGACCCTACCGTCATTCCCATCCAGAGTTCGAGCCACTCCGTAAAGGAAATGTCCAGCAACGCCAAACTGCTCGATTACTACTCGAACCGCCTCTACTTTGTGGAGAAGCTCGACTGGGCGCGCAGTTTCGGCGATCACGACCTTTCGCTCTCGGCTGACTATATGATTACCAAGCGCAGTCAGAAGTTCATAACCGAGCACAGGCGCGAGATGAATTTCGGTTTCAACGGAGCCTACTCCTACAAGGGCCGCTACCTTGTTCAGGCAGCCCTGAACGAGCACGGCACATACTCCCTGCTGGACGCCTGGTCCTTCTCTCCTTCGGTCGGTTTCGGCTGGATCGTTTCGGAAGAGGACTTCTTCAAGGGCATCCCGGCAATCGACTTCTTGAAACTGCGCCTGCAACTTAGTTCCCTGAACTACGACTCCCGCACCAGCGCCAACCGCGACGTAGACAACTATTCCTGGAACAACAGCGGCCAGAAATTCGGCCCGTACACCACCAACCAGTGGTTCGGCAGCACCACCAGCGCGAACGTGAACAGGACCTACGTAAGTATGCTTGGCAATCCCAATCTGCGACTCGAAAAGCGCAAGGAGATATCAGGTGGCTTCGACCTCTCCGCCTTTGAAAGGAAGCTGGATGTGGCACTTACCGCCTATGCATTCATTCAGGACGGAATCATCACCCAGATGTCGAATGCGGTGCCCCTCGTAGCCGGCATTTCCACTGGATCCTTCTACCAGAACTACGATACGAACCTCCGCAGCGGACTGGAGCTCAGCGCTTCCTGGAAAGACCGCAGGGGAGACTTCAGTTATGGCGTGAGCGGATGGATTGCGGCACAAGACTCAAAGATCCTCAAGATCGACGAGTTGCCCTATGCGGAGCTCTACCGCACCCGTGTCGGCAAATCCGCCAGCGCGATCTGGGGGCTCAAGTATCTGGGGCAGTTTGCCACGGATGCCGAGACTCTCACCATCCCCCAGCTTTTCGACGATGAGTTGAAGGCGGGCGATTTCAAGTATCAGGATATGAACGGTGACGGCTATGTCGACAGTTCCGATGCCTGCGTGATAGGCGATGCCACGCCTAAGCTCCTGGGCGCCTTGAACTTGAATCTTGGATGGAAGAATTTCGACCTTGCCGTTCTCGGCACCTTCCGCGCCTTCTATGAGGTGCAGCTGACCAACAGTTGGTTCTGGAATGGCTGGGGCGACAACAACTACTCCAATTACACTCTGCGGCACATTAACGATCCTGCGGCACCGAGGCTCACCTACAACAAGGTGAACAACAACTTCCAGGCATCGTCCCGCTGGCTTGCAGACGGATCCTTCTTCAAAGTGCAGAGCGTGGAGCTCGGCTACAACATCCCCGTTTCCCACAGACTCGGAAAAGTCGTGCGTGGCGTGAGGGTGTATGCCAGAGCCAACAACCTTCTCACTTTGTCTGGCATAGAGGATGTGGATCCCGAGGCACTGGGCTCCGGAATCAGCAATTATCCTCTTATGAAAACCTTCACCGTCGGACTTAAAATGACATTCTGATGTACGCGATGAAAATGAATACTATACAAAGAGTGGTAATCGCCGCAATGACGGTTCTTGCCGCTGTTTCCTGCAACGGATTCCTGGACCCGTATCCTTCAGCAATCCGTGACGGAGAGTATGTAGTGTCGAGCCCTACCGCTATGCAGGGCCTGCTTGGAGAGTGCTACGAATGGATATCCACCAATTACAACAACAACGAAGGTGCTTACCTGGACTGCCTCACCGACAATGCGGTGCGCACATCCAAGACCGATGCCATCAGCCGTATGGCGATAGGTGTGAACGCTCCTGACAACAATCCTTTCCAGACCTATTGGACCAGGGACTATCAGGGAATATACAACACCAATCTCTTCCTTAAGGATGGAGCCGGCCGCAAAATCCGCTATATGCTCGACCGCCATCTGGACGAACTCCTCTCTAATATGCTCTGGGGCGAGGCTTATGCCCTCCGCGCCTGGTTTGAGTGGGATCTTCTCCAGAAATTCGGTGGCCGTGGCACCAACGGAGAACTGCTCGGATTCCCCATCCTGACCGAACCGGTGAAAGAGTGGGGAGAAGGCTTTACCCGCAACTCCTACGACGAGTGTGTGGCACAGATCCTTGCCGACTGCGACTCCGCCTACAAATATCTTCCTCTCGCCCACCGCGATTTTCTGGTGGCCGAAGCCAACGACCTCACTGTTCTTGGCTCACGCAACTGGGGAAGGATGGATGGCATTACCACCGTGGCCCTGAAGGCCCTTGTCTATCAGACCTGGGCCAGCCCGCGCTTCAACCCCACCGGGGACAAGACCCGCTGGCAGATGGCCGCCAAGTATGCCAAGGAAGTGATGGACTTCAAGAAGAACGTGGATGCCGGCGTGAGCGGCGGATTCAACCGCAGGAACGCCGTGAACTGGTTCGACCCCAACAGTCCCGAAATCGTCTTCGGTTCCCGCTATAATTCTGGTTCCGAGGCGATGGAGAAGATGTTCTATCCTGGCGGCTTCCAGGGCGACGGCACTATGGGCGCCACCCAGGATTTCGTGGATGCCTTTGGTATGGCGGACGGATACCCTCTCGGGCAGTCTCCCACTTATGCCTACGACGACCAGGATCCCTACATCAACCGCGATCCCCGCTTCTACAGCAACATTTTCTATAACAACCGCACCATCACCACAGGATCTTCGAGCAGGACCTATACCTTCGAGAACTGGGACGGCGGAAAAGACGAGGCGGAAGCTTCCAGCACCAACTCCCGCACGAACTACCATATCAAGAAGTTCGTCTATAAGGGTTTGAACTGGTCTGAAAGCACCGTCGGACGTATGCCACACAGCAAATTCCTGATCCGCTGGACGCATATGGTGCTTTGTTATGCCGAAGCTGCCAACCATATCGCCGGCCCCACGGGCACCGTCGAGGGGCTCAGTGCGAAGGAGGCTATTTCCTGGCTGCGTAGCCGCAGCACCTACGATGGTGAAACCGGTATCGAGGAAGATCCTTATCTTGATCAGGTTTCCCTCCTGGGCGAAAAGGCCTTCGACCGCTTCCTCAGGAACGAGCGCCGCATCGAAACAGCCTTCGAGGGGCAGTGGTTCTTCGACCTCCGCCGCTGGAGCACCACTCTCGCGGATCTCAACAAGACCCTGTACCGTCCTTCGATAAGCAAGTCCGGCGCAGGATTCACTTACGATTATTCCACTGTCATCGAGGACCGCTCATTTACCTCGGCCTACCTTCCAATCCCCTATAAGGAAATGCTGAATGTGCCTGGCCTTGTGCAGAATGAGGGATGGGAGAATTGGACCAGATAAAAGGAGAAAAGAATATGAAATCAAGAATAATAATACTTGCCATCGTCGCTGCCTGCGCGGTTTCGTGCTATGACAGCTATGTAGGAGACTACTCCACCGTGGCTTGCGGATTTGCCAACCAGACAGACGTCCGCAGCGTCATAGTGGGCGAGGGAATGAAATTCTCGACAGGAGTCGCCCTCGGCGGCACCATCTCCAACGACAAGGACCGTCATATCAGCATCGGCACCGACTTTTCCCTGGTCACCGACGACACCTGGACCTTGATGCGCAACCACACCTTTTCGTACATTGCCAATCTGATGAAGAATGTCCCTTCCATCAGCGCCCTTCCGGCGAGCCTCTATGAGTTGGAAACGGAAGGCAGCAATACCGGAGACGTGCTCATCCGGAAAGGTAGCCACCTCGGGACCGTCGTCGTCAAAATCGATTCCGCGGCCTTCCTTGCCGATGTGGGCAGGGTTTATCCGAAAAACGTGATACCTCTGGTAATCGTAGACGGCAATGGCACCGACGTTATCGAAGGCAAAGAGAGTACGGTAATAGGAGTGCGCTACGAGAATATGCTTTTTGGTACCTGGTACCACGGCGGATACTCCGAAGAATACGATGCCGGCGGCAATCTGGTGGATACAAAAGTCTACAAGACGACCATTCCCCAGGCCGATAACCTTGTGTGGACGCTCACTACCGTAGAACCTTTCGCCCTCACGGTAAATGCCGTGGGTTCGGAGTTCAACGGCTCTTCCGCTCAGATGAAACTCACCCTTGGAACTGATGATTCCATCACCATTTCTTCCGTCGCTGGAGCCAAATATGCGGTACAGCCCGATGGCGAAAGCCGTTTCCTCCGTTCCAAACTACTGCAGGACAGAAAGATAGTCCTGAACTATCAGTATGCAAACGGCGCCAACACCATTCACGCCCACGACACCTTGACCTTCAGGAACAGGCTTCGTGACGGCGTGAACGAGTGGCAGGACGAAAACAGCGCGCATTATGAATAGAAAAACCATCATATTGGCAATCGCTGCGCTGGCTGCATTGTCTGCCTTGTCAGCCTGCAACGGGAATAAAGACGAGGATGTTGTCATCCCGGTGGTTTATCCCGGCGACGATGACGACAATGGTGAAACACCGCCCACCAATGTGCTCGATCCTTACAAAGTCGAGTGCAAGAAGAATGTGGAGACAACGTCCTGGACCACTTACAATGCGTACACAGTGAAATGCATCAGCGGTTTTACCCCATCCGCCGACCCTGGAGTCGACCAATACGGCGGCTGGACCATTATGAACGTGGGGAATGCCGAGGGCTTTTTCAAGGTGCAGAAAGCAGCTGGGCGCTGGTGGCTGGTGGATCCTCTCGGAAACATCTTCCTCAGCAAGGCAGTGGCCGTGTTTTCTCCGGGCAGCTCCGACAGGCAGAAAGCGAATATTACGGAGAAGTTCGGCAGCAACTATAACTGGGCCAAGGCGGAAACCACCTTCCTCCGCGAGCAGGGCTTCAATTCCCTGGGTGCCTGGTCTTCTGTGGATGTGGTGAAGGGAATCCCGGAGCCTATGCCTTACACTGTGATACTCAGCCCTATGGGCAGCTACAACGGCTGGCTCAAAAGCAACGGAGCCGAAGCCGCTGGGTTCAAGGCAGCCGGATTTGAAGGATATCCCTATGATTTTGCGTTCGTGTTCGACGAACGCTTCGACCAGGAAGTGGAAAGCGTCATTTCCAAGGCCTCGACCTATAAGAACGACAAGTATCTGATAGGGTACTTTATCGACAACGAAATCCCCTGGAAGGAATATGCCCTGGAGTATTGCCTGACCAAATGGCCCTCCACCCATATCAACCACCAAAAGGCCCAGGAGTGGCTGGACCAGCGCAAAGGTAAGAGCGGAAGCACCCTTTCCGATGCCAGTACCTCCGACAAAAGGGCGTTCATTGCCTATTGCTACGAGGTTTATTTACAAAAGGTCAGCGCTGCGCTCAAAAAGTACGACCCCAATCACCTGTTCCTTGGCGACCGATTCAATCAGTGGGGTCACGAGCTCGTGAATGAAGAAATGTTCAAAGTCGCAGGGAAGTATGTGGATGTTGTTTCGATCAATCATTATCAGCGTTGGGAGCCCGACCAGGCGGTTATGCGCAACTGGGAAGCCTGGGCTGAAAAACCTTTTATGGTAACCGAGTTCTACACCAAGGGATTGGATTCCGGGCTTGGCAACACTTCCGGAGCCGGCTGGGTGGTGAAGACCCAGAACGACAGGGGGCTTTTCTACCAGAACTTCGTCAACCAGTTGGTGAAGAGCGGAGTTTGTGTGGGCTGGCAGTGGTTTACTTATATGGACAACGATCCTACCAATCCGGGTTCAGATTCTTCCAATGTTGATTCCAATAAAGGAATTGTGCAGTGGGACTGCACCCGCTACGATGCCTTGATTGCCCAGATGCGGGAAATCAACGAATGCACATATAATCTTGCAAGGTTCTATGATCAGAGTAAATAATATGAAAACCATAATCCGTCTTTCTGCTCTGGCCCTGTTGCTGCTGCCATATTTCGCGGCCTGCAGCACGGATGAAGCCCAACCTGTAGAATATCAGAAGCCCGAAGTGGAGTTCACAATGAGTTCCGACAATATCTCCGTCAATGTCGGGGAGACCGTGTCTTTCAGCGCCAAGGTTGTGTCTGGCGACAAAGTCTCCACCGCCTGGTATATCGACGGTGTGCTCATCTCCAGTTCGCAGGCATTTGACTATGTTTTCGATAATCCCGGCACGTACAGCGTCCGTTTCGAAGCCCGTAACGGCTCCGGCACCGTGACCCATACTTATACGGTCAACGTGTCCGATATCCTGTCCATTCATCTGTCCGTGGGTGATTCTACCGTGGTAAACAGGTTGCAACTGGAATACATCCAGGTCGCGGCCATAGTCGAACACGGGGCGAACGTGACTCATGAGTGGAGCGTGGACGGCGTTGTGCTCGGTGACGAGGCCTATTTTGGAACATATAAGATGGAAGAGGCCCGCAACTATCTCGTGCATTATCGCGGCGTCAACACCCAGGGTTCTTTTGAACACAGCTTTACCGTTGTGGCGAATGAGCGACCCCTGGAGATATCCTTCTCTAACCCCGACGAAATCATTGCAATCACCTCTGGCCGCACCGTGACCATCACCGCCTCCGTACTGTTCGGCGGCACCGGCATACAGCATAAGTGGTATCTTGACGATGTGCTTATTGGAGAAGCCGCCACGTTCAGCCGCTACTTTGCCGTTGCGGGCGAGTTCGCCCTCCGCTATGAGGGAGAAAATGCCAAGGAAGAGAAGGTCTCCCGCAGCTGGAAGATCAGCGTGACATCTTCCGGAAGGTTATTCGACGACTTCGAGGCAGAGACTATCGGCCCCTGGTTCAATCTCAACGAAAACCAGCCCGGTATCCACCTGGTCGAGAACCCCGACAAGACCGGCATCAACGATAGTGCGCAGTGCCTCTGCGACGAGGTGAACGGCTCCGGTGGCACGTCCGGTTACTTCACTATGAAGGCGGCCCAGATGCTTTCCCAGGCAGGCTTTGACGTTTCCGAGTACTCGGGAATCCGCTTTATGGTGCACCTGAACGGCAACAAGTACTATCCCAGGATAGATTACGGTGGCACCAAGTATCCTTCCGTCACTCCTCCCAAGTTCCAGGGTGAATGGGAAGTGCTCGAATACCGTCTCCCCGAGGGGACCTTCTTCGACAACACCAAGAACATTACCTTCCGTATGATGTATAATGAAGCGGGAAGCAATGTGTCCGGACGGGACGATGCTACGAACAACCGAAAGGTTTATATCGACAACATTGAATTCTTCAAGTAATATGAAATATAGACTGATATTGGCTGCAGCTGTGCTGCTTGCCGGCCTGGCATCTTGCCAGAAACAGGGAGAAGAAGCCCAGCAGAAACCTGCTGCGCCCAAAGTGGAATTCTCCGTGGAGCAGGAGACCCTGAACGTTTCCGTCGACGAGGCGGTCGAGTTCAAGGTTACCATAGTCGAGGGTACGAACGTAGCCACGGCTTGGTATGTTGATGACGAAAAAGTCTCCAGCACCCCTTCGCTTGTTTGGAAATTCACCAAGGTGGGCACCACCACGGTTCATTTTGTGGCCTCGAACGATCTCGGCAAGGTTGAGAAGAACTATTCCGTCGTAGTCGCCGGAATTCCTCTTGATGTCGAGTATTCCAAACCCGAAGATGCTTTCGAAGCAGTGATCGGAGATGAGGTAATGGTCTCCATCACCATAAAGGGAGGGGACAAGGGCACTGTTCACAGTTGGGAATTGGACGGCGTCGAGGCAAGCACCGGACTGTCCTTCAGCAAGACCTTTACCGAAGAAGAGATAGGCGCCCATACGCTCAAATACAGTGGAGTGAATATCGACGGTATGACTGCAAGCAAGACGTGGGCGATCACCGTCAAGGATATGCCTCTTGAAGTGGTTTACACTCCAGCGAACGATGCCGTATCCGCAATGCAGGGCGACCAGGTCGCTTTCAGCGCAAGCATCAAACACGGTGCGGGAGGCGCAGTCTATTCCTGGAAGGTAGATGGCAGTGAGGTCGGCACGGCATCCGGCTACACCTTCAATTGCGAGTCGCTTGGAACCTTTGCGGTTTCGGTCAGCATCACCAATGCCGCCGGCGAGGAATCCACCAACAACTGGACCCTTACCGTCACGGAGAAAGTGGCGCTCACCTATATGTACCTTGACGCTGAGAATCTGACTTCGGTTCCTGCCTTCGTAACCGGCAATATCGTCGCTGGCAATCCTGCTCTCGGCATTGTGGACAATCCTCTGAAGAATGAGGGGAACTCTGGCAACAAGGTCTTCATAGACGATATGTCGGCGCGCACTTCTTCAAGCTCCGGTTATGTGCAGATAATGCTGAATCAGATAAGCAACGAAGACAAGGCCAAATATACCACAATCCGTGTGAAGGTCTATATGGGCGTCAACCAGTATTATCCGTATATGAGGATCACTGTCGGAGGAAACCAGGACAGCCTGCCCACCAAGATCAACGGCAGCGACTTCTATCCTTCGGCCGCTTCCAAGGCGAATTGGGATTCCCTCTTCAAAGCCAACGACTGGAACGTTCTCGAGTACGATGTCCGAACCGCAAAATACAATTATCCTGACGGCACCGAGAAGACCCTTGCGCCTATGGACCAGTTCCAGTTCCGCTTTATGGTGGATTATAATAACAACAATGCCATCACTACGGGAGCTACCTCAACCAACACCCAGATAGTATACTTCGATGATGTCGAACTTGTTGAATAAGATTTCCGCATCTTGCGTGCTGATGCTTGCGTCCGCTTCGCTGCAGGCACAGGCACCTCGGCAGATAGAATACCGAAAGAACGCAACCGTACAGGAGTGGAAAAGTTCCCCCACTCCTACGGTTGACCGTTTGAAGGGCTTTAAGCTACGCAAGGCTGATCCTGCCACCGACCAATATGGGGGCTGGAAATCGGAAAGCTATGAAGCGACCGGATTCTTCCGCACACAAAAGGTGGGAGACCGCTGGTGGCTGGTCGATCCGGAAGGGCATCCTTATATTTTCAAAGGGGTTGCGGTTTTTTCCGTAGGCAATTCCGACCGTCAGCGAAAGGCACTGCAGGAACGGTTCGGCACCAGGCAGAACTGGGCGGACTCCGAGATGGAGAAACTCCGCTCTATGGGTTTCAACGGCCTGGGAGCCTGGTCGTCGGTAAAAGAGGTAAGGGCAAGCGACAATCCCATGCCCTATACGGTCATCGTCAGCCCTATGGGCCGCTATCACGGAGTTCACCTGAAGCGCTACGGAGGAAAATATCTGCAGCACGGATGGCAGAACTACCGCTTCGACCTGGCAATGGTGTTCGATCCGGAATTCGATAAATACGTAGATAGCGAGCTTGCCAGAATTGAGGAATACAAAGATGATCCCTGGCTGGTGGGATACTTCACCGACAATGAGATTCCCTGGGTTCGGGATGCCCTTGACAGGCATCTGACTCTGCTGGCCCACGACGAACCCGGATATCTTGCAGCCCGCAAGTGGCTGGATGAGCGTAAGGGTAAAGGGGCCCGTGTGGAGGATATCACCCCTGAAGACAGGGAAGCCTTCAATGCCTTTTATCTGGATACCTATCTTTCGAAAGTCACGAAGGCCTTGCGCCGTCACGACACCAATCACCTGTATTTGGGATGCCGCTTCAATCAATGGCGTGAAGAACTCACCAGCAAGACGATGTTCGAGGTGGCCGGCAAATATATGGATGTTATCTCCGTAAATCACTACCAGAGATGGTCCCCCGATATGGAGGAAATCAGCAATTTCGGGAAGTGGTCCGGCAAGCCGTTCATCGTCACGGAATTCTACACCAAGGGAGAGGACTCCGGCCTGCCCAATACCACCGGTGCCGGTTGGAATGTGCGCACCCAGGAAGACCGCGGATGGTTCTATCAGAACTTCTGTCTCCAGCTTCTCAAGAGTAAATGCTGTGTGGGCTGGCACTGGTTCAAATATATGGACAACGATCCCGAAGATCTGAAGACAGATCCATCCAACCGCGACTCCAACAAGGGTATGGTAAAGTGGAATTTCGAGCCTTATCCTGAATTGCTGGAGCGTATGCAACAATTCAACGACAGAACATACAGACTTATAAAGTACATAGATGAGCATTAAGAGAATAGTTAGCGCCGCGGCGGCCCTGATGCTTGCATTTTTCTCCGCCTTTGCCGGAGAAGAAGCACCTGCCCCGCAGATTATAAATATCTCGGACAGAAACTGCATGTCGCTGGATGGGCAATGGAAGTATCTGGTGGACCCGTACAAACTGGGCTATCACAACTATCATCAGGTGCCCCATTCCGATGCCGGCTCCTTCTTTGCCGACAAGAGTTTTGACGATGATCGCACAAAACTCATAGAATACAGCTTCGACCGCGCCGGAGACATCAGCGTCCCCGGAGACTGGAACACCCAGTACGAAAAGCTCTATTATTATGAGGGATGCGTCTGGTACCGCACCAAATTCCGTGCGGAACCCCTTGAGGGCAAAAGGTATTTCATCTATTTCGGAGCCGTCAACCATACTGCCATAGTCGCGCTTAACGGCAAGCGCCTGGCTCGCCACGAAGGTGGCTTCACTCCATTCAATGTCGAGGTTACCGGGCTTCTTAAATCCGGCGATAATTCCTTGGTAGTGCTGGTAGACAACACCCGCAAAAAAGACGGCGTGCCCACCGACAACAGCGACTGGTGGAATTATGGCGGCATCACCCGAGCGGTCAGCCTTGTAGAGATGCCCTCCACCTTCATCCGCGACTATTCCGTGCTGATGGACAAGGCCGTGGTGGGAAAGGTCCGCAAGGGCAAGCCAGCACGCCATAAGATATTCGGCCAGGTGCAGCTGGATGGAGAGCTGGTCGCCGGGCAACAGGTGCGAGTAGCCATCCCCGAACTTAAGCTGGTGGCGGAATGCACGACCGATGCTAGCGGAAAGGCCGTTTTCGAAATGCTCGCAGCGCCGGAACTTTGGAGTCCGGACAACCCTAAACTTTATAAGGTCGAGATCAAATCTGCAGAAGACAAAACCGTCGACCGCATAGGATTCCGCTATATTGAAACCTCCGGAGACAAGATCCTTCTCAACGGCAAGGAAATTTTCTGCAAAGGAATCTCGATACACGAAGAGTCGATAGGGGCCAGCAAGCGCGTCACAACCACAGCCCAGTGCGAAGAGCTACTCAATACCGCCAAGGAACTCGGCTGCAATTTCGTCCGTCTGGCACATTATCCACACAACGAGGATATGGTGCGTCTTGCAGAGGAGAAGGGCCTGATGGTATGGTCGGAGATTCCCGTGTACTGGACCATTTCCTGGGGCAACCCCGCCACTTATGCAAATGCGCAGAATCAGCTGGAAGAGATGATAACCAGGGATATCAACCGCGCCAACATCGTAATCTGGTCGGTGGCCAACGAGACCCCGGTGTCGGCGGCGAGAACTCTTTTCCTCTCCCGCTTGATTGCCCGTGCCCGCGAGATGGATCCTACCCGTCTGATCAGTGCGGCAATGGAAAAAACCAGGGTGGAGAAAGACCACTTTACGGTAGATGATCCCCTGCTAGAGTATACCGACCTGATTTCTTTCAACCAATATCAAGGATGGTACAGCAGTTCTCTTGAGGATTGCGACCGCACCTGGTGGACTTTCGATGTCAAGAAGCCTGTGTTCATCTCTGAATTCGGAGCGGGCGCGCTGTATGGCAATCATGGGGATGTCCGCGAGCGCTTCACCGAAGAATATATGGCGGACTGCTATAGGAAGAACATCAAGATGATGACCGAGCGCATGCCCGGCTTTGCCGGAACCACGCCCTGGGTGCTGAAAGATTTCCGTTCTCCGCGCCGCGCCCTGAACGGCATCCAGGACGATTTCAACCGTAAGGGAGTAATCTCGGACAAGGGGGAAAAGAAGCGGGCCTTTTTCGTTTTGCAGGACTGGTATTCGGAATAAATACATATCTTTGCGATAACTGAGAAGAACCAGGATATGAGTATCTTCCAGCTATTCCGCAACATCCAGCCTTTCGTAAGGCCATACCGCCTGCTGGTGGCCCTGACGCTCATCCTCACCCTGGTAGGGTCGGTGATGCAGCAGGTGAACGCCACCGAACCCAAGGTCGTCGTTGGCGGAAAGCATCGATTCAAGGTTAAAACCACCCTTTAGGGTAGTGTATTGGAGATAAATATGCTTTAACTTTGCGGAAACTAATGATTTAACGCAATGAAAAAGTTTGTCTATGCTCTTATGGCCTCCTGTGCCATGCTCTTCGGCTTCTCTTCCTGTGAGGGGCTTCTCAATGGTGGTGACGAAGACGGCGACGATACCGAATACGGCTACACCGACGTCAAGGTTGTCGAAACCGACGATACCGTAACATTCTCTTACAAGCTCAATGCGGCTGATTGGAGTTATGATTATAATATTGTATGGAAATTCCGCAACAACGCATGTGTCTCCTGTATAGTGACTTACAACTGCCCCAATGCGGCAGTCGCCCTTCTCGTCAAAGAATCATTGAATGACGAAGAAAAGGCGAAGGTTTCTGTCAGCGGAAAGACGCTTACCATCGACTGCACGGAGGAGTATAAGGATATGACCAAACAGGACATTTCCCTGGCGGCTAATACGATGAAGACCCAAATTGAAACGGCCCAGAAGCAGCAGAAAGGTTAAATCCCGAAAAATAACACTATCTTTGTAGAGCCTCGGGCAGACACCGCGGCTCTATTTGCTTATGTGGATGATACTTGCGGCGGCTATCGTGCCGGGAATCCTGCTGATGTATTATGTTTACAGCAGGGATTTCAACCCAGAACCCAAGAGGATGGTTTACAAAGGATTCCTGTACGGAGGCCTGTCTGTGCTGGCATCGTTCGCGATTTCCGGCCCGCTCATGTCGCTGGGATTCTTCACGAACGAGCCTTCGAGCCTTCTCGAAGCCGTCAAGACATCCTTCTTCGGCGCAGCCATCCCCGAGGAAAGTGCCAAGCTGCTGATGCTGTGGCTGCTGCTGCGCAACAGTCCGGAGTTCGACGAGCGCTACGACGGAATGGTTTACGCCGCCTCTGTGGGTCTGGGGTTCGCCTGCCTGGAGAACCTGATGTATGTGCTGTCGGCCGGTGCCGGATGGTTCTACGTGAGTGTCACGCGGGCCATCTTCGCAGTGCCGGGGCACTTCGCATTCGCCATCGTGATGGGATATTTCTACTCCCGCAACCATTTCGACTGGCGCGAGACCACCGATGCCGACCGGCTCAAAGTCTGGCTCTTCCCGGTGCTGCTGCACGGCATCTACGACACCCTGGCCTTCTCTTCCGGCATAGCCCCGGAATACTCGGGCCTGATCACCATCCTTCTTATCTACTTCTGCATCAAATTGTTCAAGTTCACCCGCAAGCGCATCCTTTCGGAAGCCGCGCGGAACCAATACGAATCCACGCATAACATCGACGACCAATGAAACGGATTCTGACAATTGTACTGATGCTGCTCTGCATGCTGCCGGCATCGGCCGAAAAATACAAACAGGACCGCGGCATCGCCTACCGCGACGCGAACTCACACCCCCGCTGCAAGTTGGACGTGAGCTATGTGAAGAAATCGGCGGACCGTCCGGTGATCGTATGGTTCCACGGAGGAGGCCTGACCGGAGGCCAGAAGCATACCCCGCAGGAACTTCTGGCAAAGGATTATGTGGTGGTGGCGGCGGGATACCGCCTGTATCCGGACGCGCAGGTTTCAGAGATAATAGATGATGCCGCCGCGGCAGTTGCCTGGGTAGTAAAGAACATCTCCCGCTATGGCGGTTCGCCGGAAAAAATCTACCTTGCTGGCCACTCCGCCGGCGGATATCTGGTCGCCATGCTGGGCCTGGACAGGCACTGGCTTGCCAAATATGGGGTGGATGCCGACAAGATGGCAGCCATCGTGCCCTACAGCGGACAGATGATAACCCATTTCACCGAACGGGCCGCGAGGGGGATGTCTGCCACCCAGCCCCTCATCGACGAGCTGGCGCCCCTGTACCACATCCGCCCGGATGCCCCGCCCTTCCTGGTGATTACCGGCGGGCGCGATGCGGAACTCTACCGTCGCTACGAGGAGAATGCATATTTCGTCGAGATGATGAAACTGGTCGGCCACAAGAACATCACCTTTTACGAGGAAGATGGTTTCGACCACGGGGGGATGGCCGCTCCCGCTCATCTGCTGCTGATGAATTATATCAAGTAGCTATTTCAAGAAGGCGAAGAAGACCGCCAGGACCAGGCAGGCGAAGGCGGCAATGTGATTCCACTGAAGATGCTGTCCGTGGAACATGAAGGAGATGATTACGGTAAAGACCGTCAGCGAGATAACTTCCTGGATGACTTTAAGTTGAACGAGGGTGAAAGGCCCTCCGTTACCGGCGAATCCTATGCGGTTTGCCGGAACCGTAAGGCAGTATTCGAAAAATGCGATTCCCCACGAAAACAGGATGATGAGGATCAGCGGCCATCCGGTAGAGATCTTCATTTCCTGCAGTTTGAGATGGCCGTACCATGCGAACGTCATGAACACGTTCGACAGGATGAGCATCAGTATTGTCCAGATTCCTTGCATAATTCTCTTGTAAAAAGCGCTGCAAAATTAAAAAAAAACTATCTTTGCGCCCTCAAATAATGAGAACTATGAAAAAAATTGTAATGATTTTAGCTGCGTTGGCCTTGTCCACGAGCCTTTTTGCACAAAACAAAGATTGGGGTTGGCCGGATGCCTCGTCATCTACGGAAATAAATGTAGACCAGACAGAAAACAGTTTTGCCATACGCCCTCTAGATAGAGACCTCGGATTGGTATTGTATGGAAGCCGTTATCGCAAAGCGAGGGCAAATCTGGGTTGGGGCATGGCAATCTCTTTTCTTGGGGTCCCTGCCGCGGGATTGTGGACAGTTGCCGGAATTAATAATATCTATTGGGACAAGACCGCTGCGGCAGTGATGATTCCAACAGGGGTTGTGGCCGTTGCCGCCAGTCTTTGGGGCGGTATTTCCCTTTGGTCTAAAGGTCGGAAGGAGATGGACTTGATGTTGGATGATTATGCGGAACGCTGCGCTCACAGTCCTTATGCTTCAAGTTTGGATTTCGGTCCTACCCGTAATGGTGTCGGTTTCGCGCTAAACTTCTGATGTAATGAAAAAGTTGATAATTGCTTTTATATGCATGGTTGCCGGAGCTTTTTCTGCTTCGGCGCAGTGGTATGCCGGAGGTTCTGTAGCAGGGGCGTATGTTAAAACCAATGGCGCAGAAATCCAGGCCTTCAATTTGAGCCCGGAAACCGGATACATCTTCCGGAACAGGCTTGCGGTCGGAGGCCGTATCTCCTGGGGGAAGTCCAATGCAGCCATCTCCAGTCCTGGTCTTGAGTATTCCAATGCAGAAACGCGTGCATTTACATTAAATCCATATGTCGGTTGGGGACTTGTCCGTTTTGGATGTTTCGCTGCGTGGGTAGAAGGTGGTTTCCAGCTTATTCCTGAGCAGGAAGGAATTGGCAAGACAACCGTTACCATATATGCAATTCCTGTCTTGACATATAGCCTGAGCCATCACTTTCTGTTGAAAACCGGACTTGGTTTTGCGGGATTGCTGGCCTCGACCGATTTTGACGGCAACTATATTTTGGCTGGCGCTTTCGGTGGAGATAATGCCCTGAAGATAGGAGACGATCTTTCGATAGGGTTTGTATATCGGTTCTAGTATCCTTGATTCCTGCAACATTTTCATTTGAAAAACCGTCGGCCGGGAGGCAGGTGCTGGCTTTTAGTTGAAGACCTGTAGAGTTTTTCGGCCTATTTCTGTACAGGTAGGCCGAAAAAAGGCCGACTTGTATAAGTTTGGGTGGGTTTTCTCTACAGGTCCTGAAAGATTCCGGAAATTTATACAAAACTCGGTAACTATAAGGCAGGGATTAAGCCTGCCATGCAGGGGCTTGCCGAGGGAATCGTGCGAGATTCCGCTCCCTGCGGTCGCGCTATCTCGGAGCCACCGCCGGCAATCAAGATGCAGGTGCGTTCGACAGGACGCCTTTGTATCATTGGCCTTCGCACATTCCCCTCCGAGATTTCGTCGCTTCGCTCCGACATCTCTGCCGCCTGCGGCGGGCAGTCCAAAAGAGAAGCAGACCGGCACTCAAGCGAGCTTGGTGCCGGTCTGCTTCTCTTTTGCGGTGGGGACGAGATTCGAACTCGTGGTACGGTTACCCGTACGGCAGTTTAGCAAACTGCTGGTTTCAGCCACTCACCCACCCCACCGGAAGGTCTTTTGCTGAACCGTTCCCAACCCCTTTCGGCAATTGGGACTGCAAATATACGAATTATTATCTAACTTCCAACACCTTTCCGTGCTCGGATTCAGCGACTGCTTTGCGCCAGGCTTCCACATAGGGAACGTTCTTTATGCCCTTGGGGGTGCCGGAGTGGTATTCGCTGCATACAAAGGAACCATCCTCGTTCTGGGCTTTCACGTTGCCGTCCAGATACTTGACGAGCAGCAGCTCCTCAAGCGCAACCCAGGATGCGAACTGCTTCTGGGCAGTCTCCACGGTGTATTTCGTCATCAGCTTGCGGGCCTTGCGAAGGCGTCCGCGGGAAACCAGCTTCGCCACTTTTTCGTCGAACGAAGGCACGGCCGAGAACATCTGCTCCTGCTCGAAGGAATCCACCGCGCAGCGCACGGTCGGGGCCATCACGTTGTACATCTTGTAGCAGGCCTGGGCGATGCGGTTGCAGATCCAGAACTGTGAGGTCGGGGAGTAGTGTAGCATGTCGCCGTTCCCTACGCGCAGGCACTCGGGCACGCGCTGCGTACTCACGTAAATAGGTGTAAGATAGGATGTTGCTGCATCGTCCGTACCGAACCAGATCAATGCGCCCACCTCTTCCGGCAGCCATCCGCGGGCCTGCGCCACGAACCAGAATCCGGTCTGCTGGGTGGCGATTGCGCGTTCATTCACATACTCCTTTCCGTTCCAACTGAAGTGCATGGGGCGCCAGCGGTAAGGCAGGGCATTGCCGCCCGCACCTATATCCTGGGTCATATCCAGGGGCGTGCCTTCGAAATGGTCGCGCATCACGTCGGCCACGTCCTTCGCGGTAATCTTGCGGGAAGGCTTCACGAACAGCGGCATCTCCCCGGTAAGGTCGTGCCCCAGGGCGTACTCCGTCCAGTCGGACGCGGGGCGGGAGACCTCCACACCATTCTCCTCATACGTGAAAACTCCGTCGCAGAGGATGTTGAAGGCGCTCCAGGCACGGGCGTCACAGGCACGTGCCCCGCCGAAATCCAGGGGGTTGTACGCATCGCGGAAGGAAAAGTCCTCATCCGCCCCGCTGAACCATCCCTGCTCGCGGGCGAAAGAAATCACGTCCGGCGCATACAGGCAGTTCTCCGGGTCGTTCAGGGGGAAGCGCGTGATGCGGGCCTGGTTGGCGTGTGCGCAGATGTATCCGTCCGGAATCCGGCGGGCCACCCACACTATGCCCTTGTTCGAAGGTCCCTTGCCTACGATATCCATCACCCAGGCCTCGTTTGCGTCGGCGATGGAGAAGGATTCTCCTTCGGAAGGATAACCGTAGCGGTTCGCGAGCGATACTATCGTGTCGATGGCCGCACGTGCGGTGGCAGCCCTCTGCAGGGTAACATAAATCAGTGAACCATAGTCCATTATGCCAGTGGAATCGGCCTGCTCCTCGCGCCCGCCCCAGGTGGTCTCGCCGATGATTACCTGCTTCTCGTTCATGTTCCCGACCGTCTTGAAAGTGCGGGGAATCTGGTGTATCTCACCGAGATGCTTATAGGTGTCCCACTCGGTTATCTGCAGGCGCGAACCCTTGCGGAACTTGCCTGCAGGGGTGAAATACAGCTCGCCGAAGAGCACGTGCGAATCGGCGGCATACGACACCATGCAGGAACCGTCGGCGCTGGCGCCTTTTGTGATTATCACATTGGAACAGGCTTCTCCGCGGACACCCGCGAGGAGGAGTGCGGCAAGCGCCGCGAGGCATAATGATTGTACTTTCATGATTCGAATTTTACTCGATTACAAATATATTGATTATTTTTGCAAGTTATGAAAACAAAGCACATACTCTTGACAGTCGTCGGCCTTCTCATGTTCCTCGCCGCATCCGCGCAGGAACAGCCCCTCACGCCGGAGCAGCGTGCGAAAAAGATGCGCGAGGCCATCGACAAGATGGTGGAGGATTACGAACGCAACCTCCAGCTTGAGGATTGGCAGGCTTTCTATGCCGATTCCATCCTCACCCACAACCTGGAAGAAAGGAACAAGGAGATGGAGGCCATGGCCTCCAACAAGGTCGCGAATTACGACCTTTATACGATGGTCGGGGACAAGTGGGAAGAAGAAACCTACAATGCTTTCCGCAGGATATTGACGGACGAACAATGGAAGAAATACCTCAAATCCGGCGCAGGCAGGGCCAAGAAGGCCCGCAACCAGCGTGCGGCCAAGAGGGAAGGAACTAAATAGGATATGACAATCGAGATTATAGAGAAGGTGTTCGGCGAGTTGAACGCCCTCAAATGCAAGACAGAGAAAGAAGTGGAAGAAGCGCGCGTGCGCTTCTTGGGTAAAAAAGGCGAGATAACGGCCCTCTTCGAGGAGTTCCGCAGCGTCAGCGGAGACGAGAAACGCGCCTTCGGCCGTCCGCTCAACGAACTCAAGCAGGCCGCTCTGGCGAAGATAGAAGAACTGCGCGGCGCCGCCCAGTCCGGCGGTTCCGACGAAGGGTCCAAAGAGGACACCTCCCTCCCCGGTGAGCAGTACGAGCTCGGCAGCCGCCACCCCGTGAGCATCGTCCGCCAGCAGATAGTGGACATCTTCCGCAAGTTTGGATACGACGTGGCGGAAGGCCCCGAGATCGAGGACGACTACCACGTGTTCGAGGCCCTCAACTTTCCTCCGAACCACCCAGCCCGCGATATGCAGGACACTTTCTTCGTCTCCGCAGGGCATCTCAATCCGCTGCTTCTCCGTACCCACACCTCCTCCGTCCAGGTGCGTGCGATGGAGAAACTTCCTCTCCCCATCCGCGTAATCTGCCCCGGCCGCGTGTTCCGCAACGAAGCGATTTCCGCCCGCGCACACTGCATCTTCCATCAGGTGGAAGGCCTCTACATAGATGAGAACGTCACCTTCGCGGACCTCAAGCAGGCCATCCTGCTCTTCGCCCGCGAGATGTTCGGGGCCGACGCCCAAATCCGCATGCGCCCCTCCTTCTTCCCCTTCACCGAGCCTTCGGCGGAGGTGGACGTGAGCTGCAACATCTGTCACGGAAAGGGCTGTAACATATGCAAGGGCACCGGCTGGCTCGAGATACTGGGCTGCGGCATGGTGGATCCGAACGTGCTCGAGGCCTCCGGCATCGACAGCAAGAAGTACAGCGGATTCGCCTTCGGAATGGGTATCGAGCGCATCGCCATGCTCAAGTGGCAGGTGAACGACCTCCGCCACTACTTCGAAAACGACCTGCGATTCCTGCGGGAGTTCGAGGGAGCCACCGAAGTATAATTCATAATATATAGGTATTGCATTCTTCGGCAGAGTTTCCTACCTTTGCCGAAGTAGTGTGTTTATTATGAAGAAGTTTCTCCTCCTCATATGCCTTCTTTTGCCCATATCGGAAACGGTCTGGGCGCAGTCTTTCAGCCTGTCGGGGCGTGTCGTGGACGCCGAAGGCTCCGCCGTGGAACTCGCTGTGGTTTCGCTCAACAAATCCATCTGGGCAACCACCGACAAGGACGGAAACTATACCGTCTCCAATCTTAAGAAAGGAAAATACGAATACCAGGTATCCTTCGTGGGCTATAAGGATCTCTCCGGAACGGTTGAGATTTCCAACAACACCATCCTGAATTTCACTCTGCAGACCCTCAGCCTCGAGCTGAACAGCGTCACGGTTACCGCCGAGCGCGAGGATATGGGCTCCAAGTCGGTTATTAACGAAGAAGCCGTGCGGCATCTGCAGCCCAAGAGCGTGAGCGACCTTCTGCAGCTCGTGCCTGGCAACCTCGCCAAGAACCCTAACCTCAACGAGTTATCGCAGGCTACGGTCAGGGAGATTTCCTCCAACGCGAACAACTCCCTCGGCACTTCGGTCATAATCGATGGCACACCCGTGAGCAACGACGCCAACCTTCAGGCCATCGCAGCCACGCGTTTCGGCACGGCTTCCAGTGTGCAGACCGACGGGATGAGCGAGCAGACCACCGCCGGCGGCGGTACCGACTTGCGTACGGTGAGTGCCGGAGTTGTGGAATCGATGGAGGTTATCAGCGGAATCCCTTCCGCCGAATACGGCAACCTCACGTCCGGCGTGGTAATCGTAAAGACAAAGGCCGGGCGGACCCCCTGGGAATTCAAGGCCCAGACCGATCCCAACTCCAAATTGGCCTACATTGGAAAGGGATTCTCCCTTCGCAGCGGAGGGTCCATCAACATAGGAGGAGATTGGAGCCAGAGTTTCAGCGATCCCCGGCGCCGCTATCTCGGCTACGACCGCCTGACTGCCGCGGGAGGCTATTCCAAGGTATGGAACAAGGCAACGTTGAATATCAAGGGATCTGTCTATTCCAACGTCAACAACCGCAAGCAGGACCCTCAGCTCGAGGTGCAGGACATTGTTTTTACCAATAAGAATGTTGGAGGCAGGCTCTCCGTCAACGGATCCTTCTCGCCGAAGGCGGCGTTGCTGACATCGCTCGATTACAATTTCTCCGCCCAGGTAGCCCGTACCGAGGATATCCACAATTCCAAAGTATGGAGCCCGGACGCCGCGGTGACGGATGCCCGTGAGAGCGGCCTTCATGTCGCAGTGCAGAAAACTTCGCCTTACTATTCCGAATACAGGCTCCACGGAGTGCCGATAAACCTATTCGGGCAGCTGGCGGGAAGCAGATATTTCCAGATAGGGGAAAAGGATTACAACCGGATAAAAGCCGGCATCGAATACACGATGGATGCGAACAGGGGCCGCGGGTTTACCTACGACCTTGACAATCCTCCCCAGGGGTCTTCTGCACATACTCTCCGGCCCCGGGCATACAAGGATATTCCGGCTTTGAACAACGCATCCGTTTTTGTCAGCGACAAGGGACGCCTGAGTTTCGGGGACATTGTCTTGAAATCGGAAATAGGTCTGCGCGCCTCCCGTCTGTTCCTGGATTCCGCAAAGAGTGGAGGAAATGACGGGTATTTCGTGCTCGAGCCGAGGGTGAACCTCTCGCTCAGTCTGCTGAACTCCGACAACAACGGCATTTTCGACGACTTCTCGCTCAACGGCGGATTCGGAATATCCAACAAGATGCCGACCTTGCTTTATCTTTATCCCGAACCGACATATTTCGATTTCATCAGTCTGAACAGATATACCGAAGCTCCCGAAAACCGGATAGCCGTGATGAGCACGGATGTGGTCAAGGATACATACAATCCGGACCTCAAGCCGGCGCATGCCGTAAAACACGAAATCGGCATCAGTTGGAAGGTCGGCAAGACCAGCGGTTTTGTCACCTATTTCAATGAGAATCACACGCACGAGTTCGGTTTCGATTCCCAGTTGTACTGGGGACGTTATCCTCGCTTTACCGTTCCGGACGGTTCCGTCGCTCCGGCACTCGAAGGGAACGATGTCGTCTATTCTCTCGGCGGAGCGAGGCAGACTGCCGCCAGGACGGAACTGGTGGAATATGTCAGCTGGGGACGCCCTTCCAACAACACACACTCCGAAAAGCACGGCATAGAATACGGTATCGACCTGGGCTCCATCCGTCCGCTCAGGACCACTGTCAATATAAACGGCGCATGGTTCCACATCCGCCGCACCAGGGAGACCACGTCCACTTCCTATATAAACAAGAACTATGCATACGCTCCGACGATGCCGGCGGGAAGCGGTTCCGTGCAGGACCGTGTCAATACAAGTTTCCGCTTCATCACCCATATCCCGGAACTTAAACTCGTGTTCACCACGACCCTTCAGGTAGTATGGTTCGAGTCCCGCAGAAGTGTGTACATCGACGGGGACGGCAATCAGAGGACACACGATTTCAGCTATCAGGGGAAGGACTATCTGGGAGTCGATCCTCTCGGTTACTACGATCTGGACGGAAACTACACGGCATGGAATGCGGCGTCGATGAATTCCGACCCGGCCCTGAACCTGATGGTGTCCAGATTCTACACTTACAGTTTTCTCGCAGACAGGATTTCACCGTGGGCGTTGCTCAATATACGCCTGACCAAGGAATTCGGCAAGGGGGCCCAGTTGTCGTTCACTGCCAACAACGTTACCAATACAAGCAAATATCATATAAACAAACATTCATATTCCAAGACGCAGCTCTACCCGAATATGTATTTCGGCGCAGAACTCAAGATTAATCTTTAAAATTTATGAAAAGGACAGTTAAAATTCTCAGCATTGTGGCTGTAGCAGCTGCAGCTGTCGTGTCCGCATCCTGCAACAAGGAGAAGGCAAAGGATTACAATCTATCTGTAAACGTAACCCTTCCCGAAATCGTTACGGTGTCCGATGTCACCGATGTCACCGCAGAGGCAGTCAAGGGGTCCAAGACCACTCCTCTCGAAGTCGTCGCCACTGAAACCGGCTATACGATCAACGCGGTTCTCACTCAGGGCGACTACGACATTACGGTATCCGGTGCGGTTACCGGTACTTCCCGTGTCGTCGGCTCCGTGGCCGTTTCCCTTTACGAAGACATCCAGACCAGCATCGCCCTCAGCGTAGTCAGCGAGTCTCCTCTGCTTATCAAGGCATTCCAGTACTCTCCCGGCGCCCAGTACTACATTCAGGGCGGCGACACATGGATCGAAATCGTAAACAATTCCGATGAGGTCCAGTATCTCGACCAGATCATTCTTGTCGGGGGCATGGGCGGCCAGAAGCAGGCCAATGCATGGCAGTCCAACAACTTCGAGAAGCTCTATGGCGGCACCAGCCAGAGCCCCGTTTTCGCATTCCCCGGAAATGGTACCCAGTATCCTTTGCAGCCCGGCCAGAGCGTGGTTGTCGCCAACAACCCCAAGAATCATGTCGACGGGGATCACCCGAACTGCGCCGACCTCTCCAAGGCTGACTGGGAGTTCTACTGCGAATACAATGCAAACGACGTAGACTACGAGGGATACCCCAATCTCGAACTTGTGTACTACAGCAACAAGTATCAGGCTAACTGGGGACAGGGTTTCTTCGCCAATGCAGCAGCCATCATCAAGCTTCCTGCCGGAACCACCCCTTCCCAGTATGTTTCAAAGGAAGAGAACCTGATGACCACACCCGGAACCACATCCGCTACCCAGTATCTTGTATTCCCCAACGAATATGTGCTTGACGCAGTCGATATCTGGGACGGCACCGAGGAAGAACACTATCCTACATTCCTCCCCGTGGATGATGCTCAGGGCATCATAGGCCCCGAAGCATGGAGCGGACAGGCGGTCCGCCGCAAGGTGTCCAAGGTCGAAAACGGCCGTGCTTATTACAAAGATACCAACAACTCTTCCAAGGACTTTGTCACCGGAAAGGTTGTTCCGGGCGCTGTTCCTACTGCCGCTGATGCTGAATAAACTGAATAAGATTTGCGTGATGCTCCTTCTGCCGGTGTTTTTTTCACCGGCAGGGGACGCATTCGCTCAAGTCTGGCACCAGCAAAGGAATAACGAATTATTCAACACCCGGAGCGGAAGCGCCTCTCCCTCCGCCAGCTACTCCAACCCAACATCCGACTGGCATTCCGTCATTGCCGGATGGAATTACGAAAACGGAGCATTCCACAGGCCGGATGCACCTTCGGGCAAGAGCGAAATGGATATCGGAGTCGAGGAACTCCAAAGTGTAGGCAGATTCCGTACTGCGGGCAGTATCCGCTACCGCAATACCAGGGAATTCGACCGGAACTGGAACTCTCTGATCGGCAACGACCCGGACAATCCTTACGTAATCTGCGATTCCCTGTCGGACAGGTCAGTGACGGAACTTTTCGACATTCACGGCGCCTTGTCATGGAGTTTTGGTTCAGGCTGGGTAGTCGGAGGGTCCGTCGCATTGAAAACAGGGACGCTGTCCGATATCCGGGATCCTCGTCCTCGTAACGACATCTCCCGCATACCGGTTTCCTTCGGAATAGAGCGCCCTGTCGGGGATATCTGGACTCTTGGTGTTTTCGGCGGAGCTGAATTGTTCCGTTCCGATTTCCGCTACTACCTCGAAGACGGCCAGAAGGTATACCGTTATTACAAGATGAAGGGAATGGGCGATTTCTTCGCGTTCAGTTCATCCGACAGTTCCACTGCGCCCCGCGAGTATTCCGGGATTACGTGGACGGGAGGAATCAACGCGCTTGCGGATTATGGGCAGACAGTCAATTTTGTAGAAATTGTCTTCGATTCCGGCAAGGAAGATGCCCGCGACGGCGGTTCTTCTTATGAGTGGAAAGCCGGAGACTATTCCCACATGCAGTTCAAGCTCACGGACCGCCTGGACATCAAGAAACAGCTTGTTCACAGTATTTCCCTTACGGCCGATTTCAAGATGCGCGAGGGATACTGGTACGACCAGAAACGCAGCGTCGATACCGAGCATGGGAACAGGACCTATTTTGAAGTGAAAAGCAGATATCTGAACAACGAGGCTTTCCGGCTCCGGGCAGGAGGCAGTTACAGAGTCAGCAGCCCGGATTCATGGTCGGCCGTCCTGAATGCAGGGGTCTGCATGGAGAACGACACTCACTATACCGACGGAGATCCGCATGTTCAGAGTTGGAATCTCCTTGAACTGTCCGCAAGTGGGTGGAAGACATTTTTGATTGGGAAACACATTCTCGACATAAGCGCGGGTGCAGGATATGTCCTCCCTCTGGGAGAGCCTTCTTACGACAGTGGAAACTCCGCTCCGGCCAAAGAAGATATTTCGGAATGGTATGTCGCTCCGGCTTTTGCCTACGAGACATCGGCCAGGATTTCCGCATTCATCCGTGCCGACTGGGTGATGCCGGCATCGCAAGGCGGAAAACTGCGCCCCGGCCTTTTCGCCAAAGGCTCAATACTGCGTCAGACGGGCGCTGCCTTGCAAAGCCCGTCTTTGGAAGGGACCGATTATTGCGCAATGTCCGCAGGGGCCTTCCTGAACTTTTAAACAATAAGGAATGAATTATAAATCGATAATGGCAGGGGTTTCTGCCATTCTGATATTCAGCTTGTTATCCTCCTGCTCCAATCGGGCAGGGGTCGCTGTAGTTATAGATCCTGTCAGCGAGCGCGAAGCGGCTGCCGAGCTCGCCGACTATGAGAGTGCCCTGCGTGAGGCGGACGGATACAACGTAATCCGCCTTTGTGAAGAATGGCAGAGCCCCGAAGAAATACGGGAACAGCTTGAAACCCTCTATTCCAAAGGCAAGATATGCGGCGCCGTATTCATTGGCGACATTCCCATACCGATGGTCCGCGACGCCCAGTTCTTTACCAGCGCCTTCAAGATGGATCAGACCCGGCCCCGCAAAGAGTCCAGCGTGCCGTCGGATCGTTACTATGACGACTTCGATCTCGAGTTCGAGTATATCGGTAAAGACGATGACGGGGATCCTTATTTCTACTATTCCCTGACATCCGGGAGAGACGTTCCGCTGCAACCGGACATTTTCAGCGGCCGCATCCGTCCTACGGACACCGAAGCATCCTCCCGTTATGACAAACTCCGCCTTTATCTTGCGAAGGCCGCCCGCTATCACCGGAATCCGGACAGGATGGATCATCTGTTTGTCTTTAACGGATCGGGTAGCATTGCAGAAAGCAAGTGGGCCCATATCGACGAGCAGGCCGCGCACCGTGAGCATTTCCCGTGGATGAAAGCTCTTCCGGATGCGTTCACCTACATGGACCATACGGATTTCGATCCATTGAAACCCCGTATACAGAACGAGCTGATGCGCCCGGAACTGGATATTGCCATCCTGCATCACCACGGGGATTTTGACACCCAGTACTTCAAGGTCAGGAAAGAGGACAATCTGACCCTGAAAGACTTTACGAACTTCCGCCCGGAGGCGAAAGTCGTATTGATGGACGCCTGCTACAACGGAGCGTTCAACATGAAAGACTGTATAGCCAACGAGTATATATTCCAGCCCGGCGGATGCCTGGTGGCATGGGGCGGCACAGTCAATGTGCTGCAGGACAAGTGGCCGGACGAATTTCTCGGTCTGGTGGCCCAGGGCTATCCTGTTGGCGACCTTAACCGTTTTGCTCCTTATCTTGAGATGCACATAGTTGGAGATCCCACATTTACCTTCAAGAAAGAGAAGGTCCGCAACTCTGCCGACAAGGCCTGTCTCGATATCCGTTATGGCAAGAAGAGCCCGGAGCAGCTGCTCGGCATCCTTAAGTCTTCTCCCGTATCCCTCGAAAGGCATGAGGCTTTCAACACAATCATCAGGAATTGCGACCATGCAACCCGCCTCAAAGCAGTCAAAATAGCCATCGAAGACAGCGCCGAGCAGATCCAGCGCGAGGCTGTGAACTGCTTTGCTCCGCTTGGAGACCCGGAACTGATACCGCTGGTAGCCCGCATGGCAACCCTCAACAACGCCTCGGCCCGAGTGCGACAGAACACCTATGAGAGCCTCCAGTTCTTCCCCCGGGAGCAGATGCTCTCCGCCATAGAGGCTTCTCTTGACAGCCTTGCCTGCCAGAGTGCCGACACCGCTTACTTCGAAAAAGTACGCTCCATAGCCAACACCCGCTGCGGAACCTGGGACGAGGACATCGACAAACTCATCAGCGGTGAACTGAGCGAAAAATGGAAGATGTTCCTGTCGAGATCTTTCCGTATCTACCTCCCCGCCTACCGCTTGCGCGAGGTGCGCGACTTTGCCGACACCTGCTCCAACGAGGTGCTGGCCGCAAACATAAAAGAAGCCATCGAATGGCACCGTCTTGCATATACATACTGATAACCTGATATGAAAACAATCCGTTTGTTCTTTTCCTGCCTTTTGCTACTGAGCGCTTTTTCCGCCGGGGCGAAGGAGGGCTTCGCAATAGTAATCGACCCCGAGAGTTACTCCGCCGCCAAGGCTGAAGTGGATGCCTATGCCGCCGCCATCGCCAAGGCCGACGGCTACAAAGTGCAGATAGTGGAGGACGTATGGGGCGTGCCGGACAGCATCCGTGCAGTCTTGAAAGGGCTCCATTTCTCCCGCAGGAACCCCATTGTAGGGGCTGTTTTCGTGGGAGACATTCCCGTTGCGATGGTCCGCGGAGCACAGCATCTGGCCAGCGCCTTCAAGATGGATGAGGAAAAATACCCGCGCGAGCAGTCCTCGATTCCCAGCGACCGTTTCTACGACGATTTCTCCCTCGAGTTCGAGTTCATCGGGCACGACGAGGGAACACCTCTATACTATTATGGTCTCACGGCTGACGGTGCCCAGACACTCAGCCCGGACATCTTCACAGGTCGCATCCGCCCTATGGACGAGAATGGAAAGGTGCGTATAGATGCCCTCAAGGCCTTCCTCCTGAAAGCTGCAGATGCCCGCCTCAATCCTCCTGTGATGGACCAGATGCTCTTCTTCAGCGGGCATGGTTACATCTCCGAGAGCAAGACCGCGCGCCTCGACGAGAAACGCTTATGGTTCGAGCATTTCCCCCTGATAGATGATGGCCGCAACCATATCAGCTATATCGATTATTCAGATGTAGTGCCCGTGAAGCCTCATCTGATGAACGAGATAATGCGCCCCGAACTCAACGTGGCCATGCTGCATCACCATGGCGCCCCCGATACCGAGTACCTGAACGCCGCGGAGCGTCCCTACATGGTGAAGGATGCCAAGGAATATATAATGAAGAACCTTCGCGACCATCTCTACCGTGCCAGGGCGCGCGGCAAGGACTACAAGAAGCTCCAGGCCGATCTCAAGGCCCGCTTCGACGTGCCGGACAGCTGGTTCAAGGATGCCTTCGATGAGGATATCCACAAGGCCGATTCGCTTGATGACGCCTCGCTCGACCTCTACATAGAGGACTTTGCCGCCTACGGCTACAAGCCCTCCGCCCAGCTCGTAATCCTTGATGCCTGTTACAACGGCTCCTTCCAACTGAACAACTGCATAGCCGACGAATATATCTTCCAGGAAGGAGGCACCGTCGCCGTGCAGGCCAACAGCGTGAATTCCCTTCAGGATAAATGGCACGACCGTTTCTTCGGCATTGTGGCAGCAGGCGGTTGCGCCGGCGACCTCGTGCGCTACGCTCCCTACATCGAGAGCCATCTCATCGGGGACCCGACCTTCCGCTTCGCATATTCCGGAAAGAATCTCGACAAGCTTATCCAGAAAGACAGCAAGTGCGTCTGGAAGCGCCTCCTGCGCAAAGGAACCCCCGACCAGAAGGCCCTCGCGCTCGAGCATCTCTACAGGAAGGGTGCCGTCTCCACGGCCAAATTGCTGGACATCTGCAAGACTTCTCCTTATGCCGTGGTGCGCCTGGAGGCATTCTACTGTCTGTCCAGGGCCAAGGGAGATGCCTTTGTGGAGGCCATCTGCCTTGCGATGGACGATGCCGATGAGTTTATCCGCCGCATTGCCGTCAAGTATGCCGGAAAGAGCGGTGATCCGCGCCTGATTCCCGGCATGGTGAAGATGTTCCTCACCAACAACGCCACCTCCAGAATCGTTTTCGACACCTCCTACTCCCTGCTCTCCTTCGACAAGGATGCACTCTTTGCCGAATTCGACAAGCAGATTGCAGACGTTAAGATGGTGAACGCCGAGGAGGATGCCGCCAAGCTGAGGCAGTCTTTCGAAAGATCCGCAACCCGCTTCCTCGACGACCAGGCTGCCATTACCGATCCTGCCACCAGCGCAAAGGAACGCCGCACCAACATTCGCCAGATCCGTTCCAACCTCAATTATGGCAACGTGCCCGGCCTGCTTGAATACCTGCAGTCTTGCACTGATGCCAAGGTCCAGGTGACCCTCCTCGAGGCCCTGGGATGGCACGGCCACGCCTGGAATGCCGGCGAAATAGCCAGTGTTGCCAAGGCAATGAGTTCCGACGATGCTCTCCCCGAAGAAGTGAGCCGGGAAGCCCTGAAGACCTTCAAACGCATCTCTGAATGAGATTTGTTGTCGCATTGCTGCTTTCACTCCTGCCAGTCCTTGTGACCGGGCAGGAGTTGCCTCAGTATGTAGACAACTCCACCAACAAATACTTTCCTCCCATCATCGACCAGAGCGGAGGCTCCTGCGCCCAGGCATCCAGTATTGGCTATGTATTCACCTACGAGATGAACCGCTACCTGGACAGGGACGCATCTGCCAGCCCCGCCAACCGCTTCAGCTACCAGTTCATCTGGAACCTCGTCAACGACGGAGTGGACCAGGGCGGATTTGCCGAAGACGGGCTGTTCGTGGCCATGCGTTCCGGCGCCATGACCGAAGAGGATTTCTCCACCCTCATGACCTCTTCCTTCACCTGGCCTTCCGGCTTCGAGAAGTATCATAATGCGTTGAGGTACAGGGTTGCACGTTTCGTGCGCTTCGACAGGGACGTAGATACGTACAAGAGGTATCTTGCCGGCAGCGACGGCCGTCCGGGCGGCATTCTTTCCTTCTCGGGCAACTGCTACGGATGGAACATGGTTGAGAATTACGACGGTCCTTCCGGCACAGGCTACAAGGCGCTGGTGACCACCCTTCCGAACGATGGAGGCCACGCTATGACTATTGTTGGCTACGACGACCTCGTCACTTACACCGATAACTCCGGAGGCAAGCACGAAGGAGCATTTATAGTGGCGAACAGCTGGGGCACCAGGTCCCACGACAGGGGGCGCTTCTATTATCCGTACGACTTCTTCCGGGACAAAAACGTCTTATCCAGGACACTCAGCGAAGATGCCATAACGGCCGAAGTCAAGTACCAGGAACCCCGCATCCTATTCAAGCTTACCATAGATTATTCTTCCCGCGACGATCTCGCCTATAACATAGGCGCGACCGACAAGGTTTCGGCTGGCGTTCCGGACAACTATTATCTGCAGACCGGCATGAGCAACAAGGGTGGGGATCATTACATGCGCGGGACCTACGACAAGGCGCCGCTGGAGTTCGCTCTGGACCTTACCGACAACATCCCGTCCACCGATCCGGACTATTGCCGGTATTTTCTCAAGATAGTGCGCTCTGCGCGGGGTCGGGTCAAAGGAGAAGGCTCCCTGGTCGCCCTGTCGGTGATAGATTACCGCAGCGGCACTCCGGTGGAACACAAGTACCGCGGCCATCTTCCGCAGCCCCTGGTGGATGGGGAGAACTGTTTCGTAATTGGGCTGGTACCTCGCTACACGGTGTCGTGCTCGTCCGTGCGGCTTGCGACCGACACGCCCCTATACATGAAGACTGCATCCGGCCAAAAGGCCAAAGTAACCATCAGTCGGACAGGTCTTAACGCCAAGTTGCAATATACCGTTACCAAATGAAGAAGATCCTGTACATAGTATTGCTGGCTGCCATGCTGATGTTATCGGTATCCTGTATCGACGACAGGAACAAGGCTCCCGAACTCGTGAGCGGAGAGGTGGAATTCGTTTCGCAGCATGGTCGCTGGACCTATATCTCCCTCGAGACCGGGCAGGTGGTGGGAACAGGCATTCTCGGCGACGAAAAGTCCGATGCCGAATGGGCCCTGCGCGATGACTGGGACATCGCAATCTGCGATTCCCTCATCCGCACCAACGGAGGCACGTCCGGAAAAGGATATGGTGCCTTTTCGGCGGAATCTGCCACAAAAGCCCTCCCGGATACCTATCAGGAAATCTGGTAGCCCCCTTTTTGGGTGTTGTTTTTTCGGGTAATTAGCCGTATTATTGCAGAATAGTAAGCTAGCGATAATATGGAAATCCGGTATTATGAATCACCGGCCGTTGAGGTTATCCAACTGCATGGTGAGATTTTTTTATGCGTAAGCGGTTCAGGGACTGAGGATGTTATTGTAGGAGTGGGATTAACGGACGGCGATTTCGAATAATGGAGGAAAGGGATATGAAAAAGCTGTCAGTATTAGCCGCGTTCCTCGCTTTTGTGCCTTCCTGCACCAAGATGATGGAACAGAACACCGACCCTGAGCAGATTCAGGAGCCGGCCCAGATAGAAACAGAAGAAACGGTGGTGTTCTCCGCCACTACCGAAGGTGCGACCAAAACCGTGCTTTCGGAAGATGGAGGAGTTTATCACGTCTTGTGGGCCACGGGTGATGTCATAAACGTGAACGGAACCAACCTGACCCTTCAGAGCGAGGATCAGCCCGCCGGTTACGGCCCTGGCGAGAAGAAGGGTAATTTTGCCGGATCGAAACCCCTTGCGGCGGGTTCCGGCCCCAAATATAAGGCTGTTTATCCTAATACCCTTAGGGACAAATACGGGTATTTCAACCTCCCCGGCGAACAACCGTACCTGGCCGGAGGCGTGGCCGCCTTCCCCATGTATGCCGAGTCCGACGATGAGAGTTTCTCGTTCAAGAACCTTTGCGGTCTGATTCAACTTAACCTGAAGGGCGATAAGAGCGTCAGCACCATATCCCTCGTGGACAAGGACCCTTCCGAGCCCAAGCCTATGAGCGGGCGTTTCAACGTCATCGAAGATGCCGCCGTGCTCACGGCGGGGACCAACGGCACCGCCCTGGTCTGCGAAACGCCGGTGGCCCTGAACACCGAGACCTTCACACCCTTCTTCATCACCGTTCCGGCCGCCACATACGGCAAGCTGAGGATAATCATCGAGGCTTCCGACGGCACCGTCTGCACGCTGAACAGCAAATCCGCCATTACCATCACCCGCAGCCAGATAACGCCGGTCAACATATCCAGCCCCAACTTCAAGGACGAAGCGGCCAAGATCACCTACACCACCTCGAACACCTCGAAGGTAGATAAGTATGCGGCCGGGGCCGATGCGGCCATCTTTGGAAGCGGCCTTTCCGTGGTAAGCCACAACTACGATTCCGAATCCCGGACCGGCGTCATCACCTTCTCCGGACCCGTTACCAGTGTGGGTTACTATGCGTTCAGGAGCGTCAGCAACCTGAAGACGATGACCATCCCCAACACGGTCATATCCATAGGCGAAAGGGCCTTCGAGAGTTGCGGCAACCTTGAAAGCGTCAACTTCCCGCGTTCTCTTTCAATAATCGGCACTTATGCATTTGTCAACAGCAGCAAGTTTGTGCCGGACGACCTGTCCCACATCACTACCATCTACGCCGGCGCGTTCCAGAACGTCAAGCTGAGCGGAACCCTGACCCTTGGGGATAACTTCACGAGGATCGATTTCGATGCCTTCCGTAATACGAAGATCACGGAGGTCGTCATCAACCACAAACCGGAGACTCTGGGCACGGGTGTCTTCCTCGACTGCAGCGTCCTGGCCTCTGTCACCATCAACGACGACATGGCCATCCCGAACTACATGTTCAAGAACTGCCCTCTGCTGGCTTCGGTGACGTTCAACGGGGATATTACAACCATCGGCGAGGAATCATTCAACCTGTGCAAGGCGCTGACGGATATAGAACTCCCTTCGACCGTCACTTCCATAGGCAGGTGGGGCTTCGCTAGCTGCTACGCACTGACGTCCATCATCCTGCCTTCCGGCCTGACCACGCTCACGCAGCAGGCCTTCGAGAGTTGCACGGGCCTTGTCAGCGTCACCTTCCCCACGAGCGGAAGCTTCACGACGATACCCAGCAGCTGCTTCTACGGATGTTCCGACCTGACGACGACGGTCATTCCTTCCAACGTCACTTCCATCGGGCAGAACGCCTTCAAGAATTGCGGTTTCACCGAGCTTCCGGAAGGATGGGGCCGGAGCGGCATCAGCTATGGTGACAGGCCTTTTGATGGATGCCCCATCGCCTCCATTACCTTCCCGGATAACTGGACATCCATCCCGAACAATTTCTGTTGGGGATGGAAGAGCCTGAGCGAAGTGCATTTCGGCACCGGCGTGACGACCGTCGGCGCCAACGTATTCCGCGAATGCACCGCGCTAACCGACGGGGCGAAAGTGGTGATCCCCGCCAATGTAAACTCCATTGGGAGTTACTGCTTCTACCAGAGCGGTCTCACCAGCCTGCCTTCAGGCATCAACAGGGCGGATATCACTTTAAGCGACCACGTATTTGCCAGCACGCCACTTACAACGGTGGATATTTCCAATTGGACGGTAATCCCCAACAGCACCTTCAGCGAAAGCAAGTCACTCATAAGCGCTACGCTCGGCAGTTCCCTGACCGCCATCCAGCAGTATGCATTCTACAATTGTACCTCTTTCACCACGGTGGCATTGCCGGCATCCCTGAACGAAATGGGCAGCTACTGCTTCCATAACACGGCCCTTGCGGATATCCCCGCAGGCCTGCACGACTGCTCATCATTCGGAGAACATATCTTTTCCAATACCCTGATGACTGGCATTACGCTGCCGGACGGGATGACCACCATCCCGAATTATATGTTCGCGGGCTGCGCCAGTCTCACCACGGTGGACCTAAACGATGTCACCACCCTCGGGAATTTCGCCTTCAGCGGATGCGGCCTCCTGGATTCCGTAACGGCTCCCGAAGTCCTCACTGTCGGGGAGTATGCCTTCTACCGCAACAATGCGCTGGTATCCATCGAATTGCCGTCGGTCGTGACCGTCAGGAGCAATGCCTTCACCGAAAGCTCGCATCTGGAGACTGTGGATTTCGGTTCGCACGTCACATCCATCGGTCAGGACTGCATCAACAACATCACCACGATGCAGGCCGTCTACATCAGAAACGGGGCCTCCGTCTGCTCGCTCAACACGCGCTTGAACAATTACCCTGCCCATCCCGTGCCGCTTATCTATGTGCCTGAAGGGCTGCTGGATTCTTATAAGGGTGCTGCTGGCTGGAGCAATTACAGGGAGTATTTCCGCGGTCTTGACATAGCAGTTTCGCTGCCCCCCGTCACCTCGATGCAACTCGGCGACGGCAGCGTGCCGTACTACAGCATCCCCGGCATCATAAATGCCCTTTGCGACAACGGCGGGACCCTGACCTTCCTTGCCGACAACACCAGCGAGCTGACTTTCACCGGCACGGCGACCGGGGTGATTGACATGAACGGACACAGCCAGAACAAGGTTTTCTGGATGCAGAACACAGGCGGAAGCATCACTATCCGCAACGGCACCTTCACCCAGACCGGCGACTGCTTCGATGGCAAGACCGGCTTCGCTGATGGTTACGGCGGAACCGTTATACTCGAAAACATGACCGTAAAGGGCACACTGTGGACCGACAGCCATCCCTACATCATCCGCAGCGGAGACTATAAGCAGATCCGCAACATGAAGAAGAACGATGTCACCTCTCCCGGCTCCGGCACGGTGACCATCGAGGGTGGCAGGTTCCAGAGCTTCTATAACTATAGCTCCAGCGGATGGACTTACGGCGATTACTACATCTCCGGCGGCAAGTTCGCATTCGACCCGGCCGCTGCGACAAACGTCACCATCACCTCCGGATACCACGTCGAGGCGAACACCGATGATGACAGCGCCACCTACCCTTACAAGGTAGCGGCGGACTGAAAATAAGAAAAAGAGAACTACTTCTCCGGCCGGGTGAATCCTTCCCCGGCCGCCTTTTTGTTGACGCGGTCGATACGGGACTGGGTGTCCGGGTGGGAAGAGAAGAGGTTGGCTATTGAACTGACCTGAGTGGGGGTTCCGGATTCGGATTTGCTCATCAGCTTCTCGAACGCCATCGACATATAGTAAGGATTCTTCTTGGCACCCTTCAGGAATTCATAGCCGAAATCATCCGCCTCGGTTTCCTGCTTGCGGGAATAGCGGGCGTTTATCATCTGCTCTCCCAGCTGACCCAGCACGCTGTCGGTGAGGGCGGCGGCCATGTTTCCGGTAGAGGCGATCACATCCATCGCCGCGGAGGCATACAGACTCATCTTGTAGGCGTTGAGGGTGTGCTTGAGCGCTACGTGCCCAACTTCGTGGCCGATAACGCCGAGGGCTTCGTTGTCCGTCATCACGTCCAGCAGGCCTGTATAGACACGCACGTTTCCGTCCGCGCAGGCGAAGGCATTTATTTCGTTGTTCTTGTAAACCTTGAAGGTCAGGGGCGTGCCATCTACGTCGGTGAGCCCCTTGGTGATGCGGTTCAGGCGGGTTACATAGTTGCCGCTGGTCACGATCTGGCTCTGGGCATCAAGTTGAGCTACAGACTGGGATACATAGCCAAGGATATCGTTGTCCGTAATGGCCATTGCCTGCAGGATTTTGGCGCCGCTCTGGCTCAGGCGGGCCTGGTTGAGGGATGCGCAGGATGCGATGGAAAGGGTTGCCGCAAGGATAAGGAGGATTCTTTTCATTGTATTGGTGTTTTTTGTGTTATCATTCGGTCTATCAGCACAAATATAGGGATTTTGGGTCAAGTTTGTTACCTTTTTCAAATAAACGAGAACTGTGTGTACGTATATCTGCCAGCGATTAATTGTATTTACGGATTTCTCCAGAAGAATCACCCATGAACACAGAATAGTATACCACGTAATAGACTCCGTTGTGGAAGTGCTCTTTTGGGGCGCAGATCAAAACAGGCGACCTGTAGAGGTTTTGCAGGGAAAGTTCGACGGGTGGGGGGAAAAATGGCTGACCTGTAGAGGTTTTTCAGGAAAAGCACGACTGGTAGGGCGAAAAAAGGCTGACCTGTAGAGGATTTGCAGAGAAAGCTCTATAGGTAGGGGGGATTATGCTGAGGTGAGGTGGCAGCGGCCGGGGGTCTGCCTGTTAGAACGGGATTTGCTCAGCCGCAGGCGGCTTTGCACATCCCTGGGGGTGGGGCTTTCAAAGCATCGAAGCCTTGCGGCTGATGCCGCTTTGGGCTTTTTTGGCACCCCGCTTTGCGAAAGCGAGCTTTCGACAGCGTTGCACCAAAAAAGCCCGGTGCGTTGCACCAGGCTTCGATGTTTTGAGCGGAAAACGGGATTCGGACCCGCGACCTCGACCTTGGCAAGGTCGCGCTCTACCAACTGAGCTATTTCCGCGTCGGGACTGCAAATATAAGGCGTTTTTTTTTATTCTGCAAAATTTTTGTCACAAAAAAGCGGCACCCCGTGAAAAGGTGCCGCTTTAATACTGCCGGAGAAGAAATTAGATTTCCTCCACCACAGGTGCCTCGGGAGCGTTGGCTGCCACGGAAGCGATTCCCTTCTTGAGGGTCTCTTCGGAAGCGTACATCTGGCTTGCGCCGACGACCTGTCCGTTGCTGGCCTTCAGATTGAAGAAAGGCTTGCCGTTCTTTGCGACCTTTACTTCGAACTTGGCGGGATCCTGTGAATTCTTGCGGACGGACTCGATGCCGTTGAGGCAAGATTTCTTTTCCTTGTAGCCCTCGCTGGTGAGGATGACCTGGCCGTTGCCGGCCTTGAGGTTGAACTGGAATTCTCCGTTCTTCCTGACTGTGATAACGAATTTGCCCATAGTTATAATTATAAATGGTTATAGTTGCAGTACTTACAAATATAGTCAATTTTTTTTAATTCCCACCCCATTTTGCGGTTATTCTTACTATATTAGCGGTTCGAAACAAAAAGACTTATAACTAAAACTATAATACAATGTATTACAAAAAAATGTTAACTGATTATGAATCACCATGTTGCATGGTGATGAATTTTTCTGGCTCGCAGATTATCTGCCAGTCCAACGTTGAAAACGCCATTCCCGGCATGGGTTGGGGTGGTTCCTATGATCAAGAACCTGTAGACTAAAGGAGGACGAGCCATGAAAAAGATTCTGACAATTGTAGCAGCCATCGCAGCGATTTGCGCATGCTCCAAAGTTGAAAGCAATGTTGAAAACGCACCCAAAGGGCAGACCATTACCCTGAAGGCAGGCATCAACAATGACTTTACCAAGGCCGTTTACGGAGAAGACCCTGTAGAAGGCATTACCGCAGAGTTCGAAGCAGACGACAAGATTTATGTGTTCGACGCTTCCGGAAACATGACCCAGTTCACCGTCGAGTCTGTTGACGGTTCTGGTGTCGCCACTTTCACCGGAACTCCCGAGACTCCTATCGGAGAGGGTGACGCTATTACTGCCGTCGTAAAGAATGCCGGCACGAGCGTTTCCGGTTCCACAGTTACCGTCAACCTGAACAATCAGGCCGGAACGCTTGCCAGCGCGGGGGCACACGAACTGATGTATGCTTCCGGAACCTACAGCGCAAGCGGCGTTTCTCTTATGTTCGAGCACAAGACTTCTATCGTAAAGTTCGTTCTCTCCCTGCCGGAGGCTGAAACCGCCGACAAGATTGGAGCCTTCTATCTTTTCACTGTAGCCGACCGTTCTACAGTTACCGATGAAGGGGGAGCGCAGTTTACCTATTATAACAAGGTGGACATTAACGCTCTTACCGGCGTCGTAACCAACGGCAAGAGCGGCAATGGATGGATAAACTGGACCACCCAGGCCGATGTCACCGACCACAAGGCTACCATTTATCTGAGTGTTCCTGCAGTAGACCTCCAGAACGCTGCGCTCCAGTGCACCCCGAACAGCGATAGCCAGAAACGTTATTTCTGGAATATTGCCGGTTCAAGCGCACTTACAATAGCAGCTGGCAAGGCCTACACCATCACCCGCACCCAGACCCAGTTCGCCCCTTCGGCAGCAGGCAAAACCTTCTTCTACAATGACGATGCCCAGGTATACAACTTTGGTCTTCCTCAGGGTTCCATCGTAACTTATTCCGTCTCCACCGGTGACTGGTTGACCAAGGAAACTGACGGCGAAGGAAACATGCAGATCCGAATGACTGCAAACACTACTGGTGCTCCCCGTGAGGCCACGCTTACTTTCAAGGTTTTCGGCGCTTTCTGCAAGTATAGTGTAACACAGGCGGAAGTGACCGATTTCGCCGGCGACTGGACGCTGAATGCCAAGGAGTTCCTTTACGATGCCACCCCGAGTATTACTACCGAGAGTTCAAGGTATTATGATGGAGGATGGGCCGGACATGGTACTACAACAAACGCAAAGTCGATTCCTGTCAGTGTGGATTATCTCAGTTCCGCTACTCCTCAGACCAGCCGCGAGTCCGAGAGGACAACTCCTCTTGTTAAAGCGGATGATACCAGAACAAACAATCTCAGCATCTCCGGTATCTACAGGAATCTGGTTTTAAAGTCCTCCGTTGATATCAACTATACGAACCATACTGCCACCTACGGTCTTTTCCTCGATATGAACGCCGCATCTATTCAGACAATTTCCGGCGGAGCATATGATGGTGAGTACGCATTGTTCGCTCCCGAACTTTATTATAACGGGAATACAGGTAGTTATGCAAAGTTTAACACCAAGTGGGAATTCGGCGCAGGAAGTCTCGGCGCTCCCAACAGCGTTTGGTGGATGGGAACAATCTCTGTTTCAGGAAGCACAACTACTGTAAAGTTCGGATACAATACCGATTATCTGACTACAGGTACGGCATATATGCTTCAGATTGCCGGTATAGCTGTTGACAGGTTCTATACAGCCTCACCTTCAGCTGCGACCCTCATCAGAACCAAGACCGGAAGCGGGTCCAATGCCAATACCAATGTATTTGGCTACGGTGCAGCATATGCCCAGATATTGCAGGCCAATTATAATAATACTAATTCAAATGGCCTTCAGTTGGTAAAGACCGCTGCCATAGCATCTCCTGCTCCTATTGCAGCTCCTGTTGCTGATAATACCAACTGGTAGTATGGCTAAAATGTTTCTAAAACTGTGGCTGATCGTATCGGCCACAGTTTTTCTTCTTGCCGGATGTGCCAAGGAGGAAAGGTCCCTGCCTTATGAAGAAGAGCAGTTTGACATAGCGGACTATGAATTTGTAGTTAATGCCAGCAACCATACCGACCCCCTGACCCGTCTTTCCGCAAGCACGGGAAGTTGGGACCAGGGAGACTGTATATACCTATGTCTTGACGGGGACGATGCGAATGTATATATGCTGCGCTACGACGCGTCCCTGGATGTTTGGGGCGTATACAACGTGCCGGGCGCAAACAATATGGGGTTCCAGGCCAGCGGCGTAATGACCGCCCTCTACTGCACGAACCCGACGCTTTCCATGAAGGCGGGGAAACTGCAGGGAAAGACCCTTGGAGATATCGTTTATACAACAAGTGCAAGCTACACCAAGAGCGGGAAAGTCATCACGGTTTCGATAACCTTCGACCAGCGCCCGGTATCCATCCTCAAGATCGAGGGTGCCGGCGGCAGCTGCTATGCGGAAAACATGACCAACACTCATACGACTCTCACATCTCTCAAGGATATGACCTGGGATTCCGAATCCAGCCAGTATTCCTATGTCTATGACTCTGCTTCGGACATCGCATACTGCTACGGAGATCTTCCGGCAGGGGGGGCAGTCCGCGTCCGTTATTCTGGAGGGGACAGGGCCGTGTTCACAAGGACATACGACGGAAAGTCTCTTGCCACCGGCAAGATGGCCACGCTACAAGGCCCGGCCAGCTCCCAGGCTGCATCCTGGACCGAGGACATGTCCGAATATTATGAGACCGGGGATGTCATAGTCTACCAAAAGCCGAGGCTTACCAAACCCTACACCATCGTAGTGCTTGGCGACGGATTCACTGCCTATGACCTCAGGGAAAACGGTGCGTTCGAAACGGCTGCCCGCAATTCCATCAACTACCTGTTCAACCTGGAGCCATACAACCATATGACCGACCTGTTCAACGTGTATTTCATCTGCGCCAGGAGCAATGAGCGAGGGGCGACTATAGTAAGCACCGGTCAGGACAGGAACACCTACTTCGGAATTCACTGGAACTCCGGTACAAGTTATGGCACTATGGATGTCAAGAGCCCGTCGGCAATGAAGTCTTTTGTTCAGACCTACTGTCCTGACATAGCAGGAGGAATTAGCGATCTTACCAAAACGGCCATCCTGATTCTGGTGAACGAAACCACCTATGCTGGACTGTGTCGCAGCGAAACCAACGGACAGACCTACTGCATGCTTCCGACCATTACCAGAAGCCTTTCCTGGGCAAACGCCGCAGGCGTAACGCCGAAATCTCAGGGGACATACCTTAACCTGGTAGCTCACGAATTCGGCGGGCACGCAATCGGCAGGCTTGGAGATGAATATTATCACGAAGATGATGGAGCCTATCCCTTTTATGGTTCGTTGAACAGCGAGCACAACTGGACCGTACCATTCTCAAGGAACCTCACAAGCGACGACACCAACTACGAATGGAGTTGGATGCCCGGAGACGGATATGAGAATGAAGACTTGTACGAAGGAGGATATGCCAGCTACAAGACCGGTGTATGGAGGCCTGAAATCATCAGCTGCATGTTCGATAACCGTCCGTATTTCAATGCCTGGTCGCGGTACCTGATAATGGAGAGGGTCTATTCCGTATGCGAAGAGACTTTCAACAAGAGCGTGTTCCTCGCCGTAGACAGCGGCAGGAGTATCTGGAACGGACCTGCACTGAAGTCTGGTGCGGAAGTCGCATCGGATGGTGAAGCTGAAGTCGTTCCGATGCTTCCATCGCCGGTCATCTGCGACATTTAATAATGGAAACGCTGCCGGATTGACGGCAGCGTTTCTTTATCTATTTCTCAGCACAGTCTCTCCATCCACGCAATCCACCTCGATTGCAGAATCTTTCCGCACGCGGCCTTCCAGGATTTCGCGTGCGAGTTTGTTCACCAACTCACGCTGGATGAGCCGCTTCACGGGGCGTGCGCCGAACACGGGGTCGTAACCGTTCTCCACCATGTCGTCTTCGAAGGCGCGGGTGTAGGTAAGGCGCACGTTCTCATCTTCCAGTTTGCGTTGCAGGATGCCCATCTGTATGTGCACGATCTCCCGGATGTCGTCCTTCGTAAGGGCGTCGAACACCACTATCTCGTCTATCCTGTTCAGGAATTCCGGCCTCATGCGCAGGCGCAGTTCCTCTTCTTTCAGGTTGGAGGTCATGATGAGGATGGTATTCTTGAAGTCCACCGTGCGGCCCTTGTTATCGGTCAGGCGGCCGTCGTCCAGCACCTGCAGGAGGATGTTGAATACGTCCGGATGGGCCTTCTCGATCTCGTCCAGCAGCACCACGGAATAGGGTTTGCGGCGCACGGCTTCGGTCAGCTGGCCGCCCTCATCGTAACCCACATATCCGGGAGGCGCACCGATCAGACGGCTGACGGTATGGGATTCCTGATACTCGCTCATATCGATACGGGTCATCATCGTTTCGTCGTTGAAGAGGAACTCCGCCAGGGCTTTCGCCAGTTCGGTCTTGCCCACGCCGGTGGTGCCCAGGAAGAGGAAGGAGCCTATCGGCCGATGCTCGTTCGAAAGGCCTGCCCGGCTGCGGCGGACTGCATCAGACACGGCCGCGATAGCCTTGTCCTGACCCACCACACGCTTGTGGAGTTCGCTCTCCATACGGAGCAACTTCTCTTTCTCGCTCTCCAGCATACGGTTCACGGGGATGCCCGTCCAGCGGGCCACTACCTCGGCGATGTCTTCCGGCGTAACGGCTTCATTTATAATAGGATCCTTAATGGACGCCTGCTTGGAGGTCAGTTCCTCGATGCGGGCGCGGGCCTGTGCGATTTTTCCGTAGCGGAGTTCCGCCACCTTGCCGTAGTTGCCCTGGCGCTCGGCGATGCGGGCCTCGTTCTCATCGTCCTCTATCTCCTGACGGGCCTTCTGCAGGTCGGATACTATGCTCTTCTCGGCCTCCCAACGCTTCATCAGTTCCTCGCGTCTCGCCTTCGCCTCCCGCAACTCGGAATCTATCTTCTCTGCTTTGAGCGAGGTGCTCTCGCGTTTCACCGCTTCCTTTTCGATCTCCAGCTGGCGGATCTTGGAATTGAGGTCGTCGATGGGCTCGGGGACGGAATTCATCTCCAGACGCAGTTTCGAGGCCGCCTCGTCTATCAGGTCGATGGCCTTGTCCGGCAGGAAACGGTTGTTGATGTAGCGGTGGCTGAGGTTCACGGCGGCGATGAGGGCGTCGTCCTCGATGCGCACCTTGTGGTGGTTCTCGTACTTCTCCTTAATGCCACGGAGGATGGCAATGCTCTCCGCGGGCGAGGGTTCATCCACCATCACCTTCTGGAAACGGCGCTCAAGGGCCTTGTCCTGCTCGAAGTACTTCTGATACTCGTCCAGGGTGGTGGAGCCGATGGTGCGGAGTTCGCCTCGGGCCAGCGCAGGCTTCAGGATGTTGGATGCATCCATTGCACCGGAGGTCCTGCCGGCCCCGACCAGGGTGTGGATCTCGTCGATGAAGAGGATGATCTCGCCATCGCTCTCCACAACTTCCTTCACCACTCCCTTCAGGCGTTCCTCGAACTCGCCCTGGTATTTTGCGCCTGCGATAAGCGCGCCCATATCAAGGGAATAGACCTTTTTGGATTTGAGGTTTTCCGGCACCTGGCCGTTTATTATCTTGGTGGCGATGCCTTCGGATATGGCCGTCTTGCCCACGCCCGGCTCGCCCACCAGAATGGGGTTGTTCTTGGTGCGCCGGCTCAGGATCTGCAGCACGCGGCGGATTTCGTCGTCGCGCCCGATCACCGGATCCAGTTTGCCTTTGGCCGCCCGGTCGTTAAGGTCGATGGCATATTTGCTTAAGAATTCATATTTGTTTTCCATAGTACTTATCTCCTTTTCGCCGGTTCTCCCGGCAAGGGTAAAGTGTCCAAACCGCGGACCAGTGACAAAATGTCAGTAAAAAACAGTATATTTGCAGCGCATATCGATATGGACACTCAGGAACTTCAGAAACTCAAGAACAAATACGACATCATAGGGAACGATGCCGCACTGAACCATGCGCTGGAAACGGCCGTGGCAGTGGCGCCTACCGACCTGACCGTCCTGGTCAGCGGCGAAAGCGGAGTGGGCAAGGAAACCATCCCCCAGATAATCCATCAGTTCAGCCGCCGCAAGAACGGCAAGTATCTGGCAGTCAACTGCGGAGCCATCCCCGAAGGCACCATCAACGCCGAACTGTTCGGTCACGAAAAGGGCGCTTTCACCGGAGCAATAGGCGAGCGCAAGGGTTACTTCGAAGAGGCCAACGGTGGCACCCTCTTCCTGGACGAAATCGGCGAACTCCCCAAGGAGACGCAGGCCATGCTGCTGCGCGTGCTCCAGAGCGGGGAATACATAAAAGTAGGATCCTCCAAGGTGGAAAAGACGGATGTGCGCATAGTCGCGGCCACCAACGTGAACCTCTACACTGCTGTGCAGCAAGGGCGTTTCCGCGAAGATCTCTACTACCGCCTGAACGCCGCCCGCATCACCATGCCGTCGCTACGTGAGCGCAAGGATGATATCTACCTGCTCTTCCGCAAGTTTACATCCGACTTCGCCCAGCGCTTCGGCCTGCGCAAGGTCAGCCTCAGTATCGATGCCATCTCCCTCCTCAAGAACTACCGCTGGCCCGGTAACATCCGCCAGCTGAAGAACGTCGCGGAGACAGTGACCGCCCTCGAATCCAAGCCTGCCACTTCCGAATCGGAACGCATCGAACTCGGAGCGGCGGAAATGGCGAAGTTTATCCCGGACGAGAAGGATACCCTCCTCCCCCAGATTGCGTCCCCATCCGGCGGAAGCATGAACGAGGAAGACAAGCGGGTGCTGGTGAAGGCCATCCTGGACCTCAAGGGTGAGGTGGATGCTCTCTCTGCTCGCATCGGGGAACTGGAAAGCGGGGCGCATCCCGCCCGTCTGGACCGTCCGTCCGACGATGATGCCGAGTGGCAGGAGCAGAGCGAAGACCTCAGCATCAAGAAGACCACCGGAGATCTCATCGAACGTGCCCTGGAGAAGCACGCCGGCAACGTGAAGGCCGCTGCGGCCGAACTCGGCATCTCCGAACGTACCATCTACCGCAAACTCGCAAAGGAGAAGGCAAAATGAGAAAGGTGCTCATCATAATGGCGGCAGCCCTCTGCCTTGCCGGATGCCGGGTGACCTATTCTTTCTCCGGCACATCGATCGACCCGGACGTGCACACCATCTGCATCCCGACCTTCGAGTACAAGGCCATGCGCGTGAACCCTTCGCTGGCGAACGACCTGTCCGAACAGCTCCGCACCCGTTTTCGCAGGATGACCTCGCTGGAGCAGGTGGAGATGGACGGAGACCTGGAAATCACCGGAGAGGTGGTCGGGTACGACGTGCAGGCATCCGCCGTTACTGCCCAGGAAGTTGCTGCCCAGAACCGCCTTACCGTCGTGGTGAAGGTGGATTTCAACAACGTGAAGCATCCCGAAGAGAGTTTCTCCGCAAAGAGTTTTTCCGCATATGCCGACTACGATTCCTCCAACTCCCTGGACGCCGTGGAAAGCACCCTCTGCGCGGAAATCATCGATAAGATCATAGAAGACATCTTCAACGCAACCGTGGCACAATGGTAGAAAACGATTACATAGATCTCAAGAGACTCAATCTCGACGAACTCAACGGGGTGGTGAACCTGTATCCGTGGTTCGGCGGCGCCCGTAAGGAGCTCTGCCGGAGGATGTCCGAGCTCGGAGAGGGGGCGTGGAGCGATGAGCGCTATGCCGATGCAGCACTGTATGTCGGCTCCCGCCGCATTATCGCAGCCCTTGCCCACAAGGGGCACAAGGCGGATTACTCCGACCATCAGGTTAAAGAACTCCTGCGCGCGTATATAGATGAAGGTGTAGGAGAGGTGCACGATGAGGGACAGCCCCGCCGCGTTATTGTGGTGGGGGGAGACTACTTCTCCGCCCAGCAGTATGCGGGCGTGAAGCGTGAGGGGGACGGCGACTTTGCCGCAATGGCGAAAGAGTCTTCCGTGGAGCTTCCGGCAATCTCCCTGAAAGAAGATGATTTCACCGATTACTGCACCGAAACCCTTGCGCAAATCTATGCAGATCAGGGTTATCCCGATCAGGCAAAACAAATTTATTCTCGCTTAAGTTTGCGATTCCCAGAAAAAAGTGCTTACTTTGCAGCCCTTATAGACAAATTAAAGAATTAGTATATGAACGCAGTTTTTACAATCCTTACAGTGCTCGTCATTCTGGCCAGCCTCCTGCTCATCGGCGCAGTCCTTCTCCAGAACGGAAAGGGTGAGGGCCTTGCCAGCAATTTCGTTGCAGGCAACCAGACTTTCGGCGTGCGTCAGACCGCCGACATCCTCGAAAAGATTACCTGGGGTCTGGTAGTTTTCATCCTTGTGGTATCTATCATCGCTTCATTCTCTGCACGCAGCAAGAGCGCGGGCGTCGACATTACGGACCAGATCGAGAACACCGAGGCCGCCGCAGCGCAGCCCGAGTTCCCCACTGCTCCCATCCAGCAGGAAGCCCCCACTGAGTAATAATACTCGCGTTCATGAAGATATACAAGATTTTGGCAGCCGCCGCGCTCCTTGCGCTCGCAGCCTGCAACAAGAACTCCGTGCAGCAGATGGCCGACGCCTCGTCCAACGTAGGCGTCAGTTGCGTGCCTGAGGTGCTTACGGTTATCAACAACAAGATTCCCGTCAGCATTACGGTCGATTATCCTGCGGCATATTTCGCTCCCGAAACCAAGCTTGCAGTCACCCCCGTAATAGTTTACGAAGGCGGCGAGGCTGCCGGTCCCGTTTTCCGTTATCAGGGTTCCGCAGTGCGCGAAAACAATAAGGAAATATCTACCGCAGGCGGTTCCGTGGTAGAGAATTTCAGCATCCCTTACGTGGACGGCATGCGCAAGTGCTACCTCGAACTCCGCAGCGTGGCAAGCTATAAAGACAAAACCATCACCCTGCCCAGCCGCAAGGTGGCGGACGGAGTTATCCTCACCGGAAACGGCTTCAGCACCACCGGGTATTTCGACTATAAGGAGGATGGTTACCAGCACACCACCGTCAAGACCAGCGAGGCCCAGATTCACTACGACGTGAACTCCTCTACGGTTAAGACCAGCGAGCTGACCGGAGGATCTTTCAAGAACTATAAGGCAGAACTTGCCGAACTTGCCGAGAACGACCGTGCCAAGATCAAGGACGTGAAGATCATCTCCTATGCATCTCCCGAGGGTGGCGAGGAGCGCAATAACAAGCTCTCCAACGACCGCTCGGACGCTGCCAGGAAGGCCTGGGACGCCGTTTCCAAGGATCTTGACGCAGCGGCGCCGGATGTCAGGAGCGTCGGTCAGGACTGGGAAGGATTCCAGGAAGCCGTTGCCAAGTCCGACATCGAAGACAAGGACCTCATCCTCCGTGTGCTCAGCATGTACAACGATCCGGAAGTGCGTGAGAGTGAAATCCGCAACATGAGCCAGATCTTCACCGAGCTCAAGAAGGAGGTGCTTCCCGAACTCCGCCGTTCCCGCTTCGTCACCGAGGTGGAATACGAGAATTACACCGACGACGAACTCCAGCATCTTGCCGACCGCAAGCTTCTCTATCTGGTAGATGAACCTGCAGTCCTGCGTATCGCTGCCACGTCGAAAGACCCTGAGCGGAAGGAACTCTTCTACAGGGCTGCCGCCGAGCGTTTCAACTCCCAGGTCGGCAAGTACGACCTGGCCATCCTCAAACTTGAGCAGGGCAAGCATGCCGTTACCGAGATGTATCTGGAGCAGATGAAAGACCAGAGCGACCCCGACGTGCTCAATGCTCTCGGAGTGGTTGAACTCCGCCGCGGCAACTTCGACAAGGCCGCTGAGTTCTTTGAGAAGTCCGGCAACCCTTCATCGCTCAAGAACTTGGGCATCGTAGCCCTTTCCAAGGGCGATTACACTGCCGCAGCCGACAAACTGAAGGGCGCCGGCGATGTCAATGAGGCCATCGCGAACATAATGTGCGGTGAACTTGACGCTGCCGAAAAGGCGCTTAAGAACGACGAAAGCGCTGAAGCGGATTACTACCGCGCCATAGTCGCAGCCCGCAGGGGAAAGCTGAAAGATGCAAAGAAACTGCTCGATCAGGCCTGCGAAAAAGAGCCGTCCCTGCGGGAAAAAGCGCTGAAGGACATAGAATTCGTTGCACTTTAAAATATTTTCCTTATATTTGCACCCCCTTTTAAAGGGGGGTGTTTTTTTATTACTATTTATTTATGCCAACAATTCAACAATTGGTTCGCAAAGGACGTGAGACGCTCGTAGTTAAGAGCAAGTCTCGCGCATTGGATGCGTGCCCTCAGAAGCGTGGCGTATGCGTCAGGGTTTACACTACAACCCCTAAGAAGCCTAACTCCGCAATGCGTAAGGTTGCCCGTGTACGTCTCAGCAACGCTAAAGAGGTTAACGCCTACATCCCGGGCGAGGGTCACAACCTCCAGGAACACAGCATCGTGCTGGTCCGCGGCGGTCGTGTAAAGGACCTCCCTGGCGTACGTTATCACATCCTTCGCGGCGCTTTGGATACGGCAGGCGTAGAAGGCAGGACCCAGTCCCGCTCCCTCTACGGCGCCAAGAGGCCGAAGAAGTAGCCGTTGGATGTTTAATCATTAATTTTTCCAGTTATGAGAAAAGCAAAGCCTAAGAAGAGGATTCTACTTCCTGATCCCAAGTTCCACGACATCGAGGTAACCCGTTTCGTGAACAACCTTATGTTGCAGGGAAAGAAGAGTATCGCGTATTCTATTTTTTACGATGCCATTGACATGGTAGGCGAGAAGATGAAGGATTCTGACAAGGCTCCTCTCGATATTTGGAGGCAGGCTCTCGAGAACGTGACCCCTCAGATTGAGGTTAAGAGTCGTCGTATCGGTGGTGCCAACTTCCAGGTGCCGACCGAGTTGCGTCCCGAGCGTAAAGTCTCTCTCGCGATGAAGAATATGATACAGTTCTCCCGCAAGCGCTCCGGCCACTCGATGGCAGAAAAGCTCGCCGCAGAAATCGTGGCAGCATTCAACAATGAAGGTGGTGCATTCAAGCGTAAAGAAGACATGCACCGTATGGCAGAAGCCAACAAGGCATTCGCACACTTCCGCTTCTAATTGATGGCAGGCAGGGATCTACATTTCACGCGTAACATCGGTATCATGGCGCACATCGATGCCGGCAAGACCACCACGTCTGAGCGCATCCTGTTCTACACGGGAAAGACGCATAAGATCGGGGAGGTCCATGACGGCGCCGCCACGATGGACTGGATGGTGCAGGAGCAGGAGAGGGGGATTACCATCACCTCTGCTGCCACCACTGCATTCTGGCACTATGCCGGCCAGGTCTTTCAGGTCAACCTGATCGACACTCCCGGTCACGTGGACTTCACAGTTGAGGTGGAGCGCTCGCTGCGCGTGCTGGACGGCACCATCGCGACATTCGACGCGGTGGGCAAGGTTCAGCCCCAGAGCGAGACCGTGTGGCGCCAGGCCGATAAGTACGGCGTGCCAAAGATCGCCTACGTGAACAAGATGGACCGCGTGGGTGCGGACTTCCTCGGATGCGTCGAAGACATTAAAGTCAAACTGGGGGCTACGGCCGTGCCGGTTTGTCTGCCTGTCGGCGCAGAAGAAACGTTCGCCGGTATTGTTGACCTCATCTCCCGCAAAGCGTACATCTACAATACCGGCGACGAACTGGTAAACTACGATGTGCGCGAGGTACCTGCAGAGATGCAGGAAGAGGTCGAGATCTGGAGAGACCGTCTCGTGGAAGCTGCCGTGGACTGCGACGATTCCCTGATGGAGAAATATTTCGAGGATCCTGCTTCCCTTACCGAGGAAGAGATCATCGCAGCGCTCCGCAAGGGCACGATCGAGATGAAGATCGTCCCTGCGACCTGCGGATCTTCCTACAAGAACAAGGGAATCCAGTTCCTCCTTGACTGTGTAGTACGCTACCTTCCTTCTCCGATGGATATCGGCACCACACCCGCGACCAACACGCACACCGGAGCCCCCGTGGAGCTTCAGCCAGCGCCTCAGGGACCGTTCTGCGCTCTCGTGTTCAAGATTGCGACCGATCCTTACGTGGGTCGCCTTGCCTACCTCAGAGTTTATTCCGGCCATCTGGATGCCGGGTCCTACGTGCTGAATTCCCGCACGGGCAAGAAGGACCGCGTGTCCAGGCTGTTCCAGATGCACTCCAACCACCAGAACCCCATCGAGTTCGTGGAGGCGGGAGATATCTGCGCAGCGGTCGGATTCAAGGACCTCCGCACAGGAGATACCGTGTGCGACGAAAGCCACAAGCTGGCCCTTGAGACCATGGAATTCCCTGAGCCCGTGATCAGCATTGCAATCGAGCCCAAGACCCAGCAGGACCTCGACAAGCTCGGGGTTGCCCTCGGGAAATTGTCGGAGGAGGATCCTACCTTCACCGTACATTCCGACACGGAGACAGGGCAGACGATTATCAGCGGCATGGGTGAACTTCATCTCGACATCATCGTGGACCGTTTGCGCCGCGAGTTCGGGGTGGACATCAACCAGGGTGCCCCCATGGTCAACTACAAAGAAGCGATCACCCGTTCCACCCAGATCCGCGAAGTTTTCAAGAAGCAGACGGGCGGACGCGGAAAGTATGCAGATATCCTTGTCGAGGTCGGGCCTGCCGACGAAGGCGTTTCCGGACTTCAGTTCGAAAGTGTCGTCAAAGGTGGAAACGTGCCGAAGGAATTCATTCCTGCGGTTCAGAAGGGCTTCGAGGCCGCGATGGTCAACGGCGTGCTCGCCGGCAACCAGATGCAGAGCCTCAAAGTCACCCTGCTCGACGGTTCCTACCATCCGGTGGACTCCGACCAGCTTTCATTCGAACTTGCAGCGCGTGAGGCGTTCCGCAATGCCTGCCGCAAGTGCGCTCCGGTTCTCCTCGAACCCATTATGAGCCTCGAAGTTGTTACTCCCGAGGAATATATGGGTGAGATTACGGGAGACCTGAACCGCCGCCGCGGACAGATCGCAAGCATGGACAGCACAAGCTACGGTGCAAGGATCATCAAGGCGTTCGTGCCGCTTGCGGAGCAGTTCGGATATGTGACGGTGCTGCGCACCCTCTCGTCCGGACGTGCTTCCAGCACGATGACTTTCGACCACTACGAGCCGGTTCCGGCCGCCATGGCGAAAGACATTGTTGAAAAAAGTGGGTACAGAATGCCTTCGTTTGACGAATAATTATTTAAATTTGCAATATGAGCCAAAAAATCAGAATTAAACTCAAGTCTTTCGACCATATGCTCGTGGACAAGTCCGCGTCCAAGATCGTTGAGACCGTGAAGGCTACTGGTGCAAGGGTTATCGGTCCCATTCCGCTCCCTACCAACAAGAAGATCTTCACAGTGAACCGCTCGACCTTCGTCAACAAGAAGAGCCGCGAGCAGTTCGAGCTCGATTCATACCGCAGGCTGCTCGACATCGAAGACAGCAACGGCAAGACCGTTGATGCCCTCATGAAGCTCGAGCTCCCTTCCGGTGTTGAGGTTGAGATCAAGGTCTGACGTCGCCGCAAGACGTCTCCGGTCCCTTAGCTCAGTTGGTTAGAGCATCTGACTCATAATCAGGGGGTCGCAGGATCATGCCCTGCAGGGACCACAAAAAGGCAGCCAATCGGCTGCCTTTTTGCGGTCCCCCGGAGGCCTTTTATCAGGGGCTCCGCCCCTAAAGTACCCTGCGGCTCCCGAGCTACCGACATCGCCCTTCGGGCTCCGTCCCGCTCTCTGCCGGGCGCGTTGAGACGCGCCTTCACTACCCGTCGAGAAAATGCCGCAAAACCTCTACGGGTCGGGCGTTTTTCGGCATACCTGTCAAGGAAACCGGGCAAAACCTCTACGGGTCGGCCATTTTTTGCCCTACCCGTCAAGGAAAACCGGCAAAACCTCTACGGGTCGCCGCAAACCTCAAACCGAGGCCTGCAAGGAGCAAACCGGGAAACCGCAAGCGGAAACTAGAACCGGACTCCTGCGCTGACGGAGAAGGTGCCGCCGAGTATGTCGGAGGCGAAGAGGTAGGCTGCATCGAGGTTTAAATTGCCGTAATGCAGGCCAAGGCCTGCGGAGGCAAAGGACGGGATGATGCTGTCGCCGCCATAATGATATCCTGCCCGGGCGAAAACCAGGTCGCTGTAGCCGTATTCGACGCCGAGCCCGGCGGCAAGGGGACCTGAAAAATACCGGTCGGCTTTAACCCGCGCAGTCACGGCGTGCACTTCCCCGAATTCCGCAGAATATCCGGCACCGAGGGTGACGGCGGCCGGCAGGGAGAAATCCCCGGAGGATTCACTCTTGACTTTGCCACCAAGGGCGGATGCCCCCGCCGCGATTTCGAATCCCGCGAACGAAGCTGCAGCAAATACGTCGAATGCGACCGCGCTGTTTGCATAGTTTGCCAGCAGTTGCTCTTTGCCGTATTTGACATTCACTCCGACTGCCAGGGCATCTATCACCACATAGCTTGCGCCTGCGTTGACCATTATTTCAGACGGCGCGAACTTTTCTCCTGTAACGGGTTCCCCGGTGCCTCTCGTGAAAGCGATGGAATAGCCGAGTTTGCCGAGGGCACCGGCCGCTCCGCCGCTGATATATTTGGTGGCGCTCAGTGCCGGCATATAGCTCTCATAAGCCACGCCTCCGGCTACCTTTGTTTCTTTCAAAGGAAGGACGGCCGCGGAAGGGATGGCGGTACTGCCCATACCAAGAGATACGGTGCTGAAATCCATCTGGATAAACGGCAAGGCCTCGGAGGTCTGGGCTGCTGCCGACAGAGAAATCAGGCCGGCGGCCAGGATTATATATAACTTTCTCATACTTTCACGATTGTTTTTTGGTAAGTCTTGCCGTTATAACTGATGGTGACGGTATATCGCCCGGGAGCCAGCCCGGTGAAATTGACAATCAGGGGATTAAAACCGCTGAAAACCTTTGTCTCCTCATAAACCACCTTGCCGGTGGAACTGACTATCCGCACGGACGTTTCCGTGGCTTCCTCCGTGCGTATCACCAGATCGGTCGTGACGGGGGAAGGATAGGTTTCCGCAGGATCTTCCGCATCTACCTTTACGAGAACGGGAATCACGTGGGAAACTGTTTTTTCTCCGTCGGAGACAATGACGCTGATCTCGGCGGTTCCGGCCGATTGGGCCTTGATATTCATCGAGGAATTATCGTAGGAGATTTTGATAACCTTTCCGTTATTGTTCCTGCACTCGAAAGTCAGGGGATCGCCGTCCGGGTCGCTGAACAGGTCGCTTAAAAACAGAGTCTTGGATGCGCTGATCCCGTAGAGAAGGACCCCTTCAAAATCTGCGGTAACGGCCGGTGCATGGTTGTCAGGCGTGGTGATACTCTTTATCTCGGATGCCTCGGAGTAGTTGTTGGACAGGTCCCTGGCGTAGAGTTTTACATAATAGGTAGTGGAGTAACGCTGCTCTCCGAGCGTGCCGTTGAAGGTTGCGCCAGCGGCCAGATCTCCGACGCTGAAGACCTCCATGGAAACTCCGGAACCAATGGACTTTGGAGTACTGGACTGGACTGCCGTTATGTTTGTTCCGTACAGGCAGAGCACCGCATTCGCTTTTCCGTCATCTTCGTCTGCAGGCACCTTGAAACTGATGTTGACGGTCTTGCGTACGGCTTCCAGGCTGAATTCCTCGACTTTGTCCGGGGCGATGGCGGAAGTGGGGACGCCGCGCAGGAAGGACCCTTTCACGTCCAGCCATGGCCCGACATATTTGCTGTTGTTGATATGGGTATTATCCGCTCCTTCGAGGAGGAGGTCCTTGCAGTCGTCGTTGGTGAAGCCCGGCCCTCCGAAGTAAGATACGATCAGGGCGGCCGCTCCGCTCACGTGCGGGCAGGCCATGGACGTGCCCGACATATAGCCGTAGTTGGTATAGTCGTAATCATCCAACTGTCTGGTGGCGTGAAGGTTGTATATCTGCCCGCGGCTGTAGTGATAGGAACCGTAATCGTCGTAAAAGGTCTGGGTGTCGCAGGTCTTCGCATAATCGTCGTACAAACCGTCCCCTCCTGGGGCGCAAATGTCCACCCAACTTCCGTAGTTGGAATAATAGGCCCGCGTATACCCGGCGGTTCCGGCGCCTACCGCGACAATCGGTTCATAAGAGCATATGGGGTCGTAATTGATGGCATCGTTGCCGGCCGCAAAGATTACAAGGCCTCCTTTCATCGGAGAATCCGGGAGCTGGCTGTACGGGGGCGTCTTCTGGCATCCGGCATACTGTATGAAATAGTCGACCGCCGCCTTGACGAAATCCGGGATAGCAGGATATTTATTCTTAAATTTCTGCAGTTCGGAACTGGAAATCACCCCATCGTTATCGGTATCGTCCGGACCGTATCCCCAGCTGTTCTGGCTGATGACGGCACCGTGGTCGGCCCCCCATTTGATGGCATCTGCCGTCGCGTCGTCCGTTGCACCGTCGTCCTCATCGAAAATCTGGCAGCTGAGGATGCGTACGCCGGAGATGCCATTGGCATAATCACCTCCGGCTATGCCAGCTACGCCGATGCCATTGTTGCGGACTGCCGCGATGGTGCCGGCGACGTGCGTGCCATGCGAATCGGAGGTTACGGTGTAGGGGTTATTGATGAAATTCTTGCTACCGTTCGGACCGGCAGGGATGCAGTTGGCGGCAAGGTCCGGATGGTTCAGGTCGACGCCGCCGTCCACGACCGAGACGATAACGTTGGGGTTGCCGGTCGTATAATTCTCCCAGACCTCCAGCAGGTTCATGTCAGCACCCTGGTCGGTATACTTCTGGATACCGTAAGTATTATTCGCCTTGATGCAGTCAAGATGAAGGGAACCGTCGTTATACAGGTCCCACTGCCACTTGAAATACGGGTCGTTGGGGGTGGCGCTGCGGCGGTGAACCTTATGCGGCATCTCCACTTTCGTAACACCTTCGATGGCTCCCAGGACGTTCCCAGCTTTGGTGGAGGGGACGCTTTCATCGTATTCAATCCTGTAAAACCGATGAAGTCCGGCATCGCGGGTGCGCTGCTCGCAGTCTCCCGCATAGGGGAAGACCCTGGAGAAACTCTTGATGCCGATGGCGGCAAGCGCCTTGTCGACATCTTCGGACTTGGTCTTTACGCCACCGTCCCCGGCGGCTTCCAGAAGGTTCAGCAGTGCGTCGTCTACCTGAACGATGGCGAAGCCGGCAATATCGTTCGCAGATACTTCCTGCGTATCTGCGGGTGTCGTGTTCTCAATCAATCTGGATTCATCCCGTGTGCAGGCGACGGCCGCAACGGTAATAAGAACAGTAAAAAAGATCCTTCTCATACAAATCAAATAACTTCCCATCGGCCTCCCTTGTCCGGCCCCACGCGCCGCAGTCTTCCTGATTTCTTGAGATTTGCGAGATGCTTTTCTACTCCCTTATCGGAGATGTGCAGGATGCCTGCGAGGTCGGCCGTGGTGTAGCGTGGATGTTTCGCCAGAATGTCGAGGATGCGGGCTGCGTTGTTGCTTGTGCCCCTTGCAGGCCTGGACCCGGATGGCTCCAGCCCGAACTCGAATTCCAGCATGTTGGCAAGCAGGCGTCCCATGATGATGTTCCCTTCCGGCCAGAGACCCGCTTTGGAGACCTTGCCCCGGATGCTTTCGGCCGTCTTCCTAAGGCCCTCTTCTCCGAGGGTCCTGGCGTGCATCCGGGCCTCGTTCGCTTCGTGGCAGATGGCTTGCAGCGTAGCCTCATCGGAGACTTTGTTACAGTCGAATCCCCGGCATTTCAAGGCTCTGGCAGCCAGGGATTTGAGCCTGTAGCCGCTCCAAACCTGACGCCCTTCGGCATCCTTCAGGGCCATCTGGTATGCCTTGAAAAGGTCGATGTTTTTAAGCTGCTCGAGGATGGTTTTCCCCTCGCTGCTGATGCCGTCTTCGAGCAGGCGGATGTTCTGTGCCAGATTGAGCGTCGAGCCTTCCAGAATTGTGGAATTGGTTACCAGTATATATAGTGTCTGCTTGTCCATAAGTCTACAAAGATAATGATTAAATTACTATCTTTGCAATATTATGTTCAGTAAAGAAACCTATATTTCCCGCAGGGCGCAGCTCAAGTCCCTCCTCAAGGGCGAAAAGGGTATAGCCGTGTTTATCGGCAACGTAGAGGCCCCTGCGCAATACAAAGACAACTGTTATAAATTCCGTCAGGACAGCACCTGGCTGTATTATTTCGGGCTGGATGAGCCCCGCTTCGCCGCGGTGATCGACCTTGAAGACGGCAGTGAAACCATCTATGCCGACGACTTCAGTATCGACGATATCATCTGGACGGGTCCTCAGCCTTCCGTGGCAGAGCAGGCCGCCCGTGTCGGCATCTCCCGCAGCGAACCATATGCCAAACTGGACTGGGCGGTGAGCCAGGCGATAGTGAAGGGTCGCCCCATACACACCATTCCTCCGTCCCGCTGGTATAACTCGCTCAAACTCCAGAGCCTGGGCATCGACAAGCCCTCCGAGGCCCTGATCCGCGCCATCATCAGCATGCGCCTGGTAAAGACCCCCGAGGAGATAGCGGAGATAGATGCAGCCTGCGTGCTTGGCCAGAAAATGCACGCGGTGGCCCGCCGAGGCATACGCCCCGGTAGGGTGGAACAGGAGATTGTAGGGGAGATGGAGGGGGTTACCCTTGCTGAAGGGTGGGGAGTAAGTTTTGCAACCATCCTTACCCAGCACGGCGAGGTCTTCCACAATCACGGGCATGCCTTTCCTATCGAGCCGGGCAAGCTGATGGTGATTGATGCCGGTGCGGAAAGCAACTCCCACTACGCATCCGATTTCACCCGCACATACCCTACGGGCGGCAAGTACACCCCGAAGCAGAGGGATATCTACAGCATAGTATATGATTGTCACGAGCTTGCGTTCTCGCTGACGAGGCCGGGCACCGCGTACCGCGATGTGCACCTTGCGGTGGCCCGCCTGATGCTGGACCGTCTCAGCCAGCTTGGCCTGGTGAAAGGCGATCTGGACGAGATGGTCGCCGAGGGAGTCGCCGGCCTCTTCATGCCCCACGGACTCGGCCACAACATGGGTCTGGACGTGCACGATATGGAGGATCTCGGCGAAGACCTGGTAGGATACGATCCCGACCAGAAGCGCTCCTCGCAGTTAGGGCTGAGGTCTTTGAGGATGGCGCGCAGGCTGGTTCCCGGAAACGTCGTCACCGACGAACCGGGCATCTACTTCATCCCGGACCTGATAAAACTCTGGAAGAAGGAAGGCCGCCCGTTCGTGAATTATGCGGCCCTGGAAGAGGGTTACTTCGACTTCGGCGGCATCCGTATCGAGGACGATGTGCTGGTAACGGCCGACGGCGCCCGCCGTCTCGGCGGGGAGCGCCTGCCTGCCTCTCCGGATGATGTGGAGGCTGCGATGGCGGCCGACCGCGCCTGATGTCATTCCGGGCTCGGTCTGGAAACAGTTGGATATTAAAAGAACAGAATATGGGATTATTAGAAGGAAAAGTCGCCCTGATCACCGGGGCATCCAGGGGAATCGGTAAAGCGATTGCCCTCAAATATGCGGCAGAAGGAGCCGACATAGCTTTCACCGATCTGGTTGTAAACCAGGATACGGTTGCTGAAATCGCGGCCCTTGGCCACAAGGTAAAGGCCTATGAAAGCAATGCGGCCGATTTCGAACAGACCCAGCAGATCGTGGAGCAGATACTCGCCGACTTCGGCAAGATCGACATTTTGGTGAATAACGCCGGAATTACGAAAGATGGCCTCGTCATGCGCATGACCGAGCAGCAGTGGGATGCGGTGATTGCGGTGAATATGAAATCTGCATTCAACTTTATGCACGCAGTGGTCCCTTCGATGGCCCGCAACCGCAGCGGCAGCATCATCAACATGGCCTCCATCGCCGGCCAGATGGGCAACCCCGGCCAGGTAAACTATGCCGCCACAAAGGCCGGCCTCATCGCCATGGCAAAATCCGTGGCTAAGGAGATGGGCTCCCGCGGCATCCGAGCCAATGCCATCGCCCCAGGCTTCATAGTCTCCGACATGACCAATGCCCTTCCTGAAGAGGTTCGCGCCGAGTATATCAAGGCCATCCCCCTCAAACGCGGCGGCACCCCCGAGGACATCGCCAACGCGGCCCTCTTCCTAGCCAGCGACCTCTCCTCCTACATTACCGGTCAGGTCATTCCCGTAAACGGCGGACTGTACTGCTAATTTCGCTCTACCTGTAGAGATTTCCCCACCCAACCTCTACAGGTCAGCCTTTTTTCGCCCCACCCGTAGAGCTTTCCTTGCCGAACCTCTACGGGTCGGCCGTTTTTTGCCCTACCTATCGAGAAAAACCGGCAAAACCTCTACAGGTAGCCCATTTTTCGCCTTACCTGTATAGAAATAGGCCGAAAAGTTCTACCGGTCCGAGAAGAAAAGACTAAATTATTGCCTTGAAAATGTAGAATGCCATTATGCCGGCGGCAATCAGCTTCATTCCGGTGCTGAAGATAAAACCCAGGAAGGCGCCGAGCGAAGCCTTGACAGAGTGCATGGCATCTTGCTGCGCGAAATAGAATTCCCCGATAAAGGCACCCAGCAGAGCGCCCGCCAGCATGCCGATCGGCGTAAGGAATATTCCGGCGAAAAGACCGATTAAAGCGCCCCAGGAGGCCTCTTTATGCCCCCCGGTAGTCTTGGCAAACCAGCCGGGAATCACGTAATCAAGAACTGTGACTATTGTAGTAATGGCCAGCCAGATAAACAGGAACTGAGTAGTGACGGGTTCGCATTCGCCCTTGTTTCCTGCAAAGAATACAAGAAGAAGCCCAACCCAACTGAGTGGCGGCCCGGGCAGCCCGGGAACTATACTGCCGATGATGCCCAGCACCCCGCAGATGATTGCAAATATCTCAAGTGATATCATAATGCTGATAAGCGCTGCAAAAATCAGTCCACATAAAACCCCTGGAACCCGCAGTCAGCGTTCCACGCAGGCCAACGTGGCGATCGAAATCCTGACTCGGCGGGCATTATTGGAATTCCGGCCGGGGGTTGCAGTCCGCAGGGCCTCCCTGATTGCCCGTTCGCAGGCGGCAGCGGTCGCGCCGGTAGTAAAAACGTCGTCTATTAATAAAAAATGGTGGGGAGAGGTCGGCTGGCACGAAGAGGGTGGGCGGTGTGGAGATGGTGGTTCCTGCGTGACGAGCCTGCGCCAATTACGTGCATTCACCCGGAACGCGCCGGCCACATTTGCGACGCGTCCCTCGGCATTCAGGTGGGTCTGAGTCTTCGTCCGGCGGGCGCGCCGCAATAGACGCTGTTCGCACCTCGCCCCCAGCTCCAGGGCCACCCCCCGGGCGATGACCTCCGCCTGATTGTATCCTCTCCTCCAGCGCCGGGTCCAGTGCAGGGGGATGGGCACCACCAGATCTACATCCCGGAATAATTCCGTCTCCGCCAACGTCTTCCCCAACAGCCGCCCGAAACACCTGCCCGCTGCAAAGTTCCGACGGTATTTCAGGGCCTTGCTGATCTCCCGGTATCCTCCTTTATAGAAGTACAGGGCCGCCGCGTAGCTGTAGGGCTGGTACTGCATATCCTCGCCCATGTTCCTCTGTATCAGCGCGTTGAAACTCTCGGCCATAGGATTCTCCCGGAGCTTCCAGTAGCGCGTCCGCGGCAGGTCCTTCCAGCATTCCGTGCACAGGTGTTCTTCCCCGGCACCGCCATCTCCGGGCGACCCGGTGTCAAGCGCCCTTCCGCAAACCAGGCACACCCGAGGCATCAGCAGATCGGCTATCGCCCTCCAGATCATAATATCAGATTCAGGTCGGCGGTTGGTAAACTCAGCACCCGGGCCAACTGCTTATGATTGCACCCCATCTCTTTACGCAGCATGACACCTATGCTTACCCGCTCTCCCTTGCTGCATTGGCTGATATCGTTTTTGTCGAACAGCCGGGATGCATATTCCTTGGCCATCTTCAAAATGTCCCCGTCCGGCAGCATCATGCTGTCCATCAGCATCTCCCTTTCGCATTCCTTGTCGATGTTGCTATTGTTCATCTCGAACATATAGGAACCCGGGCCTTGAAACAGCCTTTCCAAAAAAGCGATGTCGATAAAGCTGCCTGGCCATACCATACCGTCCTCTGTAAAATACCAATTATCAGGGACTTCAACACGGCTGTACATATATTTTCTTTTGCATTCGGCGGATAAGTCCGAGGCTTTGGTCAGGCCCTTCATCTGTTCTTTCCTGTCAGCAAAAAGCAGCCCGGCCGAGGACCACTTGTAGTAATATGGCAGGGTTCTGAATCCGGCTGCATACGGGTTTCGGTGATAATACACCACCTTTTCATGGACTTTATCCCGGGCGACGGGCCAATGGCCTAACACTATTTCGCCATTCAAAGGAGCTCCGCGATGGGTGGCTATCCACATCAGGGTCAGCTTTTTGTAGAGATTGAGGAACTGTATGCAGTGCTCTTCCTCGCCGAATAGAAGAATGTGGAAATGATTGTCCATCAGGCAGAAGGAGATGACGCTGACTGTCATGCCTTTTGCCTGACACAATAGAAGGCATACTGCAATCCGGTTGATTCCGGCAATGAATTCAACGGGAGATTTGAACAGGATGTCTGTTTCAAGACCTTTACTACAGCAGTTTAAATAGATTCGCATTTTTTTTGTTTGCAAGTTGGAGGGGTTTCCGGAGACTTCCAAATTATTGCGGCAAACAATTGCTTTAATATATGTTTCTGCTGATGATTGCGTGTTTTTAAAGGGCCATAAGGTTTTTCTTATGGTTTGCCTAAACTTAAATTTGTATATGTAACCCGCTGACCTGTAGATGTTTGGTCGGTTTTCCTCGACAGGTAGGGCGAAAAACAGGTGACCTGTAGAGGTTTTGCGTGTTTTCCTCAACGGGTAGGGCGAAAAATGGGCGACCTGTAGAGGTTTTGTGGAAAAAGGTCTACGGGTGGGGCGAAATGCAAGCGGAGGGTGCCGGGTGGCGGCCAGGCTGTGTGGGGTGGCTAAGCTGGGAAGGGCGTCTGCTAGGTGGGGTGGCTAAGCTGGGAAGGGTGGCCAGGCTGGGTGGTGGGGGATTACGCCGAGGTGAGGTAGCAGCGTACGGCGGACCAGCGGCGGGCGGCGAGGTCGGCAGGGGTAATCATGAGGTTGATCATGCCGGGCATCTCCTGCAACACCTCATCGTATAACGGCCGCCCCAGCAACTGGAACCCGTCACCAGCAGTCCCGCCAAAGATACCAGCAGTCCCGCAAGAACCAGCAGTTCCGCCGAAACTCCTCCGGCAGCACCGCCAGCCTCCACGCCCACCGAAGCCCCCGAGGCCTCCCCAAACCTGATCTGAATAGCCATAACCTAGTCGAATAAAACCTTGGGATTCAACTCGGTAGGACTCTTCCACGGAATCCCGCGCCTGGCCAGGACCCGCTTCAGGGCAGGCCAGTGGGCATGGCAGAATCCCATCCCGCGAGGCACATCCTTCAGCATCTTGTCCACCTCCAGCTCCGCCTTGTAGATATTGTCTTCCCACAGCGAAGTGCGCTCGATCGGGTCGAACTTAAGCATACGTCCGTACTTCTTGGAGAACTCTTCATTGGGGATATTGTCCGGGTCGGTGTAGGCCTCAAGCTTCTCGATTTCCGCCAGGATATCTTCCTCCTTCAGCCAGTCCGACACCTCGTCCGAGGCGCGCAGGAACTCCAGTTCCATGCGCAGAATCAGCAGGCACTGCCGGGGCACATCGTATTCCGAAAGCTGCTCCAGCACGGCATTGCAGGCGTAGGCCTTTCCGAGAGGCGTTTCCTCTTCCTCGTCGGGAATCGTTTTTATCAGATAGAGGGTTTCCAGGGCTATGGGGATGTTGGCCCAGATGCGCATGTCCTCCGAATTCTGCTTCATTTCATCGACCAGAGCTACGATCCGGTCCGCATAACTTTTTGCCATAATTGCCTGCAAGATAATAATTTATTCCAGCATTCTGCGGATATCCTTTTCCGGGGCTTCCGGGAGAAACTTCCGCAGATGGTCCAGCAGGGTGGCATAGGACTCTTCGGGCGAGCAACCGACTTCCAGCGGATTCTCGGCATTGAACGGGCTGAACCCTCCAAATACCGGGCCGGAATCCTCCGCCCCGAACAGGGCCTCCGGCGTGCAGAAACTGCATGTCTGCCAGCCACTGTACTTCAAGGTAGGCCCGCGGTATACCCTCTGGATGTCCCCTATCAGCAGCCGCGTGCAATGCGAAAGGCGCGTCACCACCCCGTCCGCAGCGGCCTTCTTCACCCCCAGCAGGGTGCGGATCTCCTTGCTCCCCACGGACCCATTCTCTTCGAGCAGCGCCAGCACCTTCCTCCCCGCCTCGTCCGGCTGATACCTGGCCTGGGAGAGCCTCCAGTTATGCAGATGCGCATACCATTCCACCGTGGCGAACGCGGCTTTGCCCCCGCAGAGGAACTTGCCATAGGCGATCTCCCCGCTCTGCACCACATCCACCTTCCAGTCCCACGGTCCGAGGTCGTCCGACGAGTCGAACCAGTGCTCCGGCGGCGTCATTTCCTCCACCGAAAACCCCAGCACCGGCCCTTTGAAGAAGGGCACAATGCCAAATTCGCGGATAGCCGCCAGCATCGATTCGGGAGAGACAATCTTCATAGCTCAAAGATAATCATTATATTTGTAGATATGAAACGCCTCACACTCATCCTGATTCTTTTTACAGCCGTCTCCGCCAGGGCGCAGGTCTGGCACGATGCTGCGCAGATGCACATTTTCGGCAAGGCGGTGGAGGATACCTACACCCCCTTCGTCCGCTTCCCGGAAGATATCAACGAGAAGGCCCGGAAGGCCCTCAAGTATCTGGGAGGGGATGCCGCGGGCCTCTATGTGCAGTTCCGTACGGATTCCCCGGCGGTACATGTGCGATGGACTTCGGTGAAGAAGCTGACCATGTCCCACATGGCGAGCGTGGGTTCCCGCGGGGTGGACCTCTATGCGAAGACGGATGCCGGATGGCGTTTCGTGGGGAGTGCCAGGCCTGCACTGGACTACAACGAAACCACTCGCTGCATAGTCAAGAAGATGGATGCAGGCTATAAGGAGTTCCGCATGTACCTGTCCCTCTACGACGGCATCAGCAAGTTGGAAATAGGCACCGAGCCCGGCTGCGAATTCATCCCGGTTTCGGTAGATAAGCGCAAGGCCCCGGTGGTGATGTACGGCACATCCATCCTTCAAGGGGGATGCGTCTCGCGCCCCGGCATGGCCTTCACCAACATACTCGGCAGGATGCTGGACCGCGAGGTGGTGAACCTGGGTTTCAGCGGCAACGCCAGGCTCGACCCGGAAATCGCCGAACTGATGGCCCGCGTGGAGAACCCGGCGGTCTTCGTGCTGGACAACGTTCCTAATGACACTCCGGAGCTGATTCTCGAAAGGGGCGAGGCTTTCGTGAAAATTCTGCGCGACGCCCATCCGGCCGTGCCCATAGTTTTCGTGGAGATGGCCCACTATTCCCACGATTTCGTGAGCTCAGAGTCATATACCGACGTGGAAGCTCGCAATGCTGCCCAACATACTATCTATGAGCGTGTTAAGGCTGCGGGGGACAAGAATCTGTATTATGTTTCGGGCAAAGACCTGAACGGTTCCGACGGCGAAGCCACGGTGGATTATGTTCATACCACCGACCTTGGCCAACTCCGCTACGCCCAGGTATTATATCCAATACTTAAAGGTCTAATAAAATAAAGTGCTGTTACGGCACTTTGTACAGAGATATTCCTTGCAGCGCCGGCCAGCCCTGGGATCCGGTAACCACCACGCGAAGCTTCCTGGCCTTGCGGGGCTCGATGGGGATGATGCGCTTATATCCGATAGTAGTTCCTTCTGCAATGGTCCACCAGCCGCCAGTAGCCAGAGCCACATCAAAGTTCTGAATCTGCACTTCGAAACTGCTCACCCTCTGCCCGAGGGAGATATCTTCCTGGAGCTGGATAAGATCGAAACTGCGGTACTCCGGCAGATCTATTTCCAGCACGCGGCCTCCCGAACGGCGGTGTACGCGAGCCCCGGAAGCCAGGTCGGTGCCGAACACCTTCTCGCGCCAGTCCCTGAACTCCATCAGCCGGAGTGAATCAATTTCATGGATACGCCCGCGTGTGTCCGGCGGCACGTTCAGAAGCAGCAGGGAATTCCGTCCGACACTCGTGAGCCAAATATCCGCCAGCTGCTCAACAGTCTTCACCTGTGAGTTTTCGGACTCTCTCCAGAACCATCCCGGTCGTATCGACACGTCCGTTTCGGCGGGAATCCAGGCCGAACCGTATACATTCCCCCGCTGCAGGGTATCCCGCGGAGGAGCGCCCGCTCCGGGGGTGAATCCTTCTATATCGAGCTTGCTCCAGTTGGTTTCACAGGCTACTCCACGCTCGTTTCCCATCCAGCGACAGCCGGGGCCGACGTCGCTGAATATCACGGCATCCGGGCTCAGCGACAGCACGGTCTGATTGAAAGCCGGCCAGTCATACACCTGCTTCTTGCCGGTAGGACCCTCGCCGCAGGCACCATCGAACCATTGTTCGAAAATCTGCCCGTAGCGCCCCCCGTGCACGTCCTGAAGGGTGCGGATGAACTTTTCATTATATTCCGGTGTGCCGTAGGCAGGGTCGTTGCGGTCCCATGGGGAGATGTAAACTCCGAACTTCAGCCCGTATTCCCGGCAGGCGGCGGAAAGCTCCGCGAGCACGTCCCCCTGCCCGTTCCGCCAGCTGCTCTGCGCAACCGTGTGGGTGCTTTCCGGATTAGGCCAGAGGCAGAAGCCGTCGTGATGCTTGGCGGTGATGATTATACCCTTCATGCCGGCGGCTTTGGCGGTTTCTGCCCACTGGCGGCAGTCCAGGGCAGTAGGATTGAAGAGGTCTTCAGCCTCCGTTCCCTTGCCCCATTCCAGCCCGCTGAAGGTGTTCGGGCCGAAGTGTACGAACATGTTGTACTCCATCTGCTGCCATTCCAGCTGCGCTGCGGACGGCACCGGGCCGTCAAACCGGGGCGTGCAGGCAGCCAGCAGAATCAGCAGGTGCGGGTGACGTCCCAAAAAACGGGACGTTAACAGCAAAAATGGCCGTATTTGACGTTGACGGCCGGAAAAAAGGGACGTTAACATCAGTTGAAAGTCCTTGAGGCAAACGGAAGCGAAAGGCGCAGCGCCAGATGCCAGTATTCCCAATTGTGGACGCCGTTTCTCACGCGAAGTTCGCTGTGCACCCCGGCCTTTTTCATTTTCATGTGAAGGCTATAATTCAGGTGAAGCAGGAAATCGTCGTCGCCGCAGTCGATAAACCATGCGACCGTGCGCAGTTTGTCCAGGGTTGCCGCATCGGCTTTGTCTATGAAGTCCAAGGCGGAGTTCTCCCTCACCGCCATCTGCACGTAATACAGTTTATCCTTCTTGGGAGACGACTTCAGTTCTTCATTGTTATTATCGAGCCACGCGCTCATTGCATAGCAGCTGGAAAACATGTCCGGATGTTTCTGAGCATAAACGGTGCTGCCGCCGCCGCCCATTGAAAGCCCCATCACGGCACGCTGGCCCTTGCCGCCTCCGCAGCTGTATTTCTTCTCGGCCGCAGGCATGAATTCGCTGAAAAAGAAATCCTCATAATTCCAGCCTGGCATATTGAAATAACCGTTCCAGGTATTATGGATATCTGGCCCGCCGGCATTCGGCATGATCACAACCATCGGTTTAATCTCGCCGGAACGGACCAGTTCGTCTGCTACTGTCTGCATGTTCCCTTTCCTTTCCCAAGCGGTATAATCATCGCTGAGGCCATGGAGCAGATACACTACAGGATAGTGGCGTTCCATTTTGCCATATCCGTCCGGAAGATATACATTATACTTAACAGTGGCTCCCAGCACGCGGCTGTAGAGGCTATCGGTCACCACCTTCCCTGCTCGAAGGGGCAGGAAGGCGAGAGCCAGCAGGATAACTGAAGCGATCTTTTTCATTTGCAGAGCATTATGTCGAGGATCATCCGGTCGGCAGCCTTCATGCCGGCGGACCCGATGGCCCCGAGGTTACGGATGGTTTTTTCTATGTCGTCGTCGATTATTCCGTCGGTGGAGGGGATGCAGGTGCCGCGCATGGCGAGCACTGCCGACTGAACCGCGCAGGACACGCCGGAGGCAACCTTCATCGCACAGCCCACCTTGGCTCCGTCGCACACCATGCCGGTGATGTTGCCGGTCATGTTCTTGATGGCAGCGCAGATCTGCTCGTATCCTCCTCCCTGCAGCCAGACTATGCCGCATGCGGATCCGGTAGAGGCCACCACGCAGCCGCAGAGGGCGGAAAGTTTGCCGAGATAGCTCTTAATGTGGATGGCAACCAGGTTGCTCAGGACCAGCGCACGCGCCAGCCTTTCGTCGTCCACACCGTAGCGCATGGCATAGGCGATCACGGGCATGCTGACGGTGATGCCCTGGTTGCCGCTGCCGCTGTTGCTCATCGCGGGAAGTGTGGATCCCGCCATGCGGGCGTCCGATGCCGCCGCGGTCATGCCCATGGCATACGACATAAAGTCGTCCCCGAACACCTCCGCCTGGTTCTCGCGTATGGCTTTGCCAACCCGCAGGCCGTAATCTCCCTTAAGCCCCTCCTGTGCGAGGGCAAGGTTGAGGCTGCGGTCGTCCAGGATGAAGGAAATCTTCTCGAACGGCACCGTCTCCGTGAAATCCAGTATTTCCCTTACCGTCAGGCCGTCGTCATCCGCGTTGTGCTCCACGGCTGCCGCTCCGGACTCGGAGCTCATCAGGATGTGGTCAGCGAAGCTGGTTTCCACGATACGGTCGTGGTCGTCCTCGATCACCGCATAGGCGTGTGGATCGACCTCAGCGCTGGCCTCGGCCCTGCCGTCCACCGATACGGTTGCCTTCACATAGAGGAGTCGTTCGGTAGGGGCTACGCTGATGCGCACCCGCCCGCCGGCTACGAGTTCCTTGGCGCGGGCCACTGCCGCTGCGTCCAGTCCCGCCAGCACCTCGAGCCCGCGGGCAGAATCCCCGCAGACGGCCCCCAGGGCCGCAGCCACCGGCAAACCCACCATCCCAGTTCCGGGAATTCCGACACCCATCCCGTTTTTCAGGATGTTCCCGCTCACGGCCACGTCGATGCTGAACGCGGCACCGAGCCTCCAGCCTTCGGGGCAGATGCAGGGGCAGTTTTCGGTGATGATTTCCACCGCTTTGGCAACGGCCAGGGCCACTGCAATGGGTTCGGTGCAGCCCAGAGCCGGCTTCACCTCCCGGTGGATGATGTCGATGATTTGCGACTGACGGTCTTTCATATTAACAAAGATAATCATAACTTTGTAGAAATGAAAAAGACGCTGATTATTCTGACTGCCAGCATGTTTTTCTACCAGTGCGGAAGGGCGCAGGAGTATGTATCCTGTCGCCCCGCACCTGAGGACCGATGCTTCCGCTCGGAAGCCGTGGAACGAACCATCGGCGAGGTATGCGCAAAGCTCGGCCCGGGAAAGCTTGCATGGATGTTCGCCAATTGCTTCCCCAACACCCTCGACACTACTGTGGAATATGACGAGGCCGCAGGCGACACCTTCGTAATCACAGGCGACATACATGCTATGTGGCTCCGCGATTCCGGCGCGCAGGTCTGGCCCTATCTCCGCCTGGCCGGTGAGGATGAGCATCTGCGCAAGATGATTGCGGGTGTGCTGATGCGGCAGTTCCGCTGCCTGGCGCTGGACCCGTACGCGAACGCGTTCAACAAGGGTCCGACCGGCAGCGAATGGGAAAGCGACCGCACTGAGATGACTCCCTGGCTTCACGAGCGCAAGTGGGAATTGGATTCCCCCTGCTATGTGCTACGCCTGGCCTACGGCTATTGGAAGGCCACGGAAGATACATCCGTTTTCGGGAAGGAGTGGATCGAGGCTGTGAAGGCGGTGCTGCGGACTTTTCGCGAGCAGCAGCGTTTCGAAGGTCCCGGGCCTTACCGCTTTGCCCGCCGTACCGAGAGAGCCTTTGACACCAAAGGATGGGATGGCCGCGGCGCTCCCGTTAAGCCCTGCGGGCTGATAGCATCCTCCTTCCGCCCCTCGGACGACGCCACGGTGCTGGAGTTTCTGGTGCCGTCCAACTTCTTCGCTGTCAGCGCATTGCGTTGGACGGGGGAGATTCTTTCGACGGTGGATTGTGGTTCAAAGCGCGAGTGCCGGAAACTGGTGGAGGAGTGCTCCAGGCTGGCTGACGAGGTTTCGGCGGCTCTGGCAGAATACGCCATTGTCGAGCACCCGAAATACGGCCGTATCTATGCCTATGAGGTGGACGGATTCGGGGGGCATCTGCTGATGGACGATGCCAACGTGCCCAACCTGCTGTCGCTGCCCTATCTGGGCTGTGTGCCGGCAGATGACCCGGTGTGGCAGAACACCCGCCGCTTCGTGCTGAGCACGGATAACCCCTGCTACTTCTCCGGTAAGGCCGGCGCAGGAGTTGGCGGCCCCCATGTGGGCCTGGGGTGGATATGGCCCATGAGCATAATCATGCAGGCCCTGACCTCTTCCGACAAGGCCGAAATCACCTCCTGCCTCCAGACTTTGATGGCCACCGACGCCGGAACAGGCTTCATGCACGAGGCCTTCTGGAAGGATGACGCCTCCCGCTACACCCGCAGCTGGTTCGCCTGGGCCAACACCCTCTTCGGCGAGTTGGTGCTGGAGCTACATAATAAGGGAAAATTATAGACTCTTCCCGAATAAAATACCACGGCAGACCTGTAGAACTTTTTGGCCTTTTTCTCTACAGGTAGGGCAAAAAATGGCTGACACGTAGAGGTTTGGCTGGAAAACCTCGACGAGTAGGGGGTAAAATGTGGGTACCTGTAGAGTTTTTGGCCAAATTCTCGACAGGTCCTCGCAAAAGCACCGAAAAACACCTATCTTTGAAATATGAAAAAACTCAAACTCGGTCTGTTCGTCAAGGTGCTGATCGCCATTGCGGCGGGTGCGCTGCTGGGGCTGATAGCGCCGGATGTGCTGGTTCGCATCTTCAAGACCTTCAATACCCTTTTCGCTCAGCTGCTCAAGTTCATAGTGCCGCTGCTTGTGCTGGGGCTGGTGACTCCAGCCATCGCCAATGTTGGACGCGGTGCGGGCAAGATGCTGCTGGCGGTGCTGGCCATCGCATACCTCTCCACCATCTGCTCGGGCTTCTTCGCCCATGTGTGCGGGTCAAACCTGATGCCGCATTACCTGCACGCGGGGGAATTGTCGGCCGACGCTATGTCCGCGAAGGAATTCCTGCCGTATTTCGACCTCAAGATCCCCCCGCTCTGCGACATCATGACCGCCCTCGTGCTCTCGTTCATGCTGGGCGTGGGCATGATCTTCATCGGCTCGGGCGCCCTCAAGAAGGGCTTCGACGAGTTCGGGGAAATCATCAAGCTCACCATCGAAAAGGCCATCATCCCCCTGCTGCCCTGGTACATCTTCACCATGATGTGTGAGATGAGTGCCAAGGGGGTGATTTCCGTGGTGCTGGGTTCGGGGGCCAAGATCATACTCACGGGAGTGGTGCTGACGTTGATATGGCTGGTGATCCAATACTGCATTGCCGGCGCGATAGCCGGAAAGAACCCCTTCAAGTGCCTTTGGAACATGATTCCGGCCTACCTGACCGCATTCTCCATCTGCTCCTCCTCCGCCGCCATCCCGGTCACCGCCTCGTGCGCGAAGAAGAATGGGCTGGAAGATGATATAGTGGATTTCACCATCCCCCTCTGCTCCACCGTGCACATGTGCGGATCCACCATCAAGCTGGCTGTATCCGCGATAGCCGTGGCCTACATATTCGGGGTGCCGGTGCCCTTTGCGGTGTATGTGAACTTTGTGCTGATGCAGGGGATAGCCGCGGTCGCGGCCCCGGGCGTGATGGGCGGCGTGCTGATGGCTTCGGTTGGCCTGCTGGAATCCATTATGGGCTTCACACCGGACCAGACAGCCCTCGTTATGACTCTTTATCTGGCCTTGGACGGCTATGGCCCCGGCTGCAATGTGACAGGCGACGGAGCGATTGCGATAATAATAGATAAACTGTTCAAGAAGAAATAGTTATGAGAAGATTTCTGCTTCCTATCCTGCTGCTGGCCTGCTGCTCGTGCCAGAACAACGGGAAAAGCGAAGGCCAAATGAAGGCCCGTGTGATCCAGCCCCTCTTTGCCATGGACGAGGCCGGGCTGGATGCGAGCTATGAATGGACCCTGCGCGAGTTGCGCGACTGCGACCCCAGCCTGGATATAGTTGTGCTGCCGGAGTTCAGCGAGGTGCCTGGAAAGACCAGCGCCCCCGGCTTCCTGGAGACAGTGCATAAGTATGGCCCCCAACTGCTTGAGGCCTGCCAGGAGACCGCCCGCCGCTGCAGCACCCTAGTGTTCTGCGGGGCGATAGATACCTCCTGGGATGTGCCTCGCAACGCCATCTTCGTCTACGGCCGGGACGGCTCCCTTCTCGGGAAGTATTACAAGGAGCACCTCACCGCCGGCGAGTGGCAGAAGTATGGGCTGGACAAGAGTTATACCGAGCAGTGGAACGAGCCGTACTTGCTTGATATAGAGGGTATTCGCTACATGTTCCTGATTTGCTACGACTTCTATTTCTACGAGAACTACTCCAACATCGCCCGCTGGAAGCCGGACGTGATCATCGGCGCTTCGCATCAGCGCAGCGATCCCCATCACGTGCTGGACATCATAGACCAGTTCTGCGCCTACAACACCGGGGCGTACCTTGTGCGCGCATCCGTCTCCATGGGTAGGAACTCCGATATCGGAGGATGCTCCTGCGTGGTGGGTCCGGACGGAAAGATTATGGGAAACCTCTATTCCAAGGTGGACCATCTGGACGTGTGCTTCGATCCGCATAAGAAGTTCCTCAAGCCCGCAGGATACGGAAATCCGCCCGCGATGCATTCAGAATATATCGAAATAGGCCGCAGGCCATGGAAGTACCGCCCGGGCGGCAGCGCCATCGTTCCCCCGCTCTCCGAGCAACCTTCCGAACGCAGCGTAGTCTACAGCAACGACCTGGCCACCCTCGGTGCCGCCGTAGCCACCGGCGTGCAGGAAATCGCCTTCGACCTCGACGCCTCCTCCGATTGGGAGTCTGTGCTGAGGCCCATCATGGCCAAGCTGGCCTGCCACGCCATCATGAACATCCGCCTCAAGGGCGACTGGACTCCCGAAGCCCGTTCCCGCCTCGAAGAAATAGTTTTTGCATACGATGCGGTGGAATATGTTTATTATTGATTTTTTCCCCCACAGAGGTGTGGTAGCTTGCTTTTTCAGCGGATAACAATCTCCGAACGGTCGGGGCCGACGGAGATGATGCGGATGGGGCACCCGGTCTCTCTCTCAATGAAAGCCACGTAGTTCTTGAACGCTTCGGGGAAGTCCTCGTAGCGGCGGACCTTAGTGATGTCTTCTTTCCAGCCGGGGAACTCGGTGTAGACGGGAGTCACATCGTTGGGGCATTCGAACGGGAAGTCGGTAACGGTCTGTCCGTCAATCTGATAAGCGGTTGCAACCTTCACGGTGTTGAAGCCGTTCATTACATCTGCCTTCATCATTATCAGTTCGGTGACGCCGTTCATCATCACGGCATACTTCAGGGCCACGAGGTCCAGCCATCCGCAGCGGCGCGGACGTCCGGTAGTTGCACCGTACTCGCGTCCGATCTGGCGCAGACGCTCTCCGGTGGCATCGAACAGTTCCGTCGGGAACGGACCGCTGCCTACGCGGGTGCAGTAAGCCTTGAAGATACCCATCACCTTGCCTATGCGGCTGGGTGCCACTCCGAGGCCGGTGCAGACCCCTGCGGTCATGGTGTTGGAAGAAGTCACGAAGGGGTAGGTGCCGAAGTCGATGTCCAGCATCGAGCCCTGTGCGCCTTCTGCCAGCACGGGAACGTCGTTGTCGAGATAGCGGTTTACGGTGAATTCGCTGTCGATGAAGGTAAACCTCTTCATCTTCTCCACCGCCTGGAACCATTTCACCTCATAGTCGGTGATGTCGAAGGGGAACTTGTACTGGGAGAGGATACCGAAGTGCTTGTATTTCAGTGCCTCGTAGCGTTGGATGAATTCGGGCGAGAGGGTGTCTCCCACGCGGAGGCCGTTGCGCCCGGTCTTGTCCATGTAGGTAGGGCCTATGCCCTTGAGGGTGGAGCCTATCTTGCCCTTGCCCTTGGCCGTCTCGCTGGCGGCATCCAGCATCCTGTGTGTAGGAAGGATGAGGTGGGCCTTCTTGGAGATGAGAAGCTTTCCTGTGATATCGATGCCCTTGGCTTCGATGGCCTCGATTTCATCCTGCAGGATGACAGGGTCCACCACCACTCCGTTGCCTATGATATTCACCGAATCCGGGCGGAAGATGCCGGAGGGAACGGTGTGGAGCACGAAGCCGTCTCCGTCGAAAACAAGGGAATGGCCTGCATTCGGGCCGCCCTGGAAGCGGGCGATAACCTTATAATCCGGGGTCAGCACATCGACCACTTTGCCTTTGCCCTCATCGCCCCATTGGAGGCCGAGGACCACGTCTACCTTCTTCATAATATGCCAGTTCTTTTAAATATGTAATCAACGTTCTTGAAATAGTAGTCCAGTGTGAAGCAGCTTTCGATTTCCTCCGGAGTCAGCTGCGCTGTCACGCCGGCATCTGCGAGCAGCAGGGTCTTGTAGTCCAGCCCATCCGTCCATGCCTTCATCGCTATGGGCTGCACCGTGTCGTAGGCCTGCTCGCGGGTGAGTCCCTTCCCAATCAATGCGTTCATCACCCTCTGGGCGAAGATGACCCCGTGGGTGCGGCCTATGTTGGCGAGCATGTTTTCGGGATAAACGGTGAGATTCTCCAGGATGCCCTTGAAGCGGCAGAGCATGTAATCCAGCAGTTCGGTGGCGTCCGGCAGTATGATGCGCTCGGTTGAGGAATGGGAGATGTCCCTTTCGTGCCAGAGGGCCACGTTTTCGCAGGAGGCGGACATGTATCCGCGCATCACGCGGGCGCAGCCGCAGATGTTTTCGCTGCTGATGGGATTGCGCTTGTGCGGCATTGCGCTCGACCCTTTCTGCCCCTTGCCGAAGGCTTCCTCCGCCTCGCGCACCTCGGTGCGCTGGAGGTTCCGCACCTCGAAGGCCATCTGCTCCAGGGTGGAGGCGATGACCGCGAGCGTTGCGATGTAGAAGGCGTGCCGGTCGCGCTGGAGCACCTGGGTTGAGATGTCCGCAGAGGCGATGCCGAGATGCTCGCACACATAGTCCTGGATGAACGGGGGGATGTTGGCGAAGTTCCCTACGGCGCCGCTCATCTTGCCGGCCTCCACGCCCTTGCGGGCGAAGTTGAAACGCTCGATGTTGCGTTTCATCTCCTCGTGCCAGAGGGCCCATTTAAGGCCGAAGGAAGTGATATCGGCATGAATCCCGTGGGTGCGGCCTATGCAGGGGGTTGCCTTGAATTCCAGGGCGCGCTTCTTCAGCACCGCAAGGAAGTCTTCCAGGTCCTTCAAGAGGATATCGTCTGCCTGTTTGAGCAGGTATCCGTTCGCAGTATCCACCACATCGGTGGACGTGAGGCCGTAGTGAACCCACTTGCGCTCGGGGCCGAGGGTCTCGCTCACGGCGCGGGTGAAGGCCACCACATCGTGGCGGGTGACCTCTTCAATCTCCTTGATGCGGTCCACATCGAAGCCTGCGGCAGCACGTATCTTCTCCACATCTTCCTCCGGGATCACACCGAGCTTGCTCCATGCTTCGCAGGAGAGGATTTCCACTTCGAGGTAGGCCTGGAACTTATTCTGCTCGGTCCAGATGTCCCTCATCACTTTACGGGAGTAGCGTTCTATCATAGGGTTTTAACGAAAGCTTCGATGTTCTTTTCTATACGTGCCGCGGGATCCGGGTCCTCCGCCTTGGCAAAGGGAACTCCGGTGATGTGTTCGTAAAGTTCGATATAGCGGTCGGTGATGCCGGCCACTACCTCCGGGGTCATCTCGGGCACTATCTGCCCGGCCTGGCCCTGGAAGCCGTTCGCCATCAGCCACTCGCGCACAAACTCCTTGGAGAGCTGTTTCTGGTGCTCGCCCTTTGCGAGGCGCTGCTCGTAGCCTTCTGCATAGAAGTAGCGGGAGGAGTCGGGGGTGTGGATCTCGTCCATCAGGATGATGCGGCCGTCGCGCTTGCCGAACTCGTATTTGGTGTCTACCAGTATCAGACCCTTGCCGGCCGCCATTTCGGTCCCCCGTGCGAAGAGGGCGCGGGTGTAGGCCTCCAGCTGCTCGTAGTCCTCTTTCCCAACGATTCCGCGTGCGATGATATCCTCTTTGGAGATGTCTTCATCGTGGCCTTCATCCGCCTTTGTGGTAGGGGTGATGATTGGCTCGGGGAAGCGCTGGTTCTCCACCATCCCCTCCGGCAGAGGCACGCCGCAGATGCTGCGTTTGCCGGCCTTGTATTCGCGCCAGGCGTGGCCGGTGAGGTATCCGCGGATGACCATTTCCACCTTGAAAGGCTCGCAGCGCCAGCCTATGGTAGCCATGGGATCCACTTCGGCAATCTTCCAGTTGGGGATGATGTCGGCGGTGGCATCGAGGAAACGGGAGGCTATCTGGTTGAGGACCTGGCCCTTGAAGGGGATGCCCTCCGGCAGCACCACGTCGAATGCCGAGATTCGGTCGGTGGCTACCATCACAAGATAATCTTTATCTATGGAATATACGTCGCGGACTTTGCCCGTGTATTTGGACACTTGTCCGGGGAGGAGAAAATCGGTACGGATGAGAGCTTTCATTTGGTAATTCACTATCCGTGCACGAATATACTCATTTTTCTTGATTTACGGAAGCGTACCTGTCAATAAAAAGCCAAAAACCCGTCAATTGAGCCGTACCATCGTGGTTACGACCATGCCGGCGTTGCCATCGGAGCCGACGCTGGTTTTGATCTTGCCGCGGTCTGCGCCCACGACGGAGGTGTAGAAATTCAGTTGTGTACCGTTCGTCAAATAGGCCACGAATTGAAGGGTGAGCGAAGCCGCTTCGAAGCGTTCGAGCTTGAGGGTCCCGGGAACGATCTTTCCCTGATATTCCGAGGCGCTGCTCCAGTCAAGCGTGACATACTCTGCCGCATCCTTGGAAAGATCACACTCCCAGTAGCCGGCCGTGCCGTCGATGGTATAAGCCACCCCGTCAACATACTCACCTTGATTTGAAGGATAATGGGCGGGCAACTTTCTGGTGGAAACGGTGCCGGCTTTGGGATCCAGGGTGTGAATCTCAGCACCGTCATACTCGTTTCCGCCCCACCAGCTGAGTTTGTCCGTTGTGGAGATATAAACCCCGTCCGGGTCCACTCTCCCGTTAAATGTGCAGATGAGGTTTCCGAGTGAGACTGAACTTCCGGAGACGCTAAGATTGTAGAAGTCCGTGCAGGCTACGGTCCTGGTCCAGGAATCTTTACCATCTCCCTCCTCGATTTCTTTCTCATAAGTGTCTGCATAATAAAGTTTTCCGCCTATGGAAAGAAGGAAAGACTCTTTGCTCGCTTCCACCTGGAGGAGTACGGGCTCAAAGGAAGGAGGAGCGATGATTCCCTGCATTCCGCCATTAGCGCCCGGATAGCCGAAAGTCCCACCAAGACAGCTGCCGCCAGCAGGATAGAGTTTCCAGCAGGAGATATTGTTTCCCAGCACGTTGACGGCATCCAGCGTGTTGCCATTGTCCTGCAGACGGATCAGTGACGGAAGCCCTCCGTTAATGCCCTCATAATTCCAGCCACCGGTCCTCACAAACAGGTCCTTGCCCAGCTGGTGGAACCAGCCGTTCAGGAAGGTGGGCTGCTTGAAGCCGTCGTCCATCCCGTTGGGAGCGCCCGCCTCCAATGTCCACTCGAACAGGGCGCCGTCGCTCTTTCGGATCAGGTAGTGTGCGCCGTGGCGATCGTGATACTCTTCGCTGAACCCGTTGATTATCTTGCTAAGGGCCGACCGTGCGGAACCTTGCGGGATCGTGCCGTTTGACCATCCTTCTTTAACGTCCAGGTGGCAGTTTGCAAGCCATATCCAGCCTTCTCCCACCGGGAAGATGAAATTGGGGCAGATTATAAGTTCGGCCTTTATGGTCTCGGCAACCTCTCCGTTGACGCCTTC
>JAFXQA010000008.1 GCA_017527415.1 Bacteroidales bacterium | reverse complement strand
CGTGAAGGTAGATATTTCCTCTCTTAAGGACTTCGCCGAATCGCTCCGCACGCAGATGAACGCCCGCGAGGCGGAAATCCGCGGCTATGCCGGCAACCCGACACTCAACGTCAGCTCCCCCAAGCAGATGGGCGAGGTGATCTTCGAGCAGCTGAAACTGGACCCCAAGGCAAAGAAACCTTCAAAGGGCAACTGGCCTACCGACGAGGAAACCCTCTCCGAACTATCCGACAGGCATCCCATAATCGATGCCCTGCTGGACTACCGCGGCCTGCGGAAGCTCCTTTCCACCTACATCGAGCCCTTCCCGCAATACATCTCCGAAACGGACGGTCGCGTGCATACCACTTTCAATCAGGCACTTACGGCCACCGGAAGGCTCTCCAGCAGCAATCCCAACCTGCAGAACATCCCCATACGCACCGAGCAGGGCCGCGAAATCCGCAAGGCCTTCGTGCCGGGAGAAGCCGGCTGGGTGATGATGTCGGCAGACTACTCCCAGATCGAGCTCCGGGTGATGGCGCATCTCTGCGGGGATGAGCACATGCGCCAGGCCTTCCGCGAAGGGCAGGACGTGCATGCCGCCACCGCCGCCAAAATCTTCCGCAAGCCTGTCGCGGACGTGACCGCGGACGATCGCAGGATGGCCAAGACCGCCAACTTCGGCATAATGTACGGCATCTCCTCTTTCGGGCTGGCACAGCGCCTGAAATGCCCACGTGCGGTGGCCAAGAAGCTGATAGACGACTACTTCGAGTCCTTCCCGAGCATACGTTCGTTCATCGACGGCACTCTGGCCAAGGCACGCGAAACCCTCTATACCGAAACGATGTTCGGGCGCCGGCGCTACATCTCCGACATCAACTCACACAATGCAAACATCCGCGCCATCGCCGAACGCAACGCCGTCAACGCCCCCATCCAGGGAACGGCCGCCGACATTATCAAACTGGCGATGATTCGCGTCTCCGACCGCCTGCAGAAAGAAGGGCTCAAGGCCCGGATGGTCCTGCAGATCCACGATGAACTTCTGCTGGAAGTGCCTGAAAACGAGATAGATGCGGTGAAGGCCCTGCTGGTGGAAGAGATGCAAGGTGTAATGGAACTATCCGTTCCGCTGACTGTTGAATGCAATTATGGCAAGACCTGGCTCGAGGCCCATTGACGAACTGATACGTCTGGCCATCATAGGCGACGGCGCCGCTTTCACCGAACTCTGGGACACGCACATCGACTCCATCCGCTCCTACATCAAGAGCCGGATGAAGAACCTCGACGATTTCTACGTCGACGACATCTGCTCCCGCAGTTTCGAGAAGGCGTTCCGCCAGATACGCTCGTACGACCCTTCCAAAAGCCAGTTCTCCACCTGGCTCACGAACATCGCCCACAACACGGCGGTAGATATCGTGGAGCAGGAGAACCGTTCGCACAAACGTTACGTATCCATCGACCAGGACCGCTCCGCCGGCACGGCGGTCAGCAGCCTTGGCAGCGGGGAATACACCCCCCTGGAATCCATCATCCGGGACGAAGACCAGGTGCAGACCGAGAAATACATCGAGGGCCTGCCCGAACTTTATCGCAGGATAGCCCGCATGCGCCTGGTGGACGGGCTGCAATACAGTGAGATAGCAGAAGAAACCGGCCTGCCGCTCAACACGGTGCGCACCCGCATCCGCCGGGCAAAGGCACAGATAGATACTATGAAAACTGAAGAAACGATATGACGACCAACAAGAGTTTCAAGTACTGGCAGTGGCGCACCATCGTGGTTTCGATGGTAGTTTATGCCATTTACTATTTCGTGCGGAAGAACTTCTCGATCGCCATGCCCGGCCTCACTGCCGAGTACGGCATTTCCAACACCAGCTTCGGTATCGTCATCGCCATCGGATCCCTGATCTACGGCATGAGCCGCTTCCTGAACGGATTCGTGGTGGAAAGGGTGAGCCCCAAGACATTTATGGGCATAGGCCTCATCCTCTGCGCGGCGGCCAACCTCTGCTTCGGCTTCGGAGTAGACCTCAGCTACTGGATCACCGGTGTGCATGAGGGCCCGCAGTTCGTGAATATGCTGGTGCTGGTGATGGGCATCACCATAGTGCTTAACCAGTATTTCCAGGGGATGGGATTCCCTCCGTGTGCCAGGATGCTTCCGCAGTGGATAGCTCCCGGAGAGCTTGCCACCAAGATGAGCATCTGGAATACTTCGCACTCTGTAGGTGCATTCTGTGCCGTGGTCGTATGCGGCCTTCTGATGACTAATCTGGGTGCGGATATGTCCGGCGACAGCAGTATCGTTGCGCGCATAACGGAAAATCTTGCCGCCAGCATCAAGGGATGGGATAACCTTCCCGCCGCCGACCAGACCTCCCGCATTATGGCGTACGCATCCCACTACGGGGCATGGCGCTGGTGCTTCATCGTGCCCGCCATAGTGGCCATAGGAGGAGCATTCCTCTGCTTTGCCGGCCTGAAGGATACGCCCCAGAGCGTGGGTCTGCCGGAAATAGCGGAGACTCACACCGGCAAGGAGGCCACCGAGGGCAAGAAGGGCGCGCACGGCGCTTTCCTCCGCCACATGGTGTTCTTCAACAAGTGGGTTGTGCTCTATGCGATTGCCAATATCTTTGTGTACGTGTTGCGCATGGGCGTGCTGGACTGGGGCCCCAAGTTCCTCACCGAAGACCGCGGCATGAACATCAACGGCGCAGCCTGGTCGGTGGCGGCATTCGAGCTCACGGCCGTCTTCGGAACCATCTTCGCCGGATGGGCCACCGATAAGATTTTCAAGGGCCGCGCGCACCGCATGTGCCTCTTCTCGATGATAGGTTCCGTTATCTTCCTGGGCCTCTTTGCTCTGGTAGACATGCCCGTGATTCTTTCTACCGTAGTGCTGGCCCTGGCGGGATTCTGCATCTACGGCCCTCAGGCCCTCATAGGCATAGGCGCTGCCAACCAGGCTACCAAGGAGGCATCTGCTACCGCAAATGGCCTTACCGGCATCCTGGGTTATGTGGGTTCCGCCCTCTCTGCGCTTGGTGTCGGCCTGATTGCAGATAACTTCGGCTGGCGCGCTGTGTTCATCACCTTCCTCTGCGTCGGTGTCGTGGGCGCTATCATCTTCTTTGTGATGTGGAGGGCCCCCCGCGATGGCTACGAGCGCTCCCGCGAATTCACCGAAAAATTGATGAAAGATGAATAGCGAACTGCGCGATAAACTGCTGGCCCTGCGCCACATAGCCCTCGATATGGATGGCACCATCTATATGGAGAACAACATTTTCCCCTTCACCCTGGACTTCCTTGCGAAGCTGACGCGCATGGGGATAACATATTCCTTCCTCACCAACAACCCTACCAAGTCGCTGGACGATTATCTGGCCAAACTGGCGCGCATGGGCATCAAGGCCGACAGGGAGCAGATGTACAGCACCGTGCCTGCCACGATAGATTATATCAAGACGCACCTGCCGGATGTGAAGAGGCTGTTCCTGCTGGGCACTCCGTCGATGGTCAGCCAGTTTGAGGAGGCGGGCTTCGTGAGCACTTCCGAGTCGGCCGACGACGTGCCGGATGCGGTGGTTGTGGCTTTTGACACCACCTTGGTTTATCCGCGCCTGTGCCGTGCCGCATGGTGGGTGTCACAGGGACTGCCCTATCTTGCTACCAACCCAGACAAGGTCTGCCCGACCGACCAGCCCACGATTCTGGTGGACTGCGGTTCGCTTTGCAAGTGTATAGAATATGCTACCGGCCGCAAGCCCGATGTGACCATCGGCAAGCCGGATCCTGCCATGCTGGCGGGGATCGAGGGCCGTTACGGACTGAAGCCTTCGCAGATCGCGATGGTGGGGGACCGCATCTACACCGATGTGGAAATGGCATACAATGCCGGAGCTTTCGGGGTGCTTGTGCTCAGCGGCGAAACCACCATCGAAGTGGCCAAGGCCTGGCCTCACGCTCCGTCGCTCATCTGCCGGGACATTGAAGAACTTGGATGCCTCCTGGAAGAGGCCCACGGATTATGCTGATACCCTCGGAACAGGATTTTGCGCAGGCGGTAGCGCTGTGGCGCGAGTGGAACGGGCGCATCAACGTCATCTCCCGCAAGGACGAAGACAATATCTTCGCCCATCACATCCTGCATTCTCTGGCTATTGCGGAGTATTTGGAGCTTTACTATCCCTCTGCAACGGGCACCGTCCGTTCTACGAGCTCTCTCGCTATGGCACGTAACGCGCTGAATAACAGCGATTTAGCTATATGTCTCCCCCTGGAAAATGGAGGGGAGGGGTGTGGCGAAATTGCTGATAGACAGGCATTTAGCTGCCACAACACTTTTTTGGATGTCGGAACCGGAGGTGGCTTTCCAGGAGTTCCGTTGGCGATGGTGATGCCGGAAGCGAAATTCACTCTGTGCGATTCTATTGGCAAGAAGGTGAAGGTGGCACAGGCAGTGGCCGATGGCCTGGGACTGAAGAACGTGGAGTGCGTGAACGCCCGTGTGGAAAGCCTGGCAGGGGAGTGGGACTGGGTGGTGAGCCGCGCGGTGACCAGCCTCGAGAACTTTTATCCCTGGGTAAAGGGACGTTTCCGCAACAGCATCCTTTACCTCAAAGGCGGAGACATCGACACCGAAATCGCCGCCTTGCAGAAAAAATACCACATTCCGGCAGCCAATATCCGCATCTGGAGAATAGATTCATGGTTAAAAGATGAATATTTTGCAGAAAAATACGTGATTGAAATATCTCGCACTGACCTGTAGAGGAAATGCCCCAAAACCTCTACAGGTACCCCCTTTTTACCCCCTACCTGTATAGAAAACCATCCAAAACCTCTACAGGTAGGCTGTTTTTTGGCCTACCTGTAAAGAAAAACCGGCAAAACCTTTACAGGTCTGCCGGCAATTGTTAACAGGTCAAAAATTTTGACCTGTCGATAACTACATTCCCAAATTCTTGAAGATGAACGCATAGATATCCGCCTGCTCCTCGAGCACCTTGGCGAGAGGCTTGCCGCCGCCGTGGCCGGCTTTGGAGTCTATGCGGATGAGGCAGGGATTCGGGCCTGCGTTGCATTCCTGGAGGGTCGCAGCGAACTTGAACGAATGTGCGGGCACCACGCGGTCGTCGTGATCGGCAGTGGTGACAAGGGTTGCAGGATAGCTGGTGCCCGGTTTCAGGTTGTGAAGAGGTGAATAGCCATAGAGGTACTTGAACATCTCCTCGCTGTCTTCGCTGGTGCCGTAGTCCGGAGCCCAGTTCCAGCCGATGGTGAACTTGTGGTAGCGGAGCATATCCATAACGCCCACCTGAGGAATTGCAACTGCATAGAGCTCAGGACGTTGCGTCATGCATGCCCCCACCAGGAGGCCGCCGTTCGATCCGCCTACGATCGCCAGCTTCTCGGGCTTGGTATATCCTTGGGCTATCAGCCATTCGGCTGCGCCGATGAAGTCGTCGAACACGTTCTGCTTGTTCATCTTGGTGCCGGCCAGATGCCAGGCCTCGCCGTACTCTCCGCCTCCGCGAAGCGTCACCTGGGCATAGATGCCGCCAGCCTCCAGGAAAGGAACGCGGCTGGATGAGAACCCGGGCGTGAGGGAGATGTCGAATCCGCCGTAGCCATAGAGATATACAGGGTTATTGCCATCCAGTTTGAGGTCCTTCTTGTGGGTGAGGAACATAGGGATGCGGGTGCCGTCCTTGCTCTGGAAGAAGACCTGCTCGCTCACGAGTTCAGAAAGGTCGAACGCGGTCTTGGGCTGCTGGAAGACCTTGCTCTCCCCTGTATTCAGGTCCAGGCTGTAGATGGTGCCGGGGGTGGTGAAGGACGAATATGAATAGAAGCACCAGGGCTCGTCCTTGCGGCCGCTGAAGCTGGCGGAGCCGACTCCGGGGAGCTCGATTTCGGAAAGGCGGTTGCCTATGATGTCATATATCCAGGCGTGAGTGGAGGCATCCTTCAGGTAAGAAGCGATGATCTTGCCGTCGATGAATGCAGCACCTTCCAGCACGCAGTCGCTTTCGGGGATGATGTCCGTCCAGTCCTTATATGTGGGATGGCTCAGGTCTACCGCCACAACCTTGTTGAGCTGGGCTCCGCGGTTGGTGAAGAGGTAGATCTTGTCGCCTATGGTTTCGAGCGGCGTGCAGGAATTCTTCATATCGGCAGTCATCTGCACGAACTCCGCGCCTTCCACACGCAGGTCCTTGACATAGAGGTTGTTGCCAACATCGGCCCCATCCTCGTAAAGGAAGGCTATGGTTTCCTCGTCGTTGATCTCGAGCTGGTAGAAGCGAAGGGGCTCGGCAGGATTGCTGAAGTAGAGTTCATCTTCGCTCTGGGGCGTGCCTATCTTGTGATAGTATATCTTGTGCACCTCGTTCTTGCCGCTGTACTCGTGGCCGTCCCCCTGGGGAGCGTCGTAGGCGCTATAGTAGAAGCCGTCACCGCGCCAGGATGCGCCGGTGAACTTGGCCCACTCGATATGGTCTTCGAGCAACTGGCCGCTCTCCACGTCCATCACGAAAATCTCTTCCCAGTCGCTGCCGCTGCGGGAGATGACGTATGCCATATATTTGCAGTCGTTGCTGAAGTATGAGCCTTTGAGGGCCACGGTGCCGTCTTCGCTGAGGGTATTGGGGTCCAGGAAGACGCTGGGCTCGCCGCCGAGTTCGTCCATTTCATACAGGACGCTCTGGTTCTGCAGGCCGTCATTCTTGTAGAAATACCACTTTCCATTCTTTTTGTGGCCGGGAATGCCCACCTTCTCGTAGTTGCTCACTTCCTTGAGGCGCGAGAGAAGCTTCGCACGGGCCGGGAGTTTGCGGAGATATGCATTCGTCACCTTGTTCTCGGCCTTCACCCATGCCGCGGTTTCGTCGGATGCGTCATCCTCCAGCCAGCGGTAAGGGTCGGCGACCTCGGTGCCGAAATAATTGTCTACGGTAGCGACTTTCCGCGTCTGCGGAAGTTTGGGTGCACATGCACCTGCGATCAATGCTGTCACAATCAATATATACTTTGTTTTCATACCCGAAAGATACAAATTATTATTTAAATGACTGAGCCGACCTTTTCGGGCCGGCTCAGTCGTATCGAATGAGATTCGAATACTACCACCTGTCTTCAGAAGACACGGTAAGCTTCTTGCGACCGTGTGCACGGCGGGCTGCAAGGACGCGACGGCCGTTGGGAGTGCTCATGCGCTCGCGGAAGCCGTGCTTGTTGACGCGCTTGCGGTTTGAAGGTTGAAATGTCCTTTTCATATCTGTTATTTTTTAATTTTTCGCGTTAGGGAGTGCAAAGGTAGTTTTTTCCAATCTCAATTACAAATTTTTCTGCAAAATATTCGATTTTTATTCTTCTCCCAGGAACATCGGGTCCCATGCGGGGAGCATTGTCGGCTTTTGTTTGAGGAGAGCCTGGATGTCGGCGGGGACGTATTTCTTTTCGACCACGAGGCGGAACATATATTCGTTGAACCATTCGTCGGTCATGATTATGTTGCCCTTCCAGCCTGTGTCGCCCCAGCTGTTCTCCACGAGCCACTTCTGGGCCACACCGTCCTTCAGGTCCACTCCGATAAGCGTCATCGCGTGGCTGGAGCCGCTTGCATGGGTGAGGATGCGCTGCTTTTTGTCCATCGTATACTTCACGCCGAGAAGGCTCTCATAGTCGAAGTTGGCGATGTCGGCAACGCCGCGTTCGCGGTCGAGGAACTTGCCCACGTCGCAGGAGAAGTACATGGCATCGCCGCCCTTGATGGAAGCGATGGCCATCTTCTTGATGTCGTCCAGAGGGAGGTTCACGTAGAGCCAGTTGTGCCCGTCGTAGGTGTGGCGGTCGTATTCGATCTCGTAGACGTTGCCGTACTCGCGGGCGGGGTCGTTCATGAACATGATATAGTTATTCTGGAGGTCGTAGCCTACGAACTCGTTATAGAACTCGATGGGGGTGTAGGTCTTGGTGCTAACCACATTGCCCTTGCTGTCGCGGCGTGTCCACTCGAACTCTGTGGGAGGCACGCCCAGAGTGAGGGCCAGAATGCGGTAGACCTCCTTGAGCATATCCACCTTCATCTTCTGAAGATCCGCCTTCTTTCCGGCATCGCGAAGCGCAAGGCCGTCCTGGCGGAGAAGGTTGGATAGCTGCCCGCGGATTGCGGAGGTGCTGTTGGCGGTAAGGGTCTCGGGGAAGATCTCGGCAGGCACCACGCCGTACTTGCTCACCAGGTCGGCAACTCCCGTGAAGGTGCCGCCGTCACCGATGGGATGTGCGAACAGCCAGTCCACGGTGCGGTCGTCAATGGGCTTGTTGCGGGTGTCGATGACTGCCTGGAGGAAGAGGTTGGCCTTTTCCAGCTGGTCGTAGAAGAAGCAGTAATTCTGGCTGAACTGGAACTCGCCCAGGTCGAATCGCTCGATGGCGGATGCGCGCATCACGTTGAGGCCGGTGAAGAGCCAGCAGCGTCCGGAAGATTTCTGGTTGGTGCGTCCTTTGGTCTTCACCATGTCGGAGAAGTGTGTGTCGATCATCACCGCCCTGTCTGCGTTCTTCGCGAGGGTTGCCAGGGGAGTGGTGTTCATTGCGTTGCGCAGGGCCTTGTCGGTGGCGCTGCCTTCGTATCCTTTGCGGATTTCACCGAGGGTGCCGGCATCGAGGCCGCCCTTCTGTGCATAGGCACTCACGCTGAGGAGTACCACTGCAATTGCAAGTATCTTCTTCATATTCAGTTAGTTGTTATCTTCATCATCTAAATTTGCAGCGAGTTCGGATGGGATTACCGAGCTGCGGCCGCCTATCATTCTCCCTCCGGATTTCAGGCCGGCATTGGAGCGTTTGCGGGTGGCGCCCAGCTTCTCGAGTTTGGCAATCTTCTTCACCACGCTCTGGTTGGATTCCGTGAGCAGCCGTGTGGATTCCCCGTAAGTTCTGCCAAGGTCTTTCAGTTTCTCTCCAACCTTCACATACTCCGCCATCCAGTTCTCCAGCACGCTCATGAGTTCGGATGCGGTCTTGTAGACCTCCTGGATATTGCGCTGCTGGTCGAACTGCCTCCATGCCACCAGGATCATGTTAAGCACTATCGCGAGCGACATCTGGCTCACAATCAGCACCCCCTGGTTCTTGGCCTGCTGCCATAGCAGGGGTTCCTCCTCCTGCATCAGCCGGAAGGCGTTCTCTATCGGGATGAACATCAGGTTGTAATCTATCTTCTTGCGCCCTTCGGGGATGTAGGATGCATAGTCTTTGCCGCGGAGTTCGTCCACATGACCGCGTATGCTGGCGATATGGGCCTTGGCCAGACGGCTGCGGTCTTCGGGCGTTATCGCCTGATTCCACTCCACGAAGGCCTTGAGGCTGACCTTGGAATCCACTATTACCTCGCCTCCGTCGGGGTAGTGCACAATCACGTCCGGAATCATGGTGCGTCCGTCGTCGCTCTTGATCTCATGACCGAATTCATCGCGGATGACACCCTGCACGTCGAAGTTCACTCCTTCCTGCAGGCCGCTCTCGCGCAGAAGGTCCACGAGGAGCATCTCTCCGAAGTCTCCCTGGGTTTTGCTCTGGCCGGTAATTGCATCAGCAAGGGCCTGGGCCTGACTGCCCACGTTTTTGCTCTGCTCGGAAAGAAGATGTATCATCTTTTCCATCGAGCCGCTGCGTTCGGCGTTCTTCTCGTCTGATTGCTTTACGCTATCGCTGAATTCCTTGAACTTCTCCTGGATGGGTTTCAGGAGTTCTCCCACGCTCTCCGCGCTGGTCTTGCGGAAATGCTCGCTGTTCTCGGCGCTAAGGGCCTTGAAGGCATTGCGCATCTCTTCCAGCGACTTTGCCGCCTGCTCCCGGTCGGCCTTCAGGATGGCCTCCTGCATCTCCCGCTGCTCTTTTGCCGCCGCTTCCCTCTGCGCCAGCATCTGTTTCTGGGCTTCCTCCTGCGCTGCCAGCTTCGCTTCCAGCCCGGCTTTCTTCGCCACCAGCACGATGATGGTCGCGACCGCCAGGGCAAGTAATATACTGAGTATGATAGTCAAAATGTCCATATCACCAAATATACAAAAAAACTAACGGGAACGAAGCGGTGCGAGCGCAACGACCAGGCCGATGAGGGCAACTCCGGCGGCAGAGAGAAGCACGTCGGTGAAGCGAAGTACTACGGGATAGGCGTCCACCACGAAGTTGCCGGGCATCTTCACCAGGCCGAAATGCTGCTGCAGAAGAGCCAGGCCAACTCCGAGCACAACTCCCGCAACCATGCCCAGAAGGGAGATCAACCAGCCTTCCAGCACGAATACCTTGCTTATCAGCTGGTCTGAGGCACCCATGGCGCGAAGGATTTCCATATCTTCCTTCTTTTCGATTATCAGCATCGACAGGGAGCCGAAGATATTCAGCGCCACGATTATCACGATGAACAGCAGTATCAGGAAGATGGCTGCCTTCTCGTAGCGCATCATTTTGTAGAGGGCCTCGTCCTGCATGTATCGGTCTTGAACCGTGAAATCAGCTCCCAGCTGTGCGCGCAGGGCCTTCTCGAAGCGCCGCTGCTGCCTGGCAGTGAGGGCGTCTGCGAAGCGGATCTCCACTGCGGAAACTTCGCTGGAATACCCTGTCAGTGAGCGCATCACCCCTATCGGGATGATCATGGTACCATCCGCTCCGGCATCCGAAGTGTGGGGGATATCCATCACTTTCGAGGGGTAGACTTCCGCGGTGTGAAGGGACGCGGCGGGATTCGAAGGGGAGATGGTGCCGGTGCGGTCGGGATACCAGATATCCACCGGCGAAAGGAACTTGGGATTGATGCCAAGCTTCCATGCGAGATCGCTCCCGATTACGGCCAGGCGAAGGTCCCCCCTGCGCAACTCCAGCCCGGTTTCTTCGGCATAAACATCGTCCACACCCCTGGCATTTACAACGCTCTGCCTGCCTTCGTATGAGATGAAGACTTTGTCGGCAATTACGCTCGAGAGGCTGCCGGCCTCAGGAGCGTCGTAGAGCCAGTCGAAAGCAGGCCCTTCGGGGATGAAAACTTTTCCTTCGGCGGGCACGATGCGAAGGTCGGCCTCTACGGCAGAGAGATTCTTCTCTATTATGCCGTTGAAGCCGTTGAACACCGAAAGCACCAGGATGAGCGCCGCAGTACCCAAAGCCATTCCGGCCGCGCTGATGCCGGAGATGATGTTTATCACTCCGTGGGATTTCTTCGCGAAAAGATATCGGCCGGCTATGTAGAGGGGCAGTCTCACTTCTTCAGCAGCTCGTCGATGTGCTCGGCGTAGTCGATGGAAGTGTCGAGATAAAAAGCCAGTTCAGGCACTATGCGGATCTGCTTGCCAATCTTGCGGCCTAGCTCCCCGCGAAGGGCGCGGTTCTGGTCCTGGAGAGAGAACATCACTTCCGCCTGTTTTTCGGAAGGGAAGATGCTGACGTATACCTTTGCAACCGAAAGGTCGGGGCTGATGCGCACTTCGCTCACGGTCACCATGGCTCCGCCGAAGGCTGCCATTCCCTTCCCGCGAATAATTACCGCAAGGTCTTTCTGTATTTCACGGGCAACTTTCAGCTGCCTTGTCGAGGGAGCCTTTTCCATATTATCTGACTATGATGATGTAGTAGTCTTTCTTACCCTTCTGCGCGAGGATATACTTGCCGTCTATGATATCGGCTTCGGTAATCTGTCCGGCAGGATCGGTGAATTTGTCTTTGTTGATGCTGACTCCGTTCCCCTGGATCATCTTGCGGGCTTCGCCCTTGGAGGGGAACACGGCGGTCTCTACCGCCAGAAGATCCTGCACGGGGCAGGGGAGTTTGTCTTTGGATATCTCGAAGGTAGGAACACCGTCGAACACAGCCAGGAAGGTGCGCTCGTCGAGCTTGCGGAGATCTTCCGATGTGCTCTTTCCAAAGAGCATCTGCGAGGCGGCTACAGCATTTTCGTATTCCTTCTCCCCGTGAACCATTATGGTAACTTCCTTTGCCAGAAGCTTTTGCAGGGTCCTGCGGCCGGGATCGGCGCGGTGTTCCTCGATTGTTGCCTCGATCACGGGGCGCTCCAGCATGGTGAATATCTTTATGTAGCGTTCGGCATCATCGTCGCTGACGTTGAGCCAGAACTGGTAGAACTGGTAGGGGGTGGTGCGCTCGGCATCCAGCCAGATATTGCCTTTCTCGGTCTTGCCGAACTTGCCGCCGTCGGATTTGGTGATGAGGGGGCAGGTGAGGGCGTAGGCATCCTTTCCGAGCACCTTGCGGATGAGTTCCGTGCCGGTGGTGATGTTGCCCCACTGGTCGGCGCCTCCCAGCTGCAGACGCACGTCGTTATGCTGGTAGAGATAGAGGAAATCGTAGCCCTGAAGCAGCTGGTAGGTGAATTCGGTGAAGGACATACCCTCGCTGGAGTCGCGGCTGAGGCGCTTCTTCACAGAGTCCTTGCTCATCATGTAGTTGACAGTGATGAGCTTGCCGATGTCGCGGGTGAAATTGATGAAAGTGTAGTCTTTCATCCAGTCGTAGTTGTTCACCAGCTCAGCCTTGTTGGGGGCATCCGACTCGAAATCCAGGAACTTGCCGAGCTGGGCCTTGATGCAGGCAACGTTGTGTGCCAGGGTGGCCTCGTCGAGCAGGTTGCGCTCCGCGCTTTTCATGGAAGGGTCGCCGATCATGCCGGTAGCCCCGCCCACCAGGGCGAAGGGCTTGTTGCCGCATGCCTGGAAGTGCTTGAGTATCATTATGCTGACAAGGTGCCCGATGTGCAGGGAGTCCCCTGTAGGGTCGATTCCCACATATGCCGACATAGGGCCTTTGGCAAGTTCTTCTTCGGTTCCGGGGGTGATGTCGTGGATCATCCCGCGCCATTTCAGTTCTTCTACAAAATTCTTCATCGAATCATTATCTAATAACCTACAAATTTGGCTATTTATTACTAAATTTGCAAACGTGTCAGGCGGTAGCAACCCTTTTTGGAGCATTTTCCCGGAACGGGTTGCGGAGCAACGCGGAAAAAAGGGTTGATACCACCTGACAGAGAGCAGAAACCAAATAAACCAGATATGAGAAAGAACATTGTTGCAGGAAACTGGAAAATGAACACCACAGTTCCTGAGGGCGTACAGCTCGCAAAAGAAGTTGTCGAAAAATCCAAAGAAGTCCCCGCTGAGGTCGGCCTTATCGTAGCCACTCCTTTCACTCATCTCTGCCCTGTCGCAGAAGTCGTAAAGGGTACCCGCGTGGAGCTTTCCGCGCAGAACTGCGCCGATAAGGAAAAGGGCGCCTATACCGGCGAGATATCCGTCGGCATGATCAAGTCTACCGGAGCCGCCTGGACCATCCTCGGCCACTCCGAGCGCCGTCAGTACTATGGCGAGACCGATGCCAAACTTGTAGAGAAGGTGAAACTTGCACTTGCTGCGGGCCTGAAGGTCATCCTCTGCGTCGGAGAGAACCTCGACGAGCGCGAGGCCGGCAAGCACTTCGAAGTGGTTAAGACCCAGACCGAAAACGTTCTCTTCAACTTCACTGCTGAAGATATGAAGAGTATCGTGATCGCATATGAGCCCGTCTGGGCTATCGGCACTGGCAAGACCGCTACTGCAGAGCAGGCACAGGAAATCCATGCATGCATACGCAAGGTCCTCGCCGGCAAGTTCGGTGCGCAGGTCGCAGACGACACTACCATCTTGTATGGCGGCAGCTGCAAGCCTTCAAACGCCAAGGAACTCTTCGCCCAGCCCGATATCGACGGCGGATTAATCGGGGGCGCTGCCCTTAAGTCTGACGACTTCATCGCCATTGCGAAGGCCTTCTAGCCTTCGCAATACGACTGTTTTTAGGGGCTCTGCCCCTAAAGTATCCCGAGGTCCAGGATATCAACGGACATTTACCACCGCATCCGCATATTTCATTGCAGCCTGGCGGTGAGAAATGAAGATGATGGTCTTACGACCGTGATAGCTGTTGCAGAGATTCTGCAGCAGCTTTTCTTCTGTGGAGTCGTCGAGGGCGGAAGTGGCCTCATCCATGATCAGCACACCGCCGGGGCGCAGCAGTCCGCGGGCGATGGCGATGCGCTGGCACTGGCCTTCGCTGAGGCCGCTGCCCACTTCTCCGCAGGGGGTGTCCAGACCCTTCGGCAATTCGAATACGAATCCGGCCATGGCAGTGTCCAGAACTTCGCGCATCTTCTCTTCAGTGGCCTTGGGGGCTGCAAGCTGAAGGTTTGTGCGTATGGTGCCGCTGAGCAGCGAATTCCCCTGGGGGATATACATGAAGTTGCCCCTGAGCGCCGCCCCGGCATCCTTCCCTCCAATCAGTATGCTTCCGTCAGAAGGCTTCAGAAGGCCCAGGATAAGGCGGATGAGAGTACTTTTTCCGGATCCCGTAGGCCCGGCTACGACAGTAAAAGATCCTGGGGTGAATCTGCAGGAGAAATCATCCAGCACGGTTTCGCTGGAATCAGGATATGAGTAGCTGACATGGGACACTTCCACTTCGGGCGCGCCTTCCAGCATAATCGCCTTGACAGACGGTTCTTTCTCTAGTTCAAGCAACTCCATTATACGCTCCACGGATGTCAGGGCAAGGATGAATGCAGGCACCTGGCGTCCGAACTCTGCGATTGGCCTCTGCACCTGTCCTACAAGCTGCAGGAAAGCCGTCATCATACCGTAGGTGACTGTTCCATGTATGATTCCTACGACTCCCCATATGAATGCTGCGGCATGCCCGGCCTGGAAGCCCAGGAACATCAGTCCGCGGGCTACTGCGTTGTAGTTCAAACGCTTGCGTGTGTTGTCCTCGATATCGTCCTGCATCCATCCGAACTTGCTGAGCACCCGCTCGAGGTTGGTCAGCGTGAGCACCAGGACCCGATGCTGAAGGCTCTCCTGCATGTGCTGCTGGAGTTCACTCTCGCGGGCACGGATGCGGGCCATCAGCTTGCGCAGCTGGCGGAAGAACATCTTTGAGCCGAAAACGGCTGAGAACATGAGTATTAGCAGCACCCACAGCAGGTTTGGGGCCAGAAACAGCAGATATGCGGATGCGGCGATGAGTTGGAAGAAGGTGATCAGCATTCCGGGGATGCGGCTGACGAGCAGTTCGGCAACCACGCGTATATCCTCCTCCAGACGGTTGACCGTATCACCGGACAGGAAACGCTCGCGGCCGTCCCAGCGGCTGCGCATCACGTGGGCGAAGGTGTCGAGACGCAGGCGGTTGCGGGCTTTGACTTCGCAGTAGCCGTCCCACCAGTTGGCCATCACTATAACTCCCAGCTGGAACAGAAGCACGCATGCGAAAAAGATGATGCCGTCCCTGAGAGGGTCGTCGCTGACCTTTGTGGCAATGTCTACCAGATGCTTGCTGGCCCACACGAAAGCCAGCGACGCGCCTATGCGGGCTATGCCTATCAGCACGCTGACGAACATCCGCCACCTCACCGGTGCGGACATCCCGTACAGGGCTTTCATGCAGCTGCGGAAGCTCTTCATTCTTCTACGATGCCTTCTTTGATCCAGGTTTCGACAAGTTTGTCCACATCTTCGCCTGCGCGGTCTTCCTCTACATCATAGTTGTCGAGCAGAAGCTGCACCAGGTCTTCTTTTGTAAAAACCTTACCGGTAACCTCTTTCCAAAGGAAGGCTGCCGTCTCGTTGAGGGTAATGAGTTTGTTGAAATTGACCTGTGAGAGGCCTTCGCCTACCACGATATTCTCTCCAAGCATGGTGCGGAGGGTGAATCCGTCTTTGATTTTCATAATGCAATTCGTCTGTATATTCCTAATATATATCTCCTGAAAGGCTTGAGGATGCGCCACAGCCGGGCTTTACCCGGTATGACAGTCCGATTCTTCTTGACAATGGCAACCACCGTACCCATCACGTCTTCCGACTTGCAGGACTCCGTGCCGGCGATGTTGCCGTCTCCCATCAGGGTTATGTCGTCCCCGTCGACCCTGATTACGCGGTGCAGCACATAGCGGGGCCCTGCAAGGCGCACCAGCGCGATGTCTCCGACCTCCACGGACGGCTTTTTTTGCAGGCGTACGCTGTCCTTGCCTCCTTTGATGAAAGGGAGCATGCTGCTGCCGAGGGGTGTGAAATTTACTTCACGTCCCTCTTCCATCAGCTTTGCCGCCTCTTCCAGCAGCAGTTCATTTGCAACGATGCGCTTATCCATTTACAGTGCTGTGACATAGTTCTGCGGCTTCCCTGTCGGGAAGGCATTCCAACTGGTAGCAGGGAATCTTCTCTACAATGCCTTCAATGGTGCCGTGCCAGCCGTCTGCAAGATCCTTGAACGGACGGAAGGCAGATGAAGAAGACATCAGCGTGGCATAAGCCTGAATGAGGCTCAGGCGTTCAATCCTGTTGAACGGTGCCTGTTTAAGGCTGACAACAGCTCCCGCCGGGACATCTTTTGCCTTGTAGCAAGGTGTCTTTCCGCTCCATGGCGAGCCGAATACCCGGACGGTCCCGTCCGGCATCAGGCGGAGTATGGGGTTGTCGTCGTTGAGAAGTTCGGTGCCGGGGATATGTTTCATCCACAGTCTGCTGTGTGTGCTCTTGCCGGTGCCGCTCTTTCCGAGGAACATATAGCCCTTCCCGGCATTCATGACAACGGAGGAATGCATCTCCAGGGCACCTCTCCTAGCTGTGGAGAAGGCAAAAATGAGCATTAGGGCATTATTGAGGGCGAAACTCTTCTCGCGTTCATCCAGAAACTGCAGCCTGACTTCCGAGAAATCCTGTTTCATCCACATGACCGATGCTTCAGGAAGGTTGGGGAGAGGTTTAACCCGCACGATCCATCCTCCCTCCGACTCGAACAAGGCGATCTCCGGGAAACCCGGCCCGTCGTCCGTGCGGTAAATCAGTTTGGCAGGAAAGCCTTCGAGGCCTTTATCCACGCCGAGATGGAAGATAAGGCCATCCTCACCCCCCCGGCATTCAAACGGCTTCAGGTTTGTCATTCCGGTTAAATCTTCTTCCGGCACACTGATGCCGAACACGAATCCTGCAACTTTAAAGTATTTTGTAATCATATCAATACAATGCCTGCACCACTGCCGCAATACGGCTGTCGGGTGACCAGAGCCAAAACCTGTTATTGTCTATCTTTACGACTTCAAATATAGTCTTTTTCCTGTGAAGATCGTCACCTGTGGTCCAGGAAGCAGTCCCGTCGATTTTCTGCCCGAGGCCGGACGGCATGGCTTCCAGCTGGATGGCAAAGAAATCGGACATATTGTCGGTATGTACACGGAACTCACATCTTTCCCGGTTGAATCCTATCTGGCAGTTGAGTGGATCGAAACGGAAGATGGCGTATCCTTTGATCTCCATGCGAAGCTGGTCGTTTATCTTGAAGTCTTCCGACAGGTCTGCTTCCTCGCATCCCGCGAACAGGAATGCAAGAGGCAGGAAGAATATGAGCATCCATCTTCTCATTTTACACGAATCTCTTTGATGATGACATCTTTGCTGCCGTCCTGATTGGTGATATCGGCCCTCAGTGTGCCGTCTGAGGGAATCTTCCACAGTCCATCCGGGCCTGTTGCTACGGGCATTCCGTTGAAGGTCCAGCAGACCTCCTCATCCACGCTGTTGTAAACCACCAGCGGTATTGCGGAGCCGGGAGGGAAGCTCCCGTCCCTGTTTCTGCTGCAATCTCCCAGGTAGATGAAGCGGAAGAGGTCCTTCCGGTAGTTTCTGGTGGTAAAGCTGCCGCTTGTATAATAACTGGCCCCGTCCGGATAATACACTAAAGCCTTGTAATTATATGTTGTACGCGGGTTGAGCCCGTCAATGGTGAAAGTGTAGGTGCCGTCGGAGAGCAGCAAGCCGTCTTCTCTGTGTGCCTGGCCGTTCCGGACAGACCATTCGAACTTGCAGCTGTCTACTGGGCCAAGATCATCGGCGACAGTCCAATTCAGGGTGGCGCTTGTCTGGTATACCATCTTTTTCAGGATGCGCACCGGCTCAAGTGCCTTGAAGGAGATGTTGCCGTCGGAAGCCTTGCAAATGTCCGTGAGGGCCAGCCTGCCGGGGCTGAAAACGGTACGGTCTTCTTTTGGCCAGAAAGCGGCGGAACTATCCAACGTATCGGTGCTGGCCGGAATGAGTTCCGCACAGGGATAATCTGGATTACAGTTGACCTGGTTGTGTCTCCATCTCTCCAAAGCGGTAAGCGTCCTTTGGAAAAAACTTGAGTATCCGGCATCCGTTTCCGACTTGTTTACCTTGTAGATCAGCATTCCGCCGCCTCCGATATGGGCGTCGTAGCCCTCTGCAAGGCGGTTTTCGATCAGGTAATACCTGTCTTCGACCTGGGTGGGGAGCTTGAAATAGCGGCCGTTGATATGTATGGGTTCGAGAGTATAAACGCCGCCCGAATCCAGGAGATCGCAGCGCCCGGTTCCAAGGATTTCGCGTTCTATGGCGTTCAGGTAAGGGGGAGTGTTGCCGGAGTCGTTGTTGAGCCCATGGTCCATGAGGCTGGTTATCCCGAGCCCGGGGCATACTCCTCCGCTGGATTCCTCATCGGTGTCGTACATATCCTTCAGTCCGAGGATGTGTCCGAATTCATGGGCGAGGATGCCGATGCCGGCAGTCTTTCCTTCTGCGTTCAATTCGGGGGCGATGGCAAAACCATACAGACGGAAGCGCAGCGAATAGGGGATGTCCCTGCTCTCCAATTCGATGTACTGGGGCCAGAACTGATTCTCTCCTCCACCTGCAGATTCGGGAATGCCGGGGGTGATGAGTATGATGTCGTTGACGAAACTGTCTTTGTCGTTGTCATATACGGAGAAATCCATCTGGTCGTACAGGGTCTTGTATACTGTAAGGGCCATCTTATGGGCCAGGGCATCCCTTCGGAACGACTGGTTTCCTCCGAAAGTGGCATAGGACCCGCTGACAGGTATCTCCCTGGATACGTTGAAAACGAAATTGATGCTGTCGCGGAACTGGGCGTTGTAATACTTGGAAAGTTCCACGGCAAGGCTGTCGAGTGTTTCTGCGGGGGTGGAAATCTGAAGGTCGTTGAATCGGACGGGGACGATGAGTGCATTGTGCTCAACCTGCGCAAACATATCCGACTCTCCGGCAATCGGAAGCAGGAAGGCGACAAGTATGGCCAGTACACGTTTCATCGCCATAAATATAATAAAAGTAGGGTAAAAAAGCAAAGGGCCGCCAGCCTCACGGCTCTCGACCCTTAGACGTGTACTAAAACCTAAACCTGCAATATAGATGCAGTTGGTTTTATGAACGTTGCAAAATTTATTTCAAAAATTGCAAAATTATTTCTTTGCCTCAGCAACGGAGCATGCACGGAACTCTTTGAGATCCTTCATGAGAGCAAGAGCGGCCTTGCGTGCACGTGCACCGGCGGCTTTGTTTCCCTTAACGAGCTGAGCCTCAGCGTTCACCTGGAAATCAGCGATTTCAGCATTGATTTTTTCAACAAGCTTTTTCATTTTGTCTGAATTTAATGGTTTATAAAATAGTACTGTGTTATGTTGCTTTCCTTTAGCGAGTGGCAAGATAATCAATAAGTTAAAGAATTGCAAAGTTTTTTGTGAAAAAATTCACTTTTTAACCCTTTTTTACCTTTTTTTTGTGTTCAAAACGTTCATGGCGCGGTCTGCACCCACGAAAATCCAGTCTTTAACACCCTGAATCACCCGTTCGCAAAGATCGGGCATTCCTGCCGTCTCTTCTTCTGAAAGCGTGCCGAGCACATAATCTATCTGTGCTCCTTCTTCAAATTCGTGCCCTACTCCCATCCGGATCCGGGTATAGTCCCTGGTCCCGATAGTCTCCTCGATGTTCCTCAGTCCGTTGTGGCCTCCGTCGCTCCCGCTCTTTCGCATCCTAAGGGTGCCGAAAGGTAGGTTTATGTCGTCGCAAATCACCAGCAGCCGTTCTGTAGTTACCGGCAGTTTGCCGAGATAATAGCGGATGGCGTTGCCGCTGAGGTTCATGTAGGTGGAGGGTTTGAGCAGGTAGACATTTCGTCCTTTCAGGCTGAGAACTGCCACGTCGCCGTAGCGGTGGGTCTCAAAAGAGATATTGGACGCGTGAGCCCACGCATCCAATACCATAAAACCCATGTTGTGGCGGGTTCCGGCGTATTCCGGGCCGATGTTGCCCAGTCCTGCCACCAGATAGCTCTCGCCTGCCATGTCCGGGGAGGTTTATTATTCAGCCTCGGCTTCTGCTGCGCTGGTGTCCACGTTGCGGGTGGTCTTGACGAGGCAGAGGATGGCATCCTTGTCGGTAAGCACGGAAACCTTCTCGATCTTCACGTCACCGGCCTTGATCTTCTTGTCGAGGTCGAGCTTGGTGATGTCGATGGTGATATCGTCCGGAAGGTTCTCCATCTGGGCGCTGATGCGCAGCTTCCTTGCACCGGGAACAAATTTACCACCCTTCTGTACGCCGATAGCGTGTCCCTCGAACTTGATGGGAACGTTGATGGCGATGGGCTTCTTCTCGTCTACTGCGAGGAAGTCGATGTGGAGGCAGTTGTCTTTCACGGGGTGGAACTGGAGCTCGTGGAGGATCACGGTGTAGGTCTTATTCCCATCTAGGGTAAGGTCGATGATGTGGGAATAGGGAGTGCCGAGCAGGCCCTTGAGATCTTTTTCCACAACTGTGAAGAGAACGTTGTCCATTCCGTTGCCATAGAGATTGCAAGGGACGAGGCCCTGCTTGCGGAATGCCTTGATGACTGCTTTGTTGCCAACCTCACGGGTCTGGCCGTTAAGTGCGAAATGCTTCATTTCTGTTTTTTTAAAATGTGTTACTCAATCCGGGAAACTGGGCCCGGATCCCATTGCACCAAAGCCCCTGAGGGGTTTTATGAAATGCGGGCGCAAATATAGATAATTTTGCTTATTCTACCAAATTTGTGGCTTTATTCCAGGCAAGGGTCTTGTAGAATCCGTTCAGCGAGGCATCTCCCGCCCCCGGAAGATACATGCTGAGACCGCTGTACGTGTTGATCGTGATGGACATGAACCTGGGGGTGTTCGCCTTGTAGCTTATGCAGGAATCTAGAGCCAGTTGCAGGCTGGCCATATCCTCGATGCTGATTCCCGCTTTAAGTAAAATATCCTGCAGGTCGTAGAACCAGTGATGCGAACCCTGGAAATACGGCTGGATGCCACTTCCGATGCTCAGGGCGTCCAGATTGACGCGGTATTTGCTGAACAGGGTCTTGCAGGTCTGGGCAAGAGCCGGGAGAGCGGAAGACTTCGTGACTGTTATAGTAGCATCGTGATGTGCCTGGACATAGGAATCGTAGTAAGCCTTGCAGAAGCCCTCGATGTTGGGGGTGTCGCTGACAAGGGTGCTGACATCGGAATAATCGAATCCGAAGACCAGTACTTCAGTAGGGGAGAATGCCACTTTGTCTGCTACGTCCTTGAACTCATATGCCACTTCGATCCCGCCCATCAGGCAGGCGTCGAAGAGAAGGTAGTCGAGATGCATCGGGATCGCAGACGCCATGTCCTGTATGGTCATCTCCACCGAATACTTTTTGTTGTCCTGTATTTTAACTTCTGCACCGATACTCTTCACCCTGGGCTCATCCGGATTCTCATTGTAGCGGAAGAGGGGAAGTTCGCCGGCGTTGCGTCGTGCGGAAAACTGGAGCAGATCCAGGACGCTGGCGTTGTTGTATTTCCCGGCTGGAAGCCATCCGGTTGCGTGGGAGGAGAAAACCAGCCCATAACGGGCACCGGGATAAAGCTCCATGACTTTCTCGAGTACCTCGCGCATAACTGCAGGGTCGGTTGCAAAACGGGTTTTGTCGATTGTGAGGAGGGTGTCCGTATGAATCTTCCCGAAGTCTTTCGATATTTCTACCAGATGGGATGGAGTAAGGGTCTTGAAATCACTGTCGGACACCGAAAGGTGGGTGAACGTAAGCAATTTGTGTCTGGAGCCTTTGAAGGGAAGATTCGCCTTTTGCAGGACTTCCAGATTATTCCGTATGTCTGAAGACAGGTCATTGAATCCTGCGCAATAAAAAACCATCACGAAATCCTCTTGGGGGTAAGAACTCCGGTCGGATTCCTTTGTGCATCCGCAAAGGATGGTTGCGAGAAGCACGCTGAGGAATATGACTGCCTTTATATTGCGCATAACTTACAAAGATACTCTTTTTTATTTATATTTGTAGAGATATGGCAGGACAGATGGAAAAAATACTCAAAGCCTACCGTTATTATCTGCGGATAGAGCGCAAGATGTCCCCTAATACGGTGGCCTCTTACAGCTCCGACGTGGCTGCTTTTGTGTCTGCTTTGGAAGAAGGATCTGCTCCGGACGCAGTTGATCTTCGCAGCCTGGAGAGCAGTGCCGTGGTTTCATACTTTTCAGAGCGTGCCGGCAAGGTCTCCAAGCGCAGCCAGGCAAGGCAGCTCAGCGCCCTGCGGTCTTTTTTCGACTGGATGATTCTGGAGGGTGAGCGGAAAGAGAATCCCTGCGATATCGTAGATGCTCCAAAATTGGGCAGATATCTCCCGGAAGTGCTTTCCGTAGAGGAAGTTACGGCCATAATCGAGGGCGTGGATACCCGCACCTGGCAGGGCGTGCGCGACAGGGCGATACTGGAGATTCTCTATGGTTGCGGCCTGCGCGTATCGGAAGTCTGCGCATTGAAGATATCGAACGTCTACGAGACGGAAGGCTTCGTGCGCATCGTCGGGAAAGGGGATAAAGAGCGCATGGTGCCGATAGGCGGTGCGGCGGTCGAAGCTTACGGGCAGTGGCTCGCCATGCGCCCCGATGCGTTTTCCCCTGCTTACGACGATGTGGTTTTTTTGAACCGTTTCGGAAAGCCGCTGAGTCGCGTTTCAGTTTTCAACATGGTAAAAAAGGCTGCCCTCCTGGCCGGGGTAGACAAAGAGATATCCCCCCACACTTTCCGCCACAGTTTCGCCACTCACCTGATTGAAAACGGAGCTGACCTGCGTGTTGTGCAGGAGATGCTTGGGCATGAGAGCATCCTCACTACCGAAATCTACACCCACGTAGATACCGCCACCTGGCAGAAAGCCGTGCTGGAGCATCATCCCCGCGGATGATGCGAGGATTGGTTGTCGTATCCCTGAATATCTTGGTTTTGGCCATGGTAGATTGCGAAACTCCCAGGCCATGGCGGCCAACTAATTGAACTTCAACTATTTAACAATAAGCCTCCCCTGTTTTTTCGCGGGGGAGGCTTATATTTAACGTGCTGATAATCAGCGCCATATCTGCCACGAGCTATTTAAGCCGGCAGCGGCGAAGACGCACGATTATGCTTTATTCTTCGGCCAGAGCCTTGTTGAAGCACTCGCGGCAGAGGGGCTCGTAGATATCCTTCTCGCCCAGAACCACCAACTTACGGCTCTTGCTGAGGCGGTGGGAATGATTGGCGAGAGCGCCGCACTTTACGCAGATAGCGTGCACCTTCTGCACGTCTTCTGCGATGGCCATGAGGGCCGGGATGGGGCCGAAGGGCTTTCCGAGATAGTCGGTATCAAGGCCGGCTGCAATGACGCGGACCCCGCGGTTGGCCAGGGCCTGGCAGACTGCTGCAAGATTCTCTCCGAAGAACTGAGCTTCGTCAATACCAACGACCTGCACCTCGGGGCCGACCTTGAGCATCTCGGCAGCATCCTTGATGGGCTTGCTGGTGATGCTGTGGGAATCGTGAGAAACCACTTCCACATCGGAATAGCGGTTGTCTACCGAAGGTTTGAAAATGGCTATCACCTGATTTGCAAACTGGGCCCTGCGGAGCCTGCGGATGAGTTCTTCTGTTTTCCCGGAGAACATAGAGCCGCATACGACTTCGATGCAGCCGCTCTTTTTGGTATTGTTTTCTGCGTACATTTTGGTTAAATTTGTCGTCGACTTGTTGTGCAAAGATAACAATAAGTCCCGTTTTATGAAAGGAAAACTTTACATTGTGCCAACCCCGGTTGGGAACCTTGAAGACATGACCTTCAGGGCAGTGGAGATATTGAAGGAGGCGGATCTGATCCTGGCCGAGGATACCCGTACGAGTTCGGTTCTCCTGGATCATTACGGCATACGCAGGCCGTTGCAGTCGCATCACAAATTCAATGAGCACCAGACTGCCGAACGCATAAAGGAAGTCATCGCCTCCGGCAAGAATGTGGCGTTGATAAGCGATGCAGGCACTCCCGGCATCTCGGACCCCGGCTTCCTGCTTGCCCGCAGCTGCGCGGTGGAAGGTATTGAGGTGCAGACGCTTCCCGGCGCCACAGCATGCATCCCGGCCATAGTATCTTCCGGCCTGCCTTGCGACCGTTTCTGCTTCGAGGGTTTCCTTCCGCAGAAAAAGGGCCGTCAGACCTTGCTGCAGTCCCTGGCCCAGGAGCCGCGGACCATGGTTTTCTATGAATCCCCCCGCCGTCTGGTGAAGACCCTGGAGCAGTTTGCAGAGGTCTTCGGGCCAGAACGCCCGTGCAGTGTCGCGCGCGAGATTTCCAAACTCCACGAAGAGCATGTCCGCGGCACCATCGCCGAGGTTCTCGGGCATTTCAGCGCTGAAGAGCCCAAGGGCGAAATAGTCATAGTCGTGGGTGGTGCGGTTGTCGAAAAAGGGGAACACAAGAATAAATATAAGGAGTAGGAGGGTTGTGGCATGAAGGCTTCTTTCAAGACGGGGGCAATAGCCCTCGCTTTTCTCGTCCTTGGCTTTGAACTGGCGCTGTTCGTGCATCGCGCCGCGGTAGAACGCGTGGTCGCCAACCGCGACCGGCCGGATACGGTGTTCGTTGTTCAGGGAGCGCGGGAGGATGTACCCTCACCGACCGTCTCGCCTGGCACACCCGCAGGCCCACCCACGCTCGACCCCACCGCTGACGCGGTTCCCCCTCTAAGCCGAGGGTGGCGTAGGTCCCGTGAGGGTACATCCTCCCGTTTTACCCATAATCAAAAACAAAACAACAGGTCCGGACTGACACGATTGGCAGAAGAAGGACAAACTGAGGGTGGAGAACCGGTGGTCGTGGAGAGAATGGGCAGCCATGGGGCGGCGGCGAGGGCGATGTACGAAAAGGCACCGCAGAGGAGGGTGGAGAGTTTCCGCTTCAATCCGAATACCGTGAAATTTGAAGAACTGGTGCGCCTGGGCTTTACCGAAAAGCAGGCGCAGTCGATAATCAACTATCGCGAAAAGGGCGGCCGATTCCGGCGGAAGGCCGATTTTGCGAAGAGTTATGTGGTGGCGGATTCGGTGTTCAAACGCCTGGCGCCGTTCATCGACATCCCGAAAATAGATATCAACAAAGCGGATTCAGCATCGTTCGACTCCCTTCCCGGAATAGGCGGCTGGTTTGCCCACAGGATGGTGGAGTACCGGGAGCAGCTCCGGGGCTATAGCTGCCCGGAGCAGCTGATGGAGATCTGGCATTTCGACCAGGAGAAATATGATGGCCTTAAAGATCTCATTACATGCTCGCCATCAGAACCTTACCCCTTCTGGTCCGGCAGCGTGGAAGATATCCGCAACCACCCTCACATCCGTAACTGGCAGACCGCGAGGGACATCGCTTTTTACCGGGATCACAATCCGCCGGAAAACCATACTGTTGATGGCTTGCTGCAGGCTGGCATTCTCTCCGAAGAACAGACAGCGCGTCTTCGCCGCTGCCGGCTTAAATAGCTCGTGGCAGATATGGCGCTGATTATCAGCACGTTAAATATAAGCCTCCCCCGCGAAAAACTAGGGGAGGCTTATGGTTAAATAGTTGAAATTCAGTTAGTTGGCCGCCATAGCCCTGAAACGCCACGTCTCTACCTTTTCCATCGAAAGTACTTTCGGATCTGCCAGTCCTGCGCCGAGCTTTCATAAAACAGCCGGCGCGCAAGATCTTCCTGATCGGCAGGAGACATATGAAAAATGTCTTTGACACTCTTCAGACCACACTCTTTAAGAAGTGTTGAGGATATGGCCGGGTACACTTTATGGCTTCCCCGTTCAAAGACTTCGTCGATGTCGTACTCGCTTCCCTGGTTGGAAGCGAATGCAAGACACATTTTATCGTAACTGCCGTAAAAAGAAATCAGCCGGTCATAATCGATGCAGTTGTATCTTGAGATAATGTAGTCGGTCAACTGGTTCTTTTCCTTGTTCTCCAGGTCACGAAACAGCCTTTCAAGAATTACATAAGTCAGCGGTTTATCCTGTTTTCGGAAACAATCGACTTCTTTCAATGCCCGGCGCAAAGGACGTGAGGCTTTACTCAATACGATTTTCTCGGAAAACGGATGGTCGGAAACAGCATAAGCCAGGAATGTCCATCGATAATCCTGTGCCCTTTTGCAAAGACCCTTTTCACCGGGATTATTATATAGATATGAACAGGCTGTCCGGATACTCTTGTCGCCGGTTTTCACAGCACATCCAAAACCCGGGTTGAATACCGCCCCGGATTGACCTATGGTCTGATTGAATAGATTTGCATATTGCCGGGTATAGTCTCCAATAAAACCGGAAACACTCTTACGTGATTCTTCTTCAAACAAACCATGCAGATGGTCGAACATAGGACATGTTCCCAGAACGGTGATCCGGTGCTTCCTCGCAGAAACACAGAATACCGTAAAGTAGACAAGGAAGTCGGATACCGTATAGAATAAAAGACTTCCTTCAGGGGTATTTTGATAGATATGGAGCACCTTGCGGTCTCCTGCAGGGTTCTTCATGATAAATGGTGATGGCAGCTAAAAGCTTGGCCATCAGTGTTTTAGCTATAAGCCTCCCCTAGGAATCAAGAGGGGAGGCTATGGGTTAAATAGTTGAAATTCAGTTAGTTACCCGCCATGGCCCGGAAGCTAGCGGTACTTCTCGCTCTGCTCAGCAATAAGTTCGTCGAGCACGCCGGGATCGAAGTAGTTGATCTTCATGGCGCGCTTGACGGCTGCAAGCGTCTGGGATGCAACGGCGCGGGCGGCTTCGGTGCCGCGGCGAAGGACCTCATAAACATAAGGTATATCCTGCTCGAAGCGGTGTCTGCGCTCACGGATAGGAGCCAGGGTGTCTTCCAGCACGGCATAAAGGAAGTTCTTGCACATCACGTCCCCGAGTCCGCCGGCGCGGTACTGTGCCTTCATTTCGTCCAGAGAGGCGAAAGAGAAAGAAACCTTCTTGCCCGCAAAGCAGGACGCGAATTTCTCGAAATGCTCAGGCTTGCAGAACGCATCGAGATAGGTGAAAACGGTGTTGCCTTCCACCTTTCCCGGGTCACTCACCTGCAGGTGGCCGGGATCTGTGTACATGCCGCGAACCTTTTCACGCACGGTCTCGGAATCGTCTGAAAGGTAGATGCAATTGCCCAGGCTCTTGCTCATCTTTGCCTTTCCGTCGGTGCCGGGCAGCCTCAGGCAGGAGGCATTGTCCGGCAGCAGGATATCCGGCTCCACAAGCACTGGTGCGTAAGTGGAGTTGAACTTTCGCACTATCTCGCGTGTCTGTTCGATCATGGGTTCCTGATCTTCTCCCACGGGCACCACGGTGGCGTTGAACGCGGTGATGTCTGCAGCCTGGCTGATGGGATAGCAGAAGAATCCTACAGGGATTCCCGCCTTGTTGTCCGCCGCGGCATCGTCGTTAAAGCCGCGCAGCTGGATCTCGGCCTTGACAGTGGGATTGCGCTGCAAGCGCTGCACAGTAACCAGATTATTATAGAAGAACGTGAGCTCGGTGAGTTCGCTTATCTGGCTTTGGATAAACAGGTTGCTCTTCTGTGGATCCAACCCTACGCTGAGATAGTCGAGCGCCACCTCAATTATATTCTGCCTTACTTTTTCGGGATTGTCCGCATTGTCGGTGAGAGCCTGGGCGTCGGCAATCATGATGAAGATTTTGTCGAAAAGCCCGCTGTTCTGCAACTCTACCCTCCTGCGGAGCGACCCTACGTAATGTCCGATATGGAGCCGCCCCGTGGGGCGGTCTCCAGTCAAAATGATTTTTTCCTTCGCCATCAGTCCTTAACCGCTTTAAGAGCCTCACGGATCTTAGCTTCGATCTCGTCGGCCAGTTCGGGGTTGTCTTTGAGAAGTTGTTTGACGGCTTCGCGCCCCTGGGCAAGCTTGTCGCCATTGTAGCTGAACCAGGAACCGGATTTCTGGATGACATCGAACTCTACGCCGAGATCTACGAGCTCGCCGCTGTGGGAGATGCCCTCGCCGAAAACGATGTCGAACTCTGCCTTCTTGAAAGGCGGAGCCATCTTGTTTTTCACCACCTTGACGCGGGTGCGGTTGCCGAGGGCGTCCTCACCCTCTTTGATCTGGGTGGTGCGGCGCACGTCGATACGCACGGAAGCGTAGAACTTCAGGGCGTTGCCTCCGGTGGTGGTTTCGGGGTTGCCGAACATGATGCCTATCTTCTCGCGCAACTGGTTGATGAAGATGCAGCAGGTGTTCGTCTTGGAAATGTTTGCAGTGAGCTTGCGCAGCGCCTGGCTCATCAGGCGTGCCTGGAGGCCCACTTTGTTGTCGCCCATCTCGCCTTCGATCTCTGCCTTGGGGGTGAGGGCCGCCACCGAGTCGATGACTACGATGTCGATCGCACCCGAACGGATGAGATTGTCTGCGATTTCAAGGGCTTGCTCGCCGTTGTCCGGCTGCGAAATCAGCAAAGTCTCGAGGTTCACTCCGAGGGCCTTTGCGTAGGTGCGGTCGAATGCGTGTTCCGCATCGATCATGGCGGCGATTCCGCCCGCCTTCTGGGCCTGCGCGATGGCATGGATGGCCAGGGTTGTCTTTCCGCTGGACTCCGGCCCGTAGATTTCGATTATCCTTCCGCGGGGATAGCCACCTATGCCGAGGGCATGGTCGAGGGCTACGCTGCCGCTGGGGATAACCTGGGCGTCACTCCATTCTGGCTGGTCTCCCAACTTCATGATCGTGCCTTTCCCGTAATCTTTCTCAATCTTGTCGATCGTGGCCTGCAATGCCTTCAACTTGGCGGCATTGAGATCTGTGGCCTTTACTTCTGCTTCTTTAGCCATAATGAAATAAATTAATAATTAAGGGGCATATGCCCGAAGGCAAATATAGTCAAAAAATGATTAACTTTGCTAACGTATGGAAAAGATACTTGGCCTTAATCCGGAAGAACTCGAATCGGTCGCTGCAAGATGCGCCTTCAAGCCGTTCGTCGCCAAACAGATAGCCCGCTGGGTGTACGTTTCGAAGGTCCGTTCCTTCGAAGAAATGACCAACATTTCCAAGGAAAACCGGGAGACGCTAGGCCGTTGTTTCCATCTGGGAACCGAGGCTCCCATAGGGAAGGCGGTCAGCACCGACGGCACCGTCAAATACCTGTTCAAGGTGGAGGCTCCGCTCGGCGGCAGCCTGGTGGAAACGTCCGCCGTCGAATCTGTGGTCATCCCGGACGGAGACCGCCGCACCCTGTGCGTATCTTCCCAGGCCGGCTGCGCCATGAACTGTGCATTCTGCATGACCGGCCGCGGGGGCTTCCACGGGCAGTTGCAGGCCGCCGACATCCTCAACCAGTTCGTTTCCATCGACGAGGCCGACTCCCTCACCAATGCCGTTTTCATGGGGATGGGCGAGCCCCTGAACAACTACGACGCCGTGTCCAAGGCGATCGAGGCCCTTACGGCCGACTGGGGGTTCGGATGGAGCCCCAAGCGCATCACCGTCTCCAGCATAGGCGTGCTGCCGCAGCTCAAGCGCTACCTCGACGAGCACCGCTCTCATCTTGCCATCAGCCTCCACAACCCTTTCGGCGAGGAGCGTGTGAAGATGATGCCGGTAGAGAAGGCCTGGCCCATCAAAGACGTCATCGCTCTCATCCGCCAGTACGACTGGAGCGGGCAGCGGAGGGTATCTTTCGAATATACGATGTTCGCAGGATGGAACGATGACAAGCGCCACGCCGACGCCCTCATCCGCCTGCTGAGGGGGCTGGAGTGCCGGGTAAACCTCATCCGTTTCCACCAGATTCCGGATTTCCCCTATGGCACCTCCCCCCAGAACGTGATGGAGGCCTTCCGGGACCGCCTGAACGCCAACGGCATCACCTGCACCATACGCGCCTCGCGCGGGGAAGACATCTACGCTGCCTGCGGCCTTCTGGCCGGACAGGTGCAGAAAACCGAGGTCAACTACCTCCACAACGAAGAAAACAGCCACTACTATGATTAAGCTTCGGTACATACTCGCATTCATCCTTATCTTCTGCTGCGTGGGCGCCGGTGCCCAGCGCTCTACCCGCCGGCCAAGGCAGAAACGGCCGCCTGTAGAGGTTCGGCTTGCCGCCACAAGCACCAATCCTGAAGAGGATTCCCTGGTGTTCCTTAAGATGCGGGCGAAGATGGACAAGATACGCAAGGAGCAGAAGCGGCCTACCGTGGCCCTCGTGCTCAGCGGAGGCGGTGCAAAGGGCGCGGCGCACGTCAGCGTCATCAAATACATTGAAGAGCAGCAGATTCCTGTGGATATGGTGCTCGGCACCAGCATGGGAGGCCTGATCGGAGGCCTCTACGCCCTCGGATACACAGGCGACGAACTGGATACCCTGGTGCGGGGGATGGACTGGAGCCTCGCCCTGTCGGACAAGATCAGCCAGGACTTCGTATCCTACAATAAGAAGATGCGCCAGCAGCGCTATCTGATTTCCCTCCCATTCCACTATTCCAAGGAGGATTTCGCTGCAAAGGTGGAGGAGGGGGTGCTGGCTGCCGCCCGCAAGAAAGGCGTGCATCTGAGCGCGGCTCAGGAAGAGGACCTGGTGAACGGCGCTGCTGCCACCACGACCCTTAACAGCCTGCCCGCAGGCTATGCCTACGGATTCAATGTGAATAACATAATTGCCTCCAGGACAGTGGGTTACCAGGATTCTACCGACTTCACCACCCTGCCCATACCCTTCTTCTGCGTGGCTTCGGACGTGGTTTCGTGCAAGGCGAAGAACTGGTCCTCCGGCCCGTTCAACACCGCCATGCGCTCCACCATGTCGATCCCGGTGCTGTTCGAGCCCGTGCGCTACAAAGACATGATCCTGATCGACGGAGGTACCCGCAACAACTATCCCACCGACCTGGCCCGTTCCATGGGAGCGGACATAATAATAGGAGTGGTGCTGGCAGATGCCGACCTCTCCTACGCCCAGATCAACAACATCATGGACCTGGTGATGCAGGTGACGGAAATGCTCGGCCGTGAGGCCTACGTAGGCAACTACCGCCACACCGACGTCACCCTCCATCCGGACATGACTGGCTACAGCATGATGAGCTTCAACACGGAGGCCGTCGACACCATCCTCGCCAGAGGCTATCGGTCGGCGCTGGAAAATGCGGATAAGTTCGCGGAAATAAAGGCCAGGACGCATTCCGCCGGCACCAGGCTCCAGGCCCCCAAGGCAGTGGATATCACCCGCCAGGCGGTGCGCATCTCCGACATCCGTTTCAACGGAGTGGACGATGAGGATGCTGTCTACCTCAAGCGCTATGTCAGTATCAAGGTGGGGGATGAGGTGATGGCTCCCCAGATAAACGAGGCGGTGTCCGCCCTCTTCGCTCTGGATGCCCTGGAATCGGTGAACTACACCCTTTCCAAGAGGGAAGACGGCTATATCCTCAATTTCAACTGCACCAAGGGCCCCGTGCACCGCATAGGTGCTGCGGGCCGTGCAGACACGGAGGAGCTGGTGGCCGCCATGCTGAACATAGGCCTGAATGTCAATAAATTGCGTGGCCCTCGCCTGGACTTCGAAGGGCGCCTCGGTTCCCGCTGGTATGGCCAGCTGAGATACACCTATGTGGATCCGCGCCTGCCTGCCATCAACGTGGAGGGCAGGTTGGGATTCACCAACGCCAAGATACGCCAGAGCTACTACAACTATCAGACAGGTTTCCGCACAGCCACCCTGGATGCCTATCTTTCGGGAATCAAATACGACACTTTCGATTTCCGCACCGGCATCAAGTATGAGCACTATGGCGTGGAGTCCTGGCTGACAGATTCGGGCAACGCTGTGCCGAAAGACCAGATGCAGCTCCTCAGCAAGCACTTCACTTCCCTTTACGGCTCCTTCCGCCACTACACCCTGGACGATCTCTACTTCCCCAGCAAGGGAATCAACGTGGGGGTGGACCTCAAAATCCCCTTCAACACGAGGACCAAGATGCTGAGCATGGATGTGCGTACGGTCTTCAATGTGAACGACTGGTTCTCCATCCTCCCGGAGTTCTATACCCGCACCATAATCAGCCCTGAGGAAGAGAACCTCTTCTATGCCAACTATGTGGGCGGCACCTTCCGCGGGCGTTATCTCGACACCCAGGTGCCTTTCGTCGGCTTCAATCAGGTGACTCCTGCCAAGAGTTTCGTGGCTGTGCTCAACCTGGATTTCCGCGCCAGGCTTGCAAAGAACTTCTACAGCAGCCTGATGGCCGGCTACATGATGGACTGCGACGGCCTCCCTTCCTCTTTCAAGGAACTTGGCCCCACCTACCTCGGTTTCTGCGGGGAACTGGCCTATGACTCGCTGATCGGCCCGGTGAGGGCCCGGCTGCAGTGGTCGGATTTCCGCGGCTGGAGTGCCTATGTGGGCGTAGGATTTGATTTTTAATGTTATGGACGATATCAAAGCCGTAAAAAGCCAGCTCGAGGCCCTCTGCGCCAAGCGGGAATACTGCGTGGCCGACATCCGCCGGAAGGCGCTGGAGCGTTTGGAAGGCGACCGGGAAAAAGCCGATGAACTGGTGGCCGCGCTGGTTGCCGACAAGTTCGTGGACGACTCCCGCTACGCATCTGCCTTTGCCCGCGAAAAGGCCTCGCTTCAGGGCTGGGGCCCCATCAAGATACGATTTCAGCTGCGCGCCAGGGGCATTTCCGATGAGGTGATTTCCGGCGCCCTGGAAGAGATAGATGCCGACAAGGCCTCCGCCCGCCTGCAAAAGCTGCTGGAGAACAAATGGCACACCTTGCAGGATGATCCGCAGGGACGCCTGAAACTCTTTAAGTTCGCCCTCACCCGGGGCTACGAATACGAAGAAATCGACCCCCTTGTAAGACAGATAACATCTCCCAAATGAAACACCGCCTCTTCCTTTCCTATATCCTTCTGGCTTGCTCTGTCAGCCTGGCTTCCCCTGCTATCCTGAGCGCAGCGAAGAGCCCCAAGCCGGTCAAAGCTTCCAAAATCTACCACAAAGGCTGGATCGACCTTAACAAGAACGGCCGTATGGACGTATATGAAGATCCTTCCGCGCCCATCGATGCCCGCATAGAGGACCTTCTGGGGCAGATGAATCTTGAAGAAAAGACCTGCCAGATGGTAACTCTCTACGGCTACCGGCGTGTGCTTCAGGACGATCTTCCCACCCCGGAATGGAAGAGCAGAATCTGGAAGGATGGCATGGGCGCTATCGACGAGCATCTGAATTCATACGTCAACTCCAGGACTGTCCTCCACCCCGAAGAGAACCCTAACGTATGGCCTGCATCCGCCCACGCAAAGGCTCTGAACACCGTGCAGAGGTTTTTTATAGAAGAAACCCGCCTGGGTATTCCGGTGGATTTCACCGACGAAGGCATACGCGGCGTGGAGGCATACAAGGCCACCAATTTTCCCACCCAGCTCGGCTTGGGACACACTTGGGACCGCGAGCTTATACGCGAGGTGGGCCGCATCACCGGGCAGGAAGCGCGCCTGCTGGGCTATACGAACGTCTATGCTCCTATTCTCGACGTCGGGCGCGACCAGCGCTGGGGCCGTTATGAGGAAGTCTACGGGGAGGATCCCTATCTTGTTGCCGAACTTGGCGTGCAGATGGTGAAGGGCTTGCAGGAAGATGGGGGAGTGGCCGCGACGGGCAAGCACTATCTGGGCTACTCCAACAACAAGGGTGCCCGCGAAGGGATGGCCCGTACGGATCCGCAGATGTCGCTGCATGAGATGGAAAACATCCACGTCTATCCCTGGCGCGAGGTTATCAGCCGGGCCGGCCTTCTTGGGGCCATGAGCTGCTACAACGACTATGACGGCACGCCTGTGCAAGGCAGCAGATACTGGCTCTACGAGCGCCTGCGCGGGGATTTCGGCTTCCGCGGATATGTGGTTTCCGACAGCGATGCGGTGGAATATCTATATATGAAGCATCGCACAGCCGCCGATATGAAGGAGGCCGTCCGCCAGAGCGTGGAGGCAGGGCTGAATGTCCGCTGCACCTTCCGCAGCCCGGACAGCTACGTGCTGCCTCTGCGGGAACTGGTGGAGGAAGGAACGGTGGCCATGTCGGTGATCGACGAGCGCGTGCGTGACATTTTGCGAGTAAAGTTCACCGTCGGCCTATTCGATCATCCTTATCAGGAAGACTTCAAGACGGCCGATGCCGTAGTGGCCGGTCCCGAGAATGCGAAAGTGGCCCTCAGGGCATCCCTGGAGAGCCTGGTGCTGCTGAAGAACAACGGAATCCTGCCTTTGAATGCCGAGTCGCTTGGCCGGGTTCTGGTCACCGGCCCCAACGCCGACAATACCTCATACGCCAATCTTCACTACGGCCCCAGGAGTACCGAGAATGTTTCCGTCTATGCCGGTCTGAAGAAGGCCCTCGAAGGCAGGGCGGAAGTGCAATATGTCAAAGGATGTGAAGTCGTGGATAAGTCCTGGCCGGATTCGGAACTGGTTCCCGTGGAACCGGATGCCGAGGAGCAGGCACAGATTTCAGAAGCGGTCGCTTGTGCCCGTGAGTGCGACCTGATCGTTGCCGTGGTAGGCGGGAACAGCCGCACCTGCGGAGAGAACCGCAGCCGCAGTTCGCTGGATCTTCCCGGACATCAGAACAGGCTTTTGATGGAACTGAAGAAGACCGGAAAGCCGCTTGTGGTGGTGCTGGTGAACGGCCGTCCGCTATCCATCAACTGGGTGGATAGGAATGCTAATGCTATACTGGAAGCCTGGTATCCCGGGCAGTTCGGCGGCACTGCGGTCGCGATGGCCCTGCTGGGGGATTACAACCCGAGCGGCAAGCTGACTGTGACCTTTCCGAAGACCGTCGGCCAGATTCCCTTCAATTTCCCCTATAAGCCTAATTCCCAGATAGATGCCGACAACATGCCGGGTGTGGACGGAACCCAGGCCCGCGTGAACGGAGCGCTCTATAATTTCGGCTATGGCTTGAGTTACACCACTTTCAAGTATTCTGCGCTGAAGCTTTCTTCTACGTCGATACGGCCGGGGGAGAGTCTTGAGGTTTCGGTAGATGTTACCAATACCGGAAGCCGTGCCGGGGATGAGATTGTACAGCTCTACCTGCACGACCGCCTAAGTTCTATCACCGTCTACGAGAAGATGCTTCGCGGTTTCGAGCGCGTGTCGCTGGAGCCGGGGGAGACCAGGACCGTGAAATTCACCCTCGGGCCGGAGACTTTCCGTATTCTGGATGCCGGGTTCAAGTTTGTATATGAGCCCGGGGAATACAATGTTATGGTGCGTGCTTCTTCTGTAGATATCGGCCTGCAGCAGCGTCTGCTGATGCTTAACCCCGATGGCAGCGTGCCTGCGGGATGTGCCGTCGCCTCTGGATCTGGCCCGTTCCCCGTCTCGCTCGGGCGTGGAGATTTCGTAACCGTTCCCGTGGATCAGGAGCGTGAAATCAAGGGTATTGTGCTGGAATGGGGCCCCGACTCCGACTGCGCTCTGGAAATCCAGACCACCTTCGGAGGCGGCCTCTACACAACCGTCGACAAAACCACAGTCCGCACCGGCAACTCCTTCGAACGCATCTTCAAAACCCCTGTCCGCGCCTCCGAACTGCGGCTTCTGGTCGCTTCCGGTCGTTTGGCCGCTGATAAACTGACGGTGATATATTAAGTTCTGCCGCATTGCAGCCGAAGGGAGTCCAGCCTCCGGCAGAACTCCGTTTGGATGCTGCGCATCCTGCACTCCGGCCCCTCCCAACGTATCCTGCGTCCTCGCTGCGCGAGAACTTGTCTCCTTCGGGTCCCGTCCCCCTGCCCGTGTCCGGGGGTGGACACGTCTGCCAGTGGCTGGATTCCTTTCGGCCTTTCGCTTTTAATTCTAAGCTGAATTTTCGGGCGATTGGATAATCTGGCGGTTGGGTGTGTTTGGTAAGTGGTTGGTAATCAGTGAATTGCAAAATCAGGTAAGTCAAAAATGCCGACCTGATTCTCTAAATAACTATGAATCAATGGATTGCGAAATACGGCCCTAATCTAGTCAAACGCCAACCCGGAGTAGCGGCGGATGTAGAACTCGTCGATGGTGCCGGAGCCTTTGCGGGTGACGAGGAAGCGGACGATTTCCGCAATCTCCTCCGGCTGGATCAACTCGGAAGGGTCGATATCCGGACGCATCTTCCGCACCATCTCGGTGGCCACGGCGCCGGGGCTGATCAGATGCACGCGGATGCCGAAAGGCTGAACCTCCTTGGCAAATACCTGGGTGAATCCTGCCAGCGCGTGCTTGGAAGATGAATACACACTCTGGTTGGCGTACCCCTTGAATCCTACGACGGAGGAGATGTTGATGACCGTGGGCTTCTGCGAGGCCTTCAGGTAGGGAAGGGCTGCCTGGCAGATGAAGAACGGCGCCCTCGCGTTAACCGCGAACACCCTGTCCCACTCTTCCGGCGTCACATCCGTAAAAGGTCCCTTCTGCGGCACTCCGGCGCAGTTCACCAGAAGGTCTATGCCTCCCAGAGCCTTTGCTGTTTCTTCCACAATGCCCTTGTCGGCTTCCACTTTGGAAAGATCCGCCACGATGCAGCATGTCCTTATGCCTGCGCCGGCTGCTGAACCTTTGCCGGCCGGGTGTCCTGCGCCTTCAGCCTTCCCCGCGATTTCCTCCAGACTCTCCCTGTCCCGCCCCACGAGCGCCAGGTCGAATCCAAGCCTGCCAAGTTCCAATGCGATGGTCTCCCCAATACCCCGGGAAGCCCCTGTGATGAGTGCTACCATGATGTGTTCGGTTAAGATGTTGGACAAATTTAAGCAAAAAGAATTATTATCTTTGCGTTCAGAAAGGATTCTTTACGGACATGAAAAAATATCTCATAATAGCTTTAAGCCTGTTGGCCGTACTTATGGGCGCGGTGGCTTGCGAAAAACAAGGTGCGGTGGAGGAAGAGGAACCCATCGTAGGTGCGGCTTCAAAGATCTATAGTTGCCATGATAAAGAGAATGGTATTAAATGGGATCTTTCATTCATAAACAATTCCATGTGTCGTATCACGGCCAAAACCTCAAATGGCACTTGTTTGCTAAGACATAGTTGTTCATTCTCTAATTTGAGATTCAAGTTTGGTTTTACTTTTGAGATTCCCGCCGATAAATCGGCCAGTGGAAAAGATGAGAAGTACTATTTTATGGATGGCAGACTTAAGGACGGGAAGATTATAATAGATTTCAAACGTTACAACGACGACGGCTCCATGGGCGCCACCAAACAGTATACATTCAATTAAATACCATGCTTACCATCTGTCTTCTCATACTCATTTACTCAATGCTCAAGAAACCGGTGGCGTCGCTGGTCGCAAAGATCAAGGACGCGGACTGGAAACGGCCTGTCAAGAATGCGTGGAACAAGATCGCAGACTATTCCAAGCGTGCGGGGAGGGAGGCAACGCGCATCGTGCTGCGCTTTTATTATGCGCTGACCGACGGCGACCTTTCGCCTAAAGACAAGGCGCTTGTGTATGCGGGGATTATCTACATCGTGGTTCCTCACGACCTCCTGCCCAAGAAAACCCTCGGTCTGCTGGGCCTGGTGGACGACGCGGCAGTCATAAGCTGGCTGTGGAAAAAAGTGTCCGGATGCATGACTCCCGCCGTGGAGCAAAAGGTGAACGATACCCTGAACGACTGGTTCGGGTACGATGTCAGGGTTTCTAAACCGGAATAATTACGCTATCTGAGGACGGCCGGGACGGGGTTTTTCGTCGTCGATGGGCTTCTGCTCCGGCATCTTGCCCTCCTGCAGGGCCTTCCAGGCCTGACGGTGTTTCCAGATATCTATAGCTGCGAAGATGGCGGCACGCATCGAGCGGGGATCGGCTTCGTCCCGGCCGGCGAGCTCGAATGCGGTGCCGTGGTCGGGCGAGGTGCGCACCACGGGAAGGCCGGCGGAATAGTTCACGCCGTCTTCGAAAGCAATCGCCTTGAACGGGGCGAGACCCTGGTCGTGATACATCGCCAGAGTGGCGTCAAACTGCTCATAGTGGCCCATCCCGAAGTATCCGTCCGGAGAGAAAGGTCCGAAGGCCATGATGCCCTCTTCTACGGCCTTGCGAACGGCAGGGATGATGATGTTCTGCTCCTCTGTGCCGAGCAGGCCGCTGTCTCCGCTGTGTGGATTCAAACTCAGCACGCCGATGCGGGGATTTCCGATGCCGAAATCCTTTTCCAGGCTCTCCTTCATCAGACGAAGCTTGCTCAGTATCTTCTCTTCAGTGATGGCCGCAGGCACGTCCTTGAGGGGGATATGGCCGGTGACAACGCCTACCTTCAGGCGCTCGCTGATCATCAGCATGGTCACATCTTTCACGCCGAAGGCCTCCTGCAGGAACTCGGTGTGGCCGGGGAAGCCGAAGCCTTCGGCCACGATGGCCTTCTTGTTGATGGGCCCCGTCACCAGCACGTCGATCTTGCCGGCCTTCAGGTCCCGCACGGCCCAGTCAAGGGCGGTGATGGCAGCCTTGGCAGATTCCGCTGTTGCTCCACCGGGCTCTGCGAACACGTTGTCCGGCAGACAGCCCACTATGTTCACCCTCTTTGGATGAGCCTCGGAGGCGGAAGAGATGGCATTGGTGTCCATCTGCTCTATCTCAGGGATGGATTTGCGATAGAAACTGAAAATCTTGCTCGAACCGTACACAACCGGAGTGAGCATATCGAGTATTCGGGGGTCGCTCAGAGCCTTGATGATCACTTCGTAACCGATACCGTTGCTGTCGCCCTGCGTAATGCCTACTACAAGCTTATTGTCTTTCATAATCCTAAAGTGTTTTCTTCTTCATTAACATAGCCCTCGTCGCGAGGGAGCCCTGGCTGGCCGTAGGCTGCCACCGCGAGGCGGTCGCAGCGCTCGTTCTCGGGATGCCCGGCATGGCCTTTCAGCCAGTGGAATGTAACAGAATGCTTTTTGTACAAAGGTAAAAACCGCAGCCACAGGTCTGAATTCTTTTTTTTCTTGAACCCTGTTGCGACCCACTTGTCCAGCCACTTCTCTTCCACTGCCTTCACCACATAGGAAGAATCGCTCCAGACCTCCACTGTGGCGTTTTCCCACCTGATGGCCTCCAGCCCCATTATCACCGCCAGCAATTCCATTCTGTTGTTGGTGGTGAGAGCGAATCCGCCGGACATTTCCTTGCGGAGATTCCCGCAGATGAGCACTGCGCCCCATCCGCCCGGGCCGGGATTGCCGCTCGCGGCCCCGTCCGTATAGAGGTATATGGTCGGTTTTCCTTCCATTTTCAACAAAAATAACTATTTTTGTAAGATAATGAAAGATAAAAAGCTCAATATTCTCGTAACAGGAGGCAACGGACAGCTCGGCCGCTGCCTTCGGGATGCGAGCAAGGGCAGCTGCAACCGCTATGTCTTTTCCGACATCTGCGACCTTCCGGATCTGGAAACGGTCCGCCTGGACATCTGCAATCCTGCTGCCGTCGACATTGTGGCAGACTCCGAAAACATCGATGTCATAATCAATTGCGCCGGCTACACCAACGTAGACAAGGCAGAAGACGAAAGCGATTTCGCCGATCAGCTGAACCACGTGGCGGCCGCCAATCTGGCATCCACCGCCAAGCGCCGCGGCGCCGTGCTGATACATATCTCCACCGACTACATCTTCGGCGGAAATGCCTCCACACCCATACCGGAAGATGCCGACCCTTCGCCCCTGGGCGTGTACGGGGCCACGAAACTGGCCGGGGAGAGGTCTGTGAAGGCATCCGCCTGCAAATACATCATCATACGCACCGCCTGGATGTATTCCAAATACGGCCGCAATTTCGCCAGGACCATGTTCAATCTCACCGCCAACCATCCGCAGGTGAAGGTGGTGAACGATCAGACGGGCACTCCTACATACGGCCCGGACCTGGCCAGGTTCATTGTGAACATTATCGACAGCGGGATGCTTAACAGGACCGGCATCTACAACTTCACCAACGAGGGTGTGTGCAGCTGGTACGATTTCGCAAGCGAGATCTGCTCGCTTGCCGCTCACAAATGCAAGGTGGTCCCCTGCAAGACGTCCGACTATCCTTCCAAAGCCAGGCGCCCGCATTATTCCGTGCTGGACAAGAGCCTCGTAAAGGCCACTTTCGGCATAAGCATCCCTCACTGGACCGAGCCCCTGAAGGAATGCATAGAGTTTTTTAAGAATGAGAATTGAGCATACATCCATACCCGAGGTAATCATAGTTCATCCCGACATTTTCCGGGACGTACGGGGGTATTTTTTCGAATCTTTCAACGAAAAGGCCTTCGCGGAACTGGTGTACCCCGTGCACTTCGTGCAGGATAACGAAAGCAAATCCTGCCGTGGAGTGGTGCGTGGTCTTCACTACCAGAAGGGGGATGCCGCTCAGGCAAAGTTAGTACGTGTAATAAGGGGAAGAGTCCTCGACATCGCAGTCGACATCCGGGTGGGAAGTCCCACATTCGGCAAATGGGTTGGGGCGGAACTTTCCGGCGAGAATGCCTCCCAGCTGTTCATCCCCCGCGGATTCGCCCACGGGTTCAGCGTACTCAGCGACGAGGCGGTTTTCCAGTACAAGTGCGACAGCTTCTACAATCCTGGCGCGGAAGGGGCGGTCGCATGGGATGATCCTGACCTAGGGATAGACTGGGGAATTCCGGCGGAGGAGGTGCTGCTCAGCGAGAAAGACAGTCACCACCCGTGCCTGAAGGATGTTCCGGCGGAGGACCTCTTCATCTACGGCAGCAGTTTATATTGATGAGGAAAGTTGCTATCCAGGGTTATTCCGGCTGTTTTCACGAGGAAGCTGCGCGGAGATTCTACTCCTCTGTGGGGGAGGATGCGCTCCGTATAGTGGAGTGCGATACCTTCGACGGCCTGTATGAGGCCATCGGCAGGGGAGAGGCTGATGCCGCGGTGATGGCCATCGAGAACACCGTTTCCGGCGGCCTCATCCCCAACTTCGACCTCCTCCGCAAGAACCCCCAGAAGATCAAGGGAGAAGTTTTCCTCCGCATTGAGCAGAACCTCATGGCCCTTCCCGGGCAGAAGATGGAGGATATACACGAAGTGCGCACCCACTACATGGCCATCAATCAGACCCGCGAGTTTTTCAAGGACTGGCCGCATATCCGCCTGGTGGAGTCGGAAGATACTGCCAAATCGGCCGCAGACGTGGCCCGTGAGGGCCTGATGGGGGTTGGCGCGGTTGCATCCCGGCTTGCTTCGGAGCTTTATGGGCTTGAGATCCTCGCCCCCGGCATAGAAACCTACAAGCAGAATTTCACCCGCTTCCTCATCATGGACGACTCGCTGTCGGTTAGGGAAGATAATATCAACAAGGCTTCCCTTTGCTTCACCCTGCCGCATACTCCCGGAAGCCTTGCCCACATCCTCACCATACTCTCATTCTATGAGATGAACCTCACCCGAATCCAGTCCCTGCCCATCCCCGGCAAGGAGTGGCAGTACTTCTTTTACGCCGATATCAAATTCGGCTCCTATGCCAGGTACCGGCAGGCCATCTCGGCCGTTCGGCCCCTGATTGAAGAATTCCAGATTCTCGGAGAATACACCGCCGCCCTATGATCATCCAGCCAGCAGACCGCACCTCGAGTGTGAAAGAGTATTATTTCTCGAAGAAGAACCGTGAGATTGCCGCGATGAACGCGGACGGCCGCACCGAGCCCGTGATCAACCTCGGGATAGGGTCTCCGGACGGACGCCCTCCGCAGGCGGCAATCGACCGCCTTTGCGAAGTGGCGGTAAAAGACGGTGTGCACGCCTATCAGCCTTATGTGGGTATTGCTGAACTGCGCCGGGCCTATGCCGACTGGTACTCCCGCTGGTATGGAGTAGCACTTGATCCATCTTCCGAAATACAGCCGCTGACAGGCTCTAAGGAGGGTATCCTGATTACCTCGCTGGCTTTCCTGAACCCTGGCGACAAAGTGCTGGTGCCGGATCCGGGATATCCTACCTACAGCTCCGCTGCACGCCTTTGCGAGGCGGAGATCGTGACCTACGACCTGGTGGAGTCCCTGGGCTGGCAGCCGGATATGGATGCGCTGGAAGCCCGCGACCTGACCGGGGTGAAGATGATGTGGACGAACTACCCCAACATGCCTACCGGAGCGCCGGCGGATCCGGCTCTGTATGAGAGGCTTGTGGATTTCGGACGCAGGCACGGGATACTTGTCTGCAACGACAATCCATATAGTTTCATCCTGGCTTCCGAGCATCATTCTTTACTGGCGGTGCCCGGTGCGAAGGACTGCTGCCTGGAGCTGAACTCCCTGAGCAAGGCCCACAACATGGCCGGCTGGCGTATGGGGATGGTGGCATCGTCCGCCGACGTGATTTATGAGATACTGAAGGTGAAAAGCCAGCTGGATTCCGGGATTTTCCGGCCGCTGCAGCTGGCGGCCGTGGAAGCGCTGAGGCAGGGGCCGGAGTGGTTCGCGGCGCTGAATGCCGAATACGCCCGCAGACGGGTGGTTGCCGGGAAGTTGTTCGATGCCCTCGGAGTGCGCTATAACCCTGATTCCCAGGGGCTTTTCCTTTGGGGTCGCGTCCCCGAAGGCGTTTCACCGGTGGATCTTTCGGACAAACTTCTGCACGAGGCCGGAGTGTTCATCACTCCCGGATTCATCTTCGGGCATAATGGAGAAAACTACCTGCGCGTTTCGCTCTGTGCCTCCGTCGAGGTGTTCGAGCGGGCGCTGGAAAAGATAAAAGCTGTAATATGATAGTAGGTGTTATTGGCCTCGGCCTTATCGGCGGCTCCATGGCCATCGACCTTCGCAGACGCGGTTTTGCGGAGAAGGTGCTGGGCGTGGAGAACGAAAAGCTGAATGCCGAGGCTGCCCTCAAGATAGGGCTGGCAGATGAGATCGTTTCGCTGGAAGACTGCGTGGCAGGTTCGGATGTCATCGTTATCGCGATTCCCGTCGGCAGTGCCGTAAAGTTGCTGCCACGTATCCTGGACCTGGCCGCCGGCACCGATAAGGTGGTGCTGGACGTCTGCTCCGTGAAGGAGAGTCTCTGCCAGGTGGCGGCCGGGCACAAGGCCCGTGCCCAATATGTGGCCACCCATCCTATGGCCGGCACCGAGTATTCCGGCCCCTGGGCGGCGATGCCGGGGCTCTTCGACGGCCGCGCATGCATCTTCTGCGACATTGAAGAATCCTCTCCCAAGGCGGTGCGACTGGCAGAGAAACTGTATGACGTGCTGAACATGCGCGTGATACGCATGCGCAGCGACGCGCACGACATGCACGTGGCGTATGTATCTCATATTTCGCACATTACATCCTTCGCCCTGGCGCTCACAGTGCTCGATAAGGAGAAGGACGAGAAGCATATTTTCGACCTCGCATCAGGTGGTTTTTCCTCCACCGTCCGCCTGGCCAAGAGCAGCGCGGACATGTGGGTGCCCATCCTGGCTCAGAACCACGACAATGTGCTCCGCGTGATAGACACCTATATAGATAAGATGAAGGAGTTCCGCACGGCGATCGACGCTTACGACGCAGACCGTATCCGGGAGCTCATAGAAGAAGGTAACAAGATTAAACGCATTATCCGATAATGGCAGCAAAGTTCGATTTGATCCCCCTGAACGACTGGGGATTCTTCCATCTTCCGCCCCGGCCCTGCGTGATTGCAGGCCCATGCAGCGCGGAAAGCGAGGAGCAGGTGATGGAGACCGCCCGAGGGCTGAAAGAGATTGGCATCAACGTATTCCGTGCAGGCATATGGAAGCCCCGCACGCATCCAGGATGCTTCGAGGGTATTGGTGTGCTTGGTCTCAAGTGGCTTCGAAGGGTGAAGGACGAACTGGGGATGAGGGTATGCACCGAGGTCGCCAGCGAGAAGCACGTGTTCGAATGCCTGAAGCACGGAGTGGACATGGTCTGGCTGGGTGCCCGGACTACTGCAAATCCGTTTTTGGTACAGGAGATAGCCGAGGCTCTGCGCGACACCGATATCCCCGTGCTCGTGAAGAATCCCGTCAATCCGGACCTGGACCTTTGGATAGGGGCCTTCGAGAGGCTCTATGCCCAGGGTATCCGCAAATTGGGCGCAATCCACAGGGGAGTGTCCACCGCTTCCAGGATCAAGTACCGCAATGCCCCGCAGTGGGAGATGGCAGTGGAACTTCGTGCCCGTTATCCGGAGATTCCCCTGTTCGCTGACCCCAGCCATATGGGAGGCAAGAGGGAGTATCTGCACGAGCTTTCGCAGAGGGCGATGGACCTCGGTTTCGAGGGCCTCATGATCGAGAGCCACCGCGACCCTTCCTGCGCCCTGAGCGATGCCGCCCAGCAGCTTACACCAGCTGCCCTGATAGAATTGCTCGAGTCACTGGTTGTGCGTGATGCCGCCACTGCCGACGAGAATTTCAACGACGAGCTCGGGCAGTTGCGTGCCCAGATAGACGTACTGGACGAGAATCTGGTGTTCACACTGGCTTCCCGCATGAAGGTCAGCCGCAAGATCGGTGATCTGAAAAAGGAAAACAGCGTGGCGATCCTGCAGCCCACCCGCTGGGATGCGGTTCTGGAGAAAGTCGCCGCCTCCGCCGAAGGTTACGGCATCGATATCGATTTCATTAAGCGCATCTTCAACACCATCCACGACGCCTCCGTCGCCGAACAGAATAAGTAGTCCCGCCGCGGTCCCGTACCGCTGCTCGGTCCCGCTCCCTGCCCGCCTCCAGCGCACCCCCGCTCCGCCACGCTGCCCGGTCCCGCCGCCACTCCCGCTGGCACTTCACCTCTCGCCACTGTGGCCCCCGCCCCGACTCACCACACTGCGCCCCTCCCTTCCCCTCCCCACCACGGCCCGCTACCCACTTTTTGGTCCCCGCTGGCATGGTCGCCGGCGAGGAGAGCCCTTTCGGCGAGCTCCCCGCAGCTGGCGGGTACCATAGCCGCGGAGTTGTGTGCGACGCGGCGGCCAGCCACTCGCGAACCCCCCGACCCGTAGAGGTTTCCCGGGTTTTCCTTGACGGGTAGGGCAAAAAACGGTCGACCCGTAGAGGTTTTGCAGGTTTTTCTTGACGGGTGGGCCCAAAAATAAACTGAGGTTTGGCGGTTTTGGAGTGTGTGATTGTTAAACCATTGATATTCAACCGGTTGCTAAATCAGGTCGGTTAATTTGAATGACCTGTTTTGGTAAAGTGCTAATAATCAAGCGATTACGAAATACGCAGATTCGAAGCGAAAGGAGATGAGCGCAGCAGCGCGAACGGCGGAGGCCGGTCCGAAGGACTAAGGCCGGGAGCTGCGGGGGAGTTTGAGGGGATCGCCCCTCATTAAAGCCGTAGGCGTGCGTGGGTGATCGTGGTACTTTAGGGGCAGGCCCCTAAAAAAGGCGCTTGTCGCCCTTCGAAGACAAAAGGCACCGGAAAACCCGGTGCCTTTTGTCGAGAAGAGGCGACTCGAACGCCCGACCCCTACGTCCCGAACGTAGTGCGCTACCAACTGCGCTACTTCTCGAAAAAAAAGCGCGGAATTGCACCGCGCTCAGAGTCAAATTAAGAAAGCTTGCCGATATACAGCGCGATACCGCTCTTGAGGTTCGAAGCCTTGTTCTTGTGGATGACACCCTGCTTTGCAAGTTTGTCGATCATAGCGTAAACTTTGGGTGCCTCTGCTTCGGCTGCCTTCTTATCGGTTGTTGTACGGATTGCGCGGATAGCGTTCCTGGTTGTCTTTGCATAATACTTGTTATGCAATCTCCGCCTTTCGCCTTGGCGATTGGCTTTCTCTGCTGATGCGTTGTTTGCCATTGTTATACTTTTTTATAATTTTTTCGTAGTGGGTAGGAGAATCGAACTCCTATTGCAGGAATGAAAATCCTGAGTACTAACCATTATACGAACCCACCATCATTTCGAAAGGAGTGCAAAGGTACGAATATTTTTTTATTAAGCAACTAATTTTGCGCCTTTTCTTCTTTCCACTCCCAAGAATACAGCAAGGATTCCACCTGACGCAGGTACTGGCGCTTGTCGTACTTTGGTGCATACACGAATGCATCGCACACGACTACATACAGTCCGTCCGGGCTGTAGAATGAATGCGAGACGAAGGGACCGCCCATGTAATCGTTCGCAACCTCCCAATATCCACGGGTTTGCGCAAACTCGCGACCCTTGTATTTGATGAACTCCACGGTGGGCTCGGGAAGGGTGCCGGTGGTCATGTAGGTGTTGTCGAACATGCCGGGAACGTTGTTTCGCAGAACTTCATTCCGGTGAGCAATAATGTTCGCCCTGCTGAAGTCCGACTTCAGGCCAAGGGCCGGATAACGATACACGAACACTCCCTGGATCGTGTATTGTTTTTCGTCCGCGATCCAGATGAAATCCGAAGTCTTCTTCTTGAACTGGTAACCGGTAGGGAAGTGCATGCATCCTCCGAATATCTCCGCCACCATCGGGGCGAGGTTCTTCTCCTCATAGCGCATGGTGTTGCGGATTATTCGGTCCCGCTCGGCCTGCTCGATGAAGGAAACGATCTTGGCGCCCTCCTTTTCAAGCAGGTCTACGGCGGTCTGTGAATCCGGAGCGGCAACGTTCACTACCGCCTGGGGCTGGGCCCAGACATTCTGGAGGTACTTGACTCCGGTAGATGCCACCTGGGGATCGATGTCAAAGTAAACGATGTTGCGGTGCACCTTGAAGATGTCTGCAAAGCCGCCGTGGGTCACGTTCGAAAGGGAATACAGCGGCTCCCGCATGAGGAACCAGGGGCAGTCGCACGCGAGAAGCTCGCGGGTGGCATTGCCGACAGCACCTTCCCAGTCGTTTTTCTCGATCACCACCATAATTTCGCCGGCCTTTCCGCTCACGTTGGGAAGCAGGGCCTTGTGGCTGTTCTTGCAGGATACAAGCGCCAGGACGGCGAAAACCAAACTAAAAATCCTTTTCATATAATCATTGTATTAATCTTCCGATATCGTTGCCGAAGGCCAGCATCATAAGCCCCAGCAAAAGAATCATCCCCACCATCTGCGCCCCAATCATGAAGCGGTCGGAGGGCTTGCGCCCGGTAACTATCTCGAACAGGGTGAACACTATGTGCCCGCCGTCGAGCCCCGGGATGGGCAGAAGGTTCATCACCCCCAGCATGATGCTGAAAAGCCCTAACAGGAACACGAACTGATACCAGTCCCAGGCGGATGGAAACACCTGCCCGATGGCGATGAAACTCCCTACACTCTTATAAGCCCCGGAGGACGGGGTGGCGAGGAGGCGGAGGTCCTGAAGGTATCCGCGGATGGTGCTTCCGGTGAACCTGAGCCCGGCCGGGATGGCCTGGAGCCCCTTGTATTTCATGTTGCAGACCTGCGGATTCTTGACCGTGATACCTATGCGGCCGAGACTGTCTACCTGGAGGGTTTCCGCGAAAACCGAACCCTCGCGGGAAACCGTCGCTTCCACGCTCTGACCCGGCATGGCGGAAAGAATCTTCCGTCCGTCCTGAAGGAAAGCCACCGGCTGCCCGGCAATCGACTCGATGACATCCCCGCGCTGCAGGTTCGCTCCGGAGTTAACCCCGCCCGCCAGCACGGAGTCGATGCAGAAGGGGAGGGCCAGGTCGAACATGTATTGCGAATTCAGCACCTCTCCCAGCATCGAAGCATCGGTATAGAGGATGACGGTATCGGCCCCGCGGAGGATATGCACCTGACGCACTTTCCGCCGGGCGAGGTCTGCCTGAAGCATTCCGAAATTCTCCGGCACATAGTCGTCGAACGCCAGTATTTCATCTCCCGCACGGAATCCCATCTCCTGAGCCAGGGCGTTGGGATAGATCCTTGTGCCTTTGTTGGGAATGTAGCTCTGTCCCCATATGGCCATTATCAGGCTGAATGCGATGATGGCGAAGATGAAGTTGTAGAGAACCCCTCCTGCCATCACGAGGAGGCGCTGCCAGGGGTTGTGCGTGCGGAACTCCCAAGGCTGGGGCGCGCGCTTCATCTGCGAGAGGTCCATGCTCTCGTCTATCATGCCTGCAATCTTGCAATAGCCTCCCAGAGGCAGCCAGCCTATGCCGTATTCGGTTTCCCAGTCGAGGGCCCGGGGGCAGAGGCGGGTGAACCATTTGCTTCGCTTGGTGCTGAACAGGAAGGTGCCGCCGGCATCGAAGAACAGGAAAAACTTCTCCACTCGGATGCGGAAAAGCTTCGCGAACGTGAAGTGCCCGAATTCGTGCACCACGATGAGTATGGAAAGTGCAAGTACTACTTGCAGGAATTTCATCAAAAAAACCATTAGCGGATGGCCGCCCGTGTCTTTTCTGCTATCTCGCCGTGAGTGGCGAAGATGTCGTCGGGCGAAGGATCTGCAACAAAATTCACGCCATCCATTGCGCGCTCGCACAGACGCGCTATATCGTAGAAGCCGATTTCGCCCTTCAGGAAGGCTGCAACGGCGATTTCATTGGCGGAATTAAGTGCGCAGGGCACGTTTCCTCCGCGCTTTATCGCCTCATACGCAAGGCCGAGGCAGGGGAAGCGGTCCAGGTCGGCACCGGCGAAAGTGAGTTTGCCAAGTTCACCGAAATCCAGCTTGCGGTTGCCCACCGGGATGCGTGCGGGAAAACTCAGCGCGAAGCCTATGGGCTCGCGCATGTCCGGCGTTGCCATCTGCGCTATCACGGCCCCGTCTTCGAACTCCACCATCGAGTGGATGACCGACTCCGGATGAACCACCACGTTGATGCGTTCGGCGGGAATGTCGAAAAGCCAGCGGGCCTCTATCACCTCGAAGCCCTTGTTCATCATCGTAGAGGAATCTATCGTCACCTTGGCCCCCATGCTCCAGTTCGGGTGCTTCAGGGCCTGGGCGGCTGTGGCAGTGGCGATCTGCTCCTTGCTCCAGCTGCGGAAAGGGCCTCCGGAGGCGGTGAGATGTATCTTTTCTACAGCATTCCCCTGGGCTGCCAGCAGGCACTGGAAGATAGCCGAGTGCTCGGAATCCACTGGGAGGATGACTGCTTCGTGCTCCCGCATGGTGCGGGTGACGATGCTGCCGGCGGCGACCAGGGTCTCCTTGTTCGCGAGGGCCACGACCTTGCCGGCCTCGAGGGCTGCAAGGGTGGGGCGCAGGCCGCTGAATCCGACCATCGCGCCTACTACGATGTCGACATCGGCGGCGGCCGCAAGGGAGCACAGGCTGTCGATGCCGGCGAACACTTTGGAATCGGTGCCGGAGAGGCCGTCGGAGACTTCCTTGTATTTGGTTTCGTCGCAGATTACTACGTTGTTGACATCGAATTCCCTGGCCTGTTCTATCAGCATCGCGGAACTGCTGTTGGCGGAGATGAGTTCCACCTCGAACATATCCCTGTGCTGGCGTACTATATCCAGGGTCTGAGTGCCTATGGAGCCGGTGGAGCCGAGTATGGCAAGCCTTCTTTTCATCAGAATTTGCAGTATTTCGCGGGATCAATGGGTTCGCCGTTGTGCCACAGTTCGAAGCGCAGGTGGTCGCCGGAGCTAAGGCCTCCGGTGCTGCCCACGAGAGCGATCGGAGTGCCTGCGCTCACCTTGTCGCCGGCTTTGCGGAGCAGTTTCTGGTTATGCTTGTAGACGGACAGGATGCCGCTTTCGTGCTGGATGGCAAGTGAATAGCCGGTGGCATCCGCCCAGTCGGCGAAAATGATGGTGCCGTCGAGCACCGCGCTCACAACCGCACCCGCAGGTGCTGTGATATCGACTCCGGGATGAAGCACGGCATCGAATGGTTGGGAAACCGTACCCTTGAGTGGCGAGAAGAAATGCTGGCCCTCCAGGGGGAGTTCCCGTTTGCGGTCCGAAAGCCCGAACTGTTCTGCGTTGCTTACGCTGATGCGCAGGAGCGAGTCCCCGCGGGCGATCTCGGCATCGCTGAGCTTGCGCAGATACTCCTTGGTGTTGCCGGTGAGAAGGCTGTCCGCACCGAGGGTTTCTTCCCCTGCAAGGATGCGGCTGAGGTTGCCGGCATAGAGCGCCCAGCGCGTCATCTCGTTTTCGAGAGAGTCTATCTTCAGGGCATTGGCTATTGCGCCGCGCTTGAAATGAGCATCCGGATATCCTGGAATCGTGGTGCGGAGGGGAGTGAAGGAGATGATGGACCAGAACAGCAGGGATACGACCACAAGGGTGGTGATCCCTACCAGCAGAAAGCCCAGGCCGGAGAATCTCCAGAACTTGATATGCTGGTGCGTGCGGTCTTCTATCAGCGTGAGCCGATAGACTTTATTCCAGTCCGTACGATTTATTTTTCCCATAATAATTCGTAAATTTGCACCCTGATGGACAGGATGATAGGCATCGATTACGGACGTGCGAGAGTGGGTGTCGCCATGAGCGATCCGCTCGGAATCTTTGCATCTCCGCTCGAAACCGTGGCATCTGCAAAGATAATAGATTATCTTCAAAAATTGACTACTTCCGAGAAGGTAGTTCGCTTTGTGGTGGGCTATCCCATGAATCTCGACGGCCGTCCGGCAGAGGCCGCGGCCGACGTGGACGCCTTTCTGAAACGGCTTGCCAGGCATTTCCCGGCAGTACCGGTGAGCCTGGAAGACGAGCGTTTCACCTCTGTGCTGGCCCACAGGGCCATGATAGACGGGGGTATGAAGAAGAGCGACCGCCGCAAGAAAGAGTCGGTAGACAAAATCAGCGCGGCCATCATCCTGCAGAGTTACATCGATAGAAACCAAGCACAATGATAAAACCTATTTACTTATATGGCTCCGCCGTGCTCCGCGAGAAAGCCGAGCCTGCAGACCTTGGAGCGAAAGAAGAACTGAAGCAGCTCGTGACCGACCTCTGGGATACCCTGGCGGCCAGCGAAGGATGTGGCCTGGCGGCCCCGCAGATAGGGGTGAGCAAGCGCGTGGTGGTGGTGGATGGCGATGTGATGGCCGATGTGTACGACTATCTGAAAGGATTCAAGCGCACCTTCATCAACCCCGTGGTGCTGGAAGAGAGTGAGGAGAAGACCACCTACAACGAAGGCTGCCTCAGCGTGCCTGGCATCTACTGCGATGTGGTGCGCCCCAAGAAGATCAAGGTGGAATATTATGACGAAAACCTCGAAAAGAAGGTTGAGGAGTTCGACAATTTTGCCGCCCGCATGATAGAGCACGAGTTCAGCCATCTCGAGGGCGTGCTGTTCACGGATCTTGTGGCTCCTATTCGCAAGAAGCTGGTAATGAAGAAGTTACAGCGTATCTCCTCAGGCAAAGTACCCACCCGCTACAATACCAGGATCAAATGATCTAAAAAGCGGTTTAAGTTATGAAACAACTTTATCGTTTTCTTATAGTCCTGTTTGCCGTTTTCTTTTTTTATTCTTGTCAAAAAGAAGATGAGTATGTGCCTGTTTCGTCAATAAGTCTGGATCAAAAGGAACTGACGGTGGCTATTGGAAAAACTGTCACTATTGTTGCAACTGTCAATCCTTCGAATTCATCTGCCAAACGCGTGTTATGGAGCAGTTCCAATCCGGCAATAGCCAAGGTTGATGACGGACTGGTTACAGGAATCTCGGAAGGACACGCTACAATCCATGCTAAAATTGGGCGTTTTGAGAAGACTTGTGCTGTGACTGTGTATAAAGGGGCCTCATCAGTGTCTGACCTGGACGTTTTCTTCAGCAAGGATAATCGCGTAATAACCGCTACTGGCGGATCTGAGGATATCGTCTTTGAAACAGACAAGGACTGGAGCATTTCAATATCGCCGGAAGATGATCCATGGCTGGCTGTCACCCCGTCTCATGGAAGAGCCGGGAAGACAAAGATCACCGTAACATCCTCTTTAAATAGCGAGAGATCAAGCCGTATTGGTGTCATTACGGTCAGGTGCGGGCAGGAAGACTATTCTTTCAACATTAAACAGAGAGCGAATGTCTATTACAAGTATAAGGGCTCTTCCGGAACGGTTACGAATGCTGTCACTGTCACTTATTCCGGTCTAAGCTTTTCAAGGTTGTACACCGTTATGCCAGTGCCACAGACATGTTTTTATCAGGATATTACTGATTTCACCGGTACCGGAACAGTGCATGGCTGCAAAAATAATGGTAACAAGTATCTGGTCAACGATGCTTCTTATATTCCATCCGGTGGCGATGCTATTTCGGAAACATTCCATGTGCAGGTTTACGGTGTTAGTGTCGACTTTTCTCTTATCGATGATATTCCTGAATTCAACAAGGAATCGGAATTATGCAGAGAGTATCTGAAGGATGAAGAAAAAGAATATGTGACTCCTTCAAATCCGTTTATTATTGATTACTCAAATGAACTTTGGGAAGCATCCGATGGCTTGGTAGACTATGCCAGGAGATGTTACGAGTGGACCGCTCAGTATTTTACTTATGGCAATGCTTATGGTGGTCTTACCCCAGTAAGTACACTCCTTGATAAAAAGATTGCAGATTGCGATGATATGTGTTCGGTATATATCTCACTCCTCAGGGCAAAAGGTATTCCTTCCAGACATCTGTCGTTGATTCAGCCATTGATATCTGACTTCCATACTATCGCCGAGTTTTATCTCCCCGGATATGGATGGATTCCGGTCGACCCCACATACAAGAACGGAAATCCAAAAGGAAATTATTTTGGGGTTTATCCGGGCAATTCCATCGCGATGGATTACAGTATCAACTCTATAATAGATGATCCGTCAAGCCCGCAAGGCTCCGGAGGATATAAGATCAATGGATTACATACTTATGAGTATTACATTGTCTTAAGTTCTCCCGGCACCAATCTTGACTTCCAGCGAAAACTGTCCAAGTTCAATTAGTTTTCGACCGGGCTTTGATATAGTCCAGGATGATGTCTACGGCTTCGTCGGAAGAGAGGCCGTCCATGTTCAGCACCAGGTCGTAGTTGCGGGCATCGTAGCGGCTGGTGGAGGTGTAGCGCTGCACGTAGTTCTCGCGCATCTCGTCCACTCTCTTGATGATTGCCTCAGCTTCTTCGGCGGTCTTGCCCTGCTTTTCCATTATGCGGCTCACCCTGTTTGCGAACGACGACTGGATGAAAATGTCCAGTTTGTTGGGATGGTCCTTGAGGATAAAGAACCCTGAACGTCCTGCAATGACGCAGGAGGATTCCGCGGCAAGCTCGCGCAGAATTCCGGATTCGGCCTTGAACAGGTCTTCGTTGGTTACCGAGGGGGCGAATTCCATCCCGGCGGATCCGATGGCTCCTGCATGAGGCACGGGAGTGAACTTCTCCAGAATGTCTGCCAGCCAGTTTTTCTTCTGCCCCTTGAGCGTTTCGATATCGTTTGAAGAAAGATCGAATTTTTCCATCAGTGCGGTGATGAGGTTCTTGTCGCAGAAGCGGACTCCGAGTTTTTCTGCGAGCTTGCGGCCTATGGTGCGTCCACCCGAACCGACCTCGCGGCTGATGGTAATGACGAATTGTTCGTTGGTGTTCATATCCTGTGATTTACAAGCAAAAATACTAAAAATTTCTTAAATTTGTGGGATACATAATTAAAACCAAAGCTATGGGAGCATTTCACGCATATGACATCAGAGGAATCTACAATGTTGATTTTGATAAAGAAACCGCATATAAGGTAGGGTATTTCCTGCCCGGACTGCTGAAGGCGGACAAGGTTCTGGTAGGCCGCGACTGCCGCGTATCCTCACCGGAAATCCACGATTATCTCATCAAAGGCATCACCGACGCCGGCGCTGACGTAGATGATATAGGCCTCAGCAGCACCCCGCTGGTATATTTCGGCACGGCCAACTATGGCTACAAAGCCTCCGTGCAGATAACCGCGTCGCACAATCCCGCCGAGTACAATGGCATGAAGGTCTCCCGCGAGAAGGCCCTTCCCGTGGGCCTGGATACCGGTCTCGGCCAGATCAAGGCATGGATAGAAGAGGGCCGTCCCACTCCCAAGGCCGCAAAGCCCGGCAAGGTGACGGAAATCGACATCAAACCCGACTACATTGCCTTCCTCAAGAAGTACAAGGGCGACTACTCCAACCTTAAGATTGCATTCGACCTCTCCAACGGCATGGCCAATCTTTTTGCGAAAGAGATATATAAGGATGAGGATGCCGAATGGCTTTTCGACACCATCGACGGCCGCTTCCCCAATCACGAGCCTAACCCGCTTATTCCCAAGAATGTGCAGCCCCTGCGCGAACTGGTGGCAAAGTGCGGGGCCGACCTGGGAGTTATCTACGACGGCGATGCCGACCGCGTGATGTTCGTCGACGACAAGGCCCGTTTCGTGGCTCCCGACCTCATCATCGCGATGATGGCCCAGTACTTCTGCGATGAGCGCGGAGAAAAGAATCCGCGCGTGCTTCAGGAAATCCGTTCTTCCAAGGCGGTAGGGGAGTATCTGCAGAAGTATGGCGCCGAGCTCCACACCTGGCGTGTCGGCCGTGCATTCGCCGCTCCCAAGCTCCGCGAAATCGACGGTCTATGGGGCGGAGAACTTGCCGGGCACTATTATTTCAAGGATTTCTTCTATTCCGACAGCGGCATGCTCGCCAGCATCATAGTGCTGCGCATCGTGGCCGCCCTCAAGCGTAAGGGCAAGACCTTCAGCCAGCAGATAGACGAACTTACCAAATACAAGAATTCCGGCGAGGTCAACTTCCGGGTGGAGGACAAGGCCGGCGCCATGGAGGCGGTGAAGAAGTTTTTCGAGACCTCGGAGAAACCCGAGGCTGTGATGGATTTCGACGGCTACCGCCTGGAATTCCCGAAGTGGTGGTTCAACATCCGTCCTTCGAACACTGAGCCGTATCTGCGCTTTATCTGCGAAGCCACTACAGATGAACTTCTGGAGAAAAAGATAGCCGAGGCGGCTGCAATAATAGAGGGGCAATTTGGTGGAAAGAGGGCTTAAACTATCGTTGATTCTTGTGCTGCTGCCGCTGATGGCAGGGGCTCAGGACCGGCGCCTGACTGTAAAGGAGGCAGAGAAACTGGTTCCCAGAGAGATTCGGAAACCGGTGAAATCCATGATTCCGGGCGAAAAACCTCCCGTGCACGATACTCTGGACACATCCGACGCTGCCGTGAAGATAATCCTCTACAACGATGGCACCTGGAGATATGCCCGGGATCCCCGCTCCTTTGCCGACAGCGCCGTATTCCGCAAGGCATGGAACGCGGGCGAACTCAATCCCTACCGCACTAAGCTCGAAGACCTGCCCTACCGCATAACCTTGTGCCTGGCTGATTCGGCGAGCCGTTTCTGTTGTCCGAACAAGGTAAAGGTGTTTTCTCCTTTCGGATGGCGCAGGCGCCGTAACCATACCGGGGTGGATCTGCCGCTGCCGACCGGAACACCGGTATATGCTGCGTTTGACGGACGCGTGCGGGTTTCCATGTACAACAGAGGATATGGAAACGTGGTTGTCGTGCGCCATGCATCCGGCCTGGAGACGACGTACGCCCACCTAAAAGAGAGGAATGTGCAGGCCGGGGACTATGTTTCGGCGGGAGATGTGATAGGACTCGGGGGATCCACGGGGCGCTCTACCGGCCCTCATCTCCACTTCGAAACCCGTTACGAGGGCTATGCCTTCGATCCTCAGTGGCTGATAGATTTCGAGACCGGCACCCTGCGCCACGGCTACTTCGTGCTCAAACGCAAGTATCTTTCCAATACCTCCAGGTATTATCCCGAGTCCGAGGATGAGGAAGATGAGATATACAAGGCGGAGGAACAGGACAGGGCTGAAGCCGAGCGTATTGCCAGGGAGATGGCTGCCGCGCAGTATCATACCGTCAAGTCGGGGGATACGCTTTATGGCCTTGCGTCCAAATATCACACCACGGTCGGCGCCATCTGCAAACTTAACGGCATCAGTGCATCCGCTCCGTTGAAAATAGGTAAAAAACTAAGAGTCAAATAGTTATGAAAAAGATCTTTTTTGCTGCCATGGTTCTCTTGATGTCTGCGTGCTGCAAGCAGGCACCACAGCTCTACACCATCAAGAATTCTTCCGGGATGGAAGTAAGCATCACCAACTACGGCGGGCGTATAGTATCGCTGATGGTTCCTGACCGGAACGGTGAACTGAGGGATGTGGTGTTGGGTTTCGACACTCTCACGGATTATTATCCCGAGAACAATGAGACCGACTTCGGTGCCAGTATCGGGCGTTACGCCAACCGCATAAAGGACGGCCGCATCACCATTGACGGCAAGGAGTATCAGCTGCCCCGGAATAATTACGGCCACTGCCTGCACGGTGGTACCAGGGGCTGGCAGTATCAGTTCTACAATGCCGTAAAGGTATCGGAAAACAGCCTGAAACTCGAGCGCATCTCGCCGGACGGCGACCAGAACTTCCCGGGCAACGTGAAAGCCTGTGTGACCTTCACCGTTCAGGAAGACAATAAACTGGATATCCGTTACGAGGCCACCACGGATGCGCCCACCGTGATCAACATGACCAATCACGCCTATTTCAACCTTTCCGGCGATCCGGCCGGGCATTCGGTGCTGGAAGATGAACTCTACATCAATGCTTCGGCCTTCACTCCTGTGGACGATACCTTCATGACCACCGGAGAGATTTGGCCCGTAGAAGGGACCCCGATGGATTTCCGTACTCCCAAGCCTGTCGGGCAGGATATTGATGCCGATTATGAGCAGCTTCGCAACGGCCATGGATACGACCATAACTGGGTGCTGGACACTGCCGGAGACGACACTGCCGTGGCCGCTTCCCTTTACAGCCCTTTCAGTGGCATAGAACTGCGGGTCTACACCGATGAGCCCGGCATTCAGGTTTATTCCGGCAACTTCCTGGACGGAACCGTGACCGGCAAAGGCGGTGTTGTGTATGGGCACCGTACCGCAGTCTGCCTGGAGACTCAGAAGTTCCCCGACACTCCCAACAAGCCCCAATGGCCTTCCGCCATGCTCAGGCCTGGCGAAACTTATACCAGCCACTGCGTTTTTGAGTTTGTAACGAAATAATCCATGACTATATGAAAAAGCTTTTACTCATAGCTCTGACCATTTTGGCTGTCGCCTGCGAGAAAGAGAAGAAACCCGAGCCGAAGGATTCCATCACGTTTGAATCCCAGAAGGTCTTCACAGTGGATGGTGAAGCGGGGACCATCGACCTTTCTTTCACTGCCTCCACCAACTGGACGTCGTCCAATTCTTTCTCGTGGCTCACTTTGACCCCTTCTTCAGGAGCGAAGGGTGGAGCTGCCCCGGTGATTTCCGTGGATTCGAATCCCGACCGCTCGGTCCGGAAGGGGTTCGTGGTCATCAAATCCGGAACGGCACAGGATACGGTGCGTGTCACGCAGCTGGCTAAAAAATACATCACGGTCGATCCTTCCGTGTTCAGTGTTGGTAATGACGGTGGGGTGTATCCCTCTGTCGTGAGTTCCAATGCCGATATCACAATGCAGCTGGTGCCCTCCGAGGCGTCGTCCTGGATCAAGACGAATCTTGGTCAGGCAGACTCCAGGGGCGACAGAACGCTGATAATCACGGTCTCCAGGAACGATGATGTCCATGGCAGGGATGCAAAGCTGGTTTTCACCTCTGCTGCACTGTCGGCTGAAATCACCGTGACCCAGTCCGGCCAGCCGCCTGTCTTCGACGTGCCTGCCGTACCCGAGGTCAAGTGCCCGGCTGAGGGCAAATCCTTCTCTGTATCGCTTACAACCAATCTGGAGGTCGCTGTAGACACTCCTTCCTGGATCACTGCGACCAGGACCGGGCAGGGTTTCGATTTTACGGTTTCAGAGAATTCGACCGACAATCTACGCAGCGGCACGGTTGCTATCACCAACACGGAATTCAATAAGAGAGCGGCTTTCAGCGTAAAGCAGAAATCCACCAAGTCGCTTTACATTCTTGCAATAGGAAACAGTTTCTCCGACGATGCTATGGAATACCTTTACCAGATTCTCCAGGATCTCGGCTACAAAGACATTTTCCTTGGTAATCTGTATATCGGCGGATGCACGCTCCAGACCCATGCCGGCAATCTTACGAATAATCTCGGCGCCTATGATTACCGCACCAACAGTGCCGGTAAATGGTCTACCGCGGCAAGCCACACTGCTTCTTCCGCGCTGAAGGAACGTGACTGGGATTATGTGAGCATGCAGCAGGCCAGCGGTTATTCCGGTGTGGCGGACAGTTATGAACCATATCTCTCCACCGTTGTAAATGCTGTCATAAGCTCCTGCCCGGGCGCCAAGCGTATGTGGCACATGACCTGGGCATATCAGGGGGATTCCAACCATAAAGATTTTACCAAGTACAACGATGATCAGAAGACCATGTATGAGGCAATTCTAAATGCGGTGAATACCAAGGTGCTGTCCCGTGGCGATTTCGATTTTATTATTCCTTCCGGCACCGCCGTCCAGAACCTGCGCAGCAGTTTTCTTGGCGATAACATCACCCGTGACGGATATCACATGTCATACAATATCGGACGTTATCTCACAGCTCTGATGTGGGCTAGGAAGATTACCGGAAAGAGCATCGCTGGCGTCAGCTTCAAGCCGTCATCCTATTCATATACCGACGACCAGATCGCTGTGATTAAAGAAGCCGTGGAAAAGGCGTACGAAAAGCCCTTTGAGGTCAGCATATCTTCCAATCCTTTGACCACGGTCCTGCCTTCCGATGAACTGAAGGAGACTTTTGTCAATGCAGGATACGATCTTTCCCAGTATGAGGCAGTTCCTCTGGTGCTGACCAACAGGGCATACTATAATTCGACTTCATCCTCAGTAAAGACAAGCGCCATAGCCGGCAGCAAGGCTGACAATACTGCGCAATTTACAGCTACGCAGATTTTCAATAAAACAGACATCCCTGCAGGCTCGGTGATAGTTTTGAAGGAAGGCTTCCAGTATCGGCCGGAAGGGTGGACCAGCCTTAGGACGAATAATAGCGGTACCGATCGTCCAGGTAACACCACTGCAGGTATCGTTGTGGTGGATGATTCCTGGTGGGGCAATTGGAACTACCGTGCCTTCAACCTGGCCAAGGCTAAAAATCCGAATCTTTCCGATGCCGAACAGGAGACTCTGAGGAGTTGCTTTGCCATCTTCAAGCCCAAGCAATGAGAAGGCTTGTGATACTGATGTCTGCCGCCGCGGTGCTTGCCTTGCAGGCCTGCTGCGGCAGACAGTCGCATCTGGTGGCCGACGAGTCGGTGATCGTCACTTCGCCCTGCCCGGACAGTATCTATCTCTATACCCCGGCGATCGTGGAGGGTTTTGACGGGCGCTATGTGGTGGCGGTGGATTATGGCGGGCCGGGCACATCCGCCCTGGACGGGCCTAAGTCGGATTTCGGGGACTATAAGGCCGGAAATCAGATCCGCGTCCTCCTCTCCGACGACCGCGGTGCCCATTGGCGGGAGACATCCGCCCGCATCCCAATGATGCACGAGATTCTGTTCAAGGCTGGGGAGTCGCTTTATATGATAGGGCATTCACGGCGCCTGCTCATCTGCCGCAGCGATGATAACGGGGAGACCTGGACTGAGCCATCCGTGCTTTGCGCCGAGGGCCGATGGCATCAGAGCTGCACCTCCGTGGACGTGCATGACGGCAAGGTGACGCTGGCCTACGAGAGATGGATTTCCGACGGCCACCCCTGGCCAGGGGTCGGCCCCGTGCTTATGCAGGCACCGGTATCTGCCGATCTGACCCAGGCCTCGAGTTGGAAGTTCTCGCCCCTGTATGACCCCGATCCCGCTATGGAGGAGGCGCGTCCTGCAGGTATGGCATTGGAGGGGGACGGACACTCCGGCCTGCTGGAAACGAATGTGGTGAGGGTGGTGCAGCCTGGTGGTGCTGGTGGTGCTCCTGGCGTTGGTGTAGCTGGTGGCGCGGTGCGGCCGTTTTACGACTCTACCGGCCGTTCCGTGGTGCTGCTGTCCAGGGCAAATGCCGGCATGCCCGATATCGGCGTGATCCTTCGCGGCAGGGAGATGCCCGACGGCACCCTGCAGATTGACCGCTGGCCCCGCAAGAGCGGAGAAGTGCTGTTTGCGCATATCCCGGGAGGACATTTGAAGTTCCATATAGTGTATGATTCCGTGTCCGGGCTGTTCTGGCTGCTGCATTCACAGAGCGATGGGCTGATGCAGGAACGCCGCCGCCTGGCTCTGTCTTATTCTCCCGACCTGCTGCGCTGGACCTTCGCCGGCCTGGTTGCCGTCGGCCCTTCCGACCACTCCGCCCGCCACTATGCCACGATGATCATCGACGGCGACGACCTCTGCATCGTAAGCCGCTCCGGCGACCTTGCCGCCCGCACCGCCCATGATGGCAATATCGTCACCTTCCACCGCGTAAAGGATTTCAGGAGGCTGGTTTATTGATCCACGATGCGGATGAAATCCTGAGTCAGGACTCCCAGGGGGCCTTCGGTGGTGATGGTCATTTCGTCTGCTGAGGCAAAGGACACCACCCCGTCGTACATCTCTTTGAACGGCTCCCATCCGAAGCTGAGAGTCAGGTCCGTCTTGTCGAATTCGTACCTTCCGAACAGCTTTATGCCCAGATACTGGGTCTGGATGAGGATGCCATTCTCCTTGAATTCATATTTGGAGTAGTACATGCCCTCGTGGAGTTTGTCGTAGAGGACGGACGTGCCGTTGGCATTCTTGTAGAGGCCGGACACCATACCCCATGTGCCGACGATACTGTATTCGGGTTCTTCCTCCTTGTTGAAATCACTGCACGCTCCCAGAAAGAATAGAGGGGTAAGGAGGAATGGAAGGATGGCCTTCCTCTGGAAAATAGTTTTAAACATGCGTGCGCCGTAAGGCATTACAAAGATAGCAAGTATTTTGGATATCGAGCTTAAAAAAGAAGAGTAATCGATAAGATGGCGGCTAACTAGCTGTGTTGTAATGTTTTAAGCACAAGCCTCCCCCTTCTAAACGAGGGGGAGCACTGTGGGCATCTCGTTGATTATCAGCTACTTGCCCGCCATGGCTATAAAATAAGCCCGGCAACCTTGCGGCTGCCGGACTTGCTCCCCCTCGGGGACTTGAACCCAGGACCCCCTGATTAACAGTCAGGTGCTCTAACCAACTGAGCTAAGGAGGAATTTGTGGACTGCAAAGGTAGTACAAAAAGTTTAGAGTGCAAAATCTTTTTTGAACTTTTTTCGCAGGGATTTTTTGCCTATATTTGTAATTCGGTAGTTTTATGGATATTTCGTTACTCTCGAAGATGATCGGCGAGCTGCTGCTCGACCACGAGGAGGTGGGCCTTCCGGGGCTCGGAGCCTTCCTGGCCGAGATGGTTCCTGCGAGTTTCTCGGACAAGGGATATACCATAAATCCTCCCTACAGGCGCGTAACTTTCATTCCGAGCCGGTCCGAAGACGATTCCCTCGTTACTCTCTACAGTCAGAGCAACGGAATCGACTACGATCAGGCCAAGGCCATCATCCAGCATTTTCTGGAGGAGACAAAGAAGGATCTCCTTGAGAAGAAGATGGTGGTTTTCCCCGGCCTGGGCCGTCTCCGCTCCACCCGGCAGAATAATTTCTTCTTCATTACCGATGAGGATCTGGACATTTTCCCGGATGGTTTCGGGTTGCCTCCGGTCAGCCTGAAGAACCACGTCGAAACAAAGGAAGAAGTTCAGGAAAAGGTGGAGGAGCTGGTGACGCTGGTCGAAGCCCCGGTGGCCGAAGTGGCTGCGGCGATTCCCGCCGAGGCGCCGGTTCCTGCTGAAGAACCCGCGCCGGAAGAATCCCCCCTCCTGGAACTTGCTGAACCCGCCGCCGAAGGTGCGGGTTCTTCCGCGTCGCAAAGCGACCCGTTCCGGGAAAATGCTCCAGAACCCGCACCTTTGGCGGCGGAATCCAAACCCCGCAAGCCGTTCCCTCGCTGGCTCAAAACCACCCTGATAGTCATCCTGATCCTGGTGGCCCTTGCGGCGGTAGCATTGGCAACGTTCGTAATTCTGGCACAGGCCGCACCGGACTTCATCGACTCCATTCTCTACACTCCAGAGGAACTCAGGATAATCAATTACCAGTAGCCCGATGTCCGAACTCCTGTATCCACTCGAACCTGCCCCGCTGCTTGCCGTGAAGTCTGCACGGGGAAACACGGAAATCCTCCCAATAGTCGAACCGAGCGGGCTTGTTATAGGCCGCAGCACCCGCAAAGCCTGCCACGGCCGCCCCGAGTTGCTTCACCCGGTGGTACACCTTCATATAATAGATCCCTACGACAACATCTTCCTGCAGAAGCGCTCTGCTACGAAGGATCTCTTTCCTGGCCGCTGGGACACCGCTGTCGGCGGGCATGTGACATACGGCGAGTCCCTCATCGAATCTCTCATCCGCGAAGCCGGGGAAGAGCTTGCATTCTTCGATTTCAATCCTACTCTCATCGAGAGCTACATCTGGAACAGTCCGGATGAATCGGAGATGGTAAACGTGTTCGCGACAGTAACCGACAGGGAAATAAATCCCGACAACGACGAAGTGGATGAAGGCCGCTGGTGGACCAGGCGCGAGATTGCGGAGGCGATCGGCAAGGGCATACTCACGCCCCAGTTCGAGCAGGAATACAGCCGTATCCAGGACAGACTCTTTGCCTTGTTATAGTATGGCGGATATCCAGAAATTCATAAAGGACCAACTCTCGGTCTGGCCGATGGCTGCAGCCAACTTCCGCTCGCTGAAGAATGCAGAATACCGGTTCATGGAGGTGGGAGGCCTGAAGGTCACGCTTCAGAGCAACCCCTGCCGCATCATTTCCTCCACCGCCGAGGTGGACGAAAAATCCATCGCCGCGAGGCCCTGCTTCCTCTGCCCGAAAAATCGTCCCAAGGAGCAGTTCCACATTAAATACGAAGGTAAAAAGCACCGGAACTACAATGTTCAGGTAAATCCCTATCCCATTTTCAGGAACCACCTCGTGGTGGTGCGCGACCAGCATATCCCCCAGACCATCTGGCATCACTTCCCTGATATGCTGCTCTTCACGAAGATGTATCAGGATTTCACGGTCTTCTATAATGGCCCGGTGAGCGGAGCCTCCGCCCCCGACCATCTGCATTTCCAGGCTTGCCCGAGAGGGATCCTTCCGCTGGAGCTTGCCGCAGACAAGGCCCTGGACAGCGCTACAGGCGAACTTGAACGCGTGCAGGATGCCCGCCTTTTCAAATTCGACGGCTTCACCCGTGGGGTCTACATCCTCAAGGCGACTACCCAGAAATCCATGGCCAAACTCTTCTACCGCCTTCTGGAGTGTTCTCCGCGAAGGGAAGGGGAGAACGAGCCGCGCTTCAATCTCTATTCCTGGTACAAGAACGGAGAGTTCCGAGCGGCGGTGGTGCTTAGGTCGAACCTGCGTTCACATCATTACTTTGCAGAAGGAGAGGATCACCTTACCATGAGCCCCGGGGCGGCCGACATGGCCGGTTTTTTTATCGTTCCCAGACCAGAAGATTTCCGGAAAATCACCCAGGAGCAGCTCTGCAGGATGGTGGAGGAGGTATCCGTGAGCGAGGAGGATGATGCCCTCGTGGTCTGGCGCCTCACGCGCACCCAACCTAAGATAGATGTGGGGATAATGGCAGCGCCCGAGATTACCTTCGAGATAATCTCCGATGGTGCCGGCCCCCAGCGTGTCAGTTGGTGCAACGGCAAAATCAATTTCAACGGTGCCCTCTACGACGAGCTCACCTTCGACGCCCGCACCCGCTCCACGCTTTTCAGCGAACCCAGTTTCATCCTCCACGACATGCCAATAGGCATAGGGTTCCACTGGGAACAGAAGATTACCCGCCGCTTCGCCGGACGGCTCAGATTCATAGTTGAGGGTGAAAGGATCCGCGCCATAAACCGCATAGGGCTGGAGGACTACCTGCTCAGCGTGATATCTTCCGAGATGCATGCGGATGCCCCGCTGGAGTTCCTGAAGGCACACGCCATCATTTCCCGTTCCTGGGTGCTGAGCAACCTGCGCAGCCATGATCGTTTCGACGTCTGCGCAGATGACCACTGCCAGCGCTACCAGGGCCTGGACGGTGCCGTGGGGCAAAACGTGCGCGACGCGGTGGATCGTACGTGGGGGAGCGTCCTGACGTACAAGGGCAAGCTTTGCGACGCCCGATACTCCAAGTGCTGCGGCGGCACCACCGAACTCTACAGCACCTGCTGGGAAGACAGGGACTACCCCTACCTGCAGGCCGTAGAGGATGCTCCCGCCCCGGGCGAGAGGCCTTTCTGCGACACCGACGACGAGGAGGTACTCCGCAAGGTGCTGAATGATTACGATTTGCAGACACGCGACTTTTTCCGCTGGACCGAACGCCTTGGCAGCGGGATCAAATATCTGAAGCCCCTCAAGCGCGGGCCGTCCGGCAGGATATACGAGCTGGAGATAGAGGATGAAAAGGGCCGCAGGGTCATCGGTAAGGAACTTGCCATCCGCAAGGCCCTGAGCGCCAGCTGCCTCAAGAGCTCCGCCTTCGAAATAGAATGGAAGGACGGCGAGTGCATACTCCACGGGCGCGGATGGGGCCATGGGGTAGGCCTTTGCCAGATAGGCGCAGCGGTGATGGCTTCGAAAGGATACGACTGCGCACAGATCCTCTCCCATTATTATCCTGGCACGGAAATAACCCCAATGAAAGATGAGTAAAGGCAAAACTCCATGGCTCTGGGTGCCTACCCTGTACTTTGCGGAAGGCATACCTTATTTTATTGTGAACGTGGTATCCGTCACGATGTTCAAGCGTATGGGCATGGGGAACGCCGACCTGGCCATGTATACCAGTCTTTTGTATCTACCGTGGGTGATAAAGCCCCTCTGGAGCCCTCTGGTGGACGTTGTGCGCTCCAAACGCTGGTGGATTCTGGCGATGCAGGTGTTGCTGACCGCGTGTTTTGCGGGGCTGGCGCTGAGCCTGCCGTCCCGAACCGGTGAACCCGTGGGCGCGTTTGCCATCTGCCTGATCATCTTTTATATCTCAGCGATGCTTTCTGCTACGCACGACATCGCGGCTGACGGATATTACATGCTGGCGCTGGATGAGCATCAGCAGAGCCTCTTCGTGGGCATACGCAGCACCTTCTACCGCATTGCGTCCGTGTTCGGGCAGGGGGTGATAGTGGTGGTGGCGGGGCTTCTGGAAACGCGCTATGGGGATATCCCGCGTGCATGGAGGGTGACGTTACTGATGAGTGCGGGGATTTTCCTCCTGGTGACGCTGTGGCATCAGTTCATCCTGCCGGCTGAAAAGCCTTCCGGGCCGTCGGCGACGGGCAATGGGCCCGCACGTTCTATCTGGTCGGCGTTCGCGACGTTTTTCCGCAAACCCGGTGTATGGCTCGCGATAGTGTTCATGCTGCTCTACAGGCTTCCGGAGGCTCTTTCCGTGAAGATGCTCACGCCCTTCATGCTCGATGCTGTCGGAGACGGCGGCCTGGGTCTCAGCACTGCCCAGTCCGGGCTCGTGTACGGCACCGTGGGTGTGATAGCTCTCACGGTCGGTGGAATCCTCGGGGGAGTATGGAGCGCCCGCGTGGGTCTGAGGAAGGCCCTCTGGCCGATGGCCCTGGCCCTCGCGCTGCCTTGCTCGGTGTATCTTTACATGGCGCTGGTGCAGCCTTCGGACATAATTACGATTTATTTTTGCGTGGCGCTGGACCAGTTCGGCTACGGCTTCGGATTCACGGCATACATGCTCTATATGATTTATTTCTCGCAGGGAGAATACAGCACTTCACACTATGCCGTATGCACCGCATTCATGGCCCTGAGTATGATGATTCCGGGATTTTTTGCCGGAATGATCCAGGAATCCCTGGGCTATTCTGGCTTCTTTGTGCTGGTGATGATATGTTGCCTCTCGACCGTCGCGGTAACCGCCCTTCTGCCCTCGCGGATCGACCCTTCATTCGGCCGGAAGTAATTGTGGTACGAATTATGCAAATATCAAAATGAATAGTTAAATTTACGGACACTAAAATTGAGCATTATGAAAACTACATTTAAAATAGCGCTCGCAGCCATAGCAGCTATGGCGCTCGCAATAGCTCCTGTTAATGCCCAATCCCGAGGCGGATCCAGCAGCAGCCGCTCGACTTCGAGCGCCAGCAGCAGCCGTTCTTCTTCCGGTTCCAGCGCGTCCAGGGGTTCATCTTCCTCCAGCTCTTCACGCAGTTCGATGAGTTCCTCGTTTAGCAGCTCCAGGGCACAGGGCGGCACCATCAGCCGCTCAAGCAGCAGTTCAAGCAGCAGCCGTTCTTCCGGCAGCTCTGCCAGCCGCTCCATTTCGAGCACTTCGCGCTCAAGTTCGAGTGCTTCCCGTTCCAGCGCAAGTACCTCCCGCTCAAGCAGCAGCTCAAGCAGCAGCCGTTCCGGCGTAAGTACTTCCCGTTCCAGCAGCACAGGAACCAGCACTGCCAGCCGCTCCAGTGCAAGCACATCCCGTTCAGGTAGCAGTACCAGCAGCCGGAGTGCCGTAGCGACAGGGCAGCCTGCCTCTTCTACTACCACCACTGCCCGTGGCGGAAGCCGCAGCAGCGTGGGCGGTGTGGGCAATGCCAACACCAACAGGAACGTGAATCCTACCAACAGCTACGACCGTCAGACCGCAGGAGCACCCAACGAGGTCCGCTTCGATCCTCATGGCAAGAGGATAGCTCCTATACGCCGCGATCCCATCCCCTTCGACCGTCCCGGCTATTTCTATGGGCATCATCCTCACTATTATGGATACAGGGTGCATCATCTGCCCCACTACAACAGGTATCGCTACTGGGGACGCACCTACTACTACTATAACGGCATCTACTACCGCTACTGGGACCATGTCTACCACGTCTGCCGTCCTCCTTACGGCATCTTCTTCGACCGCGCCCTCTATGAGCTCGAGCTCGATGTGCTGAGGTTCTCATACTACAATAATGTGTATAGGACCTACAACGTGGTGAACAACAACTACTCGACCATCAACGAGCAGAACCAGATCATCGCGCAGAACAATGCCACCATAGCTGCCCAGAATGCGGCTATCGCGCAGAACAACGCAACCATCGCCGCCCAGCAGCAGGCTGCTGCAGCAGGCGCTCCCGTTGCCGGTGCACCCGCAGCTACGATGGATGTGAATACCCTCAGGTCGTACGCTTCCTACCAGCTGGCCACCCAGCTCGGCCTCGTGCAGAGCTTCGCTGCCAACGGAACGGACTACTACTACGACGACGGTGTGTTCTTCACCGCGGATCCCAAGGGCCAGTACAAGGTGATCGTGCCTCCTGCAGGCGCCCTCATCAAGGCCCTGCCTGAAGACTACGATGTGGTTACCCTCGCCGACGGCAAGGAGTACTACCAGGTGGATGACACCATCTACAGGATGACGGTTTCTGACGGAGTTCCTTACTTCGAGGTCCTCGGACAGATCCAGAAGTCTTAATCCCTCGGGCGTTTACCGGTTCACGTCTCCCATATCTTGTTTACCGGTTCATTGAAGCTATTTCAACCTGGTGCGAAACCCCGCGTTTCGCACCAGGTTGCCGTTTTAGGCCCCCTCTCCCCGCTGCGCCGCCCTCGCTCCACCACGCTTGCACTACCAACCTGCCCCCTCTCCGCCTCCCGTGGCCCCCGCTGGCATGGTCGCCGGCGAGGAGAGCCCTTCCGGCGAACTCCCCGCAGCCGGCGGGCACCATAGCCGCGGAGTTGTGTGCGACGCGGCGGCTAGCCCCTCGCCGCCCCCATGACCCGTAGAGGTTTCCCGCCTTTTCCTCTACGGGTAAGCCGAAAAACGCCCGACCTGTAGAGTTTTTCTGCCTTTTTCTCTACAGGTATGCCCCAGGTCCCCCTCCAACCCCTGCCACCTGGGGTAAATAGGAGGGAATCCGCACCAGGAGAGGGTTGAGGCCTGAAGATTTTACCGGATTTTTTGTAGATTTGCAATATGGCAGTAATCGGCATAATGGATTCAGGCGTAGGCGGCCTCTCGGTCTTCCGGGAGATACGCAAACTGCTGCCGGATGAACACTATATCTATTTTGCCGACAATGCCCATTGCCCCTACGGCGAAAAGACTCCTCAATACATCCGGGAGCGCCTCCGCGCGATAACCGACTTCTTCCTCGCCCGGGGCGCCGATGCCGTTGTGCTGGCCTGCAATACCGCCACAGCCGCAGCAATAGAGGATCTTCGCAGCGGTTATGATATCCCTTTCGTGGGGATGGAGCCCGCAGTGAAGCCGGCGGCGCTTGGCACCAAAACCGGTGTGATTGGCGTTCTGGCCACCGCCGGCACCCTCAAGGGCAGCAAGTATCTCAACACAAAAGGCCGATTCGAAGACCATGTGAAGATAGTGGAACGCGTAGGGCAGGGTTTCGTGGAGCTGGTGGAAGCGGGCAAACTGACCGGCCCCGAGGCGGAAGGCGTCGTGAAGGCTGCGCTGGAGCCCCTTCTCGCGGAGGGTGCCGACCGCATCGTGCTCGGCTGCACGCATTATCCCTTCTTGCTGGAAACCCTTCAGAAGGTGGCCGCGGAGCTCGGGCATGGCGATGTGGAGTTTATTGATCCGGCGCCCGCGGTGGCAAAAAGGCTGGTGCAGGTGCTCTCGGAAGGGGCGGCAGACGATTTGCCGGCAGGTGGCGTCGGGCAGGGAGGTTCGGCAGCGTCTGGGCCCGAGCAGGGAGAAGTGGAGTTGTTTGCGTCCGGGGAGTATGGGAAACTGAAAGAATTCTATGCGTCCCTGTGACGGGGCATCGCTATATGATAGGAGTCATCATCATCAACTTCGGGGATCCTGAGCGGACCATAAGGTTCGTGAGGGAGGAGTGTGCCAAGATCGGAGCGCCGCACCGGGTGGTGATAGTGGATAATGGCTCCGGCCCCGAGGCGCTGGGGAAGCTACAGGACGCGCTGTCGCAGGATGAAACGGCCCCCGCCGCCATCCTCCCCGCAAACAAAAACCTCGGCTTCGCAAAGGCCAATAACTTGGGCGCAGAGTACGCCATCGGGCAGGGCGCGGACCTGCTTCTCTTCGTAAACAACGACATCGTCTTCACCGACCCGGATGTGGTGGACCGCATGGCCGCAAAACTGCAGATCCTGCCGGACGCCGCGGTCATCGGCCCCAAGGTGGTGGGGCTGGACGGACGCCTGCAGAGCCCGTCTCCCAAGGCCACTTTCGGCCAAAGGCATCTGCTGCCATACTGGGGAAAACTCATCTACGCCAAGGAAACCCTGCGTCGCAAAATGCAGGCAGACTACGCCGAAACGGCCTCTGAGGGCCCCTGCTTCATGGTTTCCGGCTGCTGCTTCATGGTGAAGGCGGAGCCTTTCGCCGGGGTGGGGATGTTCGACCCGGAGACCTTCCTCTATGGGGAGGAGATGATCCTGTCGGCCCGCATGCAGGCGGCCGGCAAGAGCGTCTACTACTACCCGGAAGTGGCTGTGCTACATGAGCATGGGGCGACCACGCGCCGCCACTACGACCGCCGGCGCATCCGCCGCATGAAGTTCGATAGCGAATCCTACTACTACAGCAAATACGAAAAAACGCCTGGCTGGAAGATAGTCCTGGGGCGCTTCACTCTGTGGCTGAAGGGGCTGCTCGGCCGCTAGCAGAGGGAATCCCGCAGCTTTATCAGAAAACGGAAAAGACCGAAGGAGAGGTTCAGGATGCGTATCTTGGGCCTCTCTGCGTATATGCCGTCCAGGGCCAGAGGGAGGCGCCGGGCCAGACCGCATCTGCGGTAGATTTCTCCTGCGGGGATGCCGGCTGCGGCCGATCTGGAGGCGAGCACGATCATCAGTTTGAAAAGGGCGTAGTTCCGCACCGGGGCATCTGCCACCCCGGCCTCGAGAGCGTACATCGCTCGGGCGAGCTGCTCGGGGTCATCCTCCCGGAAACTGTGCGAAGCGCTGCCTTCGAAAACGCCGATGCGGTAGAAGGGGATGTCGCAGAAGCGGATGCGTTGTGCTTCGCCGAGGCAGGCTGCGAAGAAGACGGAATCTTCCGAAAGCCGGACCCCTTCCGGGAAGTGCAGCCCGTTGGCAGACAGGAAGTTACGGCGGAAGATGCATCCGCACACGCTGCCGCGGAGATACCCCTTTCGCATCAGGCCCTCCCTGCTGGCCAGGGCGCCGTCGGCGAACAATCCGGCCCAGGGGTAGCGCTCTTTTCCGCCGGTGAAACTGCGGAGTATCAGGATGTCGCAGGAGGGCGCGGCATCTGCCAGGATGCTGCAAAGTGAAGGGCCGCAGGCGGGATCGAGGGTGTCGTCGGCATCCACGAAGGCCACCCAGTCGCCGGCCGCATGGTCCAGGCCGAGGTTGCGGGCGGATGACACCCCGCCGTTTTCCTGATGCAGCACGCGTACGGCCGCCCCAGCCTCGCCCCGCCCACCACGCGCCCCAGCCCCCGCCAGGGACTCCGCCAGCGCGAGGGTGCCGTCGGTGGAGCCATCATCCACCAGAATCAACTCGAAAGAGCATCCATCCAGCGCCGAAAAGACACTTTCTACGCACGCGGCGAGCGTCCGCTCCGCATTAAATGCCGGTATGATGACGGAAAGTTTCATTTCGTGGGGTAAATATCGGAAAAAAACGGGAATATTCATTAAATTTGTATGATGATTACACAGGAACAGATGAAAGACCTTCGCCAGCGCATCTCCGTGCTGGAGAGGTCCTTGAGCATATCGGACAAGAGGCAGGAAGTGGCCGAAAAGGACGCCCAGAGCCAGGCTCCCGGTTTCTGGGATGATCCCAAGGCTGCTGAGGCCTTCCTGAAAGGAGTGAGCTCCGTGAAGGCGTGGCTGACCGCTTTCGATGCTGTGAAAACTGCAGCCGATGACGTTGAGGTGCTGATGGAACTCGATCCGGAGGGCCCCGACACCGATGTCGCCTTTGCCGACGCCCTTAAGAAGCTGGAAGACCTGGAGTTCAAGAACATGCTAGGCGAGGAGGGCGACAACCTCGGAGCGGTGCTCACCATCAATTCCGGTGCCGGCGGCACGGAATCCAACGACTGGAGTTCCATGCTGATGCGTATGTACATGCGCTGGGGCGAGCGCAACGGCTACAAGATGACCGTCACTGAGCTCGTAGAGGGAGATGAAGCCGGCATCAAGAGCGCCACCATCCAGTTCGAGGGGGATTATGCCTATGGCTATCTCAAGGCCGAGAGCGGAGTGCACAGGCTCGTGCGCATCTCCCCGTTTAATGCCCAGGGCAAGCGCCAAACCACTTTCAGCAGCGTATTCGTCTACCCTCTGGTGGATGACACCATCAACATAGAAATCAATCCCGCCGATATCGAGTGGGATACCTTCCGCTCCGGGGGCCACGGCGGGCAGAACGTCAACAAGGTGGAGACCGGCGTGCGCGTAAGGCACATCCCCACGGGCATAATGGTAGAGAACACCGAAACCCGCTCCCAGCAGGATAACCGCCAGAACGCCCTCCGCATCCTCAAGAGCCGCCTTTACGACATCGAGCTCAAGAAGCGTCAGGAGAAGCAGGCGGAGCTCGAAGGGCAGAAAAAGAAGATCGAGTGGGGCTCGCAGATACGCTCCTACGTGCTGCATCCCTACCGCATGGTCAAAGACCTCCGCACGGGTTATGAGACCGCCGACACGCAGGGCGTGCTCGATGGCGACCTGAACGAATTCATGAAAGTTTTTTTAATGCAGAAATAGTTTGATACAGCTTGATTTTTGACAGATTCTTTTGTTTCTGTCAAATTTTTATTATTTTTGACACTTGAAAGAAAAGCTGTCAAAACTATGGAAGTCTACGATCGCAATATTCCATTCAATAACTTGCCGCCTCTGCCACCTGCAACGGAATTGTACCGTGATGAAGATGTACTTAATAAACTGATGCTCGCCAGCAGGCGTCTTGCGGAACTGAAAGGGCTGGCATCAACGCTACCTAACCAGTCCATTTTTGTGAACACCATCGCCTTGCGTGAGGCAAAGGCAAGTAGCGCCATCGAAAACATTTTCACTACCGACGATGAACTATACAGGTCCCTCTCTTATCAGGAAGACGATTATGTGGAGGGCCCGGCGAAAGAGATTCTCCATTATCGTGAAGCGCTCTGGAAGGGTTTTAACCATATCACCGCAGATAAATCATTGACCCTTGATGCAATTGTCGATGTGTACAGGGAGGTTAAACAGACTCGCGATGGTATCCGGCCATATCAGGCAGAAGTAGTAATCAAAAAGCGGGGATGGGGCTCCCTGGTTGCAGAAACTGTTTACACTCCACCACGAGGTAAAGGAGTTGTGGAAAAGAAAATGGCAGAGTTGCTGGAATTCATGAATGATGATAACAAGTATCCTGTCGACCCGCTCCTGAAGATGGCTATGGCCCACTATCAGTTCGAGGCTATCCATCCGTTTCGTGACGGTAACGGAAGGACCGGAAGAATACTCTGTATCTTATTCTTGATTCAAAAGCGGCTGCTGGATTTGCCCATTCTGTACCTGAGTTCATACATCCTTCAGAATAAGGACGAATATTATCAGAAACTTAGTGGAATTACCGGGACGCTTTTGTGGAAATCCTGGATCCTTTATATGCTGGAGGCCGTTTCGCAAACGGTGGAGTACACAATCGATAAGATTATGCGGATCAGGGCTCTGATGGAAAAGACGAGGACGGTCATGCTTGATAATAAACTGCCGGTCGGAAAAATGGACATTCCAAAGCTTTTTGAGCAGCCATATATCCGTCCAAAGAATCTGAAGTCAGAAAAAGTAAAAAGCATAAATACGGCCAAAAAGTATCTGACCCAGATGGAATCTTTGGGGATGCTGTCCAAAGAAAAGATAGGCAAGGAATTCATTTGGTTCAACACGGATCTTATGGCTATCCTCACAGATTGACTTTTTTCTCTTAATATAGATTTGCGAAGGTCGCAGGGATTGGTTATTTTTGTATGATAGATAATAAACTGTATCAAAATGCCTGATTTCAAATATGCGCCGATGTTCCAGCTCGGCGAAGACAAGACTGAGTACTACAAGATTCCCGGGTCCGAGAAACTCGTAAAGACCACCAAACTCGGAGGCCACTGCGGATGCGGAGGTAAAACCATACTGGAGGTCTCTCCCGAGGCCCTCACGCTGGTTGCCCAGCAGAGCTTCCACGACTGCCAGTTCATGTTGCGCCGTGCCCATAACGAGCAGGTGGCTGCCATCCTGGACGATCCGGAGGCCAGCGAGAACGACAGATATGTTGCCCTGCAGTTCCTGCGCAATGCAGAGTGCGCCGTGAAGGGCGTGCTGCCCTTCTGCCAGGACACCGGCACCGCCATCATCCATGGCGAGAAGGGTCAGCAAGTCTGGACCGATTTCGAGGATGAAGAGGCCCTCAGCCGCGGCGTGTTCAATACCTACACCCAGGAGAACCTGCGCTACAGCCAGAATGCCCCGCTGAACATGTACGACGAGGTCAACACCAAATGCAACCTCCCCGCACAGATCGACATCGAGGCCACCCGCGGGAGCGAATACCGCTTTGTGATGGTCGCTAAGGGCGGCGGCAGTGCCAACAAGACCTATTTCTATCCGATGACCAAGGCCACCATCCAGAACGAAGGCACCCTGCTGCCCTTCCTGGTGGAGAAGATGAAGAGCCTCGGCACGGCTGCCTGCCCTCCCTATCACATCGCCTTCGTGATCGGCGGCACCTCCGCAGAGAAGAACCTCCTCACCGTGAAGCTCGCCAGCATCAAATACTACGACAATCTTCCCACTACGGGAGATGAGACCGGCCGCGCTTTCCGCGACATCGACCTGGAGCAGAAGCTCCTGAAGGAAGCCCAGAAGATAGGCCTCGGCGCCCAGTTCGGAGGCAAGTATCTCGCCCACGACATCCGTGTGATCCGCCTTCCCAGGCACGGCGCCAGCTGCCCCATCGGCATGGGCGTGAGCTGCTCCGCGGACCGCAATATCAAGAGCAAGATTAACGCCGACGGTGTGTGGATCGAGAAGATGGATACCAATCCTTCCGAACTCATCCCCGAGAAGTACCGCAAGCCGGGCGAGGGAGCTAAGGGTATTGAGATCGACCTCGACAAGGGCATAGACTTCGTGCGCGCCGAGCTCAGCAAATATACCGTGGGCACTCGCGTTAACCTCAAGGGCACCATCATCGTGGCCCGCGACATTGCCCACGCCAAGCTCAAGGCCCGCCTGGATGCAGGAGAGGGGATGCCTGCCTACTTCAAGGACCACCCCATTCTCTATGCCGGCCCCGCAAAGACTCCGAAAGGGTATCCTTGCGGCTCGATGGGCCCCACCACGGCCAACCGTATGGACCCGTATGTGGATGAATTCCAGGCAAATGGCGCGTCCCTCGTGATGATAGCCAAGGGCAACCGCACCCAGGTGGTGACCGACGCGTGCAAGAAGCACGGCGGCTTCTATCTCGGCACCATCGGCGGCGTGGCGGCAGTGCTCTCGCAGAGCAGCATACGCAGCATCGAGTGTGTGGAGTACCCCGAACTCGGCATGGAGGCCATCTGGAAGATTACCGTCGAGGATTTCCCGGCATTCATCCTGGTGGACGACAAGGGCAACGATTTCTTCAAGAAGTTCTAGCTTATGAAGCGGCTGGCCAAGATACTCGGCATCATCATCGCGGTGTTCGCGGTGATTATCCTCGCGCTGCAGCTCGTGCTGAACAGCGCCTGGATGCGCTCGAAGATCGAAAAGATTGCGGCGAATGCCATCGTGGACGGCCAGCTGCGCTATTCAAGCCTGCGCTTCAGAACCTTCCCGTACATTGGTGCGGAGGCGGATTCGCTTTCGATTACCTATCCCCACGCCCTGTTCTCGCAGTACGACAGGCTCGGGGTTCGCGGGCCTCTGCTTGCCGAGGGCCGCGGTGCAGTGGAGGATACCCTCCTCGCTGCAGACAGGCTGGCACTTTCGGTGAATCCCTGGAAGCTCTTCTGCGGGCGTATCCGGGTGAGGCAGCTGGCGCTGGAGCATCCTCAAATCTACTATCATGCCTACTCCGAAGGCCATTCGAACCTGGATGTCTTCAAGAAGTCCGAAGAACCGGCAGACACTTCTTCCAAGGGCCTGTCGCTGCCTTGGGTTTCTATCGGTGACGTGCGCATAAACCGCAGTCCCAGAATAGTTTACACTTCCCAGGCGGACACTGTGCACATGGGCCTAGGCTTCGACGAGCTGGCCCTGAAGGGGGACTTCCGCCTCAAGAAGAACATCCTCGCATCCAAGCTCTGCAAGGCCTCCCTGCGTCTGGATTCCCTCAAGCTTTCCGGGCGCCTTCCGGCGGATACTCTCGCGTTGGCGGTGGATGCCCTCACGCTGGAAAATCCCCGCACGAACCTGCTGGATCTGGGCCTGGACGGCGAAGCGCTGTACTTCTCGCCATCGCTCGGGAGCCTGCATGTGCCGGCCGAACTGGAAACCCGGGTGGGGTTCAAGAACCACCGCTCGCATTTCGACCTCAAGCTGGACCATCTGCTCGGACGTGTGGCATATGTGCCCCTGCGTGCGGAGGGTATCTTCAGTAAATACGACGATCATTCCTATGTGAAAGCTACTGCCGGCATCGATTCCTGCCGCGTGGCGGACGTACTGGACAATTATGCCCGCAAACTGGTGCCGGCCGCGAAGGATATCCGTTCCGATGCGCTGCTGAATCTGGACGTGGGAGCCGACGGCAATATATCGTCTGATGAAATGCCGGAGTTGGATGTGGCGGTGGATATCCCTTCCGGGCACATCTCCTGGATTCCCAGGCAGATACGCGCTCTGGTAGATTTGGGCGCGAAGGCACATCTTTCGAAATCGAAGAACCTGACGGCCGATGTGGAACGCTGCCATCTGCGCAGCAATGGTATAAAGCTGGATCTTGACGGGGACGGACGGGACCTGATAGGCCGCGATCCGGCCGTGGCCGCTAAGCTGGGAGGCTTCGTGGTGTTGGATTCCATCGCCCGCTATCTGCCTAAAGATCTGGATCTCAGGGGGTCCGGCAAGCTGGATCTGGATGCGGACGTGAACGCCCATCTGAACGAGCTGGAAGACTATATTTTCGAGAAGACGCGGATAGCCTGCAGGCTCACGAGTGACCGGCTTTCCGTTCAGATGCCTTCACAGAATCTGACCGCCATGCTCCGCAGGCCGGACATTTCGCTTTCATCCGCCGCAAGCTCCCTGAAACTGACCGCCGACATGGACAGCCTCGCGTTCGGGCTTTCGGATTCTTTCCGCGCCGGGGTGCGCGGCATGGTGAATCGTGTGGACGTGAAGAAGGTGGAGAATGCCGGCAAGATGGTGCCGTACCTGAGTTTTTCCACTACCGATGACTATCTCAGGCTGTATGCCGGAGAGAACAAGATAGAGGCCGAGAATGCGCTGGTGTCGCTGGAGGCGATGCAGCGCGTCCGCAGGCCGCGTCCGCGCATGAAGCGCTTCCTGGATTCACTCCAGAGGGTATATCCCGGTGTGCCGCGCGATTCGCTGTTCGCCAAGTTCCGCGCCTCTCGCCCGGTGGACGACTTCGCGGCCAAAGACCTGAAGGTGTCGCTGGATTCCTCGGTGGTAGCGTTGCTGAATCGTTGGCATCCGGGCGGACTTGTATCTCTGGAAAACGCTTCGCTGGTGTCGCCTTCACTGCCTCTGAAGACCACGCTGAACTCCATGGACATCGCGCTGGACGACGATGACGCGCAGATAGCTTCTTTCAATGTGGACTGCGGCACTTCCGATATAGACCTGACCGGTTCTGTCGGTGGGTTCAGGCGGTTCATAATGAACAGGGGACCGCTGAAGTTTAACTTTAACGTCCGCTCCAAGCGCCTGAATGCCAATGAGATACTGGTTGCCATGCAGCAGGGGTCATCCAACAAGGATGTCGATGTCGAGACCGCAGATTTCGTGGCCGACTCCCTGAGCAACGCCGTGTATGACCCTTCGGCAGGGGAGATGAAAGCCATCGTGGTTCCCAAGAATCTGCGCGGATACATCAATCTGCTTGCGGACAGAGTGGACTACTCTTCTCTGGAGATACGCCCGGCCTCCGCGCTGGTGAACGTACGGGACCGGGTGCTGCAGGTGAAGGATGTAGATGTGCAGAGCAACGTCGGGCGAATCCTGCTGAATGCCTTCTACGCCTCCAAGAGCAAGGCGGATATCTCCGCCGGCCTGGATGTGCAGTTGATGAACATGCCGGCATACGATATTATCCATATGCTGCCGACGGTGGATGCGATGATGCCCGCGCTGAAGTCGTTCCAGGGGAACCTGGCCTGCGACGTGTCGGTGACCACGCAACTGGATACCAACATGAACGTGCTGACGCCCACGATGAACGGGCTGGTGCGCATTGCCGGCGAGGATCTGTTTATCAAGAATGCCGGGTCTCTGAGGAAGGTGACGCGCCTGTTGATGTTCGAAGACAAGAACATCGGGCACATAGAGGACCTGTACGTGGATGCGGTAATAGGGGACAACAAGGTGGAGGTTTATCCTTTCGTGCTGGGCGTGGACAAATATAAAGTGGCGCTTGCGGGCACTCAGGGCTTTAACGGAAGCATGAAGTACAATATCTCCATTCTGGAGAGTTTCCTTCCGTTCAGGTTTGGAATCAATATCTTCGGCAATCTGGACAAGTGGCGTTTCTCGCTGGGTCGCAACAAGTACCGCGGCGGGCGCGTGCCTTCGTTCACGGCAGATTTGGACACCATGCAGGTGAACCTGTTGGACGTGATCCGGAACGTTTACGACCGCGGTGTGCAGAGTGCCATGGACCAGATGGCGTTGGAAAACAAGCGCCTGGAGAAGGCCAAGATGCTGAACAGCTATACCGGTGCGCCTTCGGAGGAGTTTTTGAGCAAGGAAGAGTTCCAGCAGGTGGATTCGCTGCTGTTCGCCATGCAGATGGATGAAGAGAACCAGGATATAGAGCAGGATGTGGAAACTGCGGCCGACGAGGCCCTGGAGGCTTTGACCGCCCAGCAGAGCGCGTGGCTGAATGAACATCCCTGGGCTGGCGCCGCCGAGACCCGCGCAGAGCAGAGGCGTTCTGAACGCGAACGGCGCAAGGCCGAGAAGGCTCGCGCTGCTGCAGAACGGGAACGTGCTGCTGCAGAAGCCGCCGCCACTTCCGCCGTGAAAGATTTGTTGGAAGAATACAAAGAATAAGTGTTATATTTGCGGTCCGTTATGCAGCTGCCGGCATTTCGGCTCCTTGCGGGTGTGTTGAAATGGTAGACAAGCCAGACTTAGGATCTGGTGCCGAGAGGCGTGAGAGTTCGAGTCTCTCCACCCGCACGAAAGGCCTGCTTCGCAGGCTTTCTTTTGTTTTTTAGGGAACGCTTAAAACAACCTTCACGGACCTGTAGAGAAAAACGGCATTATCTCTACAGGTACCCCCTTTTCACCCCCTACCCGTATAGAAAACCCGGCAAAACCTCGACGGGTCGGGCATTTTTTGGCCTACCTGTAGAGGTTTTGGCGTAAAAGCTTTACGGGTCGTATGCTTCGGGAGGTCTATATCTCCACCTTTACGCCGTAAGAGGCAAAATTGGAGAAGAGCTGTATCTGTGCTGTGTAGACGGCGATAGAGGAGCCTTCATAGAAAGATTCTTTGAAGGACTGCTCATTCTCATAGAAGCAGAGCTATCAGGGCCTGGTCGGTTACTTGAAAAAGGCTTAGATTTGACAATAAAAGAATATCAGTTTTGACGGTCATAGCAGCGCTCCCGGCTCCATTCCCACGATATGATGCTCGCGGTTGGACTTGTTCCACACCGGCTCGAAATACAGCCCGGTCATTTCCTCCGCCATGATAAAGGCCTACAACTGTATGATTCCCTCTTAGGCAAAACGGTCCCCCACCCCCAAAGCGCACAGTTGCAATCTACCCTTGACTGAGGGTTTGAGGCTTATTTTGAGTAATAATCCCTGACTACGAAGAAGGCCAGTTTCCGGCGGCCTTGTTCGTCGATGAGACCTTTGCGGTTGAAGTCGTCCTGTATGCCGGTGAGGGGCCGTTTGGGTGAGCGGAAATCCTTCAAGCACCAGGGACAGAGGCCACGGAGACTCGGAAGTTTGCCGAGCATCTCCAAGTTTTTGCGGTATAGCAACGCCAGATATTCTTCCGTAAAGAGTTCTTTATCGCTTCCATGGTTGCCATACAAGGCGCCTCCGCCGAATTCACTGATCACCAATGGCTTGCCGGATGGGATTGACCAGACGAGCGAGTCGCAGTCCGCAGGCGTTCCGTTGTACCAGCCTATGTACTGGTTGATACTAATTATATCGGTCAGGCTGATAAGTTCGTCTTCTACAACGGCATGTTGCGGGTTTGTGAGTTTCTTCTCCATTGCGGCACTGACAAGACGCGAAGGATCCTCCTCCCGGGTTCTGGCTATAAGACGTCCCAGGAAGGACAGTCTTTCCCTCGTGTGCGGGGTTTCATTGGCTACGGACCATATGATTACTGCGGCTCGGTTGTAGTCCCTCCCTATCATCTCCAGAAGCTGGTTTTCGGCATTTGCGTAGGTTTCCTCGGAGGACCAGTCGATATTCCAGTAGCATGGAATTTCCTCCCACAGCAGGAAGCCCATTTCTTCGGCAAGCCGCACCATTTGTTCGCTGTGGGGGTAATGCGCAAGGCGCAAGAAATTACACCCCAGGTCCTTGGCTGCTTCCAGAAGTGCTTTTACATCTTCCTTGTTTTTACACCTTCCAGGGTTGGTGCCTATGGTCTCATCGTGCAGGGCTACTCCTTTAAGGAATACAGGCTTTCCGTTGAGGAGTATATCTTCTCCTTCAACCAGGACGGTCCTGAACCCGATGCGGTCTTCGATGCGGTCGACGCCGCTTGACAGGATAATGTCATACAGCCTGGGGTTATCCGGCGACCAAAGTTCCGGAGAAACCTTCAGCTTGAAATGGGCCACGCCGTCGCGTCCTGCGCAGGCTTTCTTCTTGATGCCAAGTTCAGGTATCTCAACCGTCACGGAACCGGTGCCTCCGTCGAGGGATACATCGAATGAGGCTTCCCTGCCGTCGAAGCGCATCCTCCAATCTTTGATAAACACTTCCGGTACGCTTATGAGCGTGACGTCCCGGGTGATTCCACCATAGTTCCACCAGTCGAAGTTCCGGGTCGGAACCTCGGATATGCCTCGGGTGTTGTTCACCCAGACCACAAGACTGTTCGGCCCCTCCTGAAGTACATCGGTCACTTCAAATTCAAAAGGCGTGAATCCTCCTTTGTGTGTTCCGAGAATGACGTTGTTCAGGCCGACCATGCATTGGTAATTGACCGCCCCAAAATGAAGGAACCACCGCCGTCCTGCCACTTTTTGGAAATCAACGACCGTTCTGTACCAGACGGTTCCTTCATACAAATACAGCCGCTCGGACTGCGTGTTCCAGTCTCCTGGAACGGATAACTCCGGTGCTCTGTCGAAGTCGTATTCCACCAGCTTTGTCTTGTCCTGGTAGAAGTGCCTGTCGGCAAAGAAACGCTTGTGGGGCTTCTGAAGGGTCATGTGGTACTTGTAGATTCCCGTGTCCATCGGATCTACTATATAGTTCCACCGGCCGTTAAGGGGACGGCAGTCGCGCCCTCCGGCAAGGGTTGATGACATGAGGGGAAGGACGGTGAGCAGGAATACCCCAATAACGGATAACAGTCTTCGCATTACAGTTCCAGCAGGGCTATGGCATTGTTATTCAACTCCAGTCGCAGAGTTCCGTCATCCGCAGGAAAGAGAGGAATCTCAGTGTATATGTGCTCGTCGTCGGTAAGGTGACAAAAAACTCTGCCGGGGTGGCTTCCTGCAACGGAAACCGTGATTTCGGCCAGGTTGCAGGTGTTGTTGTCGCCGTCGTAACGGGTAAGCAGGACAACCGGCCTGCCGTCCCTTACTGACGCTACCGCATATATGTCCCCGGCTCCGCCTTCAACCTTGCATTCACACTCCTTGTCTCCAAGTTTGCTCCATGCGTAAAATGCATAATAGAGCGGCATATGCTTATAAAGCTGAGTGTCATAGAAACCGCAATAATTTGTAGACGGCCGGTAATCGTAGTACATCATCATATCGACCGGAGCATGCTGCAGGGCAGACATGGTCGCCATGGCAAACGCGGCGCCCTTAATGGAACGTCGGTTCTCATAGTTGTATCGTTCGTTGGTAAATCCGTCGCCGCCTTTGAGCCTCCGGTAGTTCCACTCGTTGAGAATCAGTTCGGCATTCTCATAGCCGTAATGCTTCATCCATCCCCGTATCAAGTCGGCCTCCATCAGGTAAACCGAAGGTTCAGCGCCGTATTTGTGCCATGAGATGAAATCGATGGGGACCTTGTTGCTCCGCATGTATTCGAAGAACTCCGGGAAATAAGTCTTGACGCCCTGGATGCGGCAGTAAGATGGCCCGCCTATCTTCAGCTGAGGGAAGCATTTCTTAAGATGCTTTGCTGCAACCGCGTAGAACTTATGGAATTCCTCGATAGTACCACCCCAGGTGCGCGGCACGGTCTGCCAGCGGCCGGAGGACTGGTCCAGGTCGGCCTCGTTCCAGATTTCCCAGTACTTTATCCCGTAATGGAAACCATCTGCCCAGCCTTCGTTATAATGACGTATGATGTGCTCGCAGATGCGCGCCCATTTCTTATAATCCTTAGGAGGATACACATTGTATTTCGCAGCTGTCTGGTTTTCTATGGACTGACCCAGCCTGTAGAACGGTTCGCTGCCCGAATCGATTAATGTCTTGATATACAGATCTGTCTCCCGGAAATCGTATGCCGAAGGGCTGTCGGGGTCTTTGTCGAAGTCCGGGAATATATCGGAGACATCGACCAGGTGCTCTCCATAGCACTCTCCCAAACTGGCATCGTGCGTGCGGCTGTAAGGAATCTGCAGTATCCTGAAATCCTGCTGCTGCAAGTCGCTGTCATAAGATGGGCCGTTGTTGACCGCGTTCATAGGCTTGACAGGACCGATGACTACCGTCGGGTCAACCGTTACGCTGACCTTCACGGAGGTGATGTCCGGCTGGACTTCCTGGGCATACAACATAATCCCTCCGCTAAGATACAACGCCGCTATGAGAAACCTTTTCATAGTAACTATTTCCATTTTACGTTTCTGATATATACCTGCCGGCTGCCCTCGTGTACGGAGTTAAATGCCAACTGACTGCCGTCGGGCCGCCAGCGGGCGTGAAGGTCGCACCGGGAGTATTGCTCCTTATAATTATCAGGCACTAAGAATCGACCGAGGGAGATGATTGCTTCATCTTCCAGACGCAAGAGCACCCAGCTGCGGTAGCCGTCCTTGTTCCAGTAGCCCTCGCTGCTCAGGAACTGTCCGTCCGGAGAGAAAACGCAGTGTCCGTCCCAGTCCATGATGCCGGGAGCAAGATGGCGCACGTTTTCCTCTTCTCCCACCTTGAAGACTGTGTGCGCCCAGCAACCTTCGCCGTCCCATCGGGCTGTTACAGCCAGTGTTTCGCTGTCTTTCCAATTAAAATGGGAGCCCTTCCATCCGTCGTGGAAACAGCGCCGGAGATTTGTTCCATCAGTGTTGATGGTTAAGGATACCGTATCCCAGTTATAGATGTAACCTCGTTCGGCCAATTGCGCCTTAAACCCTTCCACCGTGCGAGCAAGGAAGAATATCTTGCTTGCGTCCGGGCTGATGATGGTATGGCAGAAATAAGCCAGACCATCGTCAGAAGTGATTTCCGGCATCAGACTCCGGGCATCGGCGACCGACAACAGAAGCTTCTCTTCCCTAGTCTTGAGGTTGATCAGCCATAGTCCGTCGTCCTCCGGCCAGACCTCATCGAGCAGAGGGTCCTGTCCGTACCCGGCATAGCCATAGTCGGGGCGACATACCCTCAGGCGGGCGTAATTCAGACTGACGGCCCATTCGCCGGTAGGATCAACGGCGCTCACCGGCCTGGATACAATCCGCTCGCCACCGGTCTTCCAATTGAGGAGCACGGTCACGAAATGGCCGTCACGGAAGTCGTTGAAGGCACAAAGGCCGTCTTCCCAGGGAATCCAGTGGAACATCGCCGCTTCCTGAAAATTCCAGCAGGTGGTACGGCTGATTGGGATATAGCGACAGCTGTCGGCCAGGTCAACCAGTGCAACCGTCGCCGTATCCGTCTCTTCAGCCAGCCGTCCGGTGAAATCCGTACCCAACACGCAAACATAGCGGCCGTCAGGGCTCCAAGCGTTTATACCGAAATAGTTGGCGAGGAAATGGTCTTCCGGTCCTTGGGTGATAGCGTACGGCTCTCCAACCTCCGGGAAGGGAGGCAGTTGCCTGCCGCACGCAGTCAGGGCCAGGGTGCCGACCAGAACAAGTAATGTTTTTCTCATCAGTAGATGTTTACGGGGGTATAGTCTTCACGCGAAGATCCTGTGCTGTTGTAAGGTTCTGTGGCGCCGGGAACCATGCAATTCTTCATCGGGTTGCCGCCGAGTTGCGACCAGTTGGCGCCGGGGCCCGTTGTCCTCGGGCAGGTTATTTTGTAGAGGACGGCGCCCTCGTCATCGATGGAAGTACAAGTCACGTATATATTGCCGTTATAGTCGATTGTAGGGCTTGTCCTTGGCTGGGCATTGTTGAATAAAAACTGTGAGACAAGTGAACCGTCCTGAGGCGAGAGCTTCAGCAGGCGTCTCTTGCCGCTGTCGTTAACATAGACATACCCCAGATTGTCGATGGCGGGAACACCGCAGTTGCCTGTTCCGGTGTCACGTGACCAAGCCAGAGAGCCGTCGGCGGCGTTGAGCTTGAAAATCTTGTCGGCAGCACGGACATAGGCGTTGCCGTCGTCATCAAGCACACAGCCAAGGCCGAAGTTATTGGCGGCCGCTTCCACTTCCACTTTCCAAATAGGCGAGGGTGCAGAGCCGTAAATATAAGCGTTCAAGTTGTACCGGGCGACAATCATATTATCATTGGTGGTCGTGGCGCATACATATACGCTACCGTCAATGGTGGAAATCGCCGGCTGGAAGCCCTTTGTCAGGTAGCCGTTGCCGTCAGTATGAGTCATGCCCAGGAAGTTAGTAGCACGGCCGGAATCGCTGTTGGATGAGGTCTTCCAACTTCCGAATCCACCGTCGATCACTGCGACCTTGTAGCCACCGCTTGTCTCTGTTCCGGTTGCTGTACCGGAGGAAGCGCCGCCACGGGCAGAACCGAACACCAGTTTCCCGTCTGCGCTCACGGCCATGCCGCCGTATGAGCCCTTGTCGCAGGAAAGCGTCTGCCTGAGACTACCGTCACTGCGGTTGAGGATAATCATGTTGGTGGCAAAGAGACCTTCGTCAATATTACGCGTCATTACGCTCACGTAAGCGCCGAAGACAGCAGGAATGGTTGCCCGATAGGTTGAATTCTCACCCGTTGTCACATACCATTTCTCGGTCATATTCGGGCGGATGCAGAACAAGCCGCCGTTACCGCCTGCACCTGTGGAATACTGCACAGGAATATAGACATTGCCCTCAACGTCAATTGACGGAGTACAGGTCTGACAGTTCTTGCTTCCGCTGATAGCGGCGCCGTACTGCCCGATGTCGAAACTGCCGACCTGGGTGCCGGACGAATTGAAACCTACCAGGTGATAACCGGAGGATGAAACGTAAATCCGGTCTCCTCCCTGGGATACCGCAGGGGAAGTCCAGTAGGCGGTTGCTTCCAGAGTGCTGTCGTACACCTTGCGCCACGATGCCGTAAGCTGGTGATCCGCCGAGCTTTCCACAGAAAGGAGTTTGGTGGCAGTGGCTGTCTCTCCGTTGTTGTCCGTGATGGTCAGCCTGACGGGTACATTTTCCTTGATGCCCTTGATGACGATCTGGGGATTCTGCTCGTTGGAACGGATCCCGTCGATATCCCACTCCCAGTATGCGATTCCGGCGGAGGAGGTGGAACGGTCGGTGAAGGTGAGTGTTTCATCTATCCTGGCATCGGCAGGCAGGTCGAAATTGGCAACGGGCACGGCCGGTGCACCGCCGCTCATATCGAACACGGCGAATACCGGATAATGGTCGGAGACATACTTGTCGTTCCACTTGCGTTTGTCGGTGCGGAACATGTAGCAGGTACTGATCCCGTTATAGTATATATGGTCGATCTGCTCGGAACGGGTACCCCACCAGTGGAAGGTTTCGTAGTAATCCGTCTTCTGTGCGTGCCAGCGGGCGCTGTAATAATTGTTGTCAATCGGAGTCATCGCAGAATCGTCTTCTTCCATGTTCCAGTCTCCGGTAAGGATGACAGGAAGATTTCCCGTATTCTTGCTGGAGATGGTACTGCGAATCAGGCTGATTTCCTTGGAGTGCGCCGCGCTGTAGATGCTTGGATGGGTATTCAGAAGGAAGAACTGCGTATTCGTCGGCTTATAGGTCATAATTGCCCAAGTCGATGTCTGCGGTACACCGTCTTCCATTTCACTGAATTTAGAGTTAGCTGTCGTCGGCGAGTTGGAATGCCAGATAGTACCGGAACTGTTGAGGGTGATAAGGTCTGTCCGGTAGAGGATGGTGCTGGATTCCTCGCCGTCCTGCGAGCCGGGGATAAGGCCCCAGTAACTGTCGTCTGCGAGAATATCCTTGCCGTTCTTGCGGCCAAGGCCATAGTAGCCATAGCCGCTGCAATTGTTTTTTATATCCCTCACTTGCTCTTTCTCCGCTTCCTGCAGGCCGATTACCGCCGGACGGTAGTAATTGACCATGGCGTAATATGCGCTCTTGCGGTTTGTCCAGTCGCGGTCGCCGGTGTCGGGGTTGTTGGTCTTGTCGCGGGCAGATGCGAAACGGACGTTGGACGACATAATCATCATGCCCTCGGGAATGGTGTCCGGTGCCGGAGTATAGGCCTGGGATGTGAGGGTGTACACTTTTGCGGCCAGGGCATTGAACGAAGAGTTAGTTGAGAATGTCATCTGCGTGCCGTCGGTGGCCCGTACGGTGAAACGCATTCCGCTGGCATAGTTTTGCGCAGGAATGAGCACATACATACTGTTGCCGAAGGCCAGACCGTCTCCCGGCGCATATACGACGACCCTGGAAGTGGCTCCGGATGCCGCCGTGATGCTGTTGAAGTCGGTGGTGAAAGGTCCGCTGACCTTCTCGCTCCCGAGGCTTTCGAACATCATGGATGATATCTTTGCGTCGTAAGTGCCGGGGACGGTAAGCTTGATGGCTGCCATCATGGGATTGAAGGTCAGGGAACCGGAACTGCCGCTGCCGACCATGACGAACGCTGACGCATCGTAAGTGTCCGAAGACATATTCTGAGTTGCGGGAAGGGTGATTCTTGCGCTTCCGGAACTGTAATTCGAGACGAAGGCAGCGGGGTATGCAAAATTGTACGGGGCGTTGATGTCGCCTGTAATCGTAAATACCGCCTTGCTGGTCCCGACATATTCGGAACCGGCCTCCAGGGCCGTGGAGGTGACGCCGTTCACGGAAATGGCGTCACCAGCTGCCCAGTAATTGGGATAGTAAGTACCGTTCTTTGCTCCCAGGACGGTTTTGGTGGCATTTTCCGAAGGTTGTGAAATATTGGCCTCAAAACTGGAGGTTTCAGGGGCGGCCGGCTCAACAAGCGGCTCCTGAGTGCATGCCACGAGGAGCGCAAAAGCGAATAAACAGAACTTTTTCATACCGTCCGCTAATTATAGTTCCAACCAAAACCCTCGAGATCATTTTTTTCTTCAAGTTGCATCAGGTTATTGACGCTGGCGCAAATGGGCCTGCTGGTTTCAACTATCGGAATCAGTTGTGTGGAGGGGGATATATATTCTTTCTTCATAGGTATTAGAAGTTGGCACCTTGAGGCGTCCCGGTCTTCTGGGGATTTCCTCCGAGCTGCGACCAGTTGGGCCCGGGGGCTGTTGTCTTCTGGCATTTGATCTTGTAGAGTATGGCACCTTGCGAAGAGCTGCCAGTCACATAAATGGTTCCGTCCGGACCGATTGTAGGGCTGGTCCTCGGATTTTCGAGCTCTACGGAGGAAATGAGTTTGCCGTCCGCAGAAGAGAGCTTGAGCAGTTTGTTCCCGCCATAATCGACCACATATACATAACCCAATGCGTCAATGGCCGGGACTCCGGTGTTGTAATTGCCTTCAGTATTGTAAACCCAACCCATGGCGCCGGTCCTGGCGTCCAGCCGGAATACCTTCTCCGCAGCGCGGAAGTAGGCGTTCCCTTGAGCGTCAAGCACGCAACCGAGACCGAGGACACCGCTGTTGGAGTGGGTTTCCAGTTCAACCTTCCAGATGGGAGTCGGTGCGGATCCGAATACGTAATTGTCAAGGTTGTATTTGGCGCAAATCATGTTCTCGTTGTTGCTGGTGGAGCAGATATAGACGCAATGGTCGGTTCCCACAGCAGGCTGGCCGGCCTTTGTGAGGTAGCCGTTGCCGTCGGAATGGCGCATTCCAAGAAGGTTTGTCTTGCGTCCGTCGTCGCTGTTGGGAGAAGATTTCCAGCTGCCGATGGCGCCGTCAACCGGAGATACGTGGTATCCTCCTCCGGATTCGGTGCCTGGTTCGCGTCCCTGTTTGGTCCCGCCGCGATTGGTGGCATAAACAAGCTCGCCCTTATACCCCACGGCCATACCGCCCCAGGAGCCCTTGTCGCAGGTAAGGCATTGGACCAGCGAGCCATTGGAGCGCCTGAATATCGCTGCATTTGTAGTAAGATCATTCCCGTTGTTCGTAAGGACCACTGCGACGTAGTCTCCTATAATGGCCGGAATCGTATTACGGTACTGCGAGGTGTTTCCGGTGTCGTGGTACCAGTTCTCGTCGGAAAGGTCAGGCTTGATGGAGTACAGGCCTCCGTGACCGCTTTCGCTATAACCATATTGAACGGGAATGTAAACATTGCCCTGGGCATCGATGGACGGAGTCGGCGTCTGGATGTCGCGGTCGGTAATGCACGGTTCGCGTTTACCGATATCGTAGGAACCGAAAAGGCTGCCGTCAGGATTAAATCCGACTATATGATAACCGGAAGATGCGACATAGATTTTGTCGCCTGCAGGAGTTACGGCAGGAGCCGTCCAGTCCGCGACGGCTGTCCCCTTTCCGTCGGTAGTATCGTCATAGAGCTTGCTCCACTCTATGGTGAGGTCGTGCCCTTCCGAGAGCGCGACGGAGAAGGTTTTGGAAGCGGTTGCCTTCTGGCCATAATGGTCTGTAACAGTGAGGCTTACAGGGATGTTATCGCCATAGGTGTTGAACATTACCTCCGGGTTCTGTGCGGAGGAAACGATACCGCCGATATTCCATTCCCACACCTCGATGCCGTCCTCCGATGTGGATTTGTCGGTAAACCTGATGGTTTCGTCCATCTTGGGGTTTGCGGGAATCTCGAAGTCGGCAACAGGCTTTTGTTTTTCGGTGGAGCCTGTCTTGAACTGGAAGATTGCATATACCGGATGATGGTCGGATATCCACAGTTTTTCCCACTTCATGTTGAGGGTGCGGAATCGGAGGCACTTTTCAAATCCGGACCAGAAGATGTGGTCCAGATGCTGGTGCTTGGAAATCGTGCTTTGACTGCCCCACCAATGGAACGTTTCGATGTTGTCTGTGAGAGGTGCGGTCTGCCTGGCACTGGTGTAACTTTCCAGTATTGGGGCCAGTATCGGATCCGTCTCTTCAAGGTTCCAGTCTGCCGACAGCACGACCGGAAGCCCGGCAGGGCATTTTTCACTCACAGTGTTCAATATAACCTGGACTTCCCTGGGCTGGGATGCCGAGTACAGGCTGAAGTGTGTGTTGATGTAGAAGAACCGGCGCCCGCTTTCCTTGGCTGTAAGAATGGCCCAGGTCGCGGTGCGGCTCTGCCCGTATTGCCCGTCGGTCATTTCAGGGAAATAACTCGCCACAACATCAGGCGTGGGAGACAGCCATACCGTACCCCAGTCCTCTAACTGAATATCACCATTCTTGTACAGGATCGATGTCGATTCGCCCTTCTGAGCTCCGTCATTGCGGCCGACGCCAACAAAAGAGTACCCTTTGCAGTTGGCGACAATGTCCGTGACCTGATTCATCTCGGCCTCCTGGAGTCCGATTACCATAGGCTGCATGGTATTCACCATCTGGAAGTAGCCTTTCTTGCGAACCTCCCAGTCGCGGTCTCCGACATCGGGGTCATCCGCCTTGTTTCGGGCGGAGTAATAACGAACGTTCGAGGACATTATCATAAGACCCTTGACATCTTCGCTGGGAAGCGGGTCTCCATCATCTTTCTCGACGGTGTACCAGTTACTATAATCAAGCTGTTGCGGCTTGTAGCAGGAAGGCAACAGCAGGGCAAGGGACAGGCCGGTTGCTATAAGTTTCAGTGCATTCATTGCTTTATTCTTTTTATTTACCATCCAGGGTTCTGGTCAAGTTTGTATCCGTGGTTTTCATAGTCCCGTATTACTTCGGCGGGAATGGGATTAAGATACTGGCGGTCGTCATCGTACCATTTGCGTTTGATGATAACCTCATAGCGGAGGTCGTAGCCACCGTCGGGATTCTCGTCCAGGCGGAGTCCCTGCTCAGTGGAGCTCTCCGGATACACGCGAACGTATTTGTTCTGGGCGTAGCTTGGCACATCGCCGTATTCATCGTATGTTACGTAGAAGTCCTTGGTGTCGTCGTCATTTACCGAGAACTGGGCATCCAGGGCAGGCACGTGAATACCCGTCCAGGGCACCCGCTCGAAGTTCTTGCCTTCCTTCCAGCGTTTTAGGTCGTCGGCACGGAAGCCCTCATAAACAAGTTCTATCGCCCTTTCGCGGCGGATTTCGAGGATTACGGGGTCGTTGATGTCGGGGTAGAAGGTTTCCTTCAGATAAGTATCGACCGATGTGGGTCTGGAGGAAGTGACACCCGGCTTGTCCTGGAAACCGGCACGAAGACGCAGGGCGCCGATTGTGACGGCCCAATCGTCATCGGTGAGTTCTCCAAGTTCTGCCTTTGCCTCGGCATAGTTGAGCAGGACCTCGGCATAACGGAAAACGGGCTGGCTGTTCTCGTTCTTGGAGGTCCCGTTCTTTTCCGTCGAATCCTCAATAAACTTGATGGGCTGGTAGCCGGTGACTGCAACCCCGTCCACTATGTTGGGACGACGGTCCCGCCAATTTCCGCCCTTTATCTCATACCTGGGCCCCTTGACGGTTTGGGCCAGGCGGGCGTCACGGCCGGTGAATTCATTGATGAAGTTTATGGCCTTGTACGCGGGCTTATCCGTGAAACGGGTACCGTCCGTGCACAGGTAGGTGAATATAAACGCTCTGGAAAGACAGGGACATCCGCCATAGGTGGGGGAAGTCCAGTACCAGTTGGCGTCGCCGGTCACCAGGTCGATGAGGGATGCCTGTACGCCGAGGATCACCTCGTCGGTGAGTATGTCCTTGGAGTAGAAAAGGCTCCTGTATGCACCCAGTGACGGATTGTCGGTCAAGTAAGCATCTGCACATACCTTGGTGTTCAGCTTCACCAGAGGGTTGTCGATGAGCACTTTCGCGGCATCTGCAGCCAGGCGGTACAGTTTAGCGGCCGTCCATTCCGAAGTCTCTTCATTATGGTACTTGCGCCAGGACGCTTCATACAGGCAGGCCCTGCTCTTGAGTGCATAGGCTGCATTCTTCGAAATGCGCGTACTGCCCTTGGACGAAGTCGTCCTGATATGCTCCGCCGCAAAGTCAAGGTCTTCGATGATATGTCCGATGATTACGTCACGGGAATCCCTGTTCTTGTACATTTCGTCAAACTCGTTATTCTTAAGGCAGTGGTCGAACCAAGGTACGCCGCCGTATTTGAAGAGTTTGTTGTAGTAGAAGTATGCCCTGAACCAGCGGGCGAGGCCTTCATAATGGTCTTTGTCTGCCTGCGAAACGGTGCAGATGTCGCTGTGGATGCCGTCGATAAAATAATTGACCGTACGGAGGTTGCCCCAGCCCCAGGATGTGGAGGTTTCAGCCGTGTATGCGCTGGTGTAGAAGGTGCTTACGCTTTTTGCAACTCCATAATCCGAAGTTCCTTCTGCGCTGGTCAGTTCGCTCAGCGACGGAAGCTGTTTGTAGAAAGAGAGAGAATATGCCTCCAGACCCTGTGCGGAGCCGAATACCAGAGCCTTATCCCCGGAAGTCACGGGCAGTTCTTCGAGGGAACAGGAAGATAGGCTTAATGCACCCAAGGTGGCGATCAATATCATATAGTTTTTCATAACCGTCAGATTTTAATGGTTATACCAAGCGAGAACGTCCGCAGGGATGTAAGGCTGTTGCCGTCGCCAAAGTTGTCGGTGCCGTTGCCCAGGTCTACATCGGATCCGTGTGTGGCGGTGACGACATCAACATCCGTAGTCAGTTTGTACAAAGGAGACCAGGTGTACAGGTTTTCTCCCGAGAAATAAATGCTGGCAGCGCTAACACCTATCTTTTTTACCCACTTTGAAGGTATGTTCCAACCGACCTGCAGGTTTTGGAGCCGGCAGTATGCGGCGTTCAGAACATAGCGGTCCACTTTGTGCTGCCCCGAGAAGAATATGCGATAATATCCGCTGTATTTGGGGAGGAAGGAATCGCGGTGTTCCGGAGTCCAGGCATTGTTGACCGTCCAGGCCAGTGCATTTCCGTATGGCCTGTGGTACTGGCCCCAGATAATGGATTCGCCGCTCGGATACCAGTCCTGTTTGCCTATTCCCTGGAACATGGCGGACGCGTAAAATCCGTTCCACTCCAGATTCAGCGAGAGGGAGTAGTGATATCGCGGGTGCTTGTTTCCCACGATTTCCATATCGCCCGGATCGAGCGCGGTCTGGGCGCCCTTGTCAATCTGGTGGTTGCCGTTTTTGTCTTCCAGGATTACGTCGCCCGGCCTTGATATGTATCCCTCGTTAATCTGGATGAGCTTGTTCACATAAGGGTCCCCGGGGCCGTAGTAATTGTTGATCTGGTTTTCGTCATCGAAGAACCCCACGAATTTGAATCCCCAGATTTCACCGATTTCCTGCCCTTCGTAATAGTCATTCAGAGACTTTGACGGGTTGTTGTAGCGGGTGATGAAGGAACGGTTGTCGGCAAGTGTGGCCTTGATCCCGAAATTGAGGTCGTGGCCGCCAAGTGGGAATGCATCGTCGTAACTCAGTGAGAGTTCGAAGCCGCGGGTGACCAGGTCGGCATAATTGCCCTTGGGTGCACTGGCGCCGTAGGTGTCCGGCAGTGACGGGCCCACAGTGTACATATTCAGTGTATTGCGCACGTAATAGTCGCCGGTAAAGTTGATCTTTCCGTTATAGAAACCGATGTCGATACCTCCGTCTATGGTCCTGGACGTTTCCCAAGTCAGGTTGTCCGGAATCTGGCTCGGTATCGAGGTTATGCGCCTCTTGCCTTCACCATCTATGATGTTGCTGAGGTTGGAGAAACCGAACCTCTCCACAAATGAATACTCCGATACGTTTCCGTTACCGAGCTGGCCCCATGAGGCCCGCAGTTTGAGGTTGGATACGATGGACGGGTTCACGTGCCACCAGTGCTCCTTGGAGACTCTCCAGGCTGCCGAGGCGGACGGGAAGAAGCCCCACTGCTGATTGGTCGGGAACTTGGAAGACCCATCGTAACGTCCGTTGAGTTCAAGCAGATAGCGTTCATCGTAAGAATAATTGAGCCTGGCGAACAATCCTGCGCTCTTCCACCGGCCCTCGTATGAATACTCAGTAAAGTTGTCTCCCATAGCCATATTGATGGATCCCACATCCTCGGATATGAGCCCGTAACGCAACATCTGGAACGACTTCGATGCGTATTGTTCCCAGTTGAAGCCGGCCAGGACCTTGAAATCGTGCTTGTTGTTCCAAACTTTTGCATACTCTGCATAGGTATTGGTCGAAATATAGCTGCTGCGGAGCCAATACTCCTGAATAAAGTCGTTCACGCCGGGTGTCCCCCTCCAGGTAATTTCTCCCGGAGCCTCACTGTAGGCGACCATAGTGTTCTTTTTGAGGTTGTTCTCCCAGTTCGCCTTGAAGGAGAAGTCTGCGTTGAGCCTGAGGGTATGGTCGAAAAATTCTGCACGTGCCCCTGTCGTAGTGGTCAGGTTGTTCCGGAATTTATCGGTATAATTCTTCCCGGTAACCAGACCGCCGATTGCCATTGCGCCGCTCTTGGTGAAGGTTCCGTCGGGATTGAAAACTGGAGCACTCACGTGGCCCTCGTCCTGCATGCTGCGAAGGAACAGACCGTTGTTGTTCTGGTTATGGCTGGCAGGGATATGATTCTTTTCGTAGTTGAAGGAGATGTTTTCCCAAATTTTCAGCCAGGGGAACGGGCGGGCCGTGATTTTGGAACGCAGAGCTGTCGTAAAATATTCGTCCGGGTTGAAATTCAGGATGCCGTCGTACTTGTAAATGCGGCCCGATACGTAGTAGTCGATTTTCCCGGACGTACCGCTTGCGGAAAGGTTGTGCGTGCGGGCCATCGTATAGGGCTTGTATATAATTTTGTAGTAATTGGTATTACCGTAGTAAACATATCTTCCGCTCTCGTCCACATCCACTTCATCGGTGATTCCCTTTTGCTTGCGACGAAGAAATTCATCCAGCCATGCCTGCGAAAACTCCTGACTTGTGTTCATTCCGGAGGGCTCCACGCCCCAATAGTTGTAATATGCATCCCTGAACAGCTTCGCATATACATATCCGTCATCGACAATGTTCGGAAGATTGCTCGGCGTCAGGAAGGAGAGGTTCTCGTTATAGCTGAAATTGAATTTACCCGCTTCGTTCGATGCGCTCTTGGTTGTTATAAGAACTACGCCGAACGTTGCCCTGGAGCCGTAGATGGAAGCCGAGGCCGCATCCTTCAGCACGGAGACGCTCTCGATGTCGTCCGGGTTAAGCAGGGCCGGATCGCCTTCAACACCGTCTATGAGCACCAATGCATTGCCGCCGCCGCCCACCGAGGTGGTGCCTCGGATGTTGTAATCGGCGCTGCGGCTTGGCTTGCCGTCAGAAAGCGTGATATTCAGGTTGGGGATTGCCCCCACAAGCATCTGGGTGGCGTTCGATGACGGACGCCCCGAGAACACTTCCGAGGAAACCTGGTCTACTGCACCGGTAAGGTTCGCCCTTTTCGCGGTGCCGTAACCTACGACAACCACCTCATCCAGGAACTCGGCAGAAGAGGCCATCCTGACTTCTACGGGACCAGGGCCGGAGACTGTGAAAGTGTAGTCTTTGTATCCCAGTGATGAGACGACAATTTCCTGCCCGTTGGAGGCTGAAATCGAAAACTGTCCGTCAATGGACGTGACTGTTCCGCTGGATGTTCCCTTGACGAATACCCCGGCTCCGATAACAGTCTCACCGGTGGCGGCATCCAGGACGACGCCGGTGACCGTCAGTGACTGTGCGAAGCCGGTTACGGCAAAGAAAGCCAGCAGTAATGATGAAACAAAACGTTGCATATGGTTATCCGAATAACTATTTGATGCAAAAATAACCCGGACAGCCGCAAGTTGCTACAGTAATTATTTATACAATTGCAACGATTATTTATTTTTGACGGCTGCCGGCCGCTTTGAATTTCAAAAGGACCACTCCGTGTGAGGGAATAACTGTTTCCTCAGGGCAGGCTTTCTGTCGCCACAGGTCCCGAATGCGGCTCACTCCGGTGTAACCTGCCGCCTCAAGGATTACATTTACATGAACGGTTGCAGCTTCATCGCCGAGGTTGAAGATTCCGGCTGCGGACGACCCGTCACCCAAAGGACGCCCCCACACCTGCAGGGAATCCTTTTCCCATAACACGGAAGCCTGCTTCCCGAGAGGGTCCTGGTCCACGGCTATCACCTCGTTGTTGCAGAGAAGGTTAAGCGTAAAATTATCAATGGAGGACAAATCTCCGCCGATAATCAGCGGAGCGGCCAGAAGGGCCCAGAGAGATACGTGTGAATACTGTTCATCGGGAGTAAGGTGCGTGTCGCGCAGACCTTCTCCCCAGCCGACTTTTCCGATTACCAACATATCCGGGTCGTTCCAGTGCCCTGGGCCGGAGAAAGGAGCAAGATTCCGTTGTTTCACAAATCCGATGCGTACGACACGATCCCATTTGTCCGTCAGGTCACCGTGCGTCCTCCAGAGATTGCCGCCCGCTTCCTGCCCCCAGGTCCAGACATTCTCCAGTCCGTACTGGCAGATTGAATAGACTATATCCCTGGGCTGTTTACGAAGGGCCTCCTTCATTACAAGATACGGTTTCTTATGCTCGGCCTGACCGACCGACTCCATTTCTTTCAGGATTGCCCTGTAGCCGCAGAGGTCGTATTTGAGGTAATCCACGCCCCATGCATTCCAGGTGGCGGCATCCTGCTCTTCGTGACCGAGGGAGCCAAGATAACCACCGCAGGTGCGGTCGCCCGGGGACGAATAGATTCCAAGTTTAAGTCCGTTTCCGTGCAGCCAGTCTCCAAGAGCGGCTATGTCAGGGAAGCGCTCGTTCGGAAGAAGCGTTCCGTCCTCGCTTCGGGACTGGGCCTGCCAAGCGTCGTCTATGTTGACATAACTGTAGCCGTAGTCGGCAAGGCCGCTCTCTATCAAGGCTTTGGCGGATGCCGTGACCTTCTCCTGCGAGACCTCGAGCCCCCAGCAATTCCAGCTGTTCCATCCCATAGGCGGGGTGAGGGCTATCGAGTCGCCGACTTTAAGAGTCAGGCTTCCCTCTCCTTTTCCGGCCTTGTTGCGGGCGGTCCATTTTATCTCATAGTTTCCCTCCTTTACTGCCGTTCCGCTTACGACTCCGCTCTCCTTGTCGAGTTTGAGGCCCTTCGGAAGGCCGCGGGCGCTGAATTTCATAGGCCTGTCCCCGGAGAAAGGGAGACGGAAATAAATCGGATGTCCCGGCCTTGCGCCAAGGACCGCAGGGCCGTTGTAACGCGGCTGAGGCGGGGCCTGGGGCGTAAGACAGTATTTTGCCGGAGGAATGGTCAAACGCATCAGCACCGGATAATGGTCGGAAATAAAGCTCACGTCCGGGGCATAGGCGGCATTGTCCACTATGTACTCTTCGGGCTTTCCTTCGCCATAGAAGATATAGTCTATTATTCCGGCTGAGTTCTCCTTTCCCCAGGAATTGAATGTTTTGCGGGAAGTCGATTCGTTTTCGGGGCAGCTCAAGCGTGCATCGTTGAACCAGCCCGCCAGAGTCTGGATTGCGGATTTTTCAGGGGCATTGTTAAGGTCGCCGACAAGGAATATGGGGGCAGATTTGAACTCTTCCCGTTTTATCCCGGTCAATTTCTCAATCTGTGCGAGCAGCGTCTCGACCTCCTGGTCCGGAAGCCTCGGATTGGCATCCACAGACCAGCTTATATGCGCTGAGAAGAACCAGATGTCCTTTCCCGGATGTGATTTTTCCTCAAGACGGAGCCAGGAAGTGATAATGGGGTTTGACTGTCCTAGGCGCGTAGAAGCAGTATCTGAGGGAGATTCGCTCAGCCAGAAGCATCCGTGGTCCAGCAAATTGAAACGGGCCTTGCGGTACATCACGCCGACAGACTCGTCAGAGGTGCGCACCATCCTGCCCCCGCTGAGACGCCCGGGGCAATAGATAAACCAATCCCTTCCCAAATCTTCTTCCAAATCAGCCGCCTGGGCTCTCCGGACCTCCTGAAGGCCCACTATATCCATGGATTCCTGCTCAAAAAAAGCCTTGACGGCAGGACGGCGTACCGGCCAGGGCTGTCCTCCGAATTTATAATCATATTCCGGCCGGTTGTCATCCAGAAATCTCACATTGAACGTTCCCACCGTAATCCCGTCACCGCCATACTGGCCGAAGCAAAGCCACGGCATCAATACCAATGTAAAAAAGACGCTGAATACCTTGTACATATTATTTCATCTGTTTTGACACGTTGCGGACCCTCCACTGGCGCGGAGTCATGCCGAATTCGCGCTTGAAGCACTCGGAGAAGAAGGAATGGGTGTTGAAGCCCACTGCCAACGCCACTTCCTGTACCGATATGGAATCGTCCTTGAGCAGTTCCACTGCCTTGTGAAGACGCATCTTCATCACGTACTCCATAGGGGAGATATCGGCATACTCCTTCATCTTATTGTATAAGGAGGAGGGCGACATACAAACCCTTTCGGCTATATCGTTTATGGTGATGTTCTTGTGCAGATTGGTTGATACATATTCCTGGATGCTCCGGAGGAACTTCCGTTCCATAGCCGATACCCTCCCGGTGGGAAGTTCCCCGCCAGAAGGGAGCGACGAGATGTAGAACTCGTACACCCTTTTGCGGTTTTCGATGAGGTTATCCACCGTACTGCGCAGTTTCTTCGGAGAGAACGGTTTCTCCAGGTAGGCATCGGCTCCGCCCTCCAGACTTTCCTGCATGAATACGTCCGGGACTTCGGCCGACAGCAGAATAACCGGGATGTGACTTGTGGCCAGATTGCCCTTCAATGCCTTTGTAAGGGCGATTCCATCCATCTCCGGCATTATTACGTCAGATACCACAAGGGTGGGCGATGCGCCGGATTCTATCTTTTGGAGGGCCTGACGGCCGTTCGAGGCAATGATGATATTGTAGCTCTCGCCAAGAATTTCGCCTATGACGCGGGCCATATCCTTATCGTCTTCCACAACCATAATCGACTTGTCTTTGATTTCAACCACAGGCAAGGCGGACTCAGGAGAGGATTCTTCCACGCAAAGAGGTATGCTGAAGATAAAGCGGTTCACCTTCAGGTCGTCGTCCATGGAGAGCGAGCCGCCAAGAAGCGTTGCAAACTGACGGCTGGTGGAAAGGCCCAGGCCGGTTCCCTCCACATTGGCCGACGAACTGTCTTCGTAGCGGTAGAACGGCTGGAATATCTTTTCCCTCTCCTCTTCCGGAAGGATGGCGCCGTCGTTCTCCACTATAATGTGAGCATCGCTTCCATCAACCGACAGCACAATTGAGGATCGGCTCTGGGAATACTTGAGCGAGTTGGAGAGAAGATTGTCGAAAATACGCCCCAGTGAACGGACATCCGTTTCGCAGTACACCGGCGTTTCCGGCAAAGTGAGCGCAAGACTCTTACCCTCCTGGAGGAACATGGGATGGAAACGGCGGTGTGCGTCTTTTAGGACGCTGCGCACGTCCAGGAATTCCGGGTGAATCTGGAAAGTGGAATCGGTAAGCTTCCGGAAGTCCAGAAGTTCATTGATAAGAACCGTGAGCTTAAGGGAATTGCGCCGCATAATATCCAGGTTCTCCTGCACGGAGTTGTCCGAGGAGCCCGAGAACTTGTGGATAAGGGCATCAATCGGAATCTGCACAAGGGACAGAGGCGTTCTTATTTCGTGGGCAATGCTGGAAAGGAATTCCAGCTTTGAGTCCAGCAGTTTGCGTTCCTGTTCCCGCGCGGCCTTGACTTTTGCTCTGCGAGCTGAAAAATATGTAAGGGTAACGGCTATTGATACGAACAGGAGTAGGTATAAAAACAGGGCCACGGGGCTCAGCAGCAGGGGAGGCTGCACCCTGAGTCCCATAGTGGTCTCGGAACTCTCTTCTCCGGACAGTGAAAGAGCCTTCAGCTTGAGGTCCCACTTCCCGGCGGGGACATCGTAGACCGTGAATGTCCCGCCCTGCACCGGTTTCCAGTCGTTGAAACCTTCAATCTTCCAGTAAATTTCCCGGCTTGGAAAACGCTCATAATCCAGCGTTGACACATTCACGGCAAAAGAGTGTACCGTACGGCCGATATTCAAGGATGCAGGACATATATAATGGTTGTCGTCTGCATCCTCAGAGGAAGACAACGTGTACAGTGAAGATACCACCGGTGCTGCCGGACCCGAAGACTGTTCCCTCAGGGCTTTGGCGGAGAAGCAGATGAAGCCGTCGGAAGTACCTGCGTAGAGCGTGCCGTCGGAAGATATGAAATTTGATGAATAGTTGAAACTGTCGACTTCAAGCGCTTTCCTTGGGATAAGCGGCAATTGTCTTGAGTCGTTCGGATTCAGGACGTGGATACCGTGCGCTCCTGTCACCCAGAGCAGGCTGACGTCCGTTTCTTTCGAAATCTTAAGGGGGCGCGTCTCCAGATTGTTGCGCGGCTGGAAGATGTTCAGGCCGGGCTCGTACTCCCACAGCCCGTTGCCCTCGGATGTGACGAATACCCTTCCTCCGGCATCTTCTATAATGTCGGTAAGGATGTTGGAGATGGGAATGGTGTATGTGGAAAGTACGTTTCCAGAATAGCGGTAAACTGTGCCGCCTATACTGGCTACCCAGACGCTGCCGTCCGTGGTGCAGATGATGCTGCAGACCTGCGAGGCGGGCATGAAAATTTCCCTTGTGAACCTGCCGTCGGGTCGGTCCAGACCTGCAATGAAACCGTTTTTGCCTCCTATCCAGAGCCGGCCGGAAGCATCTCTGCAGAACGCATAAGCGGACTTGCCGGCATCCGGATAAACTGTCATGCGTCCGGTTTCGGTGTCAATCAGAGTCACCGGTATGTCTTCGTCTATGGTCCCCACCCAGAGCCCGGCTCCTTCGGACATCAGGCCCGTGATGTTCCTTTCCGGGAGGAACTGCCCGGCGCTGCGCTCATTTCCTGCTTGCGGATCCAGGCAGAGCAGGCCCCTGGTGTCACTGCCTATCCAGATTCGGCCGTCTGGTGTTTCTGCAAAGTCCCTTGCCTTGAACCTGCCGCCGGCAAATGCATTGGAATAATGCCTGAAATGTATTCTGTCCTGTGTGATCTGGGCCAGGCCTTCAAACAGGGTTCCCGCCCAAACCTTTCCGTTACCGTCTTCCGTGAGACAGCGGAAGGAATTGTCATGGAAGGGGCGTATAACGCGGACGAGCGCCAATGTGCTGTCCAGCACATGTATTCCATCTCGAGCGGCAACCCAGAGTTCCCCGGAGGAATGCTGTATGGCGTCCCTCATCCTGCTCACCATAGGCAAGGGCTCAAACTTCATGCTTTGGAGGTCTAGTGTGCAGGCGGACTCGTTCTCTATTGAGATCAGGAGATGGCGCCCGACTGCCACGGTGCGGTAAACATCGGCACCGGGGATTGAGTTTCCGCCTTCCGGCGTCAGGCACTCCGGCTCTGACATTCCGTCCGAAGAGATGTACAGTTTACCGTCTTTGGTAATTGCATAAACAGCACCTTCCGGAGTACAGCAGACAGTCTCAGCGACTACCTGTGTCGTTTCTGCCAGGCCGGAAGAAGTGTTGAGCCTCACAAGGTTGCGACCTTTGACATCTACCCAAAGGAAGCCTGTTTTACTGTAACACATCTGCCTGATGGGAGCCGTGCCCAGTTCCGGGCAGTCAAAACGGCGCATTTCCAGGCGCTCCCCATCCATCCGGTACAAACCTTCTGACGTGCCGGCCCAGATTATCCCGGACCGGTCCTCGACGAGGATGAAGACCACTGGCGGCGTTGCGTAATCTGCGCCGGGAAACGCGACTTGGGCGATGTTGCAACCGTCATACAGGTCAAGCCCTGCGTTGGTGCCAATCCAGAGAAAGTGCCGCGAGTCCATGAGCACGTCGTTGACACAATTGTCCGATAGCCCGGCCTGCATGTCAAGACGGGTAATCTGCCAGTCCTCCGCCCCGGCCCTAAGGGTGGAGACGAGAATGAGTAGTATCGGGAGGGTCTTTCTCAACATTTCTGCAAATTAATTACATTCTTGCCTCGGCGTACGGAATGAGGGGCCCCGTTGATGAAAAGTGTATAGGGCTTGTTGGTGCGGACTGTCACCCTGCCGCCGTCGTACATTATGTCGGTATTGATTTTCCCGAACGACAGATTCCGGATACCATGGCGACAACTCTGGTGCAGATTCCATCGGACGGTAGCAGTCGGTGCATCGACGTCGTAAAAACCGATAACGTTTTCGATAAACAGCGAAATGGGCCCCAGGGCAGACCATCCGCAGAAATCAGCCTTAACCGCTTTAACGTTTTTGGTGCCCTCCTTCTTGCTGGCGGGCTCTGGTTTGTTGGGGTTATAACATTCCCAGATTGTGTGCGGGTCATAATGGGAGAAGGTCTGCCACTGATGCTCCACTATAGCCTCGGCCGTTTGGTTCGCCTCCTCATAAAAACCGTATTTCTCCAGAGCCTTTATGCTCATATAAGCCGTAGGCAGCCACATTGATCCTTTCCAGTAGTTCCCATCCGGGTCGAAATCGGAATCGTCCCTTGAAACGGAAACCCAGGGGACGACTCCGCCAAGCTTATTATCCTGCAAGGCAAAACGAATCATTGCCTCTGCCTGCTCCTGAGAGGGAATCTCCGCAAGCATAGGCCAGAAAGATGCAGGGGTAAGAACGTGGGTTTTAGTAAGATCGCCTTCACGGATATCATAATAGCAGCCATCTTTATCATCCCAGTAGTACTTATTGACCTTCTCTTTCAGATCCTGATATTTGGCTTGGAATTCCTGCTCTGTGGCAGTATCTCCGGCAACTTTGGCGAGACGGAAAATGTAGAGTGCGGAGAGCGCCTGCTGGGAAATAGCGTCTATCCAAAACATTGGCATGGCCCTTTTTCGCGGGGTGTTATCCATACCGCTCTGCCAACTCTGCCATTCATAACCGATTCCTTTATACTGGATGCGAACGCCATCATTGCTGATGGGGAAAGGAAAACTGCTGTCATGGTTCATGGTGTTGAACAGCTCGAAATGCTTCTGGAGGAAACGTTTTTTCGTAATGAGCTCCCGTATATGCGGCGTGTCGGCAGTGAATTTATAGTAATCATTTTCTACCCATGCGAAGAAAGGCGGGTTATCCGGATGCCATACGCTGAGTGGGGATCCGGCATTTTCGTGCAGGGTATAGTAGAAATTGTCGAGCGTCTCTATTCCGGGGAAAAGCTTCGGAGCATACTTGCAGAACATCACCATGAATTCCGAATCCCATATCCAGATCACCTCGTCACGAAAGCCTTCGTCCATATACCGTGGCTGGACCAGTCCGGGTTGATACTTGATATGGTCCTTTGCCTGCTCCCATGCCGTCCAGTATAAATCCACGTATTCCGGTTTGCCATCGAATACCGGTGAAGGAATGCCTGTCAACCGTTCATCTGCACCGAGCTGACAGGAACCTGTCAACGGAATCAGCGACAGCAGAATCAATATGAGGACGACTTTTTTCACAGCGTTGCTTTAATTCAGTAAGCATTTATTTCTTATTGTAATAGGCCTTGAGGGCGGCGACGTCGGCTTCGCTCAGGACGTCTGAGGTCATAATGAACTCGTCCATACGGGCAGGGAGCTTATATTCCAGGTTGCCGGTACCGTCCTGACCGATGTTGAGGGACATTGAGTCGAAGGACGTATTGGCAAGCGAACTTGGAATCACGGATTCGTCACCTTCAAAAGTGAAGTCGTAATATATACGGACCTTGCGGTTCGGACGGTCCACCGTCAGGATAACATGCATCCAGCCGGTATCATAGTTAGTCGGCAGGAGCCGGACGTAGTCCATCCTGTTCTTGCCTCCGTCGCCTGCATTGAACTTGATGTCCCGTGTGCCCCTGTAAGACAGGATGAAACCCTTGTACACTCCTTCCTGCCAGTCTTTGTTGGAAATCAGCGACGGGTCGGCCTTTTCCGGAGTCACCGGAGAGGCCTTCAGCCAGAAGGCTACGGAGAAGGAACCGGTGCCCACTTCAACGTTCTTTAGCGTGACGTAGCCGTTATTCAAGTCCACACCTTTGCCATAGTAGGCGTCGGCATACGACAAGCTGCCGTTGGAAGTGGTCGTCACTTTCCCCAAAGCGTCAACTATGTTGCCGTCGAACGGCAGGTATGCGACCACATTGTGCCCGGAGAGCAGGGCCTGCATCTGGCTAAGTGCCGGAGTAGGCTCCGTCTGATGGTTTCGGTATTCTGCGCCCGGATCTTTATGTGCGTCTGCCTCGGTGACATCCTTGAAGACGCCGGCAGGGACGCGGCCGGTCCAGGTGGAAGGACACTCGACCCCGAGCGCATAGGCGGCAATCGCCGCAACGTCGCGGGCCTCGGCCTCAACGATGGTGCCGTCAGCCACAGTCTTGCCTGAAACCCCGAGGAATACATTTCTTTCCACATCGGTGTCACCGCCGTGGCCCTTGTTGATTCCGCCGTGGTCTGCGGTAACGATGAACAGGGTGTTGTCAAGAATACCCTTCGCTTTCAGCTTGTCATAAATACTTCCTATGAGCGCATCTACCGTACTGATTGTGGCCAGGTAGATATCAGAACCGAAACCGTATGTTTCGCCTATGTCGTCAGGGGACGAAAACTGGACGAACATCAGTGCGGGGGTGTTACCGGCCAGATATTCAAGGATTCTGCCGGTTACTTCGGCGTCATCGGCACCTGTCCCTTTTACAACATCAAGACCGTTTTCGACGATTCCGACATTGATGGGGTTCCACTCGACGAAGGAGGCCAGCGCCGCATCCGGAATGGCGCTTCTTACCACCTTGAAAACGGAAGGATAAGGGCTGTTTGCCGGATAAGGGGTATTCTTGATGATGTCGTTGGTGAGTCCATGATACTCAGGAAGGACGCCGTGGAGGATGGAGCCCCAGCCCTGGGCACTCATGGAGGGCATACCAACCCTACACGTGTACGTCGTGGCCCCTCCGGCGAATATCTCGTCGCACCGGGGAGTGTCCGTGTCCTTGAAGAACGCTCCGGCTCCGTCGGCGCCTATGATAATGACGTGTTTGTAGGCACCTTTCGACACCACTACCTCCGGAACCTCGGGTCCCGGCGGATCGGGCGGAGTGGGTGGATTGTCGTCAATGTTTTCCTTGGAGGAGCAGGAAACAAGGACGCAAAGCAGTAATGTAGAAAGGAATGAGGATAAAGTTTTCATATCAATGCGAAGGTACTTCTTTTTTCAGATATTAAAAAGCGGCCTGGGCCGATGTGTGGCCTGGCCGCTTGGTTCATGATAGCCAACTGCCGGACTAGTTGCTCTGGTAGCATCCGGGCCATGAGGTGGCACCGCGGCTGTTGCCTTTGATATCCTTGCCGAGAGCACCGATGGAATTCAGCCAGGTGTAGAAGTCGGCGTCGGCGTTCTGAATCTGAGTATTCACATCGGCTGTAGGAGCCAGCATGCTGCTATTAGTTCCGGTGAGCGTGCCGTTCCAGGTGTAAGGCATAGTCCAGGAGCCGAAGCTGGCATTGGTGGCATAGTAGTCATGGCCGGAACCGGTGTCTTCTGTCCAGGCGGTACGGTTGTCCCCTTCCTTGGAAATCTTGCTGTACCAGCAGTACACAGGAAGTTTCGGTCCTCCAGCACTTATCTTGGTTGTCCCATCAACCATAATGTCTCCGTTAACCCAGAAACTGTTACCGACAGGATCCAGTGAGCAGACAATGCTGTTGAGGAAATAGTAGTTGCCGGTATTTTGGAACTTGATGACGCCCCAGTTGTTCTTTCTTCCTGCTCCGGTTTCAGGAGCGCGGTAATTATCACCCGCTATCGTGGTGTTTGCAAGAATAAGGGTGCTGCTTGTATTATCCATGCCGATCCAGCTGATATCGTCGCTGTTTCGTCCGCCGTAGTTATCGTGGAAGGAGCAGTTGTTGAAAGCGAAGGTGCTGCCGGCCAAAGTGGCGAAGACTGTTCCTCTCAGACCGCCATATCTGCCTACATCGTTGCTTACTCCGGAAGTGTTCTCCTTGAATTCGCAGGCGTTGAAGTAATACTTGACATCACCTACGCGGCAGTTGACGATAGCAGCGCAAGGGTTGTTAGCTAAGTTCTCGCGGTTTGTCCAGTTGCCGTCGAACACGCATCCGTTGAAGTACCCTTCTCCGCCTTCCTGCTGGATACGGAGAATACCGCCGGAATAGGTGTTTGTCCCGATATAATTGTAATTTTCTTTGAATAGAACATTCGTACAGCTTACCTTTACACCAGATCCAGTCGCATAAATAGCTGCACCGGCGGCATTTGTATTATGGGCACCGTCGGCGTGGTTGCCCTGGAACTTGCCGCCTGTGAAGGTGGTATTGGCGTTGCCCTTTTCAATCATCACAGCTCCGCCCATCTTGTCACACCAGTTATCGATGAACTCGCAGTCGGTGAAAGTACTGGTAACACCGGTTCCGCTGATACAAATAGCTCCGCCCTGGCCTGAGGAGTGGTTCCGGATAAAGTCACAATCGTCGAAGGTGATGGTTCCGGCACCGGAAATATAGGCTGCGGCACCGTATTCGCCTGCGTCATCATTATCTTTGAACGTGACCCTTGTGCAGGTGAAAGTATTGCAAGTCTGAGAATAAATGGCATTCTTGGTGAAACCCTTGGCCTCGCTGTCAGAGATGTTTACAACCGCACTGGCATTGTTGACGTGTACAATTCCGCCGGCACAGGTGCCGTTGGAGAACGAGCAGTTAGTAATGTTCAACGTGGCGGAATTGAATAGAGAAATAGCCCCACCATTGCCGGCAGTGCTGTTATTTCTGAAATAGCAGTGGTCCAGATTCACCTCCTTTGCGCTGTTGTTGATACGGATGACCGAGGCGTTGGAGGCGCCGTTAGTGCCAGTGAACTTGACGTTCTTGACGGTGATATACGAGTTTTGCTGAGGCCACAGCACGCCGGCCGTAGTGCCTTCGAGTGCAGTCCTTCCAAGGAAAGTCGTGGTGTCCGTTGGAGTTACGGTTCCTTCCAGCGTAAAAGCGACATTGCTGTGATCAGGATAATTCAGCACAAGGTAATCGTCGCCGAAGGAGAACTCGTCGGCCGAGAAATGGAAGGTGGCACCTTTCAGGAGGAAGTGGTTGTCCTGGTCCTCTACAAACTCCTTGAATTTTGCAGCGGACATGGCGTTATTCCAACTCTGGCCGCTCTTTGCGCCGGAGCCGGCGGGAGTGACATAGAACTGGCCTGCACGGGATTCAATCTCGGACATTTTGATAATGCTGCCGGAAACCGTAGTATAGCTGCTGTTATAGAAGAAGGGTGTTCCCTGAGATTCCCCCTTGAAGATCCCGACACGGAATCCATCACTGAGTGTTACGCCGGGGAGAACCGGGATGTAATAGTTGCCAGGCCCGGAAACGGTCATGCTGACCGTAACTCCCGTGTCGGTCGCAGGCCCGGTAGTAAGGACACCGCTGCCGTTGATGTTTACTGGAAGTAATCCGGATATGGCTTGAGCAGTACCTGTGTCTTTGCCTCCCATTACCTGAATCTTGGTTACTTCGCTATCGGTCACGCCAACCTTAAGCAGGCAGGCCACATTCTTGAATGCCAGTGTTGTGCTCCAGGTGTCGCCGGTCTTGACTGCCTTGGCCACGCAGATGTCGTTGGCTGCGAAGGAGCCGTCGGAACGGCTGCCGTTGAAATGGACATTCACGTTACCCTCGTCGTAAGAATCGCCCGCAGTAGCGGGATAAACGGCATAAAGTTCGGTAATGTCCTTGCCGACTTCGACGCTGAAGGTGGTGCTGGAACCGGAAGAAGATGCAGTTGCAGTGGTTGAACCGCCCTCCCAGACGAATTTGACCTCGTCGCCAGCCGTCCAGGAAACGACCTGGTCATTGGCGTCGATGGTGGTCTTGGTAGGAACGCTGGCTGTGAAAACCACTACGTTGGAATCAGTCGTGGTAGGCTGATTCTGAGGAATTTCCTTTTCGCAGGCGGTTGAAAGAACCGCCAGTACAGTCAATGCAAATAATATAACTTTTCTCATGATGGGATTGTTTTAGTCGAACAGGTCATATAAAATGTAGTTCTCGCGGATGGCCGTTTCGGTCTGCGAGCTGGTGCACAAAGTTTCGGTGCGGATGAAGAGGACCTTCATCTCCGGAGCCCTGTAGCGTTTTTGTTGCGGATTGTTCGTGTTCATGGCGGGATATTATTTACTCAAAGAGATCAAAGGCTTCAAAGTCCTCCAGCGTGGCATTTCCGTCGAAAGTGACTAAAACGACTAAATCGGATGCCGCAAGGAGGGCCTCGGTGCTAAAGGAAATCATTTCTGATTGCGGGGCGAAATACTCTGAGCGTGTTTTATCGTTGGACATTGTGCGTGTTATTAAATGACACACAAAAGTCTTTATTTATTAGCGAGATTTTTACAACGATTCTTCATTTGTTTGCGTCTTTTCTTGAATACTGCGCCCCAGCTTCAAGACTGACCGGGGCAAACACGGGGAGAAGATGGCTTTTTGCAATTTTTGGTTGCAAATAAAACAGTGGTTATTTATTGCAGCAGATCACGCGCAGGTCAAGACGTAACCGCGGAGACGCTTACGTATCATTGAATATCCGCGTCACTGCAGGTAGGCGTCGATAGCGTCGTCGAGGTATTTGCCCATAATACGCTTCATTTCGTCCCATTCAGCAGAGGGGACCGAGTATTTGCCGCTGTGACCTTTCCATGCGCAGGGGTGGATGGCCTTGGAGGAAGCAGGACAGATGTTGTAGACGGCCCAGACATCGGCCGGGGGGCAGGTCAGGTCAATCAGTCCGACGTTGACGATCAGTTCGCCCTTATAGTAACGCATAAAATTGGCGGCATCGTAATATGGCGCGACTTTCGCTTCAGGTGAATCTACGCCCGCGCGCTCCAGTGGTTTATTCCAGCCGCTGAGGCGGCCTACGAGCATTCCACCCACATCCCACATTGCCGGGACATCCACCACCACCATACTGACACGCGGATCCAGTCCGGCCAGCGCGGCGCTCTGGGCGCCACCCTGGCTACCTCCCGTGACGAGCACCCGCTTCCCGTCCCATTCCTTGCGGGAGCAAAGATAATCCAGGGCGCGGACCAGCCGGAGGAACATCCCGTTGAAATAGAAGGACTCCCGATCCTTGACGGGCCAGCTGGAATAACCGTTCAACTCTTTTCCGACGGCCTGGTAATAGGCATCGTCCTGCCCGTTGAGAATGCCGTGAGCGTTGATATCCAGGGCGATGGCGCCGCTGCCGGACTTGGCGAGTTTGACTGCATCCTTGATGGTGGCTTTGGTCCATCGGTCCGTGATTTTGCCGGCGCTGTGGGCCTTGATGGCGATAGGAAGGCTATGCTGAGCGGCATTCCTGGGCAGCGCGAGATAGCCCCTGACCGGCCGCGCGGTGATGCAATTCACTTCCATATCGTAGCAAACATAGTCCAGACTGTCCTTCCCCGGAACGGGGACGGGCGTCAATTTTACCTCCATTTTCTGCCTGCGCATCTGCCTCAACTGTTTCTGCCAGAATTTCCGCCAGTCCTTCGGCTCGTCGAATCCCGGCCGGAAGTCCTCCGGTGCGACGATAGCTCCCACGGTAGTGGAGTCCTTCGGATTGGCAGGATTGGCAAGACGGAACATCAGCGCAGTCGCATCGTCATAAGACCCGCTGAATACTTCGCTCTTTCCGGCAGGGAGACAGAGCTCGCGTGACTCCTTATAATAGCCGTTCTGATAGACTTTGAGTAGCGCGGGCGTGTCTTTTGCAACTTCCGCAAAGACTTTCATGCTGTCTCCTTTGGCGTAAACCCCTTCAAATCCTTTGTTGAGGGAGAGATGCACATCCTCCAGGAAAGACTGCCCGGAGGCCGTTACTGCCGTAAACAGCGCAAGGATGAAGGCAATTATTCTCATAGAATCGGAATCGTATTTATTCTGCGAGCTCCCAACCTTCCAGGCGGCGGTTCTTAGTGGAGAAGTTCGCCCTGATCTAAACGTTCTTTTGCTCCTACAGTAATTTTTTTAACTCTTCGATGTCCGGCAGGGTATCCCTGAACTTCTCTGGCATTTCCTCTTTGGTGCGGTAGGTGGCTACGCCCATCGGCTTGTTGTAGTCCTTGATGAGGTACTCCACAATGGATTTATCAGCGCTCTTGCACAAGACCAGACCGATGGACGGATTTTCGTGGGGTTTGCGGACAAAGTCATCCAAGACTGTCAGGTAGCCGTTCAACTGGCCAAGATATGCCGTTTTGAAGGGGCAGCGTTTCAATTCCACAGCCACTAGAGCATTGAGCTCCCGATTGAAGAAGAGCAAATCTATCTTAAAAGTGTGGCCCTTTACATCAACGGTATACTGGTTCTTGATGAAAAGGAACTCTTTGCCAAACTTGAGGATGAAGTCTCGGATATTCTCTACAATCTCGTTCTCCAGCACCTTTTCATCTACGTCCTCGATATCATCGGCATCCAATTCCTCCACATTGATAAAATCCAACAGGTATTCATCTTTGAATGCACGGATCGCACGACGGGCGCTCCCGGTATCCGGGATAGTAGTGAGAAAGTTGTTAGGAAGGGCACCGCGATGATGATATTCGTCTGCGGATATAGTCTTCAGTAATGCATCCTTTGACAAATGGGAAAGTGCCGTCCTTTGGATGTAGTATATTCTCTCGTCCCGGTCTTTGACTTTCTCCAGTATCCGTATATGGTGCGTGAAGGGCACCGCGAAAAACTCTTGCATCGGGAAACCATCCAAATTCGACAATTGTGGTTGGCGAATTATAACTGGCTCGTTTTCAAATGTTTGTAAATCGCCAATCGCAGTTGGCGATTTGTCCGCAAGCAATGCCCAAGCCTCATAGAAAATACGCATATTCTTCAAACTGCTCACGCCGAAACCCATCAACCCGGGAAGGTCGTTCTTGAGTTGGGCACTGATGATATCCAGTGCCCCCGTGCCCCAGAAACCACTTCTGGAGTTCTCTGAAATGTATCGGCCAATGCCAAAGTACAGCTTCAATTGCTCCTGGTTGGCTAGCCGGATGGCGTTGTACTGGCTCTGAAGGATAGCCTTCTTGATAAGTTCGACGGCCTGCAGATATTTGGGTTCTATCTTGTCCATCGGGCAATAATATTAGACTTGCAAATATAAGAATTCTTTACGGATTCTCCGTTCAAAAACCGTTGTCATACCGGATAATTCCCTCCACGTGGAGGCTGACGATGGCGCCCCGGTCGATGACGGATTTATTATTTCCCCCCACCGGGACCGGCGGTTCGCCTGCCGGCTCATTGACCTTTACTCAGATGTTTCGGAGTGACCTGTAGAGAAATACCGCATTTTCTCTACAGGTACCCCCTTTTCACCCCCTACCCGTATAGAAAACCCGGCAAAACCTCGACGGGTCGGCCATTTTTCGGCCTACCTGTTGAGAAAAGTGCCAAAAACCTATACAGGTCGTACAAGAAAAGTTCGATATAAGTTAACGACCCCGCACTTGACGAGGCGCTCCTTTGAAGGGGCGCCTTAGTCATGCCCGGCTGCGCCTTTTTCGGGTAAGGTCCAATTTAAAGGTCGGCATCTTACCCGCTGGAAGTGCCTGAGAGGCCGAAATGCCGGTAAGGTCCCCGGCATAGAATTGGACCTTACCCGCTCTTCATAAAATTTCATTATCTTCGCAGTATTATGAAAAAGACTGTAAGATTTCTGTTCCTGGCGGCGGCCTGTACCATTCTTTCCTGTGCTCCCAAGACAGGCGCACCGTCCAACAAGGCGGAGAAAGTGATTGCCGCCATCCACGACCCGTCCTCGAAATACGTGGTGGTAGCTTGCCACCGGGGCGACTGGCGCAACTATCCGGAAAACTCGCTGGGCGCCATCGAGTCTGTCATCCGTATGGGTGCCGACATCGTGGAGATCGACCTCAAGCTCACCAAGGACAGCGTTCTGGTGCTGAGTCATGACCGCACGTGCAACCGCATGACCACGGGCAAGGGCGACATTTCCACCATGACCTATGACTCGCTCGCCACCTTCAACCTGAAGACAGCCCACAACGTGGCCATCCCCGGTACCCGCATCACTACCTTTCGGGAGGCTCTGGAACTGTGCAAGGACCGCATTGTCATCAACGTTGACCAGGGATTCCAGTATTACGACCTGGTGGTGAAGCTCACCGACTCTCTGGACATGACCGACCAGATCCTCATCAAGGGCAAGAAGGCCCGTGAGGTGGTGGCCGGGGAAATGGAGGGCAGCCGCATGATGTACATGCCCATCATTGACATCCAGAAGACCAGGGGAAAGGACCTGTTCGCTCAATATGAAGACTGGTACGCCCAGACCGGCGAAGCGCCGCTGGCCTACGAGGTATGTTTCTCCATCCTGGACGAAGAAGTTGAGGAGTGCTGCCGCAAGGTGGTGGCCCAGGGCTCCAAGCTCTGGATCAACACCCTCTGGGCATCCCTCTGCGGCGGATATCACGACGATGCCGCCTATGACGGTGATCCCGACGAAATATACGGTAAGATACTGTCCCTGGGCACTTCCATGATCCAGACCGACCGTCCGGAATTCCTTATTAACTGGCTCAAGAAAAAGGGCCGCAGATAAAAAAAAGAGGATTATCCCAGATTCGCAAACACGATCCACTCGGGTGCGTGGTAGGTGAGGTAACCGATCAACACGGCTCCAAGCACGGCGACTGCGATCCATAGCGGCCACCAGGCGCGCACGAAACTGCTGTTGCGCCATCTCCCGGCCAGATGGACAGCGCCGACCATCATCGCCACGTAGATGATTATGTCCAGCCACAACATTTCGTGGTGAATGAAAACCCAATAGGCAAAAAACACCGCCATTATCAGCGGCATGACCGCAAGCCCTCCCAAGATGGGCGCTCCGAACTCCCGGATGCTGCGGCGGCTGACGCAAAGGTATATGCTCAGCAGCAGCATGGGGTAGAATACCATTTTCATGTGCGCCATCACGCTTTCCGTCACTGGGAAGATATAGCCCAGAAAGTGATTGAAAAACGGCGCATGGTGCACAAAATGCATCCCGGTGCCGAGGATAATCAGCACCACGATGGCAACGATGGTTTCTCTGCGGGACATAATCATAAATACTAATCCATGAGCAAAACTAATTATTATATAAAAATACCGTATGTCTATCATCATTTGTTGGTATTGATCGACATAAAAATATGTAAAATATACTTGACATTTTGAAAAATATACTTAACTTTGTGGCGTGATTAAAACAAAACGTCATGAAAACTTATTTACTGCCCAACAAGTTCAAGACAATAGGAATCTGCATGCTCGTTCCTTTTGCCGTCTTTTGTACTTTGATTCTGTTTGGAATAATTGACTTCGATATGGAATGGATAGATGAAGCCGCCATGCTCGGCCTTCTGGTTTCCTGCTGCTTCGTTGCTCTTTCCAAAGAGAAAGATGAAGACGAGATGACGGGCCAGATCCGGATGCGGTCCTTCGTCTGGAGTTTCTGGGGTACGGCAATCATCCTGGCTTTGGGGATCATCTTCATCCACGGCTTCAATTTCCTTTATTTTGCGTTTGCAGCCCTGTTCCTAATCTTCATCCTCTTCATTGTGAAGTTCAATCTGGAAATGTATAAGGTGAGGAGGGAGAGCCGATGAAGAATACGGTAAGGGTTGAAAGGGCGATCCTGGACATCACCCAGCAGGATTTGGCGGCCGCCGTCGGGGTAAGCCGCCAAACTATCAATTCCATAGAATCCGGGAAATATATTCCTTCGACAGTTCTGGCGCTGAAAATCGCCAGGCATTTTCAGAAACCGGCGGAAACCATCTTCATTCTGGAAGAGGGAGATTAGTCACTGTTCATCCACTTCATCCCCAGACGGTCGATGAGACGGGAAGGAAGGAGGCGGACCAGGAAGGGAACGGTAAGGTTGAGGGCACCGGGACGGCGGATGCGCCGGCCGCGGAACATGGCGCGCAGGGCCTTCCGCACTAGAGTTTCCGGGCTTTGCACGAGGCCGAGACGACGGCCGGTCTTCCGCATGCGGGGGCCCAGATGGTACAGGCCTGTGTCCACCGCGGCGGGGAGGATAGTGGTCACGCTGACGCCGAACGGCGCGAGTTCGTAGGAAAGTCCCAGGCCGAAGCTCTTCAGGTAGGCTTTGGAGGCGGAATACACGGCGATTCCAGGGGCGGGGATGTCCGCCGTCATCGAAGACATTATCAGGATGTGTCCGGCTCCGCGGGCCTTCATCCTTTCTCCGAAGAGGATGCAGCATTCAGTGATCGCCGCCACGTGCAGGTTGACCATGGTGCGGGCTTTCTGAAGGTTCCGGCTGCCCAGATATTCCATGAAGAAGATGCCGGCGTTGTTGATGAGGATATCTACTTCCAGATTTTTAGAATCGCAAAACTCCAGCATCTTTTGTGCGCAGCCCTGCGTGGAGAGATCCAGATAAAGCCACTCCACCGGAACTCCGTACTCTGCACTCAATTCTGCAGCAGCATCACGCAGCTGCTCCTCCTGGTTGCTAACCAGCACCAGCCCATGGCCCATCGCCGCCAGTTGCCTGGCGTACTCCAGCCCGATTCCCGAACTGCCTCCCGTTATCAGCGCTGTTCCCATGGATTCATTATTAAACCTTAGCGATTATATGTATGGACGGACACTGCCGGCAAGAGGTTGACGCCCCACCAGCACATCTGCAGGCAGAGGAATGCCAGAATCAGCAGCAAGCATGCGGCACGCCGGCGACGGGGTGCCGCTTTACGCAGGTGCAGGTAAACAAGATAGCCGAGCCAGGTGATGAAGGTCCAGGTTTCTTTCGGATCCCAGCTCCAGAATGAGCCCCAGGCCTCTCTGGCCCAGATGGCTCCTATCAGCATGCCGATGGTGAGGAAGGCCGATCCGGCATACACCAGCCAGTCCGTGACGGGCATCAGTTTTTCTTCCCAGACCCTTTTGACGAGCATGCAGACACCGAGCACAGTAGCTATTGCCAGCAGCGAATACGCAATCATGTATGCAATCACGTGAGGGGCGAACCAGGGGCTCTGCAGGGCCGGGTTGGGATTATTGATGAAGGATCCCGGCTTGCGCAGGGTGAAACACATGAAAACGAATCCCAGAAGGATGACTCCGGATGCAATTCTGCGCCACTGTCTCTTCCCCGCCGGCCTCGGCGCGATAAACATCAGGCCCGCGGCCCCGGCCATCATCATGGCCATGCCGGCCAGCACCCAGCCCCTCCAGGGGTCCAGAACAAGTTCGGTTGCAAAACCGTCCAGGCGCACGGTGCGGGTGAAGAAATGTTCCAAAATCAAAGCGACGACGGTAAGCGCCAGGCCGAGATGATTCAGCACCAGCACCGCAATCCGAAGCACTTTGGGTACGTTTTTTGACATGGCTGCAAGATACGATTATTTTCTTAAATTTGTAATTGTAAAGATAATGGATATGAAAAAGCTTGTTTCCCTTCTGCTCCTGTTCCTGGCGCTGCCGCTCTGCGTGGCCGCCCAGTCGAAGAGCGAGACCAAGCAATTTGGCAAACTGACGGCCAATCCCTCAAAGAAGGCTGTAGAAAAGTTCCTCAAAAGATATCCTTCTTCTGTATATATGCCTAAGGTTCTGGGCATCAAGGACTCTCTCATCCGCATCGACAATACCAGCCTCATCTCCCGTGAGCAGGCTCTGGACCTGGCAGGGGAGTGTCTGGACGCCATCGGATGGAAGAAGGACGGCAGGGACCACATCCTAGCCCTTGACAGGGACTTCACCCTCCGCATCCTCTCCCCGGAAGGGAAGGAAGAGGGCACGCGCATCATCCCGGTCTATTCCATGGAGGATGCATCCGCCCCGGCCGCGCTGGCGCTGCCTATGGAGATAATCTCCCCGCTGGGAGGACGCTACTATCTGCATCTGGCCTATCTGAACGGGGCATCCGAATACGTGGAGATGCTATATCTGCCGGAGGAGGATATACTCAACCAGGCTATCTTCTACGGCAATCCGCTCAAACTGGCGGCAGGGGAGGCCTACAAGATCGAAGGGCAGAGCCCGGAGAACATCGAGGGGTTGAATCCGACCGCGGAGGTGATGTGGCTGCTCGCCCGATTCAAGGAGAATCCGGGCCTCGTGCCCATCGCGAAGGCGGACCTGCTCACCGACAATGCCATCAAATGGTGGCTGGAGCGTAATCCAAAGGCGGAGACATCCGCCACGCGCCTGGCTTTCGGGCTGCTGGACCCTGAATCCTCCATAGTGGCGGCCTACAAAAAGGCCCGGAAGGAGAAGGGAAAGAACTACAATGTGGCGCTTTTCGACCTCCGCGGCTACACCATAATCTGCGCCGCTTCCAGGGCTACCGGAGAATACTCGCTCGTGTGGTGCGAGCCCGTGTGCAAGAACCGTAACAGGGATAAGTTCCTGAATACCATCTACTTCGAGAAGGACGGCAACGTGCTGGACCTTTTCTATTACAAAGGAAAAACCACGTTCAAAGTAAGGATATCCATGGCCTCACAGGCCGTGCGCCGATAAATGACAGAATATGCGTAGAATCGTTTTAATCGTTTTGGCGGTGGGAGCAATGGCTTTCGCCGCTTGCGGGCCCAAAAAGGCTTCCGAGCCCTCGGCTCAGGATTTCGCACCCTACATTAAGGCATTCACCGGTGGCATCGTCACAGAAGATGCCGCCATCCGCATCGAACTGGCGGAAGACGCCATTGAGCAGCCTGCGGACGGGCTTTTCAGTTTCAAACCGGCCCTGAAGGGAACGGTGAAGTGGAACGGCCCCCAGTCGGTATCGTTCGAGCCGGAGGATGGAGGATTTAAAGCAGGCAAAACTTATAAGGTATCTTTTGCCCTCGGCAAAGTGATTCAGGGTGCACCGGAGGAGTTCCCCTTCGGCATCACTGTCAAGGGAAGCCGCCCGGCGACCTCTCAGGATGCACTTGAGCCGGATAACGGCAAAGCCTTCCGCGTGGTGCAGGCATCGGTGAAAGAGAACTGCATCGAGGTTAGAATGAGTGAATCCCCCTCCAATGCTACCGTGAAGGGCCTGGTAGAGCTTTCCGGCGTTGCCCGCAGCTATGTTCAGGTGCAGGACCAGATTATTAAAGTGCACTTCGAAGGGCGCAAAGGTGACATGATGCTCACCATGGACAAGGGACTCAAGAGTGCCGGTGGGAATGCTCTCGAAACCGACTTCACCCGCATTTTCCCGGAAACCGACGAGGCGCCGGCCGTGCGCATCCCCTTCAAGGGCAGCATCCTCCCGGACAGGCAAAGCCTCATCCTGCCTTTCAGCGCGGTCAACCTCTCCGCAGTAGAGGTGCGAGTGGTCAAGATATACGAGAAGAACATTCTCATGTTCCTTCAGACTAACGACCTGGGCGGGAATGACGACCTTCGTCGCTGCGGGCGCCTGGTCTACAAGGGAGATGTCGCCCTGGATGCCTCCAAGGACCTGCATAAATGGAACAGCCACTGCATCGATCTGAGCGGCCTATTCAAGCAGGAACCCGGGGCTATCTACCGCATACGCCTCAGCTTCCGCCAGGACCAGAGCCTCTATGGAGGCAAGGATCCCGTTCAGGCCGTCAGCAAGCCGGACGGCAGGCCCTCCAAGGCTGATGAGGCGGAATGGGACAAGCCCAGTCCTTATTATTGGGACAACTACTACGACTGGGACGAATACAATTGGAATGAATCCGATGATCCGTCGAAGGCATCCTACTATATGGAATCCCGCCGATTCCCTGCGGTCCAGCTGCTTTCCAGCGACCTCGGCCTGATGGCGGATTATGCCGGAGGAAACCGGATATGGGTTGCGGTTACCGATCTGATCACCGCAAAGCCCGTGTCCGGCGCAAAGCTGGAAGTGTTTGATTACCAGTTACAAAGTATTGCCAAGGGCAAGACTGACGGTAGTGGCCTGGCAACCCTTGACCTCAATGCCAGCCGCAAGCCTTTCGCCGTGGTGGCCAAGGCAGGAGGCAGCACCTCTTACCTCAAGGTTACCGGCGGCAACGAGCGCTCCACCAGCCGTTTCGACGTGGGAGGCGAGGTGCTCCAGCAGGGCATCAAGGCCTTCATCTACGGCGAGCGCGGCGTCTGGCGTCCGGGAGACACCCTTCATGTAACAGCACTGGTCGCAGACCGCGGCAGAATCCTGCCTGAAGGGCATCCGGCCACGCTTGAAGTATATACCCCCGAGGGCCAGTTCTACAGCAAGCTTACCCGCAAGGGTACGGACGGATTCTTCAGTTTCGACATTCCCACAAAGGCGGATGATCCTACGGGATACTGGAACGCCTACCTGAAAGTGGGCGGCAGCAGCTTCCACAAGGTGCTGCATGTGGAGGCCATCAAGCCCAATAGGCTGAAGATCAATACTTTCTATCCTTCCGTGATGGAGGCAGGCAAGTCGGTCGGCCTTCAGGCCAGCGCATCCTGGCTTTCCGGAGGAGTGGCAGGCAACATGCCCGTCCGGGCCCAGATAACGCTTCGCAAAGCAAGCGGATCTCCATTCAAGGGATTTGAGAGATACTCCTTCTATGCCCCTGTGAATGCATTCGGTGCGGGCGAGATAGATCTGTTCAAGGCTCGCCTGGACGCTTCCGGCAATCTGAATACGAGGGTGACCCTTCCTGCCGCGCAGAATGCCCCCGGTATGCTGCAGGCGTTCGTGGTCACGACCGTTCAGGAACCCGGCGGAGATGAAAGTTTCACCACAGAAACCATTCCGTATTCCCCGTACAGCACCTATGTGGGCGTTCGAGTGCCTGACGGTGAATTCCTTGAGACCGACAAAGCTCACAGGTTCAACCTGGCGGTTGTGGATGCCGCCGGCCGGCGCGTCAGCGGGCACAGGGTTGAATATGCCGTCTTCAAGACAGGTTGGAACTGGTGGTGGGACAACGCCGGCGGCAGCCTGGATGCATACGTAAACGGATCTTCCGTAGAAAAGGTACAGAGTGGAGAACTGGTTGCAGGCCAGCAGGATGCCTCCTTTACCTTCCAGGTCGATTATCCTGCCTGGGGCAATTATCTGGTGCTTGCGCGGGATAAGACGTCCGGACATGTGAGCGGAGCGCGGTTCACTGTCGACTGGCCCGAGTATCGCGGCCGTGCCGACCGCAGGGATCCCGAGTCCCTCACCATGCTAACCTTCTCCACCAGCAAGCCTTCGTATCAGGTGGGCGAGAAGGCCACCATCTACATCCCTGCCGCCGAGGGCGGACAGGCTCTCGTAACCCTGGAGAACGCCGGGGGAGTGATAGCGAGGGAGTGGGTGAAAACATCCTCGAAAGATACACCCTGGAACTTTACCGTGACAGCGGACATGGCCCCGAATATCTACGCCGGAGTGACCCTGCTGCAGCCATATGGCTCTGTGAAGAACGACCTTCCCATACGCCTTTACGGTGTGCAGCGCATCAAGGTGGAGAATCCCGGTTCACATCTGGAACCGGTGGTGACTATGCCGGACGTGATCCATCCGGAAGAACCGTTTACGGTTAAGGTGAGCGAGCGCAGCGGCAAGCCGATGACCTATACTCTGGCTATCGTGGACGAAGGCCTGCTGGATCTCACCGCGTTCAAGACACCCGATCCTTGGAGCAGGATGTATAAGAATGAGGCCCTCACAGTGTCTACCTGGGACCTTTACGACCAGGTGATAGGCGCTTTCGGAGGAAAGCTGTCGCCCATTGCCGCGATTGGCGGTGATGAAGACGCGGTGCGCGGTGCCCGCAAGGACAACCGCTTCAATCCGGTGGTTCTGTACCGTGGCCCGAAGACCATAGCAAAAGGCTCGGACGTGCTCAAGCTGCAGCTTCCCATGTATGTGGGTAGCGTGCGCGTGATGGTGGTAGCCGGGCACGACGGTGCGTATGGCAATGCGGAGAAGACCGTTCCCGTGCAGAGTCCGTTGATGGTGGTGACCACGCTGCCTCGAGTGCTTGGCAGCGGAGAGGAGACAACCGCCGCGGTGAACGTGTTTGCCATGGAGGATGGCCTTGGCGAAGCAAGCGTTACGGTCAAAGCCGAAGGGCCCGTATCCGGAGGTGGTGTCAAGACTGTGAAGTTCTCCGGCAAAGGCGACAAACTGGTGCAGTTCCCCTTGATGGCGACTGACGACGAGGGCGTGGCACACATTACTGTAAGTGCTTCTGCCGGCAGTCACAAGGCTTCGGAAACGATCGCGCTCAATGTTCGGAATTCTAATCCGGCAATCACGACTGTAGAGCATTTCTTGCTGGAGAAAGGTGAATCACGCGATGTGTTCGGCAACACCTTGCAGTTGGCGGGTTTCCCTGCCGTAGACGTGCAGGAGCTGTTTGTGGGCATGAGAGATTATCCTTACAACTGCACTGAGCAGTTGAGCGCACGCGGCCTGACCTTGCTGCACCTTCTTCCTCTATTGTCTGAAGCCGATGTTGCAAAATCTAAAGAACTGATACCAGTTATTATCTGTCAGATTTATGCCCGCCAGCAGGCGGACGGAGGTTTCGCCTACTGGACCGGAGGCACTTCCGGAACCTGGGTTTCTTCCATGGCCGGACAGTTCCTTGCCGAGGCTTCCAAGGAGGGATTTGAAGTGAATGCCGGTGTGATCAAGAACTGGAAGGGCTATCAGCAGAAGATGAGCCAGGTGTTCCGTGTCGCCGGGAACAATTTCTTCTCCAATCTGGACGAAGCCTATAGGCTCTATTCCCTTGCTGTTGCAGGATCTCCGAATCTTGCCGGCATGAACAGGCTGAAAGAAGCGGGTGATATCGGCGATCAGGCCCGATGGATGCTTTCTTCCGCCTATGCACTGAGTGGCAAGTCTTCTCTTGCTGCCGGCCTCCTGGACGGAGTGAGCAGCAAGTTCCCGGAATATGAACCATATAATATTACCTATGGCACCGCGTTGCGCGATCAATTAATCGCCCTTGATGCCCTTTTGCTGAACGACCGCGTGGCAGATGCGCTTGCCGTTGCTTCCGAACTTCCCCAGCGCGGCATGTCTACTCAGGAAAGCGCCTTTGCGGCGATCGCTCTCGATCATCTTAATAAGAAGGTCGGGAATGCCGCAATCCACGCAACGGTTGGCGGAAAGGATGTCGCCTCTGCAGCTTCGATGGTATCGGTGCCGCTTTCCGGCAGCGCCACCGTGCAGAATCTTGGCGACGGTATGCTGTATGGAACGGTGCTTTCCGTTTCCCGAGATGGAGCGAAGAAGGCAGTTTCCAACGGTCTGGGCGTTGAGGTTAGATACACCGGGGAGAATGGCTCAGCCGTCAATCCGGCTATTCTGGCACAGGGAACCCGCTTTACCGCAACTATCAAGGTTACGGGAGATGCGGTCCGCGCTCACGAGAACCTGGCACTGAATTTCGGCATCCCTTCCGGATGGGAAATTGTTAACGACCGCCTGCAGGGCGGCGCTCTTGCCGAGGATGGCTACGACTATAAGGACATCCGCGACGACCGCGTGAACTGGTTCTTTGGCCTGCCTGCAGGCCGCTCTAAGACCTTCTCGGTGCAGCTGCGTGCAGCCTACGAAGGCAGTTATGTGCTTCCTGCAGTTGTATGTGAAGCCATGTACGATCCGGCCGTGAACGCATCCACCGCCTCCGGCAAAGCCGTGGTTACAAGATGAGATTCCCGCGCAGGCGGGTAATCTTTTTCAGCCTGGCAGGTCTTCTCCTGCTGGGCTGGCTTTTCTGTCTCCCTCGTAATCTTTTCCGGAATGTGAGCTATTCCACCGTGGTGGAAAGTGCGGAAGGAGACTTGCTGGGAGCCAGGATTGCTGCCGACGGACAGTGGCGTTTTCCTCCTTGCGACACCGTGCCGGTGCGCTTTGCCATCGCCCTTATCCAGTTCGAAGACAGGCACTTCCGCTATCACCCGGGAGTGAATCCGGTTTCACTTCTACGTGCTGCGCGCGACAACATCCGTAGCGGCCATGTGGTAAGCGGAGGCAGCACCATCACCATGCAGGTCATCCGCCTCAGCAGGCAGAAAGAACGTACTGTCTGGCAGAAGATGATTGAGTCGGTGCTGGCAACCAGGCTGGAACTCCGCTGCTCCAAACGCAGGATACTGGCAATGTATGCCTCCCATGCCCCATTCGGGGGTAATGTCGTTGGGCTGGAAGCCGCATCGTGGCGCTATTTCGGCCGCCCGGCATCCGAGCTTTCCTGGGGGGAATCCGCCACGCTCGCGGTGCTCCCGAACTCTCCTTCCACGCTTCACCTGAGCCGTGGTAGGGAAGAACTGCTGCAGAAGCGTAACCGCCTGCTGAAAAGACTGTTGGACCATAAGGATATACCCATCGAAACTTATTCCGCAGCAATCGAAGAGCCTTTGCCGGAAGCACCTCTGCCCCTGCCTTCGCTGGCCTCGCACTACGTAGAAAAATGCCCGGGGGGAGTCCGCACGCGAACCGGTCTCTCCCTGCCTCTTCAGAGGGCTGTGGAAGCGGCCGTGAACCGCCGCTCGGACGAACTGGCGCAGGAGGGGATAGCGGACATGGCGGCAGTGGTCATCGACAATGCCAGCGGTGCGGTCGTGGCCTATGTCGGTAACTCGTCTCCCGAAAGGGACAGGCCCGGCAGGCAGGTGGATATCGCCTCCTCGCCCCGTTCTACGGGCAGTATCCTCAAGCCTTTCCTCTACGAAGCAGCCTTGCAGGAGGGGACCATCCTTCCTCGGACGCTGCTGCCGGACATCCCCGTGAACCTGAGCGGATTCGCGCCCCAGAATTTCGACCGGCAGTTCTACGGAGCCGTTCCGGCAGATGAGGCCCTGGCGCGTTCGCTGAATGTGCCGTCGGTGTTCCTGCTGCGGCAGTACGGTGTGCCCAAGTTCCATGCGGTGTTGCAGCAGGCCGGGCTCTCCACCATCACGGAATCGTCTGAGCATTACGGACTTTCATTGATCCTGGGCGGCGCCGAGGCACGTCTGGACGAAATAACTGCAGCGTATTCTGCCTTCGTTCGGGGTTCGTCTCCCTTTACAGACCCGGTCGCGCGATGGTATACGTTTGAAGCATTGAAGGAGGTCAACCGCCCGGACCAGCTGGACTGGAGGCTGATACGGTCGGTTCGCAAAGCTGCATGGAAAACCGGCACCAGCTATGGATTCCGCGATGCTTGGGCGGTGGGGATGACTCCTGCCTATACCATAGGGGTCTGGGTCGGCAATGCTCAGGGGCAGGGGGTTCCCGGCCTGGTAGGCGCCCGTACTGCCGGTCCCGTACTCTTCGACATCCTGAACCTTCTGCCGGCTTCGGATGAATGGTTCCCGGAACCCGGGTCCCTCGCGGCAGGCACTTCCGGGAATGATGGCTGTTACGCCGATGTCTGTACCGCATCCGGGCACCTGGCGGGCCCGGAATGCACCTCGGAACCGATGCTGATTCCCGCTGCAGGACTGGACAGCGAACCCTGCCGATACCACAGCAGCGGTGAATTCGTGCTTCCTCCGGCGATGGAGTGGTACTACAAGCCGTATCATCCCGAGTATACGGGTGCCCGGAAGGCCTCCGGCGATGCTGCAGTGCAGTTTATCTATCCTCAGAACGGGGCGGTGCTTGTTCTTCCCCGCCAACTCTCCGGCAAGGTTGAAGGGGTGGTCTTCCGGGCCGCACATCATAAAACAGATGCCACGCTCTGGTGGCATCTGGATAATACTTATGTCGGGGAAACCACCTTCCGTCACGAGATGCTGCTTGCTCCCTCTCCGGGACAGCATACGCTTACCGTTGTAGATCAGGACGGCAGCACGGCATCCGTACGGTTCTCGGTGAAGTAATCTTACTTTGTGCCGAAAATGCGGTCTCCGGCGTCTCCAAGGCCCGGAACGATGTATGCATTCTCGTTGAGGTGGTCATCCACGGCAGCCACGTAAATATCTACGTCCGGATGCGTTTCCTGCACCTTCTTGATGCCCTCAGGGACTGCAACAAGGCACATCAGGCGGATGTTGTGGCAGCCGCGCTTCTTGATCATGGTGATGGCGTCGGATGCGCTGCCGCCGGTGGCGAGCATGGGGTCGGTGACTATGACAAGGCGGTCGTCGATATCTTCCGGAAGCTTGCAGTAGTACTCTACAGGCTCGTGGGTTTCTTCGTTACGGTAGAGGCCGATGTGGCCGACCTTAGCCACGGGCACGAGCGTCTGCAGGCCTTCGACCATTCCCAGACCTGCGCGCAGGATGGGAACGATGGCCATCTTGCGGCCGGCGATTTCCTTAGCCGTCATCTTGCAGATGGGAGTTTCGATGTCAATATCTTCCAACGGGAGGTCCCGGGTGACCTCGTAGCCCATCAGGAGGGCGATTTCTTTGAGAAGTTCACGGAAATCCTTGGATCCGGTTTCCTTTTTGCGCATGATGGTCAGCTTGTGCTGAATCATGGGATGATCGATAACATGCAGTTGGCTCATAGTGTTTTGGAATGATTATGCGAAGATACAAAATAATCTGCCGAATAGCAAACAACTATCGTAGATAGCAGTTTTAGGCACAAAACAGGTAATATTCTAGGAATATTACGTTATATTTGCAAAATTAGATGAAGTGTCGAAATATCATAATGGCTGTTTTATTCGCATTTTCCGCCGCCTGCATGGCACATGCTCAGACAACGGTTACCCGCGAATTCCCCGTCTGCTTCAGGTGGGACAACCCCCATTATGACCGCACCTATCTTGACAATGCTGCCGTTGAGCAGGAGATCTTCCGTTTCATCGATTCTCTGGGCACGGCTAATATTGAGCAGATTGTAGTAGAAGCTTTTGCATCGCCGGAAGGAAGCCTTTATCATAACAGGGAACTGTGCAAACTTCGTTCTGCCGAAATGAAGTGGCTGATACTGAAGAACTATCCGGAAACTCTCGGCAAGTTCAAGCTCAGTCCCGCAGGCGAGTCGTGGGCCATGCTCCGCAGCAGGGTGGCCGCCGACAGCAAGCTTTCCGATGCCTCCCGCGAGAAGATCCTCCGCATCCTCGACGATTCGACCATCTCTCTCGATTCCCGCAAATGGCGTCTTTCAAAAGGCCTCGGCTCGGATCCGCTGGTCGGCGACCTGTGGCAGTATCTGCTCAGGGCCCATTACCGTTATCTGCGCTGCGGTGTCATGATTATCGTCTCGTCGCACTCTGCCGCCACTGCGACTGTCGTTCCAAGTGAAGCGAAGGAATCCAGCGAGACGAAGAAGCCAGCCGATACCACCTCGGAAACCTTGGCGGGTAAAGCATTGATTGATAGTACTTTAAGCCAATCCTTCCCCCCTGATTCCCTGCAGGAGGAATGTAGTCAAGTGGCTGATAACCAGTCGATTACCCGCCAGAAGCCCGACGAATCTAAAGAACCCTGCGTACCCCTTCTGGGCGTGAGCACCAACCTGCTTTACGACGCGACCTACATCCCCCGTTACGGTTTCACGTCCATACCGTCCGTGAGCCTCGAATACTACCCTTACGATGGCCGCACTACCTTCGGCGCGGATGTCGAATGGCCCATGTGGCAGCACTGGGACACCCACAAGTTCATGCAAATCAACAATATCACCCTTTGGGTGAAGCGTTATTTTAAGCAAAATGTGTATCTATATAAAGGACCCTACCTTTTCGGGAGTGTGAATGCGGTGCGGTATGGCATAGGGTTCGATGAAAAAGGATGGATAGGAGAAGGCCTCGGAGGCTCGCTCGGCATAGGTTTCAAGAAGTATTTCGGCAGCAGCCGTTTCTTCTTCGACACAGGACTGGCGGCCGGAATTTTATGGTCGAGGTACGACCCTTACATCTGGGGCAACGAGGCCACGGGCTGGTACTACTACGACTACCTCGGCAAGCCGGAAGACTTCAAGGAGCGTAGCAAGCGTCTGCTCTGGTTCGGACCTACAAGACTTTATTTTTCAATAGGTTACGACCTGTTGACACGAAAGAGAAGATGAAATTGAGAAACTGCATAACGACCATCGTTGCACTGCTCGTCCTGGGCGGATGCACCATCGAGCCCATGCTGCACCTGCGCAAGGTGGCGGCTACCAAGGTCGTCATGCAGACCACCATAACCACAGACATCCTCTGGCAGATCAACTGGCAGGCCCAGTGGGATTATGTGTGGAACACAACTGCATACGGCCCCCTAGGATATACCGAACCTAAGGGTGTCAGGATGCATATCTTCACGCTGGACGATGCCGGCGAGCCAAAGTCGCACAACGTTTATAATTTCAGCGGACTCGAAGGACAGGCAGACGTTTTCGTGGGCATCCACGACCTGCTCTTCCACAACAACGATTCCGAGGTGCTCCTCTTCCGATCGGAAGATGACCTGGCCGATGTACACGCCTATACCCGTATCATATCTTCCGGCCTCAAGGCTTCCCTGCCGGTTCAGACATCCGCCCAGAAGGCCGCAGCTACAAAGGCGGATCCGGATGAGATAAACGAGAACGTGACCTTGATGCCGGACGAGCTGTTCAGGCTTTTCGACCCCGCGCATCACATTACCGACAACCTTGAGGATTATGACTTCGAGGACGGAAAATACATCCTCCGCATAAAGGGAAATCTTCAGCCAGCATCCTTCATCTACCTGTTCCAGGTGAAACTGCTCAACAACCTTGAGCGTGTGGCAGGCAGCAACGGAGCGGCACTGACGGGTGTGTCGGATGACGTGAACCTGTGCACAGGGGAGACCTCGACGACCGCCGTGAGCGTGCCGATGGATGTGTATATGAATGCGGCGGCCGATCCCGACCTGCTGGGCGCAAGGTGCCTGACCTTCGGCATCCCCGGGTGCAACCCTTACGATGATGCAAGCGTCGCCGCCGCGCCAGCGGGGAAACACTGGCTCGTGCTGAACGTGGCCTTCAAGACAGGCAAATACAAGAATATACGAATAGACGTAACCGACCAGATCCGAGCCCTTCCCACGGGCGGAGTGATACCTCTGGAGATAGACGTGGCCGACTTTCCGCCCGAGGATACAGATCCTCCCATAGATGAAGGCGGCGGGGGCTTCAAACCACTCATTGGAGACTGGAACGAAGAAACGGGTTCAACGACCATAATTAGCTAATTAGCAATTGTTTATATATTTTTTATTAACTCATTAAACCAAATGTTTATGAAACGTTACATTTTCCTCGTAGCAGCAGTCGCTCTCGCGGCCGTGTCTTGCAGCAGGACCTACGACATTAATCACCACAGTGATGGCGCTGAAATCAAATTGAGTTCTTGGGCTGGTGGACTTACCAAAGCCCGTGGCGCAGGTGGAAGCGCATTTGCAAACGGAGACAAGTTCTTCGTGTATGCATATACTCCCACTACTGCAACCCAATTCGACGGAACAGTCGTCAGCACAGATAACGGGACCACTTGGACTTATTCCCCTGTTCGTTATTGGAATAGGGACAATGACTACTATGATTTCTACGCAATCTCTCCCAGTGAGGATGTTGAAGCATCCGCTATTGTTAATAGCCATACATTGAGCACTGGCGTATTCGAGTCTCAGTCCCTCACCCTTTTGGGAGCCAATAACGATATCCTCGTCGCTGATAAAAAGCACGTCCTCAAGGCCAATTACGGTCAGGAAGTTCAACTTCACTTCCGCCACATCAACGCCCTCTTTGACCTTAAAGTCCGCAAGGGTAATGGTATCGGTAACGATGGAACTCTTGCAATTACTGCTGTTTCTCTGGAGAATATTAACAATGCAGGTAAATTTGATGTAACAGGGTATTCCGTATCTCCTGCAGATCCGGTAGATACTGCAATTGTATCGTGGACACCTAGTGGAACCGGAACCTACACAAACATTAGCGGTGCAACTCAAGTTTCCACTCTTCCTACCAATGTTACTACTGATGCCAGCAGCCAGTATCTGATTAACAATCTCATTGTTATGCCACAGACCTTTGTTGCCGATGCCCAGAGGCTTAAAATTTCCTACACAATCACAACCGGAACAGAACCTAACCAAGTGGTCAACACGTTCAATAACAAGACCTATGATCTGGTACTGTTCGACAAGGTTGACTATCCTACAGATTCTGATGGTGATGGTGATTATAACGATGACACCCCTGTCGGCGGCTGGGTTGCAGGCGTTCATTACACCTACATCATCACCATCGATGCTGAGGCTATCAACTTTACTGCATCAATGGAGCCTTGGGGCACCGACAACGGTTACTACTACATCCTCAACTAATCATTTGTGCTTAACCGCGTAACGTTCATATTAGCAGCTGTCTGCACGCTCGCCCTGTCAACCCTGGCAGGGTGCGTGAAGACTTACGATCCGGCACCGGAGTTGGATGACCCCATCCGTTTCGGAGCCGGGTCGCTGCTGCTGAACGACGACGCAACCAAGGCTGCATATCCAGACAACACCAGTTTCGGAGTATTCGCGTACAAGGGCAATATGAACGGACCCAATAACAACCTTGCTCCGGGATTCATGTATAACGTAGAAGTCACCCACACCGGCGCTTCCTACACATACTCGCCCACGAGGTTCTGGCCGGATGTTTCGGATCCACTAAGCTTCTGGGCCTATAGCCCTTACTCTGCGTCTCCGGTCCTTTACAAAGCCGGAACCACCACGGAATTCACCTCGGCTACCAAGACTATTCCTGATATCCAGTACACAGCCGACGGCCACACGGATTTCCTGGTGTCCGACGTTGTTAAAAACCAGACCAAAAACAGCAACTCAGGACTGGTGGTCATGCCTTTCAACCACGCCCTTTCCATGGTGGACGTGTCTGTGGTAAAGGTTGACACTGCATCGAAGTACACCGTAAAGCTCAAGGCTGTCCGCTTCGACGGAATATATTTCACGGCTATACACCGGAGTTCAGGGTGGTCAGATTGGAGTGGCGCCAGGGGTAATCTCGTCCTATATGCCGACGACCCTGCCGTCAATACAGACGACATTACCCTCACGACTACGGCACAGTCTCTTCCGCCCGTAATTCCGCTTCCGCAGGAGCTCACAAATGCCGCGGCAAGGCTCCATGTAGAGTTTACCGTGTCATATGCAGGCATCCTTCATGAGCGGACTACGGCCCGAGAAGTCCTCCTTTCCAATGTTTTCGAGAATGTCGGGTCCCACTGGGAGAAGAATAAACACTATACACTGGAACTCAGGATCTCACCCGACGATCCTATCGAATTCACGGTAAGATGGAGTGACTGGGGCGACGTATTCAATTACAGCATTACAGGATAGGATGAAATTGCGGAGTATCATATCGGCATTGCTTCTTGCCTCGCTGCTTTACGGCTGCGGGAAGGACAATCCCGTGTACATCCGGGAAGGATGCACTCCGTTATCTTTCTCATCCTCCCTTGTTGCCGGGACGAAAGCTCTCAAGCCGGATGACCCCACTGTACTCCTTACTGTGGGCAACGAGGCCAGCCTCTTCGGAACCCGCGTCAAGAATGATACGACGCAACGCATTTTCTCCAACCGCAGTCTCCGCTATGATGCCGTGCCGGATCCTCTTACTCCCGCAGAGCCTTACAGCAGTGTCTGGAACTATTCTCCGTTGGAGTATTGGAAAGACGACGGCGACTACTATTTCACCGCAGTTTTCCCTTATTCCGGAGAGGATAACTGGATAGGCGATGCGTTCTATCTGAACGTACGCTACCAGACTGGTTCGAATCAGGATATGATGGTTGCGAGGGCATACAGGAATGCTGCCGTGAGTACCGATCCCGTGGAACTGGAGTTCAAGCATGCCACTTCCGCCGTGCGTTTCCTGTTTGGAAAGGCTGCATCTTCGGATTCAGACCGCTACGAACTCACATCTTTCCGTCTCGAGAACATTGCTGCGGCTGGGACGTTCAAGATCCAGACCCGTATTACCAATCCGGCAGTGGATCCCATATCGCTGTCAATGTGGACACCCGGCACCGTAACTACCGTTGCGTCGTGGAATTCCACCACCGGTGGAGGAAGGAAGAATATTCCACACCCGTCCGTGGCTTCGGACCCTGACGGGTATTTGCCGATGGGTTGGTACTATATGGTTCCGCACACGCTTGACGCAGGAGCTGCGGTGCGCTTCTCACTCTCCTATAATGACGGAGAACCCGTGGAAACTGTCCTGAACATTTCCGACTGCGACGGCGTCCCCGGTGCGGACACCTGGATTCCGAACTGCGTTTACAATTACTTCATTACCCTTACCCAGAGTGGACTGGACATTACCGTCAAGGCCGTCCCTTGGGATGAGGTGACCGTTATAACCGACGACATTATCTTTGAAGGATGAAAAAAGGCGCATCATACATACCTCTTCTAATTGCCATCTTAATGTGCGCACTGTCCTGTGGACGTGAGGAGCGCTTTGATACCGGGCCCGATTCGGGCTTCGGTGCGATTGAACTGCGGCTTGACAGTGGGGGCGCCATGCGCGTTGAAACCAAAACTTTGGCTGACAGCCTTAAGGACGGTTTCTTTTTCAACAATGTCCTTGTGGTCCTGACCGACAATGATTGCAAAGTCGTCGGCTCCGTTTATAAAGCCTACCCCTATGTGCCCGGAGTGAGTGACCTGCAGGATGCTGTGGCGGAAACATCGGTAATGGAGGATGTGATTCATTTCGAGCATCTCCTTCCGGGGAACTATCAGGTCTATGCCTATGCAAACATAGATGCCACCGAATGGCAAGACGGCGCAATATCGGCAAATGAAAAGCTGGTATCTCCAGGTGATGATTTCACGCAATATCTGGACAGGAAATTGCTCTCCCTGAATTCCTCCGACACATCAGTTCCGGTGACTCCTTCCACCAAAATGCTCCTTACCGGGCAGAAGACCATACCCGTTGGCCTTTCAGTGGCAACCGAAACGGTGGACCTGCTGCGTCCCGTGGTGCGGGTGAAGGTTACCGTAAAGAACAACACGCCTTTCCCGGTTAAAGTCGATACCCTTTTCTTCAGCGGGTTCAATCCCGACAAGGCTTATCTTCTTGACCATAGCAACTCATCGGGTTTGCCCGTGGTTCCGGACGGGGCTACATACCGTGAGCTGCCAGCCTATCCCATACTTTCGGCTAGCCCCACCACGGTTAGGGCCAATTCCGATTCCCTGGTGTATAAAACCCTCGTTTACGAAAACGCCGCCACGTTGCCCTATGAGATTTGTGCCGTTTTTTCCATGGACCGTTCATCCGAGAGCCTTACACCTTTGTCCGTATCCCTTGGAAAAGTGGGCAGTTTCGGCCCTGTTACTTATTCCTATTTGAACTCCATGCCCGTTGGTAACCATGTGGACGTACTGGTTATCAATCCAAGAATAACCACCAGGGCCGGGCGTCTGTACTACGGAATAGGCGCTAATGGCACTGCCTGGGAAAGTTGCGGGTATGAACATTATGATGGTTTCTTGACCAGGGCCAGGGCGATTTATAACGAGGAGGCTTACACATACACGGAATTTGGAGGAAATGGTGTCTGGACTAACACCCACGGTCAAGCGGGGTGGACAGGGAACAACTCCGATAATCCAAAGTATGACAACTTCTTCGATTATAGGAACGGAGTCGGCGGAAGCTACTTCCGCAGGATTACAAAAAACGGAGCCAATAATTACACTATTGACGGTCTTTCCACAAATATCGGCACCGAAACTTCAATAGACGGGGTGAACATAGTTCAAGGTGTTTATCCAACTGCCGGCAGATTCCCTGAAGACCTGGACGGAAGTCTTCTTGTCCGCTTTACAAAGAACAACAAGAATCTGAAATCCGACTTCGTCTACAATAACAACAACGCTAGCCAAGCCAAATTTACCAAACTGACTTGGGATACCCAAAACAACCACGACCACCAGTTCATCCTTTTCGGAAAACCGGATGATTCCGGAGCCCCTCTGAAAAGGATACTCAAGGAAAACAACAAGGAAGTGCCTCTCACCTATATGTCCAGGAACGAAGACATCAACATTGTGATAAATGTCTTCTATGCCGACCAGGAAGGCAGCATCGACTTCCTGGTGGACAATTCAACCTGGGACGATGAACATTCCACCACTTCTTCCCACACTTTTAACTGATTATGGAATGAAACGGAGATTGATTGACTTTTTATTCCTTCTTGCGGCAGCCCTGGTTTCGTGGGGATGCATGGAGGAGCGGTTGGAAACTCCTTCCCCAATGGAAGAGGGTGGAATGGCGGATTGCGTGATATCATTCGGTTCTCCTTCCGGAATCCGTGTGGATGTGGGCACAAAGGCTTCGCTTGGCCTTGCCCAGGAAAGCAACGTGTTCAACATTTACCTCCTCATTTTCGAAGGGAACTCTTCTTCCAGCAAGAAAGTTTATGGCCACTATTTCGACGGCTCCAATCTTAACGCCAGATCTGAGAGCAACTATTGGACGGTGACCAACATGACCTCGGAATCGTCCCCTACAACAAACGGGACAATCCATTTCAGAACCGCCAAGAAGGCCGGATGCACCATAGTGGCGGTTGCAAACATGAATCCAGACGACCTTGACGTCTCTCCAGGCAGGCTTTCCACGATTCAGACCTACGGGGATCTCCAGGGCGTGGTGGCAACCCAGGTCCGCAGCGAGGTGGCGGCAAACTCCGGATATTTCCTCATGACGGCCGAGACTACAGGAGTTAACATTCAAGGCGACACCTCGGATTCCGATGACGTAAGCCACAAGTCACTTCTTTTGAAACGCATCTATGCAAAGGTAACCGTTAACGTAAGGATTGCCCCCGGCGCTGGAATCCGCACGTTCTCGCCCGACAAGTGGCAGGTCATTAACGTTCCCACCTGCTCGTATCTTTTGGAGGGAGCCAGCGATGCGGCCGACACCGAGGCGGAGTTTTTCAACACAGATGCCCTTGGCTTCGAGACTGAAAAAGCATCCACCACCCAGGGCGACGTCTATGCAGATGGGAAGAACACCCCGGTCTCCATACATTCTTTCTCATTCTATATGATGGAAAACCGGAAGACCCCTGCCTCCGGCATATCAACCTATGCCGATAGGGAGAGGCGCGAAAAGCCCGCTTCTTACACCGGCACCGTATTCCAGAATGGCGACTACCTGTATACAGATCCGTTGTCGACCTATTTCACAATTACGGGCAAATTGCAAATGGCAGTGAGCGCTGGCGGAAACAGCAACGCCACGCTGGATGCCAACGTGAAGTATGAGATTCACCTTGGTAACTTCAGCAACGATCCGGCCGATTTCAATACTGAAAGGAATCACAGTTACGTATACAACATCTATATAAACGGTGCGGAGGACATTAAGGCGGAAGTTGAGGCAATAGACGGACTAGACCCTATGCACGAAGACGAACCCGGCGCCACCGGTCGCGTTGTCGTGGCTCTTGAAGAGGTGTTCAACAGCGACTGCCACTACAGCACCCAGGTAATTTCGTTCCACTACAACTATCTGGACCCCAACAATATAAGCTGGTATGTCGAAACTCCTTTCAATCCGGACGGCATTGGCCCGGAAGGTGGGGTGGATCTTTCCATGATAGACTACAAGTGGGTGGAATTCCACGTAAACGACAAGGCGCAGGACGGAACTTATTATTCCGACCGAAGGACGGTGTACCTGCCACACGACTACAATTTCGTCGATATCAACGGGAATGCACTTGATCGTCTGGACAAAGGCCGCACCATGTTTGTAGACGAGCTTGTGGACTACCTTAAGGCCCAGAAGCGGCAGTACGACGCCGATCAGCTTGCCATGACCCCGGGAGACCCTACTTACGACCCTGACTATGTGCCGAAGAGCGATTTCGATGCAGATGACGGTGGCCCCGGCGGCCCCAAGATTACGGTAACGGCCTTTGTTAGCGAGTATTACTATACCGTAAATCCGCTTACCGGCGAATATGACCCCACCCTTTGGAAAACAATCGTGAACCATCCCATGAGGCGCATGCACATCCTGGCTTCATCGGCAAGGTCGGCCGACGGCGAGAGCGACCTCATAGGAGCGTCCTTCACCATCCAGCAGCGTTCAATCCAGAGCATTTATGCCGTCCACGAGACGGCCGGACTTGAGTCTGCATGGGGAATGGAGTTCACCGACGACGAGAATGAAACCGGGGCGGGCCACTATTGGAAGAATACGAGTATGGAGGACTGCGGCAACACAAGCGCCACAAACGGCCGCATTAATTCAATGAAGTTATGGGGCATCCTCGACAAGGATGGGAATGAAACCATGGTGGGCGAGAGATGGGACAAGTTCCTTAACCTTACCGGCACAAACGAAACGGCTCAGCTCCTTAACGACTACAAGTATCTGCGGTACAGCTGCCTTTCCAGAAACCGCGACAACGACGGAGACGGGATAATAGACCCCGAAGAGATTCGCTGGTACATGGCATCCGACATCCAGCTCATAGGTGTTTTCCTTGGCTCGTATGGCATTGAAGGTGATGCCCGCCTGTATCAGAGAAGCGCATCGGACCAGCAGAGCTCCAACAAAGACAAGTGGCGTCAGCATATAATCGCCAGCAACCGCTTTATCTACACCCCTTCAGAAAAGGATGACTGGAACAACAGTAACAAGTATCCCCGTGTGGTGTGGGCGGAAGAAGGTGTGAACGGCAGTGACCTCAGTTATCAGGGCAATAGCGATCAGACTACCGTGTTCAGTACCCGCTGTGTACGAAACCTGGGGTATTATATGGAAGGGGGGCAGCGCAAGGACATAACCCTGGCGGAAAATCCGGATGTGACGCCCGAAGCCTATGTTACCACTGTGCGCAAACATTTGGAAACGGACGGTACGGTTACAAGTCCATATACGGGGGCTTATGACGCCAACACCTTCTATGTCTTTGACTGCTCGCGAATAAACCTCGCATCAATTCGTGAACCCATAGAGGGGCATGAACTGATAGGCCACGACGAAAACAGCAAGATGGCCTGCCTGTCACATGCTTTTGAGACAGCCCCCATGGTGAATTTGAGAAGTGTGAGCAACTCTTACACGTTTAACGGCAGGTCTTACAATCTTCAGAAGATCGATCAGCTCAACCATTATCTGGACGACAGTTTCCCCAATCTGGATTCCAACCACAGTGTATGTCCTGAAGGGTACAGGCTTCCCAACGTAAGGGAAATGTCGCTTATTTGGACAACCTTGTCAGCAATGGCTACCGGGGATAATGCTTACCTTGGCAGCTTGACTGACTCGGATATTACCCCTTGCCGCACCCACTGGTCAAAGGGCGTTGACGGAGTCCCAAAGGTGGCCAATACATGGGGCTGGGGCATGAGTTCAAAACATCTGCTGATGTCGGCCACGTCCAGAACCTATGACGACAAGATCAGATGTGTAAAGGATGTGCAACTGTAGTGTTTTTTTGTTCCCTCTTAAATCTTCCCCCTCTCCACCCACGACTCCTCGAGTGATATGCCGTAGCAGCGGCGTATCCAGAGTTCGAGGAATTTGTCGTCGAGGAAGTAGGTGTCGGCGTCGCGGGAGATGAGTTGCTTGGCGAGCAGCGAGCGGACGGCGGCCTGCACGGAGCTGGCGGCGCCAAGGTAGTGGCGGGAGATATAGCTCTGGGACAGAACGTTTTCGGCATGCCCATCTACAGCGATAGTGGAAAGCACTGTGCGTTGCCCTTTTGATAGCCCAGCCAGTATGTTCCTATAGGTGGTATCGGCGGTATCCAGCAGATATTCCATAGCCGCAAATACTTCTATCTGCCCGGCGTCTCCGCCCTTTTCGGTGGATGCGAACACTTCGTTGAGGGTCTTCTGCATGAAGAAGGTGTAGCCTTCCATGAGGTCGTACAGGCCTTCGACGGCATCTTTGGTGATGCTTTTGCCGGCGTTCCTGAACTGCCTCCGCGCGAATTCCACATATTTATCCCTGTCGATCGGCTTCAACTCCAGGGTGCCCGTGCTCATGTAGAATGGCCTTGCGGCCGATGAGAACATCTGCCCCAGCAGATGCCTTTCGCTGCCGGAATAGATGAATGTCACGTTCGCAAGCCTCTGGAAGCGGGTGCGCAGCAGGGCTTCCATGTTCTTTTCGTCGTATTTTCCTATCTGCTGGAATTCATCTATAGCCACCAGCCAGGGCTTGGAAGAAGATTCCATGAACTGGAGGATCTCTTCGAGCGTGCGGAGCGGCTGCTGGATTTGCCCCAGGGAGAGCGCGAACTTGGGCCCCAGGGTGGCAGGATCGTAGGAGAATTCTCCCCGGATGGATTTTAGCACCTCCAGGAATCGAGCACCTTTGCGGATGCCTCCGGCGGATTGCCTGCGGAAAACCTCCTGCCCAAGGCGGAAAGTGAATTCCTGAAGGCTGGACGTGTCGTAGATATCAATGAAACAGCAATTGTATTCCTTGCCGATGCGCTTGTCTGTGAAAACATGATTGATCAGCCCGGTCTTTCCCATGCGCCTGGGGGACATCAGCACCATGTTGTTGCCGTTGGTTACGGAACGCACGAGCGTTTCGGTTTCCTGTGCCCGGTCGCAGAAATAGCGGGAGGGGATATTGTTCGTAGTATAGAAAGGATTTACATGCTGCATGGCGGTTACAATTTGTTCTAAGCGCAAATTTATAGTTTTTTTTACATAACGCAAAATTAATATAAATTACTTGAAGAAAACTTTTAACTTTGCAAAAACACCCATCATGAAACCCATCCTATCCATTATGAGCTTAATACTTACCGCTTTGCTGGCGACCCTTGCCGGCAGCTGCAAGAAGAACGACGGCAAGTCCGTGGTCTATTTTACCCGCAATCTCTCCGCCGAGGGCCTGATCCAGGCCTATGAAAAGGTCAATGGCAAGATCGAAGGCCGCGTGGGCGTCAAGCTCCACACGGGCGAGCAAAACGGCCCCAACATCATCCCCCGCGAATGGGTGAAAGCCCTGATGGAGAAGGACCTGAAGGGCGCCAACATAATCGAGACCAACACCTATTACGAGGGTGACCGCTACACCACCGAGCAGCATCGCGAGACACTGGAGGTGAATGGCTGGACCTTCTGCCCCGTGGACATCATGGATGCCGAGGGCACGGCCCTTCTGCCCGTTAACGGCGGCAAGTGGTTCAAGGAGATGTCCGTAGGCAAGAACCTGCTTAACTATGATTCCATGGTCACCCTCACTCACTTCAAGGGCCACACCATGGGCGGCTTCGGCGGCAGCAACAAGAACATAGGCATAGGCTGCGCGGATGGCCGAATCGGCAAGGCGTGGATACACACCGCGGAAGGGTCGGAAGAGCAGTGGAGCATAGCCGAGGAGGAACTCATGGAGCGCATGACCGAATCTACCAAGGCCACCATCGACCACTTCGGCGAGCACGTGACCTACGTGAACGTGATGCGCAACATGTCGGTGTCCTGTGACTGCGAAGGCCTTGAGGCTGAGGCGGTTGTAACTCCGGACGTGGGCATCCTCTCATCTACCGACATCCTCGCCCTCGACAAGGCTTGCGTGGATATCATCTATGCCATGCATGATGAGGAGCACAAGCACTTCGTGGAGCGCATCGAGACCCGTCACGGCCTTCGCCAGCTCACTTACATGAAGGAACTTGGAATGGGCAGCGACGACTACGTCCTCATCGACCTCGACAACGGCGGCAAGCGCATCAGCGTAAAGGATGCCGCCCGCGCCTGCAAGAAGCGCAGCATCTACAACTATAGCACCCTGGGCAACAAGGGGCAGATGGTGAATCTCTCCGACTTCGAGGGCAAGGTGCTGCTAGTGGTGAACACCGCTTCCAAGTGCGGCTTCACGCCCCAGTACGATGGCCTGGAGGCCCTTTATCAGAAGTATAAGGATAAAGGCCTGGTGGTGCTCGGCTTCCCCTGCGACCAGTTCGGCGGCCAGGAGCCCGGCAGCAACGAGGAGATAGAAGAGTTCTGCCGCCTGAACCATGGCGTCACCTTCCCTCTCATGGCCAAGTCGGATGTGAACGGCCCGAAGGCGAACCCGGTGATGAAGTGGCTCTGGACCCTGAAACCTTTCGCCGGATTCGGGGAAGGGGAGACCGCAAAGTTCATGGACGCGATGCTTTCCAAGGCGGATCCCGAATACGCCGCCAATCCGGATATTAAGTGGAATTTCACCAAGTTCCTGATAGACCGCAAGGGCCAGCCGGTGGCGCGTTTCGAACCTACGGTTGCCCCGGAGGCCCTGGAGGTTAGCATCGAGGCATTGTTGTAGGGGTTTCCGGCCAGGCCGGACTAGAACAGATAATCCAGAGTGATATATAGGGCGGGGCTGTCCCCGTCCTGTTTGTTCAGGGGGAATCCCCGGTCGCACGCGACGACCAGGTTTTCGTTGACAATCAGTCGGATGCCGGCGCCTGCGGACTGATGAACGCGTTCGGCCAGGTTGCCGCGCAGTTGCACATCGACGGGAGCGGCCGGAAGGATCTCCCTTAAACTGGACGGCAGGGCGCTGATATCCAGCCCCCGGAACACCCTGGCGGCATCGGTGAATAGGTTGGCGGCCAGGGCCAGGTTCTGGTTCCAGAGGACGAACCTGGCGAACCTCCAGCGCAGTTCCGCGGTAGCGCAGCCCATATCCAGCCCCACCAGGCGGGTGCGCATGATTCCTCGCGCGGTTTCGTATCCTCCCATCCCTTCAAGATCCGTCCGCTGGCCCATGAAAGTCATGTAGGGGAGCACATAGAACGGGGCCTGCCGCCCGAAGGTGCCCTCGTAGTTGAAGCGATAGGCGAGGGTGAGGACGTCGTTGGGAATCAGGGGCAGATAGTGCCTCCAGGTGAAGGAATAGCGGTAGAAGGGCGTCTCGCTGAAGGGGGCGAGCAGCACGTGGCCTTCCGCCCAGATGCCCCGTGATGGGGCGCCTTCCTTATCGCGGGTGTCATACACCAGCCCGAAGCGCACTCCCGAAGAGAATCCGCCGTCGGCATCCTTCCCGGAGATCACCCCGCTGGCCTTGTAGGCGTCGTACAGTGTGGGCATATCCTCCGGGAACAGTTGCACGGTTGGTTTTCCTTTGTTTATGCTGGCGTAGTCGATACTGCCTAGTTTATAGTAACTTGCGTAGATGCCGGCCTCCCAGCTGAGCGCCCCGGCAAGGCGCCCGATGAAGTCGGATTTGAAGAGGTATTCGTAACGGGAGTAGCGGTAGAAGGGCCTGGCCTGGGCGGCATCGAAATGGGACTCGTAGCCGTTGAAACCGTAGAAGTCGTAGGCCTTGTCTATGTTCGCCTGGAAGTTGGTGCAGTTGCGCACTCCCGGGATCAGCTTGAAAGTGTCGTAGCGCAGCCGGACAATCTTGGAGCCCTTGGTGAAGTAGGAGAATTCCGAGTAGAACTTCGAGTCCAGGGCAGGGTAGTTCTCGCCAGTGCCATAGTCGAAGAGCATCAGCACGGCACCAATCTGCATGCCCTTGTCGGCATCATAGGCCAGGGCCGGGAAGGGCCCTACGCCCAGCCCGCTCTTAGTGATTTCTTCTTTCTGGGCCTTAAGCGGAAGAGCGCAGAAAAGGATAAGCAAAAGCGCGGATATTCTTTTCATATCTCAAATATAGTAAAAAATGCATTATCTTTGTCGGTGCTAAAACTACTATCAATTATCACTAAACTATTTATGAGAAAGATTCTATTTACACTGATTTCTCTCCTTGCCGCCGGCGTGATGCTGTGTGCCCAGGAAGAGAAAGAGATGAAAACGGGCTGGTCCTTCGGTGTTCTACCCACGGCAACTTACTCTGTCGACAACGGATTCCAGGCCGGTGCTTTTGGCGACGTATATTATTATGGTGACGGCGGAACCTATCCGGATCCCCTGCATAAAATCAGCTGGGAAGGGTCATACTTCACGCACAGTCACCGTATGCGCCTTTATTTGGCTTACGACTCAAAGTACCTCATTCCGAACATGCGTGTGAATGCATCGGTCACATATATGACCGATCCGCTTTACAGCTTATGGGGCTTCAACGGCGCCGCTGCCACACAGAACTATGACGTGTGGGGCAACAGGGATATGTATGTACCTGCCACTACCAACAATGTGAACTATTATGGTATGAGCCGCGAGATGCTCCGTATTCTCGCCAATTTCCAGGGACGCATCACCGACAATCTCAACTGGGCTGCAGGTGTGAACTTCTGGAAATGGAACCTCGGAGCAATGAAGGATAAAGGTGTGGAAGTGAACGGCAACAAGCAGTATTATGACACCAATGTCACTTTGTACAATTTCCTCGCTAATTCCGGAGTTCTCACCGACGCGGAAAAGAACGGTGGTCTTTCACTGGAGTTCAATGCCGGACTTGTCTACGACACCCGCGACATCGAGGCGGCTCCTAACAAGGGTATCTGGGCCGAGGCCTACCTGAACGGAAACTTTGTCGGCAGTCCATACCTGAAGGCTTGCGCATACTTCCGTCATTACATCAGCATCCCTATTCCCATCCCCGCAGGTAATCCCGTGTTCGCATATCGCCTCGCGTGGCAGCACACGATTGCAGGAGAGACACCTCTGTTCATGGTCCAGAACAACCCTCTGCTTGTTCAGCGTAACATGATCTCCGAGGGCTTCGGTTCCAGCAATACCATCCGCGGTCTCCGCGAGAACCGTATCCTTGCCGAGGGTATGGCTTGGGCAAATACCGAACTGCGCATCAAGCTCGTAAAGTTCAAACTGGCAAACCAGTACTTCTACATCGCCGTGAATCCGTTCTTCGATGCAGGTATCATCACCAAGCCTTACAAGGCGGATGCTCTTGCCAAGATTGCCGATGCAAACGGAAAGATTTACGATCCTGCATTCAATTCCCTCACCGGGACCTCCGATCCTATTTACGATGCTTCCAAGGTCAACACGCTTGTCTATAGCGGCGGTGCAGGTCTGAAGATCGCCATGAACCAGAACTTTATCGTTTCCGCAGATTTCGCAAAGTGCTTCACCGAAGGCATGGATGCGGGGCTTTGGATAGGTATCGGTATCAACTATCAGTTCTAATCTCCCAGTGGCGGCTAACAGGCTGCTACGCAGTAACTTAGTAAAAAGTCTCCCCCTGGTTTCGAAGGGGGAGACTTTTAGTATGTAGCTGACAATCAGACGGTTGCCCGCCAGCGCGCTATTTGTAGATCGGACCGAAGTTGGCGCAGGCGCGGTAGTCGGCGCCTTCCTTGTCCATCCCGAAGGCATTCCAGGCTGCCGGGCGGAAGATCTTGTCTTCTGCCACGTTGTGCATGCACACGGGGATGCGGAGGATGGATGCAAGGGTGATGAGGTCTGCTCCGATGTGGCCGTAGGCGATGGCGCCGTGGTTGGCACCCCAGTTGTTCATCACGCTGTAAACGTCCTTGAAGCAATCCTTGGTAGGATCCAGGCGAGGAACGAACCAGGTGGTGGGCCAGGTGGGATCGGTGCGCTTGTCGAGGATGTCGTGCTGCTCCTTGGGGAGTTCTGCGGTCCATCCTTCGGCGATCTGCAGCACGGGGCCGAGGCCGTCCACGAGATTCAGGCGCATCATGGTCATAGGCATTCCGCCGCGGGTCACGAAGTGGGCGCTGTAGCCGCCGCCGCGGAAGTAGTCGCGGTCTGCCGGCATCCAGTTGGTGGCCTTCAGGCAGGCCTTCACATCCTCGTCAGTCATGTTCCAAGGCTCCTTGATGGTGGGTTTGCCCTCGGAATCAGACATTGCGCCGGTGGCGTCCAGGGTGGTGGCTCCGGAGTTGATCAGGTGGATGAATCCGCCCGCCGCCAGTCCTTCGGGGGCTTTTCCGGTAACGCGCTTCACAGCCTCGGGGCTCCAGTAGGTGCGCACGTCGCTGAACATCACGCCGCGGTTGGTGAGAAGGTGCCCGAACATCATGCTGAGGCCGTTCAGGGCATCATTTTCGGTAGCCAGGGTGTAGGCCTCGCGGATGCCGTTCCAGTCGAAAGAGGAGCACATCAGGCTCTCCGGGAAGTCGAAGTTGGGTTTGTAGTCGGTCCACTGGCGCTGGCCCTGCACGCCGCCTGCGATGGCGTTGTGGCCGAGTGCTTCTTCTTTATACCCCATCTCCAGGAGCTTGGGATTGCCGAACATCAGGTCGCGGATGATCATCATGTTCTTCACGGTGAACTCCCAGTCGGCGTCTTTCTCTTCGCGGTTCTTGCCTTTGCCCTTGCCGTTGAAGGTGGTCATAGGGGTGCCGGGGAAGAGGGCGCGGTCTTCGTTGTAGTCGTGGCCTTCCTGCGGCTTGCAGTACTTGTCCACCCACTCCATGGCCTTCTTGAATTCTTCGTGGTCGTAGATGCCGAAGTCCACGCGGCGGAGGATCTCCACGAGGGAGACGTACTCAGCGCGCATTCCAAGGTACTTCTGAAGGAAGTCGGCGTTCACAATGGAACCGGCTATGCCCATGCAGGTGTTGCCCATCGAGAGATAGCTCTTACCGCGCATGGTGGCAACCGCCTGGGCAGCGCGTGCGAAGCGGAGTATCTTCTCCGCCACGTCGGCGGGGATGGTGTTGTCGGCGAGGTCCTGCACGTCGTGGCCGTAGATGCCGAATGCAGGCAGACCCTTCTGGGCATGTGCAGCCAAAACGGCTGCGAGATACACAGCGCCCGGGCGCTCGGTGCCGTTGAAGCCCCATACCGCCTTGGGATAGTGGGGATTCATGTCCATGGTTTCGGAACCGTAGCACCAGCAGGATGTAACTGTGATGGTGCTGCCAACTCCTTCGCGCTCGAACTTCTCGGCGCAGGCGGCGCTTTCCGCCACGCGGCCGATTGTGCTGTCTGCTATCACGCACTCCACGGGGGAGCCGTCTCCGTTGCGCAGGTTGCTGGAAATGAGGTCTGCCACCGCATGTGCGAGGGCCATTGTCTTTTCTTCGAGATTCTCGCGTACGCCGCCCTGACGTCCGTCAATGGTGGGGCGTATGCCTATTTTGGGATACTTCATAATTTATAGGTTTTGTTTTTGGATTCTATACATTCTCCAGCCGTAGGTGGCCACCACCGCGAAGCAGATCAGCGGCAGCACGAACGAGAAGTTCACCGCCGGATGGCCTGCCACTGTGCCGAGGTCGATCAGCATGCCCTGGAGAGGGGGCATCAGGGCACCGCCCACTATGGCCATCACCAGGAACGCGGCGCCGAGCGAAGTGTCGCGTGCGTCCACATCTTCCAGCGCTATGCCGTAGATGGTGGGGAACATCAGGCTCATGAAGAAGCTGATGCACACCAGGCAGAAGAGCCCCGCCTTGCCAACTATGCAGATGGCTCCGATGGTGCAGAGGGCCGCTCCTATGCCAAAGAAGCCCAGCATCTTGCGGGAGTTGAGGTATTTCATAAGCATGGTGGAGATGAAGCGGCTCGCGAGGAAGAGGCACATTGCCACTATGTTATATGTCTGCGCGGTGGCCTTGTTGATGCCGAGGTTGTCGGCGTACTGGATTATGAAGGTCCACACCATGATCTGCGCGGCAACATAGAAGATCTGCGTGAGCACGCCACCGCGATAGACGCGATTGTGCCAGAGGTTGTGCAGGGTCTGACGGGTGGTATGGGTGTTTCCGGCGGCCTTCTGCTCCTCGCTCTGGGTCTTGGGCATACGCGTGAGCGCAATCACCACCAGCACCACGAGCACCACCAGCCCTATGATCACATAGGGGTTGCGGATGACCGCCAGGTCGTGCAGGCGTATGCTTGCCTTCTCTGCCTCGGGGAGGGAAGAGAAGATTATGTTGCCGGCTGCATCCCGCTTGTCGGAGAGGAGCTGCGGGAGTACGATGAAAGATGCCACCGCCATCCCGCAGAGCGAGCCCATGGGATTGAAGGTCTGCGCCAGGTTGAGGCGGCGGGTAGATGTCTCCTTGCTGCCGAGCGAGAGGATGAAGGGGTTCGCCGTGGTCTCGAGGAATGCGAGACCGAAGGTGAGGATATAGAGGCTGATGCAGAAGAAACTGAACTGCTGGTATGCCGCCGCGGGGATGAAGAGGAAGGCCCCCACCGCATAGAGCCCGAGTCCGAGCAGGATGGCGCTCTTATATGAGTATTTGCGGATGAAAAGCGCCGCCGGGATGGCCATGGTAGCATAGCCGCCGTAGAATGCGAATTGGATGAGTGATGCCTTCGCCGCGCTGAGTTCCATCACCGTCTGAAACGCCGCCACCATAGGGTTGGTAATATCATTTGCAAAGCCCCACAGTGCGAACAGACTGGTAATCAGTATGAAAGGAACGAGATACTTTTTCTCGACAAGTTTAGCTTTAGTGTTCATATCCACAAATATAATAATTTTTAGGCAGGAGTGTTGCGTTTGATGTACTCGGTTGGGGTGCAGCCGATGACGTGGCGGAAGGTGGCGGCGAAGTAAGAGGGCGTGGCAAAGCCGGTGGCGTAGGCAATCTCCGAGATGGATTGTTTGCGTTCCAGCAGCAGCCGGCAGGCTTCGTTGAGGCGCACGGTCTTGATGAATTCCAGCGAGGATACGCCGAAGAGGGTCTTCACCCGCAGGTGTAAGTTAGAACGGCTCATATTCATAGCGCTCGCCAGAGCCTCCACGGAGAAATCCGGATTGTCAATATTCTCTTTCACTACCTGCATCGCCGTACGCATGAAATCTTCATCCCCCTTGTGGAACACTTTAGCAACGCTGGTCTCGTTGGCGGGTGACTTGCCCGCACCTATGCTGATGAATTCCAGGGAGAAATCGCTAAGGAGCTTGTTACGCACCTTCTCCATCTCGGTCTGGTACTCCTTCTTTTTCCTGGCAAGCAGGCGCATGATAAAGAATGTGACCAGAGCCACCACCAGCAGCAGCGCGATCAGCCTGGCCAGAGTGGTTTCGTACCAATAGGGGAGAATCTTGAAGTGGAACTCCAGGTTCTCCGGATTACGAATGCCGGAACTGTTCCGATATGCCAGGAGGAAGGTATATGAGCCGTGCGCCAGACCGTAGTAGACCGCGCGCCTGTCCTTTCCGGCTTCACGCCAGGAATTGTTGACACCATCCAGCTGGTAGAAGAAACGCCCGTTTTCTCCGGAGATGAAATCCGGAGCGGAAAACAGTATGCAGATGTCGCGCTCTTTGGGTTTAAGGACAATGGAATTCCCTTCCGGATATCTCCTTACACCGTTCACTTCTATCCCTGTAATAATTGGCGAAACGGCTTTATGAGTGGTGCTGATTGTCGAAGGGTTGAAGCGGACCAGGCCGGTAAGCCCGCCGAAGTACATTTCGCCATTGCTTGTCCTGCAATGGGCATATGTGGTGAAACGATTGTCCGGTATGCCGTCCGCCACCGTGAAAATGTATTTGTCCCCGCTTGCCGGATCCAGCCGGCACAGTCCGTTGTTTGTGCTTACCCACAGTATGCCATCGGAGTCTTCTTCAATGCCGTGGATGACATTGTCTGGCATACCATCCTGGACGGTATATGAGCGGACAGACCCGTCTTTGCGGTTATAACAATACAGTCCCTCGCTGGAACCGAGCCATATCCGTCCGTTGCAATCCTCATGGATATCTTCCACGTATTTGATTTCAGACAGAACTTTAGGGAGTGGTGTGATGTCCCAAGTGTCGAGCTTGAGGGCCGTCGCACCGAACTTTTTGCCTATCCACAACAGGCCTTGCGAGTCAAGTTCAATGGCTTTGATTTTGGACAGGTCGTCCGCAACCTGAATCCTTGTTACCCGTCCGGTCATCTCATCATAATCGAACAGCCCTTCCTGGGTGCCGACAAAGAATCCTCCGAGGCCATTGTCCAGGATAGCGTATGTGCTGTAGAGTTGCCTGTCTTCGATCCTCCTCGGTTGACGGCTGCCTTTGTTCAGCACCAGCAGTTCTCCATTGTCGGAGCCTATGAAGATACGGCCGGTATAACGGCTGATGTATATGCATTTGATGTCCGGCTGGTCCTGGGAACTTTTGCCGAGGCCCTTTATATGGTCGAAGCTGCCGTCCTTGCGCAGATGGCTGAGGTCCCCGGAGTTGGTTCCTATCCAGAGGGAGCCGTCGGAATCCTCGGCTATATCGCTGATAATCCTTCCGTTAAGGTATTGGTTGCCGGGCCGGGAAGGGATCTCCGTAAACTGGGAGAACATTGGGTTGCAGTAACTCACACCTCCATAGTAGGTGCCGAGCCACATGGTTCCCTGCCTGTCGCAATAGATATCCCAGACACTGTCGTGGGTGATGCTGCCGGGGTTATAGTAGTCGTGATAATACACCTCGAAGCGCCCGTCTTTCAGTATGTTCAGGCCGTTTTTGGTACCAATCCAGATGGCGCCGTCCTCTCCGCGGCATAGAACTCTGACGTAGTCGAAGCTGAGGCTTCCCTTTCGGGATGACGCCCTGTAGTGATTCAGGATGGAACCATCTTCCTTCATTTCCCATAAGCCCTGCCCTTCGGTTCCTGCCCAGATATGCCCGAGGCTGTCGGGTAGTATGCAATTGACCTTGACATTGCCGATATCCGCCGGGATAAAGTAAATGTTGGTCAGTTCTGCAGACATCCTGATGATACGCCCGTCCATACTCCCTATATATATAGTATCGCCGACGGTATAGAGGGTGTTTGCACTAAGTTCGGAAAGAATGTCCGGAATCTGCTCGCGGGAAAACCTCTCCAGGTCGCTGTCGAATAACCAGAGTCTGCTCCCGACAATGGCCAGATAACGGCTTTCCGAAAGCTGAATTATGTCACTAACTATGCCGTCCGGGCTTGGGAAGTTGTGGAATGTCCCGGTTGCATATTCGAATACCGAAAGACCGGAAATATGGGCGACAAGGAGCTTGCCGGCGCTATTGCAAATAATTTTATAGATGCGGTCGTCGGGGATGCTGTGCTCCGTGGGAATGTTGTGCCTGAAGACGGAATACCTGCTGCCGTCGAATGATACGAGCCCATTCAGTCCTCCGAACCACATGGTGCCCAGACTATCCTGGCAGACGGTTTCTATGTTGATTCCGGTGGTCTCTGACGGAAGGCTGTGGAAAAACAGCGATCCGGTAAGCAAAGATATTAATATGTGTGATAAAAATGACATTTGCACAAAATTAATAACAATTTTGACAAATGAGATATTTATTGAAAAATAGTCCGATTACCTTTGCGATGAAGGAAACTGATAACCAAGCCAGAATGCATTCACTTTCAAACGTTTTCAGAATTGCTGTCGGTTGTTTGATGCTGACTGTGGCATCTTGCGGCACGGCAAAGCTGTCGGTTATGAGTTTCAACGTGCGGCAGAGCCACGCCAAAGAGGTGAACCCGAACGATTCCTGGAACAACCGTAAGGAAGCCTGTCTGGAAATGCTCAGGACACGGAAGCCGGACCTGGTGGGTTTCCAGGAGACGCAGTTCAAGGGGCAGTGGTCATTCTTCCGGGACAGTCTCGCATCGGAATACGGCAGCGTGGGCATAGGCCGGGACAACGGCGTGGATAAAGGAGAAACTTCCGGATTCCTCTACAAGAAAAGCGTATTCACCCTGCTGGACAGCGGCACCTTCTGGGTTTCCGAAACGCCGGATGTGCCTTCAAAATCCTTCGACGAAAAGTATAATCGGTCCCTGACCTGGGGGCTTTTCAAAGTAAACAAGACCGGCAAGCGCTTCTTCTATTTCAACACCCATCTCGGCCTCACCTGGAAGTCGCAGGTAGAAGGTGTGAATATGATTGTCGGGAAGATGAAGGAACTCAACCCTGAAGGCATTCCCCTCATTTTTAGCGGAGATCTCAATACGGATATCTCAAGCAAAGCATTCGACAGCCTGAAGCAGTTTATGGTCAACTCCCACGATGTCGCACCTGTTACCGACGACATCCCCACCTACAACGCCTGGGGGAACAAGAACAAGGAGCGCATCATCGACTTTATCTGGATTACTCCGGACATCAAATGCCTTGAGTATCACACGGATACAACTCCATACGGTGGACATGAACTGATTTCGGACCACTATCCAATAAGCGCCACATTGGCATTCTGACGATTCTAAAGATAAAATTATGCATAAAAAACATTTCTTCCTTTTCCCTTTGCTCTTGCTTGTTCTTCTTTCATGTCAGAAAGAGGAACCTAAGAACAATCACCCGAACCTGGGTCCGGGGCAGTTGAAAGTGATGACCTTCAACATAAGGGGTACGACAACCGAAGACGACGCATTCAACAACTGGGGAATGCGAGCTGGCGCCTGCCGTGACATGATCATCGACCAGCAGCCGTCCATCGTCGGTTTTCAGGAACTTGTGGCGACCGAGTGGAAATACATGAGTGGGACCCTCGCCAGTCACGGGTACGTAGGGGCCCCGGTCGATGACCCGATGAATTCATTTATGTACCGCCCTGACGAACTTGAGGTGCTCTCGGAGGGAGTTTTCTGGCTTTCCGACACCCCGGATAAATCATCTACGAGTTGGGACGGATATGTCCGCTATGTCCACTGGGCCGTTATGAAGGTCCTCTCCTCCGGGCAGGAATTCTTTTACATTAACACCCACTTTGGCCTGACTACGGCATCACGTAAAAGCGCGATGACGCTGATCCAGAAGCGGATCAAGTTGCTCAACACGAACAACCTTCCTATCGTTATGATGGCGGATTTCAACACCCATGCCACCGATTCCGTCTTCGAAGGCATCCGTGAGTCGATGGTCTGCACCAGGGAGGTCGCTCCGATTACGGATGATGTGAAGACCTACAATGCATGGGGCAATGAGGCAAAAGCTTATCAATGCGACCATATCTGGATAACCAACACTATAAAATGCTCGGAATACAAGACGGTCACCCAATGGTACGATGGCCATAAATACGTATCCGACCACTTCCCGGTCTATTCTATTATCGAATTCTAATCGCGCTAAGTATGCTCAGGAAAATAATCATAATCTTGTTTGCACTCTTGCCACTCGCGGCGTTCGGTCAGGGCAGCAGAGTCATAAAGGGGACGGTGAAAGACGCTGGCGGCGCCTCGCTTCCAGGGGTCGTCGTCATGGTCTCCGGCACTTCTAATGGCACGGCTACCGACCTTGATGGCAACTATTCCATTAACGTTTCATCCGGCAAGACGCTGGAATTCTCCTGCATAGGATATGTCACACAGACGGTTGAAATCGGCAATCTCTCCGTCATAAACGTGACACTCAAAGAAGATGCCCTCATGCTGGAAGAAACGGTGGTTGTCGGATATGGTACCCAGCGTAAGGTTGACCTCACCGGAGCCGTTGACCAGATTGGCGGAGATGTCTTCAATGCTCGTCCAAATGCAAATGTGACGCAGATGCTGGAAGGTGCCGTTCCTAACCTGAACATATCCCTCGCCGACGGTAAGCCAATCCGTACTGCCGATTTCAATATTCGTGGTGTCACATCCATCGGCCAGGGCGGTAGTGCCCTGATTCTTGTGGATGGCGTTGAAGGCGACCCGTCTATGCTGAATCCGGACGACATTGCTTCCGTTTCCGTCCTTAAGGATGCCGCATCGGCCGCTATCTATGGCTCCCGGGCTCCTTATGGAGTGGTACTAATCACTACAAAGAGCGCGCAGAAAGGCCGGCCGGTCATCACCTATTCCAACAATTTCACTCTCTCCTCCCCGGTGGTGAAGCCCGATTACGTTACCGATGGTCTCCTGTGGGCGACGATGATGTGCGAAGGCTGGTTCAATTACAATGGAAACCTTCCCACGCACATGAATCTCATAATGCCGTTCTCCCTCGCCTGGCTAAACGAATATCGCTTGCGCCACGATACCGGCAACACCGGTACAGTTGTGAGTGACGGTTCATGGAGAGTTGATGCAGGCAATTATGCATACTTCCCCGAAGGTACCGATTGGTTTGGAATCCTTTACAAGGACAACTCTTTCGGCCAGACGCACAATTTTTCCCTGTCTGGTTCGGACAAGCAATTCGACTATTATGTCTCAGGCCGCGTCTATCATTACTCGGGACTGTATAACTCCGACACCAATACGGATAAATGCCTTACGGAGAACTTCCGTGTGAAGATTGGTTATAAGCCCTTCCCATGGCTTAGGATCAGCAACAACTTCGAACAGGGGCACCGCAAGTATAATAACCCAATAGTCTCCAGCGGATCGGCCGGTAACATCTGGGCCAACATCAATTCCCAGGCTCCTGTATGTATGCCTTTCTATAATCCGGACGGCACGATGACGCAGGCTGCGGCCAACTCTGTAGGAGGTTTCCTTTATGGCGCCAGTACCAATGTCTATGAAAATGACGATGTCAAGAATACTGTCGGCCTCAGTGCGTCCTTCCTCGATAATACCTTAACCTTCAACGCTGATGCCACCTACAAGTTGACCAACTCCAACGGCTATACCCGAAAGTATCCGGATGAGTATTCCCCCAGGCCCGGCGTCATGGAAACCAAATCGGGAATTGTGTCATCCTTTACAGATGACCGGAATATTATAAAATATATCTCGGCCAATGCCTATGCGGATTATACAAAGACCATTAAGAAGCATTATTTCAAGGCAATGCTCGGTTACAACTATGAGCAGCGTTCCAGTGACAAGATTCACGTACAAAATACTGACCTTCTTTCTGAAACCGTAGAGAACATCAATCTGACCTTTGGTACGGATGACAAAAGAATAACCGGAACCTGGAAAAAATGGCGCTCCGTAGGCATCTTCTCCAGGATCAACTACAGTTATGACGACCGTTATTTGATTCAGTTCAACGGCCGCTATGACGGTTCTTCCAAATTCCCTTCCAATGAGCGCTGGGCCTTCTTCCCTTCATTATCAGCGGGTTGGAGGATTACCGAAGAACCCTGGATTAAGCCTATCGGGAAAAAGTATCTCTCCAATGCCAAGCTGCGTTTCTCCTATGGCTCTCTTGGTAACAGTAACGTGAGCGAGTACTATTACGACGAAACCTTCGGCTTTGGTAGCAGCCGCCTGTTGAATGGTACCAAATACCGCCAGACAGATGCTCCGGACCCCATTCCGGACAACCTCACATGGGAGAAGTCACAGACATACGATGCGGGTGTGGATCTAGGCTTCTTTGAGGACCGTCTGACTATCAACGCCGACTGGTACACCCGAAAGACGCAGGATATGTTTACGGCCGGTCCCAGCATCCAGTCGGTTTATGGTGCGGATGCCCCCGAGGGCAACTACGCATCCCTTACGACGCGCGGCTGTGAGTTAACCATTTTGTGGAAGAATAGCTTCAAACTGGCCGGCAAACCCTTCGGATACAGCATCAAGGGTACGCTGGCGGACTATGTCTCCAAAATTGACGAATACAATAACGACACCGGCTATATTGGCGGTCGAAATATCCCGGAATACTATCCCGGAATGGTGATAGGCGAACTCTGGGGGTTTGTCTGCAATGGCCTCTGGCAGGATCAGGCAGATATCGATGCGGCAGAAGCAGTAGCTAGGGCAGCAGGCGCTGAGCGTTACGACATCATTAACCAATTCTCAAAGGACTATTCGATCCACCCCGGCGATCCCAAAATTGAGGACTTGGATGGCAACGGATACATCGATAGGGGAGACCAGACACTTTCCAATCCTGGAGACCGAATGATTATCGGTAATTCCGAGCCCAGATACATTTACAGTTTTACCCTTAGTGCCGACTGGAACAATTTCTACGCTTCCGTCTTCTTCCAGGGAGTTGGCAAGCAGGATTTTATCACGGAAGGCGACAGTGGAATGATCTGGGGCCAGTACAACCGTGCGTATAACCAGATTCCCAAATGGGTCCTTGGCAATTACTGGACGGAGGAGAACCGCGATGCCTGGCTGCCCCGTTATGCTTCGGGTGCCAATCCCCTTGCTGGAACAAGCCGGCGCGGCAATACACGTTATATGCTGGACGTCTCTTATATCCGCCTGAAAAACGTCCAGTTTGGATACAATCTTCCGGATAAATGGATAAAACCGCTGCATCTTTCGAAAGTCGGCATATTCTTCTCCGGAGAGAATCTCTGGGACTGGTCGCCGATGTACAAGTACATTAAGGGCACGGTTGACGTACTTGCCCTTGGCCAGGATCCGGAAAATCACGATACGACCGCAGGGACAGGTGGATGCTATCCTGTCCTTAAGTCCTACAGTTTCGGTATTAACTTGACATTCTAAGGAGAGAGCAATATGGAAAAGAGAATAATTAGAACTATCGTCTTACTCTCCGCCGGCATAGCATTGCTGTCTGCCTGTGATCTTACGGAGAACCAGAAATCTTCAGCTGACGCGGCACTTGTTTTTGGTTCCGAGACCGGCCTGAAGTTGTACTGCAATTCTTTCTACAGCTTCTTCCCCAACGGAACGGATGTCCATCATCAGGACGGGTTGGCGTGTGACTATATGGCCAAGACCGAGCTTGATGATTATGAACTTGGGGCCTTGATTCCTGACACACAGGGCAAGTGGGGATGGGGTAATATTCGCAGCGTCAATTATTTCCTGGACCACAATAATTACGATACGGTCCCGGAAGATGTCAGAAACAACTACAACGGAATTGCCCGCTTCTTCCGTGCCTGGCTGTATTTCGAAAAGCTCTATTGGTACGGTGGCGTTCCGTGGATAGACCATGTCCTTAACCCGGGAGATCCGGAGCTCACTGCTCCTAGGGATACCCGTGATGTCATTGTCACCCATATAATGGATGACTGCGATTTTGCTTTCGAGCATATCAAGGCGGATAATTCCTCGTCAAGCAAAGCAAGTTTTATCAACAAGTGGTGTGCTCTTCTGCTTAAATCCCGCGTTTGCCTATATGAGGCCTCCTGGCGAAAGTACCATGCAGGCACTGCCTATGTTGCCGGCTGCAGCATCAGTTCCGATGACCTCTATGCGGCCGCTGCCGATGCCGCAAAATCTGTGATGGAAAGCGGCAAATTCTCCATCCACACCGGGGCTGCATACAATAAAGGCAAAGGATCATACCGTGATCTTTTCTCCAGCGATGCGGTTCCGACGGACGAAGTCATGCTTGCTGTTGAGCAGGATAATCCTCTTTCTGTGGGTTACGCCAACTACTACTATAATAAACAGAATGTTCGCGCATCGCTGACCCGTCCTTTCATCAATACATACCTCAATCAGGATGGCTCCTATTACTCCGAAACAAAACCGGACGGTAAATATAAGACATTCCCTGAAGAAATGACCGGTCGGGACCAGCGCCTTGGCCAGACCATCCGTTCCGTCGATTATGAGCGAAAGACTGCCGATGGAAGCCAGGTCCGGGCAACGGCGGATTATGGCTATTCGCTTACGGGGTATCATATTATTAAGTTCACTGTGGACGATGATGCCGCCGATCTGTATGGTGCTAACGGAAACGACATCCCTCTAATGCGCTATGCCGAGGCGCTTCTCAACTATGCCGAGGCCAAGGCTGAACTTGGAACCCTGACCGATGCGGAATGGAAGAGCACTATCGGCGCATTGCGTCGCAGGGCAGGCATCACCGGTGGTGACCTGGACACCAAGCCGACAATCGTGGATAGCTATCTGAAGAATACGTTCTATCCAGACATAACGGATCCTGTTATTCTGGAAATCCGCCGGGAACGCACCATAGAGCTTTGTCTGGAAGGCTTCCGCCTGAAGGATATCAAGCGATGGGCATGCGGTAATCTCTGGTCCAATCTCCCGTGGACCGGCATCTGCATCCCCGGTTACGACACCCCGCTGGATATGAACGGAGACGGCACTCCCGACGTTTATTTCCCGGATCCGAAGATGCCCACTGTTCCAGAAGCTTATGCAGGCATCGCTGTGTCAGTCGGTGCTCCGCTTCACTTCGTCTCAGTCCCCGGCGGCCTGATGCTCCGTGACGACCTGTCCGGACGCGTCTGGAACGACCGGATGTACCTCGATCCGATTTCCTCGGAGGATATCACTATGAACAAGAATCTTGAACAAAACCCTGGATATTAATATAATTATTATGAATAAAAAGACATTCTTTAAAATTGTTGCAGGTGCTCTCATTCTTTTACCGCTTCTCATTGGCTGTAAAAAGAACGAGAAACCCGAGGTTCCTAAAATCAAATTGACTGCCCCTGTCGTTGAGGCCGAATTTAACGGGGAGAAGGTCATCTTGAAATGGTCTCCGGTAGTCAATGCCACTTCTTACAAGGTCGAATACAGGAATGAACAGGAGACTGAATTCCATGTTGCAGGTTCGCCGACTTATAGTCCATTTGAGGTTGTTGGGCTGGAATTCGGAAACAAATATCTTTTCCGTGTAAAAGCCGTCAACGGTGATGTTGAGAGCGAATGGTCAGAGTTGGTCTCTGCAGATGTCCTCAGATTCCTTCCTAAGCCTGTCGTTCGCGCTGATGCAGGTATTTCCTTCATCGCCGTAGCCTGGGACGCTGTCGAAGGTGCTACTTCTTATAGTGTGGAGCACAAAGTTTCGGTGGCTTCCGAGTGGAGTGTGGATTACACAGGAAATGAAACCACTTTCAAAATTGGAAACGTGCAGAGTGGAGTGTCATATGATGTCCGCGTTGGAGCTATCGCGGAAGGTTACAGTATGTCCTATTCCGAGATTGTAACGACTGCGACCTCTCAGGCTCCTTCCACGTTAATCTCCACAGGTGAGCAATTGGCAGCATGGCTCTCCTCCATCAGTGTTGAGACGAGCGATGTCGCCGCCATTGTCAATGATATTGACATGCAGGGCATAACAATTACTTCCGCAAGCGGTTTCGCAGGAACTCTTGAGGGTCAGGGATATGCAATTAAGAACCTGAAATCCTCCGTGCCTCTGTTTGCACAGAATTCCGGAACCATAAAAGATGTTATTCTGGACGAAAGCTGCGTGTTCACGGCCGCGAGCAATGAGTTCGGTGCGCTTGTGGGCCAAAGCGTTGGCGGAGCCTACAAGAATGTTGTAAACAAGGCCTCGGTAACGTATAACGCCACGGCCGATGTAGATGTAGAAATCATCCTGGGCGGTATTGCTGGCCGGGCCCAGGGCGCCCGTTTTGAGAACTGCTCCAATGAGGGACTGGTCTCGTTCGAAGCCCCGGGATGTGTGCATAAAAACGCCACGCTGGGCGGCATTGTGGGTCTGGTCAACCATCTGGAAGGCCCCTGCACCTTCTATGCCTGTGTCAACAGCGGCAAGATTAGCCTGAATGCGAAGTACGGGGATCCGGTCAATGAGTTCTCATCCACCGGTACCGGTAATGCCATCGGGGTGAATCTGGGAGGTATCGTCGGGACGACAAGTTGGAGCGAAGAGAATACGTCAACGTTTGAACAGTGCATTAACGAAGCGACTGCAATCATTTCGCTCAATCACTCTGATATCAGCCCGCTGCCGGCCTTGACTTCTGGATCTACCGGACCTGTGGGAGTAGCTGGTATTATTGGATTCGGCCAGGGAAAGTTCAACAAATGTCGGAATCTGGGTCTAATCCGGGCGCGTGCGGTTGCGGAAGGAGAGCCTGCAGAATCTGTAATGAAGAAGAAAAACTATCTGCTTCACGTTGGTGGTATTGCCGGTATGCCTTGGGATAATCTTGAGATAGAATCCTGCAATAATTCCGGTAATATCGAGGTGGAATACGATGGCTTGTATGATAATGACGACAGGTGGCGTGCTTCTGTGGGCGGTATCTGCGGACAGGGCGCATACGGCAGTACCGGAACCTTTGCCTATTATTGTAAAACTAACGGAAACATCACGGTAAGCGGACACGGAACGATGGCTGTAGGTGGTATTTTTGGCTTATTTGGAAAGCAAATCAAGAATACCGTGACTGAAAACTGCCACATAATAGTGAACGGCCGTAAAGGTGATGTCGGCGGTCTTGTCGGTTATGTCGCCGGCGGCGCTGCGAACTACACTGTAAAGGGTTGTACTTGCGCCGCAAGCATTTTTGCCGACAGCGACTGGGGTAACGCCGGAAAGGATTGGTACTATTGCATCGGCGGTCTTATGGGTCGCTGGGGTGGTGCTTCCGGTGAGGGCAGCAATGCCAGTATGACCAGCCGCGACGGCGATCCCTGCGTGTTCAGCGGTTCCATTTCATCCGTATACCAAGGCCCCAGGGCAGGTGTCGTTGTCGGTATGGTCAGGGGCAGTGGCAAGAAAGTGGTTTTCGGAGAAAGTGATAACCCTATCAAGGTCTCCGGCACCATCTCATGGAAAGACGTTGAGGAAGTGGCCATCAGTGCGGAAAACCTTGACACATATAAGTATGGTGCGAGTGAAGCCACTACGACTATGTATGTTGTATGCAACTAAATTACATCAAAATCATATTATTATGAAAGTGAAATTCAAATTCTTTTGCTGTCTTCTCCTTGCGGCAGGTTTCGTGGCCTGCTCCCAGAAGGAGGAGCCCCTTGTGCCGGAGGAAGAAATAACTCCTTCGACTGAGGAAACTGACGGAGAGTTCTCCTATGTCTTCAAGGTGGGCAATCCCGAAACCAAGACCTCGTTTGACACCGATCACGTGGCTTGGAATGCAGATGATCTGGTAGCTTCTTATGCCCTGACATCATTGAACAAATCCACTCCTGTAACTATTGATGGCAGCGGTATCCCGCACATTACCATCCGCAGTTCAGTGGCTCTTTCGGCCGGTGACATGGTCTATGCTTACTATCCGCACAGCAGTGCAAACAATAGTAAGGAAGCTGATGCAGTGACTCTTGAAATCCCTCGCAATCAGGTTTCTGGCAGCGCGGATGCAATGCCTATGGTAGCACTTCCGTTCGAACTGACGGGCGATGTGCCCAAATACACCAATCAGGAAGTTGGTACCATCCGTTTCCTGAATTTGGGTTCCGTCGTCAAACTGAACATTTACTCCAGCAACGCTTCTTACCAGGGTGAGACCATCGAGAACGTGACCTTCCAGGCTGGCGTAGCATGTGCAGGTACCTTTACATATGACCTCACTACTGCAAATGCATCATTCCCTGCTGCCATCAGCGGCTATACGGAAACTGATGTCGTTGTTACAGGAAATGGGGCCAGCCCTATTACCGTCGGCACGAACTCCTCGAACGGCGGCGTGTTCTACTTCGTGGTAGCTCCCGGTACTTATAGCGGAACATTCAAGATTCGCACCAACAAGGCCGAATACACCTATGTTTCAGGATCTTCTCGCGAATACAAACGTGCAGGCTTAAAGCCGCTCAATCTGGATCTGGCAAGCGCTAACTGGACTCCGGTTATTGGCGGTTATGACACCAGCATAGACTCACCCCGCGAGTTTGCGGCATTCCTTGCCGGCACAGACTCAGGTGATACGGGTGATTACACCATTACGGCCGACCTTGACATGACCGGCTACACCATCACCAGCGCCTCCGGCTTTGGCGGAACGCTTGATGGCGGTAATCATTCTATAAAGAATCTTTCCTCCAGCGTGCCAATGTTCGCGACCAATGCCGGAACTATTCAGAATCTCATTATTGATGCGAGTTGCACCTTTACTGCAGGTAGCAAAGAATTCGCACCGCTGGTGAAGATTGATAATGGAGGTACATACACTTCAGTTCGGAACAAAGCCGATGTTACATTGACAGCTACGGCAAACGAAACTGAACAGATTATTCTTGGCGGTCTCGTAGCGGTAGCCAGTGGATCTACATTTACGAGTTGTACCAATAGTGGAGAAATCAAATACGACGCTACTGGATACAATCACAAGCAGGTCGCCCTTGGTGGTCTGATAGGTCTTATTGACAACTCCAGTGCCAATTCTAGTATCAATTCTTGTGTCAACCGCGGTCCTGTAACCTTGCTTGCTGTTTATGGTGATCCGAATGTCAGTTTCACCTATGGCGGCGACGGTAATTCAAAGGGTATCAATCTAGCTGGTATTGCCGCCGTATCTACATACAATGGGACCTATAAGGCCTCGTTCGACCAGTGTGAAAACGAGACTGCCGGAACCATTTATCTCAAACATACTGATATCACAGGACTTGCTGCAGATACCGGCAACACCGGACCAGTTTGCGTAACCGGCATTTTGGGTATGGGTCAGGCTGATTTCAATAAATGCAAGAACTTTGCTCTCATTAAGGCGGAATCGCTTATCACAGGTGACCCCTCCGAGAGTGAAATGAAGAAGAAGAATTATTTGCTTGCTGTCGCAGGTATCTCCGGCATGGGCTGGGATGTTTTGGGCATGTCTTCGTGTACGAATTCCGGAAACATCGAAGTGGAGTACTACGGGCTGTATGATGCCGATGATAAGTGGCGTGCTGCGGTTGGCGGCATCTGCGCTTATCCTGGTTACAATACCGGCAGTTATGCCTATTATTGCAAGATGGAAGGAGACATTACCGTAACCGGTAAAGGCACGATGGCAGTTGGCGGTATCTTCGGTTGGAGCGGTAAGCAGATTAAGAATAATGTTACTTCCGATTGTTCCATCTCTGTGAACGGCCGCAAGGGAGATGTCGGCGGTCTTGTCGGTTATGTCGCCGGTGGCGCTGATAACTACACCATTAAGGGCTGTACTTGCGCTGCAACTATTTTTGCCGACAGCGACTGGGGTTCAGCCGGAAAGGATTGGTATTATGCCATCGGGGGACTTATGGGCCGCTGGGGCGGAGCCAATTCAGGCAGTTATCCCAGCATGACTAACAGGGACGGCGATCCTTGTGTCTTCAGCGGGTCCATATCCTCTGTCTATCAGGTGCGTGTCGGTGTTGTTGTGGGTAGAGTTTATGGAAGCAGCAAGACCATCGTTTTCGGCGAAAGCGGTAATCCCATTCAAGCGACAGGTACCATTGAGAGGGGAGGTCTTTCCCAGACGGCAATTACGTCTGCTAATATTGAGACGTACAAATGTGGTCAAAATGCCAATACGGGTACAACCACAATATATGTAACTTGTCCGGATACTAAAGTAGCATGTCTAAATATCCGTGAGGGTAGCCATTGGAGTGACCGCAAAGGTGCCATTGTCGCTATGATTAACGGCGAGCACCCGGCCATCATCGGCCTGCAGGAGGTGAAGGATCTAGACTATTGGGATCATCTTACCGAAGACCATCCCTGGGACTATCTAAAAGATAACCTCAGTGCTTACACGGGCTACCGTGCAAGCACTGACGATTGCCATACTCCGTTCCTGTACGACAGTTCAATCCTCACCGTCACGGGGACAGGCTGTTTCTGGCTTCGTGACAATTACAGCACTGCCGGTGACAGCTGGGACGGATATGTCAGGTCCGTTACATACGCCAATATTTACAACAAGAACAGCAAGAAGAACTATTTTTTCGTGAATGCTCACCTTCCGCTTAGTTCGGATGGTCAGGTTAATGCAATGGAGCTGCTCGAAAGCCGTATTTCAGCCTTGAATACCAACGGCTATCCGGTCATTCTGATGGGTGATTTCAACACCGTTTACAGCAATGACGACGCTTTCGGCAGCATCAAGACCAAGATGTATAACACCCGCTATTCGGCCACTTCCGTTCTCAGCACCGAGAATCGTGACCTGTACACATACAACGCTTTCGGCGATAGCAGCAAGGACCGCAATAAGGTGGATCACATCTGGGTGAGCAAATCCGTCAAAACACTCTATTATCTTACACTTACACAGTCCGTTCACGATTACGGCGGATATACCTCCAACGGCGAGAAATTCTTGTCCGACCATTATCCGATTATCGCAGTTATTGTTTAAATAGTCCTGTTATGAAAAAATATATGGAACCAAACTGTCAGGTTTTAATTATGAAAATAGGCAGTATTATTTGTGGTTCTCCGGGCTTCGACGCAATAGATGCAACGGAAGAATTCATTATTGATGCTGAAGAATTAATTTAATTCAATGGACATGAGTAAAGAATACAAAACTCCTGTCATCAGTGTTGTTTCTTTTATCCAACATGGAGTTATCTGTGGTTCTTTCGACCAGAATAACCTGACAGAAATATTGTTGACGGAAGACGAAGAAACCATCTGATGTTCAAATCTTTACTGATTGCGTTGGCAACGTTTGCGGCGGCCTTTAACCCGTTGCAAAGGGCTTCGCAGAATGTTGATATTGCCTCATCCCTGGTCATGCACCAGGGATGGGTGCATTATCCATCCTATTCAGACAGGGATGGTTGGGCAACTTTTCTGGGGGAATACCAGGACGACTTATCGGACGATGGAATGGAATTCATCGGATACACGTGGCAGGACATAACCGAAGAAGACTACCTTGCCTATGACCGTTACGATGACCGCCATCTGATGGAAGATAAGTATTTTGCCAACGCGAGAGCTCTGAGAAATCTTTTCATAGCTGAGCTCGCTGAAGGGAAAGGACGTTACATGAATGATATTGCCGCTGGTGTAGAATGGTACTGTGGTATGTATTCTTGGGCGGTTGTTTCCCATCTGGCGAAGTACCAGAAAAGCAAGAGCCCCGTACCGGATCGTAGTGAGCAGATCATCGAACTGTATTCCGGAAACATATCTCAATTGCTGTCCTGGGTTTACTATTTCCTGGGACCGTATTTGGACGAGTTGAATTCAGGTCTTTCCCTTAGGCTTAAATGCGCCATAAAAGAAAAGACTTTGGATCCCTATCTGGAGAGAGACGACTTCCGTTGGATGGGCTTTGTGCCCGTCCCGGGGAAGAAACTCAATAACTGGAACCCCTGGTGCAACCAGAACATCCTCCTCTGCTTTATGCTGCTGGAGGATGACCGGGAAACGCTTGCCAAAGCGGTGGAGAAATCCATTCGTTCGGTGGACCTGTGGCTGAACTCGCTGCCCCCCGATGGTTGTTGCGACGAAGGCACCACATATTGGTATAAGTCCGTCGGCCATTTGCTTGACTACCTCGAGAACCTTGAACGCATCACCGGCGGGGCCGTATCCCTCTGGGATGAGCCTTTTCTCCAGCGTATAGGAGAATATATCGTCAATGCTGACATCGGCGACTGCTGGCAGGTGAATTTTGCCGACGGGACTCCGTCCAGAAGGCCTATCTCCTATTGGATATACCGTTATGGAAAAGCATCCGGTAACAAGTTGATGACGGATTTTGCCGTAAATGCATGGCATCGTTTCGGCAATGATCCTACGGATGTGGATTGGGTGTTGTTCTATCAGGGGCTCGAGGCAGTGGCCGCGTGCCGTGAGATGAAGGCGCAGCCTTCGCCGGATGTCGCACCCCAACCGTTCGTATACTATTCCGAGTCCGAAGTGTGCTTTGCCCGTGCCGGGAAAGCCTTCCTCGCTGCAAAGGGTGGGAACAACAGCGAGCGTCATAATCATAACGACATCGGGACCTGCATTTACTTCCATGACAGCGTTCCCGTACTTGTTGACGCGGGCGTAGGCACATACGAAAAGAACACCTTCGGCCCTCGCCGCTACGAGAACTGGTTCGTGCAGAGCGGATGGCATAATCTTCCCGTCATCAATGGCTGTGAGCAGCCTTTCGGCGGAGAGTACAAGGCCTCTGGCAGCCATGCAAGCAGGTTGTTGAGGCGTTTTTCGACCGACATTGCCGGGGCCTATCCTGATTCCGCTGGGGTGGAGTCCTGGAATATGGTATACCGTCTTTCCCGCAAGGGCGGCTTGAAAATCACTCACAGGTTTTCGTTGAAAGAGACCCTCGCGCCCAATGTGCTGCATTTCCTCGTGGCAGACAAGCCGGAAATCATAGTCAACGGCACCATCGCCCTGCCGGGAGGTATGCAGATGAGTTATGATCCCGACTTGTTTACCGCAAGTATAGAGGAGAAAAGTCTTGTCGGTCTTGGGTTCAGCTCCCGCTGGGGAGATGCCCTGTACCGTATAAGCCTGACGGCCAGAAGGCAGGATAAGCGAGGTCGCTATGTTATCAAGATAGATGCCTCGAAGAAAGAGACCATCCCGGACATTGCCGAAAGGGTGAGCGGCCTGGCGAAGGCGCAGTATCAGCTTCTGGACGAACGCCTCGCTCCCGACATGACGCCGCGTGGCATCTATCCCGACGGAAGTCCGAAGGATTGCAGCGTGGGTTCCTGGACCAGTGGCTTCTTCCCCGGAGCGCTTTGGCAGTTATATGGCCTGTCTCCGGATCCTGACATCCTGTCTATGGCAGAGAGGCGTACTCTGGCTCTGGATTGTCTTCTGGACTTCCCTCAAAGTCACGATCTTGGCTTCCAGGTGAACTGCAGTTACGGAAATGCCTACATGTTCACAGGGGATTCCAGATATCTTCCGCTCATAGAAAACGGCGCTGCGGCGCTCTCATCCCGTTTCAACCCTGCTGTGGGGGCGACTCTCAGCTGGGCAAGAGGGGAGAAGGGGGCTGAATATCCTGTCATCATAGACAATATAATGAACCTGGAGTTGCTGGAATATGCATCGAAGCTGTTCCACTGTGACTCTCTGGATTGCATTGCCGTAAAACACGCTGAGACCACCATCAAAAACCATTTCCGCCCGGATTATTCCTCATATCATATGCTGGATTATGATCCGGCCACGGGTGGAGTCCTTCGTAAAATGACCGTCCAGGGATATGCCGACGAAAGTGCCTGGGCGCGCGGCCAGGCCTGGGCTCTTTATGGCTACACGATGATGTACCGTGAAACCCGGAAAGCCGAGTTCCTGCATCAGGCCGAGAATATTGCGAACATGCTTCTCGAGCGCCTCCCGGCAGACGGAATCCCATACTGGGACTTCGATGATCCGGAGATTCCCAATACATATAAGGATGCATCTGCCGCTGCAGTCATGTGTTCGGCGTTCATAGAACTGAGCGGCCTTTCGAAGGACAGGAAACTGTCGAAGAAATGCTCCGCAATGGCAGAGAGGCAGATTTGCACTCTTGCTTCTCCCCAATATCTGGCCGCGCCCGGAGAAAATGCTGGTTTCCTGCTGAAGCACAGTGTGGGAAACCTCCCCGGCGGCAGCGAGATCGACACCCCGCTCATTTATGCGGATTATTATTTCCTGGAAGCTTTGAATAGATATAAAAACAAGTGATTTGAAATATGAGAATGCTCACCTCTTTGTTTTTGTCTTTAATGACTGCGGTGGCACTGACAGCACAGGTTACTGTATTTCCTGCCGATGAAATAGGTCCTATCAAACGCATGAACGCCGTGAACAACGGCCCGCGCATCAACAACTCCGAGCAGGTGTATACCGGCACGACCGGCTATTTCAAGGCGGCCAACGTGAGTTATTCCCGCAATCACGATGCAGCAGGAGCAGGAGCATACGGCGAACACGTGGTGGATATCAACGTCATTTTTCCGGACTTTTCCAAGAACCCGAACAAGCCGGAGTCATACGACTTCACGCTCACCGACAGGTATGTGAAGAGTATCCAGGACGCCGGCGTCGAGGTATTCTACCGCCTTGGCCAGAGTATCGAGAACCAGCCGCTGAAGAAGTATAACATCTATCCTCCCAAGGATAACAGGAAGTGGGCGCAGATATGCGAACACATCATCCGCCATTACAACGAGGGCTGGGCGGACGGCTTCCACTACAACATAAAGTACTGGGAGATCTGGAATGAGCCCAACCTGGAGTGGGACAACGACAAGTGGAAGGTGGATCCCCGTTGCTGGGCTGGCTCCCCGGAGCAGTTCTACGACTTCTTCGAGGTAGCGGTCAAGCACCTGAAGGGTTGTTTCCCGAACCTGCTTATAGGCGGGCCCGCTATGTCCGGCACGGATCCCGGCGGCAGGAAGATCCCCGTGTGGTATGAAAGGCTCCTCTCTGAGATGAAGCGCCGTAATGTCCCCCTGGACTTCTTCGCCTGGCACATCTACGAGTACGATCCCACTGTCTATGTGGACTATTCCAATCAGGTCCGTGAACTTCTGGACAAGTAT
>JAFXQA010000002.1 GCA_017527415.1 Bacteroidales bacterium | reverse complement strand
TCTATCTTCACGCGCTCCTGGGCCATCGTGTCGCGGTCGCGCACGGTCACGCAGCCATCCTCGAGGCTCTGATGGTCCACCGTGATACAGAACGGGGTGCCGATGGCATCCTGACGGCGATAGCGCTTGCCTATGCTGTCTTTCTCTTCATACTGGCAGTTGAAATCGAACTTAAGTTCGTCCATAACCTTCTGGGCGAGCTCCGGCAGGCCGTCTTTCTTGACAAGCGGCAGCACGGCAGCCTTCACGGGGGCCAGAGGGGCGGGGATACTCAGCACCACGCGGCTCTCTCCGTTCTCGAGCTGCTCCATCTTGTAGGAGTGGCTGAGCACGGTGAGGAACATGCGGTCCACGCCGATGGATGTTTCCACGCAGTAGGGAACGTAGTTTTCGCCGGTCTCGGGATCGAAGTACTGAAGCTTCTTTCCACTGAGTTTCTGGTGGTTGCCGAGGTCGAAGTCGGTGCGGGAGTGGATGCCCTCGAGCTCCTTGAATCCGAAGGGGAAGTTGAACTCGATGTCGGTGGCGGCATTGGCGTAATGGGCCAGCTTCTCGTGGTCGTGGAAGCGATAGTTCTCATCTCCCATTCCGAGGGCCTTGTGCCACTTCATGCGGGTTTCCTTCCACTTCTTGAACCACTCCATCTCGGTGCCGGGCTTGCAGAAAAATTCCATCTCCATCTGCTCGAATTCGCGCATACGGAAGATGAACTGGCGGGCGACGACCTCGTTGCGGAAGGCTTTTCCGATCTGGGCGATGCCGAAGGGGATCTTCATGCGGCCGGTCTTCTGGACGTTGATGTAGTCCACGAAGATGCCCTGGGCGGTCTCGGGGCGGAGATAAACGGTGTTTGCGCCTTCGCCGGTGGAGCCGAACTGGGTGCTGAACATCAGGTTGAACTGGCGCACGTCTGTCCAGTTCTTGGTGCCTGAGATGGGGCAGACTATGCCGCAGTCGAGGATAATCTGCTTGTATTCGGCCAGGTCGTTGGCGTTTTCGGCCTTGACATAGCGGTTGTGGACCTCTTCATAGTGGGCTTTTTCGCGGAGGACGTTGGGGTTGGTCTCACGGAATTTGGCCTCGTCGAAGGCCTCTCCGAAGCGCTTGCGGCCCTTTTCCACCTCCTTGTTGATCTTATCCTCAATCTTTGCGAGATAGTCTTCGATGAGCACATCTGCGCGGTAGCGCTTCTTGGAGTCGCGGTTGTCGATGAGGGGATCGTTGAAGGCCGCCACGTGCCCGGATGCAACCCAGGTGCTGGGGTGCATGAAGATGGCGGCATCGATGCCGACGATGTTTTCGTTCAGGCGCACCATGGCCTGCCACCAGTAATTCTTGATATTATTTTTAAGCTCGACGCCGAGCTGGCCATAATCGTAAACAGCTCCCAGGCCGTCGTAAATCTCGCTGGAAGGGAAGATGAAGCCGTATTCTTTGCAGTGGGCTACCAGAATCTTGAAAAGTTCGTCTTGTGTCATTTCTCTTATTTTTCTAATCTTACAAATTTAATCATTTTTCATTACCTGCTCAAGCAACGGACGCACAAACGGGCGGGATTCAACCTGAGGATGGGGGATAGTGAGTTCCGGGGTGTTAATCTGCACTTTCCCATACATCAGGATGTCGATATCGATGATACGGTTGTGGTAGATGCGGGCACCGTCCGGGGTATACTGTGGCTGTTCCGTACGCCCCATGCGGCGTTCAATGTCCTTGCAGATGGCAAGAATGGATGCCGGGGTTTTGCGGCTGCTGTAGCGGACTACGCAGTTCAGGAAAGGTGGACCCTCAAAGCCGCAAGCCTCGGTCGTAACAAGGTCTGAAAGAGCCTCGTAGCGCCCCAGAATACCGTTCAGAAAACTCAGGGCCGACATTATGTTGGCCTTGCGCGCACCGATATTGCTGCCGAGAGCAAGGTAAAGTTTTGCCATAATTTCTATTCCAGTTCAGGATCCATTCCAAGCGCCACCCGGGCTTCGTCGGAGAGCATGCTCTGGTCCCAGACGGGCTCGAAGGTGAGCTCTATTGTACATTTCTTCACCCCGGGGGTCATCTCCACACTGTTCTGCACATCGGCCATAACCTCGTCCGCCATAGGGCAGTTCGGGGCGGTGAAGGTCATTTTTATATACACCTCGCGGGCCTTGCTGATGTTTAGTTCGTATATAAGCCCGAGGTCGTAGATGTTGACCGGGATCTCCGGGTCGTACACCTGCTTGAGGGCAAGGATTACCGCGTCGTAGAGGGGTGCGAGTTCCTTCACGTCTTCGGGGGTGAGTATTTCGTTCTGTTCAGACATTCTTTTCCGCCTCCCTGCGGATGGTTTCTATCATGGAGTTCAGGCCGTTCGCCCTGGTGGGAGAGAGGTTTGCCCGGAGGCCGATCTGCTCCACAAAGCCGAAGTCATCTGCAACTATTTCGGCTGCAGTGCGTCCGTTATACACCTGGATCAACAGCGAAATGATTCCCTTTGTTATGATGGCATCGCTGTCGGCACGGAAGAAAAGCCGGCCTCCCTCCACTTTGGTGTCGAGCCAAACTCTTGACTGACAGCCTTTTATAAGATGTTCTTCCGTTTTAAGTTCCACGGGGAACACTTCCAGACTTTTACCCAGTTCAATGAGGTATTCGTATTTGTCCAGCCACTCGTCGAACATGGAGAACTCCTCCACAACTGCGGCTTTTGCTTCATCCAATGTGTTCATTTCAGCATCTTTATGGCCTTGTTCAGGCTCTCAATGAAGTATTCGGCTTCTTTCAACGTGTTGTATGGGGCAAAGGATGCCCGGAGCATTCCAGTTACACCAAAACGATTCATCAGAGGCTCCGCGCACATTTGCCCGGAGCGGACCGCAATCCCCATCTTGTCCAGGATCAGCGCCAGGTCTTCGTGGTGAACTCCGGCGACAGAGAAGGAATAGAGGGGTATCTTCTTTGCAGGATCCTCGGGATTACCATATAGTGTAATGTCCGGATTCGATGTAAGAGACTTGGCCATAAAGGCCTTAATATCTTCTTGCTCCTTCGCGATTTCTCTGTCTCTCAGGATTTTACAAGTCTGAATAGCAGGCACCAGGGTGGGTGTTCCGGAGATGTTCTGCGTGCCTGCTTCAAACCTTCCGGGCACCGGAGCAAAAGTAGTTTTCTCCCAGCTGACAGATTCAATCATTTCGCCGCCACCCATGTATGGGGGAAGGTTTTCCAGCAGAGCCTTCTTTCCGTAAAGCACGCCCGTTCCGGGTGCAGCATAAATCTTATGTCCGGAGAATGCATAGAAATCACATCCTGCTTCCCTTATGTTTACATCAGCATGGACAATTCCCTGAGCGCCGTCTACCAGAACCAGCGTTCCATTAGCGTGGCAGATGTCTACTATCTCCCGTATAGGATTGACAATTCCAAGAACATTGGAGATATGGGCGATGCAACACAATTTTGTTCGCGGGGTCAACAGTTCCGACAGTGTTTCGACCAAAATTTCTCCATGCGAATTTACGGGTATCACTTTGATTTTCAAACCTTTACGCATAGAAACGAGCTGCCAGGGCACGATATTCGAGTGGTGTTCGCTCTCCGCTACGAGAATTTCGTCTCCTGAAGAGAAGAAACCGGACCCCTCAAGACACGAAGCAAGCAGATTGATAGATTGCGTCGTGCCGGAAGTAAAGACTATTTCTTCCGGAAACTCCGCTCCGACAAAAGCGGCAACAGCCGCTCTGGTGGATTCATATCTTTCTGTAGCATCAACCGCTGTTTTATGGACGGCCCGGTGGAGATTGCTGTTATATTTCAAACTCATATCTTCCCATTCCCTAACAACGGAAAGGGGACGCAGGGAGGTTGCGGCATTATCCAGATAAACCAGAGGCTTGCCGTAGACTGTCTCCCGCAATTGAGGAAAATCTGAGCGGACAGTATCTATCTTCATATTCAAGCTGAAACAGAAGAACAAATGTAGCAATTTTTACCTACATTTGCGATAGAAAACAAGTAAGAAATTATGACAGATTACATTTCCGGAAAAGTTGAAGAACTGAACCCCACCCAGGTAGTGATAGACAACAATGGAATCGGCTATCGCATGGAGATTTCCCTACAGACCTACGCAATGCTGGATGGAAAAACTCAGGCTAAGGTTTATATTCAGACCATAGTCAATACAAGGGATGGCGGATCTGTAGAATATGGTTTTGCAAACAAAGACGAAAGAGCTCTGTTTCAACTGATTACAAGCGTATCCGGGGTGGGTGCGGCATCTGCCCGCATGATACTTTCATCATTCTCTGCAGAAGAATTCCGCCAGGCGGTGCTTGCAGAGAATGTAAATATGATCAAATCTGTCAAAGGGCTTGGACTGAAGACTGCCCAGCGCCTGATCCTTGAACTTAAAGACAAGATTGCAGACGGAGGAGGAAGCGACTCCGCGGCCTTATTCACGGTTACCAGCAATGAGGTAATAGACGAAGCCTCTTCTGCTCTGATTATGCTTGGATTCAACAAAGCAAATGTTCAGAAGGCTATACAACAAATACTCAAACAACAGCCGAATGCCAGGGTGGAAGACATAATAAAGGCCGCCCTTAAAATGCTCTAACGGCCAAAATAAACAAGTAAAACGGAAATATCTGCCGGAGAAACTCCAGAAATACGGGAAGCTTGCGCTATAGTCTTAGGATTATAGCGCTTTAATTTTTGCCGGCACTCGATGGTAAGCCCGGATACTTTATCGAAATCAAAGCCATCGGGGATGGTCAAATCTTCAAGCTTGTGAAGCTTCTCAGCCATTCTCTTTTCTCTCTCTATATACCCTCGATACTTCAATGTAATTTCGACAGATTCTATAACCTTTTTGTCAAGAGGCGGCGTTCCACGTGGAACAATTCTGAGCAATTCCTCCAAATTAACCTCAGGACGAAGGGCTACTTCCGAGATTTTTTTTGAATCAGTGAGAGTAGAAGACCCTACCGACACTAAATAAGGATTTGCCTGCTTTGCCGTTATATTCACACTGTCACAGAAGTTGGTCAAAGAGGAAACCTGCTCATACTTACGCATTGTCTGAGCATAGCGCTCTTCGCTTGCAAGACCAAGCGAGTGAGACAATTCAGTAAGCCTCTCATCAGCGTTGTCCTGACGCAAAAGAACTCGATACTCCGCCCTTGAAGTGAACATTCTATAAGGTTCATCAACTCCCTTTGTAACGAGGTCGTCGATAAGAACCCCAATGTAAGAACTGTCCCTGCTGAGTATAAAAGGATCCCTATCATTAATCTTTAAATGAGCATTAATACCGGCAATGACCCCCTGCGCAGCAGCCTCCTCATAACCGGTAGTGCCATTGACCTGCCCAGCAAGAAACAGATTATCTACTAACTTTGATTCAAGAGAACCATAGAGTTGTGAAGGGTCGAAATAATCATATTCAACAGCATAGGCCGGACGGAATATGCGGGCATTTTCAAGGCCCTTTATCGAATGCAATGCACGAACCTGAACATCCAAAGGAAGGGACGAGGAGAAGCCCTGGAGGTAATATTCGTTTGTCCATCTTCCCTCGGGCTCAAGAAATAGCTGATGAGCATCGTTTTCAGGAAAAACACGAAGCTTGTCTTCGATGCTTGGACAGTACCTGGGGCCTTTACCGTGAATAATACCCGTAAATAAAGGAGAATCATCAAAACCGGAACGAAGGACATTATGAACTTCCTCATTTGTATGAAGAATATAACAGTTCATCTGATTTCCTTCTTTTTGGATCGACGAAAGAACTGGCAGGAAACTGAAACGATCGGGATCGTCATCACCGAGTTGCACAGGAAGAGAGGAAACATCAACAGAAGAGATATCAATTCTCGGAGGAGTACCTGTCTTCATCCTCCCGGCAACAAGACCGTGTTCGACTAATTGTCCGGTCAAACCAAGAGACGGTCTCTCGCCAATGCGGCCTCCATCGAAAGCAGATCGTCCTATGAAAATCTTACCCCCAAGGAAGGTTCCGGCAGTCAAAATAACAGCCTGAGACTTAAAAATTGCTCCAGTATTTGTACGAACTCCGCAGATTTTTGAATTCTCAAAAAGAAAAGAAACTGCGGAATCCTCATAAATATCTAATTTACAATGAGTTTCAAGAATTTTACGCCATGTGAGCGAAAACTGGATTTTATCACACTGCGCACGAGGACTCCACATGGCAGGACCCTTACTTTTATTGAGCATCCGGAACTGCAGAGTGGTTGCATCCGTCACAAGGCCGGTATAGCCTCCGAGAGCATCTATCTCCTTGACTATCTGACCTTTAGCTATACCTCCAATAGCAGGATTGCAACTCATTCGCGCATATCCGCGCATGTCCATCGTAATAAGAAGGACGTGGCTGCCAAGGTTTGCAGCGGCCATAGCAGCCTCACAGCCGGCGTGGCCACCACCAATAACTATGATATCATATCTGAATTCCATTATCTGGCAATACCACAAACTACCGGACGCATAGAGAGGTAATAGTCTTCTTTCGACCTCATTAACTTCTGTTCAGAGTCGGAGTGATCGTCATAACCGATCAGGTGAAGAATACCGTGAACGATAACTCTGTTCAATTCGTCGGAAAACTCCGTTCCATAAAAGTCGGCATTATCACGAACAGAATCAATACTGATAAAGAGATCTCCCGAGAGAGTATTTCCCTCACAATAATCGAAGGTAATAATGTCGGTAAAATAGTCGTGCTGAAGATATTTCATGTTAACATCGAGGATATAATTATCCGAACAGAATATTATGTTAACATCATCTATCTTTCGCACTTCACTCTCCGAAACGAACTTCAACCACTTATTGTTAAGTGACTTACATTTGAAGTCAAACTTAATGTCCTCAGAAAAATACCTGATCATAATGGCATACTTTTCGCTTGCAAAGTTAAAAGCAAGTGCAGAGAAATGCAAAAAATTGGAAATCAAATTTTTTATTTCTACCTTTGAAAGTTAAACAAACTTAATTGAGTTCGGTAACATGGAAGTTAAGAAATCAGAAAAGGCGAGCCTGGGGAACAAGAGATTGCTCTTCACGGAAATCGGTTTCGTCCTTGCTTTGCTTGTAGTTTACGGCGCATTCGAATACAGTACCAAAGACAAGCAGACCAAGGCTCTCGAAGCTGAAGTAGGACCTATCGAAGAAGAAGAGATGATTCCTATCACCCAGGAAACACCTCCCCCGCCGCCGGAAATACCTCAGATTCCCGTACTCTCCGACAATATCGACATCGTCGATGATGACCTGCAGGTAGAAGACAACATTCTCAACCTCGAGGATGATGCCAATCTGGGTGTAGAAATCAAAGAATATGTAGAGCAGGTAGAAGAGGAAGTAATTGAAGAAGAGGCTATTCCCTTCCAATTAGTTGAAGAAAAACCCGGATTCATGGGTGGAGATGCAAATGCTTTCTCCAAGTGGGTAAATGAACGCCTGCAGTATCCCGAAATCGCAAAGGAAAATGGTATCCAGGGTCGTGTACTTCTCCAGTTTGTTGTAGGAGCCGACGGAAAAGTTTCCAATGTCAAGGTTGTCCGTGGTGTGGATCCCGCGCTCGACAAAGAAGCAGTGCGCGTTGTACAGAGTTCTCCTAAATGGACTCCAGGCAAACAGCGCGACCGCGCAGTTAAGGTAACCTATACCTTCCCTGTTATTTTCCAACTAAGGTAAGTATTTAACTATCAATCCTTAAGGCCGTCCCCAACCGGATGGCCTTTTTTAGATAAAATGTTCGAAACCAAACAGCACACATCCGAAAAGGCGGTATTTGTGGGAATCATACGACAAACGGACGATGAGTCCAAAATAATGGAATATCTGGACGAACTGGAATTCCTTGCAGAAACCGCCGGCGCAGTAGGAGACAAGAAGTTTGTGCAGCGGGTAGACAAGCCTGAAAAGGCAACCTACATACGCAGTGGAAAACTCGCAGAAATCCAACAATACTGCGAAGATAACGATATCTGTTACTGCATATTCGACGACGAACTCACAGGTATGCAGCAGCGCAATATCGAAAAGGTTATCAAGTCTGCAAAAGTTATAGACAGAACCAGCCTTATCCTTGAGATTTTCACCCAGCGAGCGCAGACTGCATACGCAAAAACCCAGGTAGAAATTGCCCGCCTGAATTATATGCTCCCCCGTCTGGCAGGTATGTGGACGCACCTGGAAAGGCAGAGGGGTGGTGTCGGCACCCGAGGTGGTATGGGAGAAACCCAGATAGAGGTGGACCGCCGCATCGTAAAACAGCGCATAAGCCGCCTGAAAGAAGAATTAAGCAAGATAGACAGGCAGATGGCCACACAACGCGGAAATCGCGGCCAGTTGGTCCGTCTGGCCCTCGTAGGGTATACAAACGTAGGCAAGAGTACCCTGATGAACCTGCTTGCAAAATCGGAGGTATTTGCAGAAAACAAACTGTTCGCAACTCTGGACACTACCGTCCGGAAAGTTGTGATAGAAAACGTACCTTTCCTGCTCAGCGACACGGTTGGATTCATCCGGAAACTCCCCACCCAACTAATAGAAGCATTCAAGAGCACGCTGGATGAGGTCCGCGAAGCAGATATCCTGGTGCACGTTGTAGATATCTCCCACCCCGATTTCGAAGAACAGATGCAGGTAGTAGAAAAAACACTGCAGGAGATAGGTGCGGGTAATAAACCTATATACGTGGTATTCAATAAAATAGATGCTTATCACTACGAGGAATATGATGAATTTTCCCTGGAGCCCAAAACAAAACAGAACTACACTCTGGATGAGTTGAAAAACAGCTGGATAGCACAGGAAAAAACTCCATGTATCTTTATTTCCGCCCTCAACAAGACAGGGTTGGAAAAACTCCGCCACGACATCTATAAGATGGTGGCGGAGATCCATGCGGGGCGTTACCCCTTCAATAATTTCCTCTGGTAACTACTCAGAGAACTTTGCCTTGAGATATTCCCGGTTAAGGCGTGCGATATGAGCCACTGATATACCCTTAGGGCATTCCAATTCGCAGGCGCGGGTATTCGTGCAGTTACCGAATCCCAGTTCATCCATCTTCCGGACCATGGCGCGGGCACGCTTTGCTCCCTCCACCTTACCCTGAGGAAGCAGTGCGAGAGAACTCACACGGGCGGCTACAAACAACATGGCGGAACCATTCTTACAGGTTGCCACACAGGCGCCACAACCGATACATGCCGCAGCATCCATGCTCTCTTCAGCGGTATCGTGACCAATGAGGATGTTATTGGCATCCTGAGCAGATCCGGTTCGCACAGAGATGAATCCACCGGCCTGAAGAACCTTATCGAAAGCCCTGCGGTCTACCACAAGGTCTTTGATTACAGGGAATGCAGAGCTGCGCCACGGTTCCACGGTAATGGTTGCACCATCCTTGAAATGACGCATGAACAGCTGGCATGTGGTAACATGGTCATCCGGACCATGTGCGCGGCCGTCTATATAAAGGGAGCAGGCTCCGCAGATACCTTCACGGCAGTCGTGGTCGAAAGAAACCGGATCTATTCCCTCACGGATCAACTTCTCGTTGAGAATGTCGAGCATTTCCAGGAAGGAAGCATCGGACTCAATATCATCTATATGATAAGTCTCAAAATGTCCTTTTGCCTTGGCGTTACGCTGACGCCATATCTTAACATTGAAATTCATACTCGTGCTCAGTCTTTATAGTTTCTTGTCTTAACCTCAATAAACTCGTATTTGAGTTCCTCTTTATGGAGTTCAGGCTCCTTGCCCTCTCCTTTATATTCCCAAGCAGCTACATACATAAAGTTCTTATCATCACGCTTGGCTTCTCCCTCTTCAGTCTGGCTTTCCACACGGAAATGTCCGCCGCAGGATTCCCTGCGGTTCAAGGCATCATAAGCCATCAGTTCACCGATATCGAAGAAATCTTCGAGGCGGAGAGCCTTCTCCAGTTCCTGATTAAACTCGAACTGGGTTCCGGGAACTTTAACTTCTTTATAAAAACGCTCGCGGAGGGCCTTGATCTGGGCTATAGCCGACTTCAGGCCTTCTTCATCGCGGGCCATTCCGACATAATCCCACATTATATGGCCGAGTTCCTTATGGATAGAATCCACAGTCTCGGTGCCATTGATAGCAAAAAGCTTATCTATACGGGCCTGGACAGCCTTTTCCGCTGCCACAAATTCGGGGGCGTTGATATCGGTCTTAGGTTCTGCAAACTTATGTGAGAGATAATCACCTATGGTAACAGGAATCACGAAGTAACCATCTGCAAGACCCTGCATGAGGGCGGATGCACCGAGGCGGTTCCCGCCGTGGTCGGAGAAGTTGGCTTCACCTATGGCATAAAGGCCGGGAATAGTAGTCTGTAAGTCGTAATCAACCCAGATTCCTCCCATGGTGTAGTGGATGGCGGGATAAATCATCATAGGCTCCTCCCAGGGGGACGAAGCGGTAATCTTCTCATACATCTCGAAGAGGTTTCCATAACGTTCGGCAACCTTCTGGTGGCCAAGACGGCGGATAGCATCGGAGAAGTCGAGAAACACGGCTTTACCGGTCTCATTCACACCAAATCCGGCATCGCAGCGCTCCTTTGCTGCACGGGATGCAACATCACGGGGAACCAGGTTGCCGAAGGCAGGATAACGGCGCTCGAGATAATAATCACGGTCCTCTTCAGGAATCTGGGAGGCTTTGATCTGATGTTTGCGGAGTTTCTCTACATCCTCCAACTTCTTAGGTACCCAGATACGGCCGTCGTTACGCAGGGATTCACTCATAAGGGTGAGTTTGCACTGCTGATCTCCATGGACAGGGATACAGGTAGGATGTATCTGAGCGAAGCAGGGGTTTGCAAAGAAAGCACCCTTACGGTAGCACTGCATGGCAGCAGAGCCATTGCTGTTCATAGCGTTGGTAGAAAGGAAATAAGTGTTTCCATATCCGCCGGTAGCAATAACAACCGCGTGAGCCCCAAAGCGCTCCAGTTGGCCGGTCACAAGATTACGGGCTATAATACCCTTCGCCTCTCCGTTGATAACTACCAGATCCAGCATCTCATGACGAGGATAACTCGTCACCGTGCCGGCGGCTATTTCCTTATTCAGAGATGCATAGGCACCCAAAAGCAATTGCTGACCGGTTTGCCCACGGGCGTAGAAAGTACGGCTCACCTGCACTCCACCAAAAGAACGGTTGGCAAGATATCCGCCGTATTCACGTGCGAAAGGAATTCCCTGGGCAACACACTGGTCTATAATGGCGGCACTTACCTCTGCAAGACGGTAAACATTGGCTTCGCGGGCGCGATAGTCACCTCCCTTGATGGTGTCATAGAAAAGCCTGTAGATGGAATCGTTGTCGTTCTGGTAGTTTTTTGCTGCATTTATTCCACCCTGGGCTGCGATAGAGTGGGCCCGACGGGGAGAATCACTGATGCAGAAAACCTTGACGTTGTAGCCGAGTTCACCAAGACTCGCGGCTGCTGATGCGCCTCCGAGACCGGTTCCAACCACTATTATCTCGAGTTTTCTTTTATTATTGGGACTGACCAGATGAATTTCCGACTTGCGCTTCGTCCATTTCTCAGACAAAGGGCCGTCAGGAATCTTAGAGATAAGTTTATCTGCCATTTTATATTAATGTTATTAAATAGTCTGCAATATTACTCATTTTTCGCGAGAAGGACAAGGCTAAAACAGGGTATTATCGTCACTGGAGGCCTTGATCACACCTAAATGCTTATACGCAAGGTCGGTCGCTATACGCCCGCGCTGAGTGCGAAGTATAAAACCTTCTTTAATCAGGAATGGTTCATAAACCTCCTCATAAGTACCCTGATCTTCACTGATCGCCGTAGCCAGGGTATTGGCACCGACCGGCCCACCTTTGAACTTCTCTATTATCGTGCGAAGTATCTTATTATCAATAGAATCCAACCCAAGGGTGTCTATATGAAGCTTATCCAGAGCATACTTGGATATATTGAGGTCTATACGTCCGTCACCCTCCACCTGGGCAAAATCCCTGACCCTTCTTAATAGTGAATTGCATATACGTGGAGTTCCGCGGCTGCGCATGGCAATCTCCTGTGCTGCAGAATCATCTATATCCACCTTCAGTATTCCGGCGCTTCGCTTAACTATTTTCACAAGGTCGGCCGTATCGTAATACTCCATCGGGCAGGTTATGCCGAAGCGGGCACGGAGCGGAGCTGTGAGCAGACCGCTTCGCGTAGTAGCTCCTACAAGGGTAAAAGGATTAAGGGATATACGCACGGATCTGGCCCCGGGGCCCTTGTCTATCATTATATCTATCACAAAATCCTCCATTGCTGAGTAAAGATATTCCTCTACCTCAGGCGAAAGACGGTGGATTTCATCGATAAAGAGGACATCTCCTGGTTCAAGGGAGGTAAGAAGCCCCGCCAGATCCCCCGGACGGTCAAGTACCGGACCGGAAGTAATCTTCATATTCACCCCCATCTCATTGGCTATGATATGTGCAAGGGTAGTCTTTCCCAGACCGGGAGGACCGTGGAACAGAGTATGGTCCAAGGTTTCCCCACGTAATTTTGCGGCCTTGATATAAACTTTCAGGTTGGATACAATTTCTCCCTGTCCCGTGAAATCTTCAAGTTCCCGAGGGCGGATTATTCCGTCCAATTCCTTATCTTTGCCTTCGTTTGTATCGTGGGGGTTGAAATCTGACATCGTTCCCAGTTTTTAATTCCAAATACAAATATAGTTCTTTTTATTTGTAAATCTATTATTGTTTATTTGGTTGTTAAAATGTTAAAAACTTTATAACTAATTGATAATAATGAGATTATAAAATAAGAATATGTTAAGAACCTTAAAAGCTGTTTATTAAAAAACTGTTGATTAAAAAAGTGCTCGAGTTGTTAATAAGTTATCAACAGTTTTATCAACAACTTATCAATAGGAATACTGGAGTTTATGTTAAAAACCCGGATAGATAAAGAAAAAACTGTTTACTGCAGCGGACTCTTCCTTTCTGCAAGATGGTTTATAATAAGTGAAGCAGCTCCGGAGGGAATAAACCTGGTAATACTGCCGGATAAAGAATCAGCTGAATATTGCACTTCCGACCTTTATAATCTTATAGAAGGAGACAGGGTTTTCCTTCTTCCCTCTAATGGAAAAAATATAGAAAGGAGCAATTATAAGTCATCCATCAGTGTTCAGCGCACAGCTGCAATCAATGCCGTACTCAAGAATAAAGGAGAAAAGGTATTTATAATATGCTGCGCAGATGCCCTGGAGGAAAGGATATCCTTCTCCGGCCGCAGGAGCGGTAATATATTCACCCTGTCCAAAGGCCAGGAAATCAGTTTCAATACCATCGTTTCCACATTGAACAGTCAGGGGTTTGAACGTACCGACTTTGTTTCAACCCCCGGCCAATACGCCATCAGGGGTTCCCTGATAGATATTTTTTCTTACTCCGACAACCTTCCATACCGCATTTCATTCTGGGGAAATGAAATAGAAGCCATAAGCGTCTTCGACTGTAACACCCAGATTTCAAAAGAAGGAAAAGAAAGCGTAGATATTATAGGAAGTTTCCTTTCAGACATTTCCGACGAAGGGGAAAGCATTCTGGATATCATCCCTTCAGAAAGCACCGTTTGGCTGGATTCCGCAGATGTTTACAGAGAAAAGGATTTCTTCCCGCACACGGCAGCTTTCCGCCGGGTATTTCTCCAGGTACCGGTAGGAATGAAGAAGGGAGATATAGAAAAATTCCATATCACTCCCCAGCCCAGATTCAACAAGAACTTCGACCTTCTCGAAGAGGATATCCGCACTAAGGTAGAAAACGGATACAAGGTGTTGATATATGCGGAGAAATCCTCCCAGATAAACAGGATACGGTCCATAATAAGCAGCGAAGGAGGGATACTCCCTGAATTCGTAGAAGGAAAGAATATCCACGAGGGATTCGTGGATGAGGATGCAAAGATCGCACGTTATTCAGACCACGAGATATTCGACCGTTTTCACAGGGTATCCATACGCCGGACGGTAGAAAAGAGTGAGCAGCTTACCATTAACGACCTGAATTCTTTCAATATAGGGGATTATGTAGTCCACATAGACTATGGTATCGGGGTGTTCGGCGGTCTGGTGCGCATGTTTGACGAAAAGGGACGCAGCCGCGAGGTGGTGAAGATAAACTACAAGGATGGGGATGTGGTATTTGTATCCGTCCACGCACTTAATAAACTTTCCCTCTTCCGCTCTGCCGAGGGAGAACAGCCGCGGATCAATAAACTCGGGTCCAAGACATGGTCCACCCTCAAGGCTAATGCCAAGCGCAAGGTAAAGGATATTGCCAAAGACCTGATCCAACTCTATGCCAAGCGGCGTGCCACGAAGGGATTCGCCTTCTCGGCAGACACCTATCTGCAGGATGAACTTGAATCATCTTTTATTTTTGAAGATACACCCGACCAGGAGGCAGCCACCATAGCGGTCAAAAGGGATATGGAAGATTCCTGCCCCATGGACCGTCTGGTATGCGGAGATGTGGGATTCGGTAAGACGGAAGTGGCTATACGTGCCGCATTCAAGGCAGTTACCGACGGCAAGCAGGTAGCCGTTCTTGTGCCTACTACCATCCTCGCACTGCAGCACTATAACACCTTCACCTCCCGTCTGGTGAACTTTCCTTGCACAGTAGATTACGTAAGCCGTCTTCGCACTGCCGGACAGATATCAGACATAAAACAAAAAGTATCTGCCGGACAGATAGATATAATCATAGGAACACACAAGATTCTTGGATCCGGTTTTGAATTCAAGGACCTGGGCCTGCTGATTATAGACGAGGAACAGAAATTCGGGGTGGCCGCCAAGGAGCGCCTGCGCCAATTCAAGACATCTGTAGATACCCTCACCCTCACAGCTACACCTATCCCGCGCACTCTCCAGTTCTCCCTGCTGGGTGCCAGGGACCTGAGTATAATCAATACTCCCCCTCCAAACCGCATCCCGGTGCAGACCGAGATAATTCTCTTCGATGAGAGAGAGGTAAAAAGCATAATAAACTATGAACTTAACCGCGGCGGCCAGGTATTCTTTCTCCATAATAAGGTCGAAGAACTTCCCCACATCGAGATCATACTGAAGAGACTGGTGCCGGATGCCAGGATTTGCATGGCCCACGGGCAGATGGAATCCCGTCAGCTTGAAGACAGGATGCTCGGATTTATTAGAGGAGACTACGATATACTTCTCTGTACCACCATAATTGAGAACGGGCTGGATATCCCCAATGCGAATACAATAATAATCAACCAGGCCCAGAACATAGGTCTGAGCGACCTGCACCAGCTTCGGGGAAGGGTCGGGCGATCCAACCGCAAAGCTTTCTGCTATCTGATAGTTCCGCCTCTGGCATCGGTCACGGAAGAAGCGCGGAGGCGCCTTCGCGCAATTGAAGAATTCTCCGACCTGGGGAGCGGTTTCAATATCGCCATGCAGGACCTGGATATCCGGGGTGCCGGCAACCTGCTGGGTGCCGAGCAGAGCGGATTCATGATGGACATGGGTTACGAAACCTTTCAGAAGGTTATAAATGAAGCTATGGACGAACTCGGCATAGAAACGGGTATACAGGTGAATAAGAGTAGGGAGAAATATATTTCCGACTGCACTGTTGAAACAGACCAGGAAGCCCTTATTCCCGACGACTACATAGATATTCTCGCCGAGAAAATACGTATCTATAAACAACTCGATTCCATGGATTCCGAGAAGGATCTGGACCGCCTGTCAATGCATCTTACCGACCGTTTCGGGCGCATCCCCCAGGCGGTATCGAATCTATTCACGGTGGTTAAGATACGCAACCTCGGGATGAGACTGGGTTTCGAAAAGATAATAGTAAAGAACGGCATGTGCATATGCTGGTTCATCTCCCTGGAGAATTCCCCATATTTCAAGTCCGACGTTTTCGAAAAGATACTTGCCGTCGTATCTTCAGGCACCACTCCCTTCGTTCTCAAGCAGACAGACCGTAAACTTAAACTTGTCGCCCACGGAGTAGACGGCCTTCAGGGAGCATGGTCGCTCTTGAATAAATTAGTATAATTTAGTATCTTTGTGGACTATATAGAATCAGACAGTGGCTAATTTACTAATCGAAATTGGCAACACGGCTCTCAAGGCTGCCTGGGCCGAGGGAATGACCCTCGGCAAGACCTATCGTTATCAAGGGGAGAAGGTGATGGAATTCATACTTTCCATAACCGAAAAAGAGAAGGCAGAGGTAATGGCTGTGGTCTCCGCCAAGCCTGTCACTGCGGAAGAAGAGGCTGTTCTCCGGGGAGAATGCAGGCATCTTATGATACTGGACAGCACCCACACGGACATACTCCAGCGTTACGACCTGCCGGACTATCTTTCCTACGACAGAGCGGCATCGTTGCTGGCCGTGCGTTACCTGTTCAAGGGAAAACCCTGCATCGTGTTCGATTTCGGAACCACGCTCACCATAGACCTGACTTCGGAAACCGGGCAATACAGGGGAGGAAACGTCTCTCCCGGATTCATGACTCGATTCAAGGCGTTGAACCGTTATTCCAGATCGCTACCGCTGATGAACATCCCTTCCCGTATCCCCCATGAAGGCAACTCTGTGGAATCTTCCATTGAGTCCGGTGTCGTTTCGGGCATAATGTTTGAAATTGAAGGGTACATCCGCCGGCATCCGGGACATGTGGTGGTATTCACCGGCGGAGATGCCACATATTTTGCCAAGCGAATGAAGCAGTCCCTGTTCATAGTGAGCAATCTGGTTCAGGTTGGTTTGGCGCTTATTACGGACGACTATGTTGAAAAGAATATTCAGTAGTGTAATTATCTTTTCCGCGCTGACTCTGGCGGGCATAGGTGCCTTCGCCCAGTCCGGGGAATACATGGCTTATACGCCTTACTCCATCTTCGGAATAGGAGACCTCTGTCAGCAGGGATCCGCCTATCACCGCAGTATGGCGGGCGTGGGCATTGCATCCAGGGATGTGCGCTACCTGAATTCCCTCAACCCTGCATCCCTGCCCGTCAGGGATACCCTTTCTTTCATGCTGGATTTCTCCCTCCTGAATTCAAACAACATATACAGGCAGGGAAATATGTCCTCAGCCAGGAATATCACGAATATCGGCAGCATGACGATATCCTTCCCCATCATGAAGAATCTTGCGATGATGGCGGGAGTCAGCCCTTACAGCGCCGGAGGATATGGTTATTCCGTCAAGGAAACCGACCAGGCGATCATTGCCAACACCGGAAACATCACTTACTACGATTATGGCCAGGGCGCCCTCTATAAACTGTACGGCGGGCTCGGATATGCCCTGACCAAGAATCTTTCCGTGGGCGCCGAGGCCGACTATATTTTCGGTAATTACGGAAAGTATTTTACGGAACAGTTTGCGCAGAAGGGAAACAACAGCGTGCAGGACAGCTATACCCTCGGACTTCATTCTTTCACCGGGAAGTTCGGGCTTCAGTATGAGCAAAAGCTGAACGCTAAGACAAAACTGGGATTCGGCGCCACCTATACCCTGGGAAGCAACCTGAAGGGTACGGTAGACTACAATCATCAGTCGGTCGGAAGCGTCGAGACCGTCGTCGTTTCATCCAAATCGGACACCCTGGGGTTGAATTCCGCCTCCGTCCGGCTTGCCTCCGAGCTGGGTGTGGGCGTATCCCTCAACATAGAAGACCGCATCAGGGCGGAACTGGATTACAGCTATGCCGACTGGACGGGCACCGGGATGGGTACCGCTTCCGGTTTTGCCAACCCGGAAAGCAAGACTCCGTTCGCTGCCGGTGTGCGGCAGTGCTTCCGTGCCGGACTGGAATATACCCCCGACAGATTCAATGTCCGTTACCGCTGGAAGAGGTTTTCATACCGTGCCGGAGCGTATTATACCACAGAGTATTACAAAGTCGCAGGCAGCGAAATCGGCACTTTTGGCATCACTTTTGGTGCTACCCTCCCTGTAAGAGAGACTTATCTGCATAACGGGATATCCCTGGGAGTAGATATGGGACAGAGGGGAACAACGGACGCAGGGCTGGTGAGGGAGAGATACATAAGGTTCTGCGTGGGACTGAACCTGCACGACATTTGGTTCCAGAAACGCAGATATGAATAGTTAATTCAATAACCTGAAAGATATGAAAAAGATTGTTGTAGCTTTATTGACCATGGTAATGGTTCTTGCCGGATTCAGGGCTTCGGCACAGGGAAAATGGGGCGCGGACAGCGCGAACTGCATCAAGTACCTGTCCTTTTACGACGATTCCTACAAGGCCAAGGATTATGACAACGCTACCGTGAACTGGCGCAAGGCCTATGCCATCTGCCCTCACGGAGTAAGGCAGACCATGCTCACCAACGGAACGGAGCTTATCCGTAAACTCATCAATAAAAACAAAGGCAACGTCGTTTACCGTGCTGCCCTCATCGACTCGCTGATGACCCTGCACGAGGAGCGCGCACAACTTTTCCCCAAGTATGCAGTATCCGCCCTGAACAACAAGGGTGTAGATATAGTCAACTATCTCAACGGGGACGATAAGGCCATTTTCGACGGCCTCAACGACGTCATATCCCGCAACGGAAACAATACCCGCACCAGCCTCTTCATCCAGAACATGAACGTGGCGATAGAACTCTACAAAAAAGGCGTTCTTTCCGCCGAGGATGTGATCAACACATATCAGAGGAATGTAGACCTTCTCGACAAGGCCCCGGCCAAGACTACCGCAATGGCTGAGCAGAACCAGAAGGTTAAGACCGACCTGGAAAGCCTCTTCATCACGAGCAAGGTGGCGGAGTGCGGCGACCTCATCGCCCTCTTCACTCCCCGTTATGAGGCCGGGTCCGACGATCTTGCCCTGGTTTCCAACATCGTCAAGATGCTGAGCATCACCGAGGACTGCCAGGACAACGATCTCTTCCTGAACGCTGTCACCTCCATGTATAAGTTGGATCCTTCCTATAATTCGGCCTACTACCTCTATCGGCTGAATGCATCCAGAGGCAATATCGATGCCGCCCTGAAGTATATCGACGAGGCTGTTGCATATGAGGCGTCCGACGCATCGACCGATGCAAGCTACAGTTTCGAGGCAGCGACATTCTGCTTCAAGAACGGCCGTCTCGCCAAGGCATACAACTATGCCGATAACGCCAAGAGCCTGGACGAGAACTTTGCCGGCAAGTCCTATTTCCTGATGGGACAGATCTGGGGGGCAACCTCCTGCGGCGGAGACGAGATCGAGAAACGCGCCCACTACTGGGTTGCAGTCGACCTCCTGCAGAAGGCGAAGGCCGCGGATCCTTCTCTCGCCGAGGATGCCAACAGGGCTATCGGATCCTACAGCATCTACTTCCCCGAAACCGCCGAGGCGTTCATGTATAACGTCACCGACGGACAGGCTTACAGGGTGGTCTGCAATGGCATGAGCGCCACCACCACCGTCCGTACCAGGAAGTAACGTGGGCAGAAGCAGGATTTATCTGAATTATCTCGGGATAGCTGTCGTGATTGCGGCGGCTATCCTCGTTGTTTCCTGCAAGAGCAAAATGGCCCAGGCAGAGGCCCTGAACCTGAAGAGCACTCCTATCCAGACCATAGACGACATGTTTGCCGTGCAAACCCGTAACGGCCTTGTTGTGATGAGGGTAGAGAGTTCCGTAATGGAGCGTTACGACAACGACACGGCTTCTTATGAGACCTTCCCAAAAGGGATCGCCATTTACGGATATTCCGACGATGGATTGCTCGAAACCATCATCGTTTCCGACGATGGCCGGCATGTTACCAACAAGAGGCGGCCCGGGAAGGAACAGGAGGAAATATGGGAGGCTTTCGGCAACGTGGTCATCCACAATGTCCTCAAACAGGAAACCATGGAAACTGATACCCTGTATTGGAACCAGGCCAAGAACGAGATATACACAAACTGCTACGTGAAGATGTATTCTCCGCAGGGTTTCCTGCAGGGGTACGGCATGCGTTCCGACGACCATGCCCGCAATGCAATTCTGCTTGAGCCGTTCAACGGATACGGTTACACCGTAAAGGACAGCACGGTGGTAGTGATTGATTCCGTGAATTTTATAGGCCCTTTGGTCAAAAATATAAGATAATTTACTACCTTTGCGGGCTAAATTGATATTTAATAATTAAAAACATAAACTGAAATGGCGGTTCTTGAAAAAATTCGCGTTAAGTTCGGGCTTGCGATCTCGATTATCATCGCACTCGCCCTTTTGTCATTTATCATAGATCCCAGCACCCTCGAATCCGCACTGCATTCTATGTCGAGCAAGTATGACGTAGGCGTCATCAACGGCAAGGCGGTTCCCTATACCGATTTCCTTGAGGATGTGGAGAGATATACCCAGATCAACGAGATAATCACCGGCAGCAGCGCTCAGAACGAGCAGACACAGCAGCAGATCCGGGATGCCGCATGGCAGGAACTTGTGGACAAATATATGTTCATCAAGAACGCCAAAGCAGCGGGCATTACCGTTGGCAAAGCCGAACTCACCGACCTTGCCACAGGTGCCAACCCCTCCCCCGTTATTGCCGGCAATGCTGCCTTCATGGACGAGAGCGGCAACTTCTCTGCCGACCGCGTCCGCGATTTCGTAGCCCAGATTCCTTCCGACGAGAGCGGCCGTCTGCAGTTGTACTGGAACTATCTGCAGAACACCATGAATACTCAGCAGTTCTATGCAAAGTACGGCGCCCTCTTCAATGCAAGCACTTATCAGAACGCTCTTGAAAAGGGATTGAACATCGCTCAGAACAACACCACGGCAAACGTGGACTATGTCTACGTAACTTATCCTTTCGCTCCCGACAGCACGGTGAAAGTGACTCCCGCAGAGATCAAGAAGTACTACAAAGAACACCAGAACTTCTTCGAGCAGCAGGCCAGCCGCGATATTGAGTATGTGGTGTTTGAGGTTGTTCCTTCAGCAGAAGACATCTCTGCCGCCAATGAGCAGTTCGCAGAGGCTTATGCCAAGTTTGAGGATGCCGACAACATGAAGGCGTTCCTTCTCAAGAACTCCGACCGCCAGCTCAGCAACTACTGGTACAAGGCCGGCGAACTTGCCAGCATCAACCAGGAAGTCAACGACTTCGTATTCGGCGGCAAGGGCAGCATATCTCCCGTCATCGCAGATGGCGGGACTTTCTATGCCGTCCGCGTGATGGATACCAAGCCCGTGGCCGATTCCGTTTATGTCAAGCACATCCTCCTTCAGGGAAGCAAGGCCGGCGCTACCGCCGACAGCCTGGTGAACGTGGTGCGCAAGGGTGGCAACTTCTCATCCCTCGTAGCTGAATTCTCCGTCGACCAGAACTCCGCTGCGGACGGAACCCTCGGAAACATCGGCTGGCTGACCCAGACCTACATGATTCCCGGTTTCGAGAGTGTGATTACCGCCCCCGTTAATCAGCCCATGGTCATTAAGACCCAGTACGGCACCCACGTCGTCGTCGTTACGAAGAAGACCGCCCCCGTCGTCAAGAAGCAGGTGGCCATCCTCGAGAAGACCGCCATTGCGAGCAAGGAGACCTTCAATACCTTCTATTCCAAGGCCAACAAGTTCGCAACCATCGCAAACAAGACCGCAGCCGGTTATTCCGAAGCTGTCGACAGTCTTGGCGTCTATTCCCACAAGATGAACATCACCGAGGCGACGTCCACCTATGGCTCCATCGAAAATGCCAAGGAGGTTACCCGCTGGGCATTCGACAATAAGGTCGGAAAGGCTTCCAACATCATCACCGTCAATAACAAGTATTTCTTCATCGCGGAGCTCATCGGCATTCATAAAGAAGGCGTGAAGCCCCTGAACGAGGTTTCCTCTTCCATAGAGAGCCAGCTCTATGCAAAGAAGATGGCTGAGGTCAAGAAGGCTGAAATTGCGGGCAAGATTGAAGGCTGCACCACTCTTCAGGAGGTAGCAGACAAGCTTGAAGCCACCATCACCAGCGAGAGCGCTCTCAGCCTTGCTCCTATGGGCGGTCGTGTGGATCCCGGTCTTGCAGGCGCAGTCTATGCCGCCGAGGAAGGAAAACTGACCGGCCCTGTCGCAGGAGCCTATGGCACTTATGTGCTCGTAGTCAACAGCAAGGAAGTCGGATCCTTCTACACTGAGAACGATGCTGATATGTTCGCACAGCGCAAGGCTCAGTACGGTGCCCAGGGCATCATTCCTACGATGTCCGAAAACGGTGTGGTAAAGGATAACAGGGCGAGATTCTTCTAGGATATCTCCACCTTAAGGCCTTTTGAGAATGAAAGGACTGTGTCCACGGTTGTGGCATAGTCCTTTTGTTTTATTTTAAGGTCCAGCGAAGCTTCGCCGTCGGCAAGAGTGAAAGCCGTAACGTCCGCCCCTATGGATTTCAGCGTTTTCATCACCTCCAGCAACTCCTCGTTGGAGACGGGAGAAAGGGTAACGGTGATCTCCTTCTCTCCGTGATTGCGGGTAATGAAGTGCATTGTCTCCAGCACCAGGATGGTCATGACCGTCGCCGCAATGGCAACAGAATACATCTCCGCCCCGCAGCTCAGTCCGATGGCTGCGGCCACCCAAAGGCCGGCGGCGGTTGTGATTCCGCGGATGACATTCTTCTGGAAGATGATGACTCCCGCGCCGATAAAGCCTATACCGGACACCACCTGTGCGGCAACGCGGGCTGCGTCGAATCTGCCTGCAAAGGCATACTGGGAAATGACCATGAACAGGGCGCTGCCGAGCGCCACGATGAAGTGTGTGCGCACGCCCGCCTCCTTGGCCCTGAATTCGCGTTCAAAGCCGATCAGCCCGCCGAGGAGCCCGGCCACGAATATCCTGAGTATGAAGTTCCATTCGATTGTCATAGCTGTAGAAATTTAAAACAGTCCGGGGGTAATCGCCAGCCACTTAAGCACCGTCTGGCCGAATAAAAGGATAAGCAGCCAGGAGAAGGTCATCATCGTGATGCCGAACTTGAAGGCATCGGTCTGGCTGTACTGGTTGGTATTGTAGAGCAACGCCGCCGGCTTGCTGTTGAACGGCAGCACGTAGCAGTGCTCGATAAGCATCGAGGTGGGCAGCGCCAGGCTCATGGGAGGGAAGTGGAAACGCGCTTCCACCCCCAGCGCGATTGGCACGAACACCATCGTGCGTATGGTCTTGCTCTGGAAGATCAGCCCGGAGTACATCATCAGGAAGGTGATGATCACGTACAGCACCCAGAACGGAGTGTCGGAGGTGATGCCCATCGCATCGAAAGCGGCATTCACCATAGTATTGGGCAGGTCGGTGGCGTTGAGGCCGCTTCCCAGCACGTATGCACCGGCGCTGAAGAGCATCAGGTGCCAGGGGATGTCCACATCGTTCCATTTCACTACCCCGATTCCGGGCAGCAGCGCGATGCAGGCGCCGAGCAGCGCCACGATGGTTTCATCTATATTGTGGAAGGTTCCTTTGGTGACCCAGAGGAAGAGCACCAGGCAGAAGATGCTCACGGCCTTCCATTCCTGGGCGCTCATCTTGCCCATGGTGGCAAGCTCGGCCTTCAGACGGTCTATTCCACCCTCCAGCTGGGGCTTCTGCTCCTCTTTCTTCATGGGGAAGAAGACATACATTCCCATCAGCAGGCCCACCACAAGAATGATGATGCTCATGGGGCCCACCGCAACCAGCCATTCCTTATAACCGAAGTTGCAGGAGCCCAGGAAGCCGGCGATGAGGGATATGGCCAGCAAGTGCGCGCCGCTTCCCGTGTAGAAAGCGTTCGCGCCTATGTTCACCTGGAAGAGGTTCTGGATTACCAGGTTGCGGCCGAAATTGTTGCGGTGGCCGTTGGAGGCCCCGTAGATTGCACAGATGACCATAAAGATAGGAAGCATTATGGTCGCTTTGACGGTGGTGGCGGAGATGAAGGCGGATAGCACCAGGTTGATGCCGAGGAAGCTCCAGAGCACGCCCTTAGCGCTCTTTCCGAACTTGATTACGAAGGCCAGGGCCAGACGCTTGGCGAACTGCGTCTTCACCAGCATCGAAGCCAGCACAAAGCTGAGTATGTTCAGCCACATCACCGGGTGTCCCAGCTGCGCCAGGGCCTCTTTCTGGGTGGTGACGTTGAAGAGCACCGTGCCCAGGATCAGCAGCAGGGAGGTCAGATAATTGGGGATGGCCTCCGTCATCCAGAGTATCAGGCTCGCCACGAAGATGCCCAGCATCGCGTAGTTCGCGCGGATGAATCCGTCCATCCCAAGGACACCCAGGCGGGCCTGGGCTTTGGCGGCCAGACCGTCGGCGCTGAGATTGTCGATGAAGCCTATATGGCAGAACCAGCAGATCCAGACGAAGGCGATGATGGCCAGGGGACCGCCTAGGCGGGCCATCCACACTTCGAACTTCCCCTTCTGCATCTTGGGGAGTTTCTCGACCTTGTAGTTTTTCATGTCCAGCGGATCGAACGCCGCCGTCTTGATCTCTTCTGCCATGCTAGTTGTAACTTACTTTAAAGATCTTGTTGGTCTTGTCGCAGACGAACCAGAAAAGCTTCCTGGCCGTATCCTTACAGAAACCTTCAGGCTTATTCACAAAGGAGATGCTGATTTCCTGTAGCTTGGTGCCGTCTGTCTTGACCTGTGTGAGTTTCTGCGTCTTGGCATCGGTTATCCATAGGGTCTTGTCCTCGCTGTCATAGTAGATGTCGGAAAGGCTCTGCGCCCAGTCGACGTCGAAAGCAGTCGTCCAGGCCTTGCTTGTCGTGGAATAGGTATAAACGCGGAAGGGTTTGCTCTGATTTGCGACATACAGGATGCCATCCGGGCCGGCTGCGATGCCTTCATAACCCTGGTTGTCCTCGCTCCCGGCCTCTTCCGGGCCCTTTGAAAGAAGGGTCATGCTTTTGTGGTCGGCGCTCAATTTCCAAACTTCGTGGAACCTCTCTTCGCAGAGGAAGATGCTCCCGTCGGATGCCTTGGAAATGCCTTCCAGGTCCACCTTGCTCCTCCCGTCCGGGTTGGGCATGGCGTTAGTTTTCTTAAGATTTCCGTCCAGGTCGAACTCCAGCACGTTTCCGTTGTCCTGGGCCACCAGAAGGCCGTCTCCGGCCTCGTTGAGGCAGATGGCAGAAAGACCGTCCAGCTTGGTGTCGTAGGAAGTAGGGGTTCCAAGGGTGTATTTCGTCACCTTGGCGTCATCTCCGTCTCTAATAACGGGCTCATCCTTAAGACAAGCGCCTAAGGATGAGACCATTAATAGACAGAAAAGGATGGATTTGAATCTTATTTCCAATTCTTGTAGGGATTTTTCATCAACATTGAATTGAAGTACTTGGGGTCGCCGGTGACCTCCTCGCCAAGCCATGCGGGCTTGTCGAAAGGCTCGTTCTCGTCTTCAAGTTCCACCTCGGCGACGGTCAGGCCGTCGTTGTCGCCATAGAACTCATCGACTTCCCAAGTGTGCTTGCCGTCGGTGTTCTTGACAAGATAACGGGTCTTGTCGATCACTCCGGGTTCGGCAAGTTCGAGGAGGCTCTTCACTTCGTCTACAGGGATTTCCTTCTCCCACTCGAAACGGGCTGCGCCGCTGGCGTTGCCTATTCCCTTGACGGTGATGAAGCCCTTGTCGCCCTTCACGCGGATACGCACGGTGCGCTCAGGAACACTGCTGAGGTATCCCTGGGTGATGCGGGTGGCCTTGAAAGCCTCGGCCTTGAAGTCGCCCTTCACCAAGAACTTTTTCTCTATTTCCTGTGACATATCGTTTCGTTTGCAAGGGGTTTGTCGCTCATGCCGATCACGCGCTTGATGGCCTGCAGGTAGTTGATGTTCTCAACGCCCTCGAGGTGGCAGTCGGCAACAGTTTTCTTGATATCCTCGATTTCGGTGGATTCTGAGTTGATTGTCACCACCTTTGCGCCGTTGATGAGCACGTTGCCCACTTCGCAGATGGTGTTGTTAACCATGTAGCCGAAGCGCTGCTTGTGCACGCGTACTGCCGCCAGGTCGGGGCAGGCCTTCACCATCGCGATGAATTCCTCATAGGTGTAGGTATCCTTCGTGAGGGCGGGCATCTCTACCATGAACGCCGGGAACACTTCCTTCTCCAGAACTTCGCGGGAGATGGGGAACTCGCCCTTCATGAGGGGATTCCACTGCTCAAAGCCGTCGACGGTCTGAACATAGGTCTTGATATCCATCTTTCCGTCCCGGATCTTGGTGTTGTTGATGTCGTTCTTGGCGGAGATGATGTAGATCTCGTCGCTCTCGCGCTCCCATACCTTTTCAGGTACGGGAACGGAGAGGCGTGCCATTCTCTTGTGAGCTTCGCAGAAGCACTGGCCGAAACTGCGGAATTCGAAGCGCGGCTTGCTCTGCTCGCCAATTTTGAGTTCTGCCATAGCGAATTATTTCAGTTCGTCGTCGTCTATTGCTCCGGTGGCGTCATTCTTTGCGCCGGGAGTTTCGTTAGTGACATTCTTCCATGCGCCGCCGTCAGGAATGCGGGCCCAGATACCGGTCTGGATCTTGGTCTTTGCAGTGGCGTCGGTGAGGATACCATGCTGTACGGAAGTAATGGAAGCATCGTCGGGTCCGAAAACCTCAAGTTTTACACCCTTCTTTGCGGAGAGACCCTTGATCATACTTCTTTCCATTGCATTCTTGGTGCCCTGAATTACGAAGAATCCCTTGGCGGGAACAACTTCACCATCAATGCCGGACCAGGTCAGTTCGACAAGTCCGGTTTCGTCAGTCCTGTTGATATAAACACCCTTCAGAGGAATATCCTTGTCGCCACCATTGTAGAGTTCAACGAACTTTGCAGAGTCGGTAGCAGCGACTGCGTTGGCCTCGTTGATAACGAGTTTGGAATAATCAATAGCGTCTTTGCCGGTTACTTCGTTGTCTTGGTTGCAGGCGAAGAATGCAGTTGCAGCAAGGGCTGCCACGGCGAAATACAGAATCTTTTTCATTGTTTTGTGTTTTTAATGGTTTATGAATAATTAAAAATCAATCTCGAAGCGCATTGCGAGCATGTGATAATCGACACCGGCATTACCCCTGGTGTTGTAAGGGTTCTTGGTCGGCTTGCCGGCCTCGTCCACGCCACAGGTGAACTTGTTGCCCTTACCGGAGCAGAAACGGTCGTTATCGTTATACTGCCAGTTGAGTTGCACCTTCACATGATCGGTAATATAGTAGTTGAGGCCGAGGGCGTATGCCATTGCGGATCCGCCCATTATTTCCTGGTCGTTGGCGGCCAGGGCCTTGTCTGCATTGAGGTCGAGGAATTCCACGCGGCCGCAGAGTTCCACGTCTCCCCACTTCTGGCCCCTCTTCACGCGGGTGAACTTGGCGCCGGCGCCGTCATAGCGCTGGGTGCCGCCGAAGAGCAGATATCCGCCCTGCACATACCATCCGAAGAAATTCTTGGTGCCGCCATTGGGCAGAACGGTGGTGTTGCCCATATAGACAGCCTCTCCGCGGAAGCCCTTCCAATAACCGGCAATTTCACCGGTGTAGCGATAATAGTGATCGAAGGTAAAGTCTCCGGTATCGAGGTATTTCTTGCGGCTGATGTTGGTGGAGTTACGGGCGCTGAAGCGAATATCTCCGTAAGTTTCATCAGATGTCTTGGGCTCACGGTAAGATGCTGCCGCGCCGATGTGCATACCCCAATTTTCCTTATTCCATCCGGGCTGATAGATAGCCTTGAACGTATAGGTAAGACCTTCGTCCGGGCCGGCGCCCTTGCTGGAAGCCTCTACATAGCCACGAGTTTCCTCTCCTTCGATTTCCTGACCCATAATACCGAGATTCAGGAACACACCCTTGTTGTAATAGTTGGCGTTAAATCCGAGGTGGCGGGAAGGTGCCAGGGCCGAGCAGACCATCGGACGCTCGATAAACTGAAGGTAACGGGAAGAATTGTTCCTCTGAAGGGAGAAGATCTCCTTGAAACTACCCATCTGGAAAGTGAATTTTTCAAATCCGGTGTAGCGGATAATGGCGTCCTTGAGCTCGAACATACCGTTCGCCATATCCATATCAACTTCTCCATACCAGTTCTTGTCGATCTGGGCCTTGACGGCGAAACGGGCGCGGCGGATAGAGAGGCCGTTGGAAATCTGATCGTTTTTGGGAAGCCATTCGGGCTCGCCGAAGTAGATGGCGCCATCGGTCTGCACGCGATTGTCGAACCAGATCTTGTAGCCGGAGTCTCCCTTTGAACGGAGGACGAGGATTCCGTCCTGGGCTTCTGCCTGCAGGGGATCAATGTCTACCTTGACACCATATTGGTTATACTGCTCCTTCTGTGCACTTGCAGTAAATGCTGCGGCAATCAAAAGAGCGAAAACTAATGATACTTTACGCATAAATCGAAAATGTTTTGTGTTATTTTGGTTGCTAATATAATATTTTTCTAAAAAAAATGTTCAGGCAAAGCCTAAACATTAAACAGGAAGTGCATTATGTCGCCGTCTTGAACGATGTATTCCTTGCCTTCGATTCCCATCTTTCCGGCAGCCCGGCAGGCGGACTCTGACTTGAGGTTCACGAAATCGTCGTACTTGATGACCTCCGCCCGGATGAAACCCTTTTCGAAGTCGGTGTGGATGACTCCGGCGGCCTTCGGGGCCTTGTCCCCGGCGTGGATGGTCCAGGCGCGGCATTCATCCGCTCCGGCGGTGAAGAAGGTCCTGAGGCCGAGCAGGCGATAGGCCCCCTGGATCAGGCGTACTACGCCGGATTCCTCGAGTCCGAGTTCCTCCAAGAACAACTGCCTATCCTCAAACTCCTCTATTTCAGCGATTTCCGACTCAGTGCGGGCGGCAATCACGAGGATCTCCGCGTTCTCGTCCTTAACGGCTTCGCGCACAGCGTCTACATAGGCATTGCCCTTCGCGGCGGATGCATCGTCCACGTTGCAGATATACATGACCGGCTTGTTAGTAAGCAGGTACAGGTCCTTCGCCATGGCGGCCTCCTCTTCGTTCTGTGGGATGACGGTGCGGCAGGATTTGCCCTCCAGCAGGGCGGCCTTGTAGCGGACGAGCAGGTCCGCCAGCTTCTTCGCCTCTTTGTCCCCGCCCGTCTTGGCGGCCTTCTCGGCCTTGGCCAGGCGGTTCTCCACCGTCTCCAGGTCCTTTATCTGGAGTTCCAGGTCCACGACCTCCTTGTCCCTTACCGGATTCACGCTGCCGTCCACATGCACTATGTTGCCGTCGTCGAAACAGCGCAGCACGTGCAGGATGGCGTCGCATTCGCGGATGTTGGCGAGGAACTGGTTGCCCAGACCCTCTCCGCGGCTCGCGCCCTTCACCAGGCCGGCGATATCCACGATGTCCACCGTGGCCGGAATGGTCCGCTGCGGATGGCAGATATCCGTCAGCACATCCAAACGGCGGTCAGGCACGTTGGTGCTTCCCAGATTGGGTTCTATTGTGCAGAAAGGGAAGTTGGCGCTCTGCGCCTTCCCGGAACTTACGCAGTTGAAGAGGGTGGATTTGCCCACGTTGGGCAGTCCCACGATTCCACATTTCAGACTCATTTTCTCAAAAGTTGTTTCAAAACCCAAATTTACTGAATTTATTCGATACGGAAACTTAAAAAATCGTCCTTTATGGTTGGTTTTTTTAAGTTTCAGGGGGTTCGTTCTCGCTGGTTTGTGCTATGTTTGCTCCTAAATGGTAGTAACCTTTTTATGCTTTTTGTTGTCCGGCATCCCCAGCCATGGGGAGCCGGGCTTTTTGTGTATGTTCTGGAATGTGGAGAACTTCTTCGAGGCGAAACCCCATTTTAACGATAAATGTAACGGCATTGCAAAAACGGTAATGCTTGTTGCCGACGAGTTCGGCCGGATGCCGGACGTGGTCGGCCTTGCAGAAGTCGAGAATTGCCGTGTCGTCCGGAAACTGATCTCCCGCACCGCTTTGCGAAAGATGGATTACGGCATCATCCACTACGACTCTCCCGACCGCCGCGGCATAGACTGCGCCCTCCTCTACCGTCGCAGCCGTTTCCACCCAATCTTCTCCAAACCTTGCCATCTCACCGACCCCTCCGGCCGTTTACTCCCTACCCGTGATATTTTGTTGGTGGTTCTGGAGCCGCTAAATGCGGCCGGTAAGTCCAGCCCCTGGAGGGACTCCGCTCACTACGTTCGCTCCGGCCCCTCCCACCGTATCCCGCGTGGTCTGCGCCCACTTGTCTCCGGCGGGCCCCTCCCCCTGCCCCTGTCCGGGGGTGGACAGGCCCTCCAGGGGCTGACTCCCGGCCGCAGATGCATTCCAGAACGCGTTGCGGTTCTGGTCAACCACCATCCGTCAAAAGTCGGAAAAGGATCGGACGGACGGCGGGAACTGGCAATGGCGAGGCTGCTGGCATTAAGGGATTCGCTGATGGCGGAAGGAATATCCAGGATCGTGGCGGTCGGCGACTTCAACGAGGAGGTAGCCCCGGCACAAGGGGTGGTTCCGGCATATCCGAAGGGAGCCGGCACCATCAAATTCCAGGGAAAATGGGAAAAGATAGACGGCTGCCCCGTGCTGGAAGGCCTCGCTGCCCGCGAACACATCTTCGCCCCGCCCCACCTCTCCACCCGCGACACCCGCTTCTCCGGCACCAAACCCCTCCGAACCTTCTCCGGCCCCCGCTACCTCGGCGGCCTTTCCGATCACTACCCCATAATTCTCGAATGTCTGGAGGTTAACTAACTGTCTATTAGTGCATTAAATAAAATGCCTGCCATGTAAACCAAGCAGGCGTTTAGCATAAGCGGCTGGAACACAGTAAGTTAGGCTCCAGCGAAAAAAACTATGGTCGGGTCCAAAAAAATTCACTAAATTTGAAAGATGAAAAACGCTGAAACTAAAAACATCTATATTATGTCAATGAAAACCCAGATCCACGACAAATTCGTATCCCTCTTCGGAGAGGGCGGCCAGGTATTCGCGTCCGCAGGGCGCATAAACCTCATAGGCGAACACACTGACTATAACGGCGGTTACGTGTTCCCTGGAGCCATCGACAAGGGCATCATGGCCGAAATCAAGCTCAACGGCACCAACAAAGTCCGCGCATTCAGCATCGACTACAACGCCCAGACCGAATTCGGCCTGAACGAGGAAGACCTCCCCAAGGAACAGTGGGCCCGCTACATCTTCGGCGTCTGCCGCGAGACCATCAAGCGCGGCGGCAAGGTGGAAGGATTCGACACCGTCTTCGCAGGAGATGTTCCCCTCGGCGCCGGCCTCAGCTCCTCCGCAGCCCTCGAGAGCACCTTCGCTTTCGCCCTGAACGAACTCTTCCACAACGGCATCGACAAGTTCGAACTTGCTAAGATCGGCCAGAGCACAGAGCACAACTACTGCGGTGTGAAGTGCGGCATCATGGACCAGTTCGCCTCCTGCTTCGGCAAGGCGGGGTGCCTGATCCGCCTCAACTGCAAAACCCTGGAATACAAATACTTCCCCTTCAACCCCAAGGGTTACAAGCTGGTGCTGATCGACTCCTGCGTTAAGCACGAGCTCGCCTCCAGCGCCTACAACAAGCGTCGCGAATCCTGTGAGAACGCTGCCGCTGCCATCCGCAAGAATCACCCCGAGGTCGAGTTCCTGAGCGATGCCAAGCGCGTATGGCTCGATGAGGTCCGGGACCAGATTCCCGAAGAGGACTTCCTCCGTGCCGAGTATGTGATAGGCGAGGTACAACGCGTGCTGGATGTCTGCGACGCTCTTGAGCGCGATGACTACGAAACCGTCGGCGAGATGATGTACCAGACCCACTTCGGCATGAGCCGCCTCTACGAAGTCAGCTGCGAAGAACTCGACTTCCTCAACAAACTTGCCCGCAAGATGGACGTCACCGGCTCCCGCGTCATGGGCGGCGGCTTCGGCGGCTGCACCATCAACCTCGTGAAGGATGAGCTCTACGAGCCCTTCATCGCCGCGGCAAAAGAAAAGTTCGCAGCCAAATTCGGCCACGAACCCAAGATTTACGACGTTGTCGTGAGCGACGGCGCCCGGCAGCTTTAACCTGGCTGCGGATGTTCAGTTTACTCCGCTACCGCCACGCACGGAGCCATCGCAAAAAAACTGCGTAAACTGAACATCCGTCACTTTAACCAACATTCTACAAATCCGCGGTCGACCCTGCAAAGGCCGGTCGCGGATTTCTTTATGTCCGGGTTGCGGAGGAGGATGCCCGCGCAGTCTTCATAGACGTTGAAGCCGATGCGCACGAGCTGCATCTGCCCAGCCTCCGGATAGGTAAGGGTGATTTCGTTGTCTGCCCCTTCCAGGTTGAAGAACAGCAGGTCAATGTCCTTCCCCAGTTCCTGGCGGGTGATAAACTTAGCCATCTCCAGGGCGATGTCGTCCAGCCCCGCATCGAAGATCTTCACTTTTTCGAGTAGGGCCCCCGGAGTATCCACTATGCGGCCGCTGTATCCCTCGAATTCTTCCCCCGCGACGGCCGCCTTCATCCGGGCCTCCGTGTCGGCCGAACCGTCTGAAAGCCAGATCATTACCTTCTCGGCAGGATCGTGATACAGCAGCGGCCATTTCGCCAGATTCCGCGCCCCGCAATGCGGGCACTCACGCAGGAACAGCTCCCCGCTCAGGAGCTTCTCCTTCAGCTCCGGGGCCCCTTCGGTATTGATAAGCGGCACGCCATCCACGGGGAACGCCTTGCCGCAACGGTTGCAAACTATCTGAACACTTTCCATAATTGACAAAATTAGCAAAAAACCTTATATTTGTGAATCATAGGAATCTAAAACCAAACCATAATGACTAAGGAAAACAACATTTCCAAACTTTGGAAAACCGAAGACTGGCTGGCCTGCTGGCTGGGATTCATCATCATCGCGATCGGGGCGGTGGCCGTGCTCACAAAGGCATTCGACTTCTCCGCCCTCAAGTTCAGCACCTGGCATCTCTGGGAGAATATCGACCCGCATAAGGCCCTTGCCGACCAGATCAACGGTGCATTCTGGATCAAGCTCCTGCGCACCTTCTGCGTGCTGGCTGTCCTCTTCGGCGCCGGCGTCAAGCTGCAGGGAGAGAAACTTAAAAAGTACATCCCTGCATTCATCGTGCTCTTCGTGCTGGCAGTGATCGTGCGCCTCATCAGCGCCGAGTTCACCCTCAACCGCTATCTCGAATGGGCCTTCTGGGCTCTCCTGGTTGGCCTCCTCATCTCTAATACGGTTGGCACGCCCGAATGGCTGAAACCCGCCATCCGCACCGAGTTTTACATCAAGACAGGCCTTGTGATCATGGGCTTCAGCGTGCTGTTCAGCAACATCGCCAAGTTCGGCCTCTATGGCCTCGGCATCGCCTGGATAGTCACCCCCATCGTCATCATCTTCATGTGGTGGCTGGGAACCAAGGTCCTCAAGATCGGCAACAAGCCCCTGGTGATCACCCTCGCGGCGGCAACTTCCGTCTGCGGCACCAGCGCGGCCATCGCTACCGGAGCTGCGGCAAAGGCCAAGAAGGATGACCTCTCGCTCGCCATCTCCATCTCCATCATCTTCACCATCCTCATGATGGTGTTCGAACCCATGATAATCCGCTGGGCCGGCATGAACCAGCTGATGGGCGGATCGCTCATCGGCGGTACTGTGGACAGCACCGGCGCGGTCGTGCTGGCAGGCAATGCCCTCGGCCCCGAGGCTGAGCAGGCCGCGGTCCTGGTGAAGAGCATCCAGAACATCCTCATCGGCTTCATCGCCTTCTTCGTGGCCCTCTTCTTCGCCCTCAAGGTAGATAAGACCGGCGACACCAAAGTCGGCGCCGGCGAGATCTGGACCCGCTTCCCCAAGTTCATCATCGGCTTCTTCGTGGCCAGCCTGGTGGCATCCTTCATCTTCCTGCCCCTCGTAGGCGGCAGCGAGGTCAAGGCCATCAACGGAGTGCTGGACCAGTACAAGAACTGGGCGTTCGTGCTCGCGTTCACCAGCATCGGCCTGGACACCAACTTCAAGAGCCTCATCAAGCAGATGCAGGGCGGAAAGATCCTCTGGCTCTATGTGGTCGGACAGCTGTTCAACATCGCCCTCACCCTCTTCGCCGTGTGGTTCCTGCTGAGCGGCGTGGTGTTCGACGTACCCGTGCTCGACCTCTATAAGTAGTGGATAAGCGCAAGATATTCAAATGGATGACCGTCGTTCTGGCGGTCATCGTTTTATGTCTTGCCGGCTACATCATGTGGCACCGCCTCGGCCTCAGCCCGGACTACGACTTCGGTGCGGGGGCCTACTTCTATGCCGACGATCCTGCCATCCAGGATCTCACCGAAAAGGCATCCTACACATCCTCAACCCCCAAATGGCTGTACTACGCCCTGTTTTTCGCCTGGGGCGCGGCCATGTGGTTCCTTTGGAAATGGATAGACCGACGAAAATGAAAAGACGCGATTTCCTCAAGACTTCCGCCCTCGGAGCAGCCGGCCTCGCAATGGCCAGCGGGGGCCTGACATCCTGCGGCAGCCCTGCCGTGAAACCCTACAAAGTGGGTGGCAGCGCCCGGATGCAGCTGCACTTCTTCCCCTATGAACTGCAGCTCCGCCACACCTTCACCGTATCCTCCTATTCGCGTACGACAACCCCCGGGGTGCAGGTGGAGATAGCCTACGACGGCTTCACGGGCTACGGCGAGGCCTCCATGCCGCCCTACCTCGGGCAGAGCGTGGAGAGCGTGTGCGCCTTCCTGCAGAAGGTGGATCTCGGCCAGTTCAGCGATCCCTTCCAGTTGGAAGACATCCTCGCGTATGTGGATTCCCTCTCGCCCGGCGACAGCGCGGCCAAGGCAGCGGTAGATATCGCCCTGCACGACCTCGTGGGTAAGCTCCTCGGCCAGCCGTGGTTCCGCATCTGGGGGTTGGACCCGGGCAAGGCGCCATCCACCAGCTTTACCATCGGAATCGACACCCCCGAGGTGGTGAGGGAGAAAACCCTCGAATGCGCGGGGCTCTACAACGTGCTCAAGGTCAAGGTGGGTCTCCCCGGCGATAAGGAAATGATTCGCACCATACGCAGCGTGACCGACCTTCCTCTGGTGGTAGATGCCAACCAGGGCTGGAAGGACCGGGAGGCCGCCCTCGACGAGATTTTCTGGCTGAAGGAGCAGGGAGTGCTGATGGTGGAGCAGCCCATGCCCGCCGCCCGCCTTGACGACAATGCCTGGATCACCGAGCGCTCGCCCCTGCCTGTCTACGCCGACGAGGCCATCCAGCGCCTTGCTGACCTACCGTCCATCCGCGGAGCGTACCACGGAATCAACATCAAGCTGATGAAGTGCACCGGCATGCGTGAGGCCTACCGTATGGCCTCCTGGGCCCGTGCAGAGGGGATGAGGGTGATGGTCGGCTGCATGACCGAGACCTCCTGCGCCGTCTCCGCCGCCGCCCAGCTCTCGCCCCTCGCCGACTTCGCCGACCTCGACGGCAACCTCCTGATCACCAACGACCGCTTCTCCGGCGTCCTTGTTCGCGACGGCCGCCTCATCCTCCCCGATCGTCCTGGGATTGGGGTGGAGTTGATATAAAAAGAAGGGTGCTCAAAATCGAGCACCCTTCTTTATGTATTTACCTGATAATCAGGTGGCTCTGTGGAACGAACTAATTAAATACCGGATAGGCGGGATCGCCGGTCCCGGCTTTCCAGGTGAGGAGGTCTCCGCCAACAAAAGTCACGTATGCATTAAGAAGATCGACCAAAGCCGTTCCGGCAGGATAAGCAGTTGCATTTATGGTGGTTGACGCTGTAGTAACAAGCGTTGAACGATCAAAACGAGTTCCACCTGTATCCGCACCCTTAGTCGTTGTGGTTGAATTCTCTTCCCCATATCGAGACTTCCAACCGACCGTTCTCATGGTAGCTGGTGCTGATCCTAAAGTCTGACTAGGAATATAGCAGTATGAAACACTGCCATAGCAATCTGAGCTATAAGTATACAGGAAGCCAATGATGCCACCACCATAAGACTTATTATCATATCCTTCATTCCAGGCTTTTGTATAAATAGTTCCTCCAGTATAGCAATTTATAATATTGCCGTTTGACCCGCTGATTCCTGCAGCGAAAGGCTTATAGGTGTAAGAGTCATACTGGGTTCTTGCAATGATATCAGCCGTATTGTAGCAATTGGTGACAGTGCAGATGTTTGAATTCGAAGAAGCGGCGTTGCCCACGATTCCTCCTGCCAAAATAATTGCTCCTTGGTAACCATAAGTGTCTTTTTGTGCTATTACCGCTCCCGTGTTGGAGCAATTTGTGATAGTTCCTTTAGGAGCTGAGGCAACGATACCTCCAGCCCAGCCAACACAATATGAGGCATTGTTATATTTATAGATACCAGTTACTGATCCTGTATTAGAGCATCTGTCGATAGTTTGAGTTGCGGCACCGCTAATATTACCACCTGCAACGCCACCGGTATTGCGAACCCCGTCACCGTAAACAGTGCCATTATTAATACATCCTGACACGGTAGAAGCGCCATATCCAACAACACCTCCAAGATAAGAAACAGGATTAGTGGCATTGGTAAGAGTAATTGTTATATTGCCGTCATTGACCGAATCATAAACTGCAGAAGGATAACCAACCACACCACCAAATGCGAACCAACTCTCAGCATAGGCCACTGATTTGGAAGAAGTCAACGATACATTAATCTTATTATGGCATCCTCTCACAGTTCCATCAAATCCGACAACAGTGCCGAATCCTTTGATATTAACTGATTCAGATGCGTCAATGGAAATGTCAGACCCGTCAAGCGTCAGATTCTTAACCGTACCGGTAAGCCGGGAGATGAAACCTGCATAAGGTTCTGAAGACTGTACGACAGACAGGTCATATCCGCTGTCAAGGGTAATGGTTTTGTTATTGCCGTCAAATTCTGCGCAGACAAGTTTGAAGGGTTTGTGTGCGGCAGTTAGAGTAATGTTATTCATCACCTTAAGATACTTGCCGGTGAACGAAACGCCGTTTCTACAGGCCTCGCCGAGCGCAATGATATCATCCTCGCTTTCAATCTGATAAGGATTTTCAGATGTTCCCGTACCTTTAGAAAGAGGCGTGACATTGAAAGCGATATTGGTAATGGTAATAGGGGTTACCTGACTGCGGACTATGACGATGCTTTTGTTTGCCACCTTTCTTGCATAGTGATCGCCCGCAGCGGAGGGATATACTTCAATTGTGAAATCCGTATAGGTGCCGGCAGGCAAGGGGAGATAGACAACAATACCTTCGGATAGTTTTTTAGTGGTCTGCATGCCTATAGTTACACTCTTTGATCCGGAGGTGATTTCCGCCTTATAAGCGCCACCATCGGCTACAATACTCATAGGGCCGGAAAGATACTCGTTGGCTCTGAGAATCACCTTTCCAAATCTATCCGATTCGCTCGCCCCGCTTAGTGCCAGTTCCAGTAGGCCGCAAACATTCTTAAAATGCAAATCTGTATTATCGGACTGCGCATACATGGGAAAACCAGTAAAGGTGCCCGTAGAGTAGGAAGATCTGATTTCAGGCAAAGTAAAGGTTCCGGAAGCAGTATTGTAATAGTTATTGGGATAGTAAGCGTAGAAAGTCGGTCCGGTTGGTACAGAGCCGGAATACTTTGTTAACGGACTTTGGTTTGCTGCTGTCGTTGGTTTATATACGCCATTGTTCGTGCCGTCAGTAATGCAAATTTGATCCGTGGTTTGCCATACAATGTCATAATTCCCGCCACCTAAGTCAGACAATGTCGTCTTAGTGAGATCCCCATCAGTGCTTGCTGTAAAAGTCAATGATTCTTTATCTCCGTTATCAACAGGAGAGACTACCTCTTTCGAACATGCCGCAAAGGCAACAAAGGCCGCAATAATGATTAAACTCTTTTTCATATCTCGCCCTCCATTAATCAAAGTCAGAATTGCCATAATTATAGCCGGATCCATTCAGGCCTTCATTACCTCCACTCTGGGCGATTACGCCCTGCAGAGCGAGCTCCAAAACCTCCACTTCTGGGGCGAGGTATTCCCATTTCAAATTCTTCATATGCATAAAAAATAAAAAATTGTCAAATCAAACCTGCGGCCAGGGCTTTGCGGATCAGGGACGCGGCGTTGTCCGCGTCGAATTTCGCCAGAAGCTTTTTGCGGTACCATTTTATGGTTTCGGTGCTCAGTGAAAGCTCGGTGGCAATCTTTGCGGAGGTCCGGCCCTCGGCAACCATGCGGAGGATAACCAGTTCGCGGTCGTTCAGTTTCGGACAGACAATGTGGTTCTCTTTTTCCATCGAACCGCAAATTTCGCCTTTCCCAAACACAAAAACACCACCCTAAGGGGTGGAAGTGCGACCGGAACGGGCCCAAATACCACACAAAACCAGCACTTTCCGCCCCTTTTTTACTAAATTAGCAGATATGAAAAGACTCTTCTTAATCGCAGCAATCCTTTTGATGGCAGGATTCCGCGCCGCCTCATACAACGATCACCGCGGTCATAACATTGATTCCCTCGAGAGAGCCGTATCCCTTTGGACTCCGGACAAACTGGCGAACGCAACCACACAGGAACTCATAGATCTCAATCGCGCATATCGAGACCTGATGCTCGGCTATGGGGCTATCAGCGGCTTCAAGAGCGTTTTCTATGCCCGCAAGGCCTTGGAGATAAGCGAGCCCCGGCACTGGGAGATGGCAAATCAGGATGCGTACCGCTATATAGGCCTGGATTTTTACGGGCAGGAACAGTACGACAGTGCCATTTTCTACTACAACAAGGCTGCCGAAGCTATCGAAAGGATGGAAAACGGTTCCACCTCCGCCACCAATCCGGAAGGGTACACGGAAAGAGAAATAGATGATGCTAAATCGGCCCTCTACGGCACCCTGGGGAACCTTTACAACATGATGGAGGATCTCCCGAAGGCCATGGAGTATTACGAAAAGGCCGGGGCCATCTTCGAAAAGTACGGCTGGAACGAGAGCAACTCCATCCTCTACTATAACATTGGAGAAACCTGGGTGGATGCCGGTGAGCCCAAAAAAGCCAAGCCCGCCTACGAGAAGGCTCTCCACTACGCCCTGGCCTCGGGGGATTCCCTGATGATCGCCAACGTCTACAAGGGCTTCGGCAACCTTTACTCCTACCAGGGGAAGACCACGAAGGCCCTCAGATACCTGCAGAAGGCGGATGAATACTATATCCACCACGCCAAGGAGGAGCGGGAGTTCCGCCTGGAAACGATGGACTACATGAGCCAGGTGCTGAAAGAGCAGAAAAAGCACCTCACGACGGCCATCATCGCCCTGGCCGTCATCCTCATCCTTGCAACGGCATCCACCATCGCCATCCATCGTCTGAAAAAGGCCCGCAGGCAGCAGGCGGAGACGGAAGCCGTGATGGATGAAACCCTGGAGGAAATCCGCGGCAGGCAGGCCGCCGTCCCCAGCCTGAACGACCGTGAACAAATCATCCTGAGACTCATAGCCTCAGGATGTACTAATCCTCAGATCGCGGAGAAAATATTCTTAAGTCCGGAAACCGTCAAATGGTATCGCAAGAAACTTTTGGTGAAGTTCGATGCGGCCAACTCGGCGGAACTGATTTCCAAAGCCAAAGAGGCCGGACTCATCTAAATGTCGGTGTTGGCGTGCGAGACCAGGGGACATTCGAACACCTTGGTCGGGATGGACATGCTGTTGATGATCAGGCTGGCCAGGTTGACCGCCTGAATCTTTGCGGATGCCCAGTTGGCGGTCTTCTTGTCTGCTGCGGACATTGCTTCCAGTTCGGCATCCAGATCCGCAACCTTCTGTGCATCAGCATATTCGGCATCGGCAAAGCGGGCGATTTTGGCGACCCAGATATCCAGCTGCTTTGAATTCCATTTGTCTATGATTTCGTTCTGCTTGTCACGGCCCTTCAAGCCCTGCTCACGCTCGAGTTTGTTAACCATCTTGCACTCGTCGGATTTTGCCCATGAAGCTGCGATCCTCTTGGAAAGATTGAACAAGGCGCCCGCCATGGTGGTCTCGTCCACGGTGGTCCTGCCGCTCAAAAGTGCGGTTCCGAGGGATGTCAGGGCGTTCGAGGTATTGTTGAGGGCTGCCATGGTATGGCCTTCGTAGATGCCTGCAAGTTCGGTGGCGATCTGGTCCATGCGGTTCTGAGGAGCGTCATTCTTGGACATCATTTCAATGGCCTGAGCCTTGCTGACGCCCATCTTCTTGGCAACATATTCTGCGACGGCATCCTGCATCTGCGCCTCCGATGCGGTAGCAGGATCCAGTCCTTTGGCCTTGATAGCCTGCATCACCTCTTCTGCCGAAACATTGACGGTGGGCTTGCTCTTGCTGCCTCCGGCATAAGGGCCGTTGATGGCCTGCGTGTTGAGGGCTGACTGCTGCTGGGTGTATTTTATGCAGATATCCTCCGTTGCCTGCTTGAGTTCGGCAACCTTCGCAGCATATGCCTCCAGGTCCTTCTCGCTGTTCAGTGTGCCGGGTTTGGGCAGGTCCAGACGCGCCTTCAAAGCGTCCTTGTAGCTGGTGAACTTATAGGAAGGATTGACGCTGACGGGATAGTAATCCTTGTGATAATCGGGGTCCATCAGGGATGAGCCATAGCTGCTTCCGCCGGAAGAATAGCCACTGTAATCGTTATCGTTTCCATAGCTTGTAGCCGTCTGGGCGGCCTGGGAGGCGTTCTGCTCGGGATCTTCTCCGAAAATCTTGCCGAGAACCTTGTCGACTTTCTGTCCGGCCTTGTTCTCAACTTTCTTTTCTACCTTGTTGATAACTTTGCCTCCAATGTTCTTCAGCATACCCTGTGCACCGGCTGTTCCGCAGGCGATCACAAGGGCTAAAAGGATAACTGCAAATCTTTTCATATCGCTTGTTTCAAATTGGTTATCGTGGCAAATATCGTAATAATATGTTTGATTTCCTACTACCCTAAAGAGTAGTTTTATATGTCCAGACTGTACACCACTTCAAGCCCCGACTTGGACGGATCTGCGAAATTGTAAAGGTACCTGAATCCTATATAAGTGTCATACGGAGCCCACAGGAAATTTCCCAGATGTACCCGCAGGGTGGCCCCTGCGTAAGGTTCCATGTAGCTGTCCTTCTTCACCCTCAGCAGTTCTTCGTAGGCCCCCAGGGTGGCTCCTCCGTGCAGCACGGCCTCGAAGTTCCGCACATAGAAATAAGGACTTATCCCGCTCCAGTCCAGAGGCAGGAAGGGGAAGGCGTAATCGGCCCTGAGCTGATACTCCTGTTTCTTTATCCAGCTTCCCTCCCAACCGTAGTTGCTGCGCCCTTCCGCGTACAGCCTCAGACCGTGCGTGCTCAAAAGGCCTGGCACATAGCCATATACCTTTGCATAATAGTATCCCGGGGTGTTGCTACCCAGGCTGTGCGTACGGGTGAATCCGATTTCTCCTCCGAGGCCCAGCCGGGGGAATATTCCGGAAGGAGCGATCGGCCTGGTGGCGTATGCGCGGACGCTGAACTTGCTCAGTAGGATTGATTCGTGAGGTACTATCTTGATAATCACCGTGTTGGTGTACTGCTGCACATCGAGGGAGGAATACCTGTCGTTGCTCCAGCTCAGCCGGTACGAGGGGATGATACCCCGGTTCCATCCTCCTCCGTTCAGGTTGAAGGGTACGGAGACACCGGCGGACAGGTTCAGCAGCGGCTTGTCGCCGATGGAGCGCGTTTCGGGGAAACTCATGCCGGTCTCCGTGGAAACCCGGGTATAGTCCAGCACGTGAATGTTCCTCTCGTTGTAGTCCGCCCTCAACTCGACTATCGGCCCCCAGGCCTGCCAAACGTACTGCGCGTGAAGGGCAGGGCGGAATTCCAGGGAATCCAGCAGGCTGACGCCGATGCTGCCGTAGGCGGTGCCGAGTTCGTTCTGGAACATCAGCGCTGCACCGGGCTGCGCATCACTCAAGGTCTCCTCCAGCGAAAGCCTCTCCACGGGGTTGTACTCGTAGTAGATGGGCATCCAGGAGTGGAAGCGGATGGGCTGTAGGGCCTTGGAATAGGGTTTTCCTTCGGAGATGGGTCCGTCGTAGGGTATGGCGCCGGAGGGCTCCTGTGCGCTCAGCGTCTCGGCCGAAACCGAGAGATGTGCTCCGAACGCCACCGGCCTGCTCAGCAGAGTGTCCAGCACCCGTATCTCCCTACCACCCGGGGTCAGCGCACTATAATAAAGGCCCCCGGACGGGCTGAAGGCGAACTCGCTGCCGCCGAAACGGAGGTTGGTTCGTTGCAGCATCTGTCCGGAAACCGGATCCAGCGAATGAAGTTCGTTCACGCCGCTGCGGTCGGAGGTAAACCAGATGAGGGAATCCCGCGCGAACAGGCGGTTGATCTTGGAGTGCGCCGGGGCGAATAGCGGATACCATCCCGGCACGCGGTAAATGCTGAAACCGTCTTCTGTGATGGCGCTGGCGTAGAGGTCTTCCCCGATCCAGACCGGTTCCACGGGCTGCAGGCCCGCCGGGGCGAAGTATTCTTCGAAAGGCGTGGCCGTCTTTGCGCTCAGCAGGCGCACGGAGTTCCGTCCGTCCTCGTAGTATTCCACCACCGCAATCACAGGGTTTTCGGTGGAGGGCGCCGGGTTGAAAAGGCGCTCCTGGATATCGAAGGTCTGCGGGCCGCCATCCTCTTCCAAATAGCGCAGCACCGACCAGGATTTCATGGGGATGAGGGCGGATGGCTTGATTTCGGTCCACAGCAGTCGGCGGTTGAACTTGTCCCAGGTAAGGCGGGAAGTGCTGCTTGCGAAGGCTCCCAGATGCTCCACCGTGCCGGTGGAATCTATGCGCACCAGCTCCCTTGGACGGTCCAGCCCGGCATGCAGGGCGAATAGGCCTTCCTCGGTGAATACCAAGGAGTTATAGCTGTCGAAAAGGCGGCCTTTCTTCGTCAGCGGCCGGCCCTCGAAGAAAGGTGCCCGGGCGCTGTCGGCCTCTGCCCACTCTTCCCGGAAAGCATCCTGTATTGCCAGGAATCCACTGTAGAGATTCTTCTTGTAGTTCGTTCCCTGTGCGATGGTTTTCTGCAGGACGTTGAAGGGAAGGAAGCCCTTGTTCGCGTTTTCGAAATATCGGCGGGTGAAGAGGGTGTCGCCGAAGGCCGAGCGCATGCCTCCTATCAGCATGTATCCGGCGCGGTAATAATCAGGGGTGTAGCGCTTCTGCGAATCGTAGCGCCACTGCCAGAAATCCCTGTAGAGGCTGTCCGCGAGGGCCACGTGGTAGTATTCCAGGAAGTCTGCGGTGCGCCCGCGGCCGGTTTCGGTCAGGGCTGTCTCCGCCACCACAGCATCTCCCTCCAGCAGGGCCGGGCCGGGGTAGATGCCGGATGCCGCTCCGGTGGAAAGCTCGCCGATGAACCACTCCAGCGGCTTGAAAACCTTGTTGGCCCGGGGGAACTGCATCTGTGCTACATGACGGCCTTCATGCACCGCCAGCTGGGTTATCCACGGGGTGGATTCGGGGTTGAGGGATTCCGCCGTGGTGAACAGTTCCATCCTCCTGGGAGCCCAGGTCACCATTCCGTTGGACTCGGCGGTGTAGGCGTGGAGGATGACGGGCATCTTCCTGCGGTACAGCTCGTTAGGATAGAATCCGCAACTGAACTTCTGTGCGGCCGTAAAGCTTTCCAAGCTCTTTGCATATTCCCTCGCCAGAGAATCCGCCGCCTCGGGATAAACTATGCGGAAGTGCTCGCTCTCGAGGCTCTTCCACTTGATGCTCACCGGATCCGCCCCGAAAGAGAACACCTGGGCGTTCAGTGCCGTCGCAGCAGCAAATATCCCGATTATTATGGCTCCCAATTTCCTCATCTTGCGGGGTTCTCGATTATTTTCAGTAAATTTAACCGATTTTTCTATCACCTGCAAATGCTTCTGAAAGATTTTATAAAAGACGGAATCGCTGCGCTGTCGGGCCTGTACCCCAAAGAGGAGGCGCGGAGCATGATAATGTTCTACTGTGCCGATGTGCTTGGGTTCCCTTCATATCAGCATATCACCGAGCCCAAGACTGAAGTTCCCGCGGCTTTGCTGGAGCAGGCTCTGGACGATGTCCGCAGGCTCTCGGAGGCTGAGCCTTTGCAGTATGTGCTGGGTTACACCGAGTTCTGCGGCCGCACTTTCAAGGTGGACCACCGGGCGCTGATTCCCCGGGTGGAAACGGAGCTCCTCTGTATAAAGGCGGAAGAGATGGCTCCGAAGAAGGACGGTCTCAAAATCCTGGATCTTTGCACCGGCTCCGGATGCATTGCCTGGACCCTTGCGATGGACCTGCCGGGTGCGAAAGTGACGGCGACCGATCTTTCGGAAGAGGCCCTCGAACTTGCTTCCGAGCAGTTCCGGCGCCTTTCCAAAAAGGTGGTGCGCCCTCGCTTTGTGAAGGCGGACCTGCTGGATATCGAAGGAACCATCAAAGCGGCGGCAGAGCCCGTCTTCGATATCATCACCGCGAATCCTCCATACGTGATGAACTCCGAAAAGGTGGAGATGCGCCCGAACGTACTCGGCTGGGAGCCGCACATGGCCATCTTCGCTCCCGACACGGATCCCCTGGCATTCCACAAGGCCATAGCAATCATCGCCCTCAAACTGTTGGCCCCCGGGGGTTGTGCTGTGGTGGAACTCAACACGGAACTTGCCGATGAAACGGCCACTGTATTCAAAAATGCCGGTTTCTCCTCCGTCAAGATTATCCGCGACTTCTTCGACCGCCCTCGATTTGTAAGTTTCAGAAAATGAAAGGATTGATAACCATATTATCCTGCACCGCGCTGCTTCTGGCCGTTTCCTGCGGGGGACGGAAGAAGGTGGCGCCGGTGGCGCAGCAGGACAGGGCCTTCCCCCAGACTACGGTGCCGACGGCCTTTACCGAACCTGCTGAGCGTCTGGAATATCTTGCCGACCATTACTGGGACGGTTTTTTCGACGGGGCCGGAAGGACGGATTCTGCCCGCGTGATCGGGGTCCCCAAGGCTGAGGTGGAGCAGGCGATGGCGAACTATATCGCCGTGCTCAACGAGCTGCCTCTGCCGCAGGCGCAGAAAAGCATTGGCCATCTCTTCGACCAGCTGTCCTCAAAGCAGCAGGCGGATACGGTCACACGCGTGTATCTTGCGATGACAGAGATAGTTGCGCGCTACCTCTACGACCCGAACTCCCCTATGCGGGACGAGGACCTGTACCTGCCCTTCGTGCAGCGGATGGCGGCATCCCCCCTTACCCGCGAGGATATGCGCACAGCTTTTCGCTATGAGGCGCAGATGTGCGCCCTGAACCCCCGTGGCAGCATCGCCCCGGACTTTGTGATTACTCTCCGGAACGGCACCGGCGTGCGCATGCATTCGGTGCGCGCCGAGCGTACGATCCTTTTCTTCAGCAACCCCGGCTGCCAGAACTGCAAGGAGATTATCGACGCCCTCAAAAGCAATGAATACGTATGCCAGCAGGTTTCCGACGGCAAGCTGGCGGTTCTGAACATCTACATCGACGAAGACCTGAAGGCCTGGCGGGACTATATGCCCATCTACCCCAAAGAGTGGCTGAACGGCTATGACGCCGCGCATATCCTCCGTCAGGATCAGCTCTACTGCATCCGCGCCATCCCCTCCCTGTATCTGCTGGATGCAGAAAAGCGCATCCTGCTGAAGGACGCGCCTGTAGATCGGGTGTTGAAGGCTATTTAGCCTATTCCGGCAGAGGCGGATAGTCGTCGCCGTAATACATCAAAGGATAGGATCTTTCTCCGAGATAGAATCCGGTGGAACTGGGGTTGGCTATGCCGATGAACCCTATCCCGCCGTCGATATTGTCCGGTATCTGAACGTCTTCCAAGGCAAGGTCGCCCCCTCCGTCGCTGATCGAATTCAGGGCCTTGAAATAGTAGAAATAGGCTTTTGAGATGCCGTAGACCTTGACTACGGCCGTGGTGGCGACCTTCACCGAATCAGCGCCCTCCATATATCCCGTCAGGCCGAAAGAACTCTTGCTGATAACGGGTTTAAGCGTTGCGGTCCCGTTCGCGAACATATTGTCGGTGATGATGCCGTATTTGTTCGTCGACCCTATTTCGAAAGGCATTTCATCCGCCACAAAGTGGCCCTCGTTAAGCACAGGGTCGTCATCGGCCCAGAAATCACGGCGCTTGTCCATCGTGTCCTGGCCGATTTCCACATTATCCTTGTAAAAGGTATTCTCCCCGTGGTCTATCAGCGTGAGCCGGAAGAAACTCTCCTCCGGATCGCTGTCCTTGAGGGTCGTGTCGAAGCGGTAGCAGACGTTCACATATCCGCCCTCGTCCCTCTGGCGCACGGTTACGGTGTCCACCTTGGTTACGGTGGGTGCGTCCGGCACTATCTGCTCGTTGCTGGCCTTGAAGCCGTCGGCCTCCACCTCGATGCGCACCTTGTCACCAGCCTTGAAGTCGGCCTTGAAGGTGAAGTATTTGTTCGGCCCCATCATATAAAAGTCCTCCTGACTTGTCAGGGTGTTGGTCTTTGCCACAAGGGAGCCGTTCACATAGCAGCTCAGTTCTCCGGAAGAGACCATGCTTACATATTCGGTATGGCTCACCGCCACATACACGGTGTGCCACTGCTCATCCGCGGAAAGGTGGGCGTTCAGCACCAGTTCGTCCGCTTTGCTGGCGGGCTTGTATTCCAGCGGATTGTCGCAGGCGGCCAGAAGCGCCGCAGCCATAATCATATACAGGATCTTCTTCATCGCGCTAGAATTTATAAGTGTAGGAAATCGACGGCAGGATGGGCAGGATGGTGATCTTCGTGAGTTCCTGCTTCTTGCGGTAGGTCCCGGGGGATGATGCGTCGTAGTCTGTGCTATAGCCCGAGAACACGAAATTCGGGTTCATGTTGTTGTAGGCGTTATACACCCCGAAACTCCAGACGGCCTGCCCGTGCCGTTTCTGTTTGGTATGGTTGAGGCTCAGGTTCAGACGGTGGCTCGGCGGCAGGCGGTAGTTGTTTCGCGAAGGGGAATAATCCTCCGAGGTCACGCTTCCGTCCGGATACACCACCTGCGTCTGGCGCTCGGGAACTGTCATCGTGCCGCCGCTGGCAAAGGTCCAGGTGGCGCTGAGGGAGAGTTTCTTGCCAAACTGATGGTTCACCACCAGCGAGAGGTTGTGCCTGCGGTCGTAGCGGTAGGGGAAGGGTTTTCCGCCGTTGATGGTGCCGTCGGGGAACACGCGGTCGCTCCAGGCGAGGGTGTATCCCAGCCAGCCGGTGGTCGGGCCGTCCTTCTTCTCTACGAAGAGTTCCACCCCGCGTGCAAGGCCTTCTCCCATCTCCACGTTCTTCTGCCAGTTGGCGGAATTGCCGAAGAAGGATGTGCCGTCGCTGTATTCCAGGATGTTGTGCATCCGCTTGTAATAGCCCTCCAGCGAGAACTCCCATCCGGGAAGGCCGCTGTAGTAGGCCCCGATGCTGACCTGGTCTGAGGTGACGGGCTTGATCTTGTCGGTGATGGGCACCCAGAGGTCCATAGGCAGGGTGATCTTGGCGGGCGAGAGCAGATGCACGTACTGCGCCATGCGCGAGTAAGATGCCTTGGCGGCGATATCATCCGTGAAATTGAACTTTGCGCTCATACGGGGCTCGATCGACCAGTAGGGCGTGCCGAGGGTGTAGAAGAATGCCGCGTGCAGGCCCGGATTCAGGGTCAGACGCTCGCCGATGCTGATGTCATCCTCCGCATAGACCGACATCTCGTGCCCGTGGAGGGTGGCGTTGGCGGATGCCTTGAAGGTGGTGTCCACGGCAACCTCGGCGGCATCACTCTCGAAGATGTATCCCCCCAGGGTCTCGGGGATGAAGGTGTGGTTCACGTACTCCGCGCCGAACTTGATCAGGTGCTGCGGCGAGGGGGTGTAGTCGAAGTCCAGTTTGGCGGTCAGGTCCCTCATTCCGGAGTGATAGAGTATGCTGAACACGTCCCGGCTCTTCTTTCCGTCCACGATATCTACGTTCTCGATATCCACCCCCACCTGCATCTTGTAGCGGGTGTAGGCGACGGTGGCGTTCGAGAAGAGTCGGTTGTTGTAGATGTGGTTCCAGCGCAGGGCGGCCAGGGTGTTTCCCCAGCGGATGTCGATGTTGTTGCTGTCGGAATAGCTGTGGCTGGCGGTGGTGTCGTCCCCGTAGCTGATGGTGCCGCTGCCGGAGTCCTTATCCTTATAATAGAAGATATCCCGGCCGTTGTAGGCGTTCAGGAAGAGGCGGTCCTTGTCGGAGATGCGCCAGCTGAGCTTGCCGTTGAGGTCGTAGAAGAAGTAGTTGCCGTTGAGGCCCTTGGCCACCAGGATGGGGGTGAAGAAGACGGTGTGCATACCGCGCCCGCTCACGCTGAAGGCCAGTTTGTCCTTGATGATGGGGCCTTCGATGTGCAGTTTGTCGCTGATGGCGCCCACGCTCACCGTGCCGTGGTACTCCTTCATGTTGCCGTCGTTGGTGCGGATGTCGATGATGGAAGAGATGCGGCCGCCGTAGCGCGCCGGGAAGGAGCCTTTGTAGAGGGTGACCTTCTTCACCGCCTCCGGCTGGAAGATGGAGAAGATGCCCATCAGGTGCTCGGCGTTGTAGAGGGAGATTCCGTCCAGCAGCAGGAGGTTCTCCTCGGGCCCTCCTCCGCGCACGTAAATACCTGAAAATCCTTCAGTTCCCGCCTGCACGCCGGGCATCAGCTGGATGGTCTTGAGCACGTCCGCCTCGCCGAAGAGGGTGGGTGTCTGCTGGATCACAGTCACCGGCACCTCGATGGCGCTCATCTTGGTGGACAGGATGCCCGCGTCTTTGGTGGCCACCACCGTGGCGCTGTTGAGCTGCAGGTCCTGGCTCAGGATGAAGTTGATGGTGGTATCCCTCTGCAGGTCGATGGTGACGGTCTGGTCGGAGTATCCCATGTAGGAAGCGGTGAGTTCGTGGGCGCCCTTCGGCAGCGTGAGGGTGTAGAAGCCGTATGGGTTGGTTACCGCGCCGGTTATGCCCTGGCCGGCGCTTGCCTGGCTCGTGCTTCCTTGGCCTTCGCCTGTCTGGCCCACGCCTGTCTGGCTCGTGCTTTTTGCCGGTTTGCGCGCCACTACACCGGCGGAGATCAGCGTCTCCCCGGTTTTTGCATCAGTAATATATCCGCTGACGGTCGCTTTGCCCGATGTGCGCGACACCCCGGTCTGAGCTGCGGATCTGGCTTGTGCCGCCGCCCCGGTCTGAGCTGCCGCTACCGTTCCCGATAATAGTATTGCAAAGGCCACTGTGGCCCGCAGAATCCTCAATTTCATATTCACTTAAACCGCAGAATCGCGATTCCTTGCATAAAGATGCAAATTCCGCGCCCCCGGCTGCACCGAATCCCCTTTCTCTGTCGTTTTGTTCCCAAAATCAGCCGTTTTTCGGAACAAATGCAGGGAATTCGCCAACTTGTTCCCGTTTTTAGCCGATTTCCGGAACAAACATCGTAAATACAACGGTTTGTTCCCAAAATCAGCCGTTTTTCGGAACAAACAGAGCGGGCGCTGTCACGCACGGTTGCCGAATAGTTCCGATACAACACCCCTGTCCAACCGAAGCATCCTCTGAATCTGACCTTCCGAGGCATTATAGTCGCTTCGCATGGTTTTCGCCAATTCGATTTTCGAGTTGTTGGGGAGAAACTTAACCCTGCCGTCTCCGTACTTCTTTTTTGCCAGCAGGGATATGGCCGCAAGCATCTCGTCGTCCGTAAGGAAAATAGTGTCCCCCAACTTTTGTGCAATCTCAGAATAGGCCTCGTAGTTTTTGGACGCAATGGAATAATACTGGTGCGCATCGCGAAACAGAGCTTCCCCGTATTTAATCGCACAAAAACTCTGCGGAAGAATCATATTGTTTTGAACCATATACCCGTCCGGCAGTTCCGGAATACGACTTCTGCACAGTTTCAGTTTTTCGTCCCGGGTCAGATTCCCGAAAGGCCGGGCGTCAGTTGCGAATGCATGAGGATTGAAGTAAAGGTATCCGCCGCCCCACGGATAAGAGAACGGGGTGTAGGACGGATTTACCAGATAGCCGTTCCGGTTGGTGTAGACAATCTCGAACCGCAAACTGCGTAAATTATCTATAGGTAAATAAGAGGCCTCGAAATTATCGAAGTTGGCGAAACGTCCATTGCTGTTCCTATAGCGCCGCAACCTTCTTTTAACTTCGGCAAAGAAGTCTTTGCACATTGTCTCAAGGGCCTCCACGATCACGTGGATATGGTTGCTCATGACTTGAAATGTAAGGATTCTCACCCCTGTGAGCGCAGCGGCAATCGCAATCACCGTCATGGTAAACTTGTAATCTTCCTCCGTTTCGCAGATAATCTCCATCGATTGCCCGTCTGTGCAGATGTGCCAGAAAGGACCGCCGTTCAAAAAGGTCAATTCGCAGGATTGTTCCCGCTGGGAGGGGGACAGATGTCCGTAAGATGAAGAGGCTTTCATTGCGCCGTCATTTTATAATCCAACAAACAAATCCACCGCACAAATGGCAGCGTTCGGCGAAGGTAGTAAAAACATCGGTCCTTGTCAACCTGAATTTTAGTTTGTTCCGAAAATTGGCCGTTTTTCGGAACAAACACCGGAAAAACAAAGGTTTGTTCCCAAAATCAAGGGTTTTGGGGAACAAATGTACTGGAATGGGTGCTTAAAGAGTGTTCAAGGAGCCCGTGGTCGAAGACCTTACACCGCGACCGGGGCCTTGATGGCGGGCCAGGGGTCGTAGTCGACCAGGGTGAAGTCTTCGTACTTGAAGTCGAAGACGCTCTTCACGTCGGGGTTCAGCAGCATCTTCGGCAGGGGCCTCGGCTCGCGGCTGAGCTGCTCCGCCACCTGGTCGAAGTGGTTCAGATAGATATGCGTGTCCCCGGTGGTGTGGATGAATTCTCCCGGCTGAAGGCCGCAGGTCTGGGCGATCATCATCGTCAGCAGGGCGTAGGATGCGATATTGAACGGCACTCCCAGGAAAGTATCCGCGCTGCGCTGATAGAGCTGGCAGCTGAGCTTTCCATCTGCCACATAGAACTGGAAGAGGCAGTGGCAGGGCGGCAAGGCCATCTTGTCCACCTCGCCCGGGTTCCAGGCGCACACAAGCATACGACGGGAATCCGGATGGTTCTTTATCAAATCTATCACCTGCGAGAGTTGGTCGATGCTGCGCCCGTCCGGGGCGGGCCAGCTGCGCCACTGATGGCCGTAGACAGGGCCCAGGTCCCCGTTTTCATCCGCCCACTCATCCCAGATGGTCACCTTGTGGTCCTGGAGATACTTCACGTTGGTATCCCCCGAAATGAACCACAACAATTCATAGATTATCGACTTCAGATGCACTTTCTTGGTGGTCAGGAGGGGGAATCCCTCAGAAAGGTCGAAGCGCATCTGATATCCGAATACACTTTGTGTGCCGACTCCGGTGCGGTCAGTCTTGATTACGCCATTCTCGCGGATGTGCCGCAAAAGGTCCAGGTATTGTTTCATGTTTTCTTTACTGTCATTCCGAGCGCAGCGAAGGAAGCTACTTCGCCGAGAACGCCCAAATTATTGCCTGTTCAAAAGTCTCCCCCGGCTGCAGCATGGTGGAAGGATAATCCGCCTTGTTGGGGCTGTCCGGGAAGTGCTGGCACTCGATCGCCACGGCATCGTAGTCGTGGTAGATGTGTCCGTTCTTGCCCTCGGGGCAGCCGTTCAGCCAGTTGCCTGTGTAGATCTGCACGCCCGGCTGGGTTGTGTAGACCTTCAGCGTGCGGCCGCTCTCCGGCGAGCAGAGTTCCGCCGCCTCCGCCAGCTGGCCATCTATCTTTCCGTCGATCACCCAGCAGGCGTCGAAACCCTTGCCGTAGTTGATTGCGGGGAAGTCTGCGTGCAGGTCCCGCCCAATCTCCTTTGCCGTCACGAAATCCATCGGCGTGCCCGCCACCGGCTCAGACTCCCCCAGGGGAATCAGGGTGCTGTCGGTTGGGAGATATTCAGATGCGTTGAGGCGCAGGAGGTGCTTTTCGATGCTGCCGGAGCCTTCCCCGTCCAGATTGAAATATACATGGTTCGTGAGATTCACCACCGTGGCTGCATCTGCCACCGCCGCGAAGGTCAGTTCCAGCTCGTTGTTCTCCGTCCACACATAGCGAGCGGTCACCTTCAGGTTGCCGGGGTATCCCATCTCGCCGTCGGGAGAGAAGTACATGAATTCCACCGCATCCCCGTCGACGCGGGAGTCCCAAACCTGATTCTGGAAGCCTTCCGGACCGCCGTGCAGATGGTTGGGGCCGTTGTTGATGGGAAGGTCATACACCTTTCCTTCCACCTCCAGATGCCCCTTGGCGATGCGGTTGGCATAGCGCCCCGGCACCTTGCCCGAGCATGGGCCATCGGCGAAATAGCTCTCGGCGGCGGGATAGCCGATCACCACGTCCCCCAACTTGCCGTCCTTGTCCGGCACGTGGATTTCCACGATCGCGGCACCCACGCTCCCCAGCACCACATACGCGCCGGAAGCATTCACCATCTTATATTTATAGATTTCCTTTCCTTGGGCCTTGCCCCACAGGGTTTTACTGATGACGGTCATATATTCGAAGTATTGGTTGTATCTTCAAAGGTAAGAAAAAAAACACTATCTTTGACAATCAAAAACGCACAAGCCATGCTCAAATGCCTCATAGTCGCAATCAGCGACAAAAACGAAATCGGTGTCAAGGGAGACCTGCCCTGGCATATCTCCGAAGACCTGCAATATTTCAAGGCCACTACCAAGGGATACCCTGTCATAATGGGACGTACGACCTATTTCTCCCTACCTTTCCGTCCGCTGAAGGGCCGCAAGAACATTGTTCTCAATCTGGGAGGAGACCCGATACCGGAGGTTACCTGCGTTTATTCTTTCGACGAGGCCTTCGCAGAGGCCGAGGCAACGGGCAAGGACAAGTGTTTCATCATGGGCGGGGCTTCCGTCTACCGTGCCGCCCTTCCCATGATGGACCGTCTCTACATCACCCACGTGCACACCGAGGTCGAGGGCGCCGATGCCTTCTTCCCGGTAATAGACCCGGAAGTCTGGAAAGCCGTCAGCACCTCCGAAACCCATACCGATCCTGAAACCGGATTCAAATTCGAGTTTGTGGTCTACGAAAAGAGATAGCCTCATAATCCTGGCAATCCTGCTGTGTGCCTGTTCCACGACGCACTACGTCGGGGAGGAGAAGCCGGCCGTCGATGAACTCACGCTGGTGGCCCCATACAGTCGCATAGACTGCCTTGTGCCCAACTCCAACTACTTCTATCACGACAGTCTTTCTGCTTTGTCGGAATCCCTGATAGTCAAGGCGATAGAACGGCTGGACCTGCCGATAAGGCAGACTGTTTCCGTTGTCGGCCGCACCAACCAGGAAACCCTGGACAGGGACTATGAGTGGCTGAAGAAACTCAGCCCTTACGATGATCTCGCCAAAAAACGTCTGCCATCTGCGATGCAGGCCTTCCTCTCTACCCAGCCATGCCGTTACGCCCTGATGGTTTATTCAGAAGGTTTTGTCTGGTCCCGCCGCATCGCGCTGGAGGAGGACCAGAGACGCTATGAATCCAACATCTGGCTGCTTATTGCGGATGTCCGGACAGGACGCCTTGTCTATTTCAACAGGTCTACGCCGGAAGAGGCGGATCCTCTCAACGAAAAGGATATTGCCCGCCGCATAGGCTATCTCCTGAAAGAATTCAAGGGTGAGTAACAGGGGTAAATTCAGCAGCCGTTTCGCCGCAGTGATGGCGATGGCCGGGTCCGCTGTCGGGCTCGGCAACATCTGGCGCTTCCCCTACATGGTGGGTGAGCACGGCGGCGCTGCCTTCATCATAGTCTACGTCATCTGCTGTCTGCTGGTCTCGCTTCCCATCTTCTTTGCGGAAGCAACGATAGGCAAATCCACCCGCCGCGACACCTTCGGCGCCCTGGAAAGCATCTCCCCAAAAAGCAAGTGGGCCGGCTACACGGCCATCCTGGCATCCTTCATAATACTTTCCTTCTACAGCGTGGTAGGCGGATGGAGCATAGACTACCTGATCCGCTCTTTCGGCGGAGGATTCAGCGGACGCAGCATGGCGGAGGCCAGGGAGGTGTTCGCCGCCATGGGTGCATCTCCCGTAGAGAGCGTCAGCTGCATGCTGGTATTCCTGGGCCTGACGGCGATGATCGTGGGTGCCGGGGTCGACAAGGGCATAGGTCGCTTCTCCAAGATTTCCATCCCGGTGCTGTTCGTGATGGTGGTGGTAATCGCGGTGGTTTCCCTCAGCCTGCCGGGTGCAGGGAAGGGGGTGGAATACCTGATAAGGCCGGATTTCAGCAAACTCGACGCACCTGCAATCGCCGCCGCGCTGGGCCAGTCCTTCTTCAGTCTGTCGCTAGGCGTGGGCACCATCCTCACCTACTCTTCCTACATGAAAGAAGATGAGAACCTGATTTCCGCCGGGGGGTGGACGGCCTTTTTCGACACGGTCTTCGCCCTGATAGCTGGCTTCGCCATAATGCCGGCAGTGTTTGCCGCTGGGATAGAACCCGCGGCTGGCCCGTCGCTGGTGTTCGAGACCCTCCCGGTAATCTTCTCCCGCATGGGAGTGGTGCTGCCGGTGGTGTTCTTCATGGCCATCCTGATAGCTGCCCTGAGTTCTTCCATTTCGATGCTGGAGGTGGTAGTGGCCTGGCTGGTGGATCAGGGGGGGATGCGCCGCAGCCATGCGGTTCTGGCGGTCTTCGGAGCGGCGGCCGTGCTGGGAAGCGCCTGCGCTGTGGCTCCCCGTGTTTTCGGCGCCTGTGACTTCGTTTCGTCCAATGTCCTGATGATGTTCGGAGCTCTCGCCTTTGCCCTTCTGGTGGGCTGGAAGATGCCTCGTGAGGAGGCCCTGCGCCACGTCCGCTACCGTTTTGTCTACTGGCTTATCCGCTACGCCGCCCCGGTGATGATCGTGGCCATCGCGGTAACGAATTTACTGTAATTTTCTTATCTTTGCCTTGATATGGCAAAACCCAAGGAAGATACTCCGCTTCTCAAGCAGTATTTCAGCATCAAGGCCCAGAATCCTGAGGCGGTGCTGTTGTTTCGCGTGGGGGATTTCTATGAATCCTACAGCGACGACGCGCTCATCACCAGCAAGGTGCTGGGGATAGTGCTGACGCGCAAATCCAACGGCGAAAAGGGGGACACCCCTATGGCAGGAATCCCGCATCATGCTCTGGCACAGTATCTTCCGAAGCTGGTCCGGGCCGGCTACAAGGTTGCCATCTGCGACCAGCTGGAGGATCCGAAACTCGCGCAGGCAAAACTGGTAAAGCGCGGGATAACGGAGATCCTCACCCCCGGAATCGCTTTCGGCGAGGGTATGCTGGAGCAGAAGGAGCATAACTGGCTCTGCGGGCTTTGTTTCGATAACGATCAGGTCGGCGCCGCCTTCCTGGATGCTTCTACCGGCACTTTCCGTGTTGCCCAGGGCTCGCTGGATTATATCTCCACCCTGCTTGCATCCTTCTCCCCCAAGGAACTGGTGGTGCAGAGGGACTGCGTGAAGGGTGCCCGCGAGCGCTTCGGCGACTATTATATCACCCCCCTCGAAGAATGGGCGTTCGTTTATGATTCCGCGGCGGAAAAACTGCGCTCGCAGCTGCGTGTTGAGTCCCTGAAGGGTTTCGGCGTGGAGAGTTTTCCCCTCGCCATCTGCGCTGCCGGGGCGGTAATCTATTATTTGGAACAGACGCATCACGAGGGCCTGCGGAACATCTGCGGCGTCTCCCGCATCGACGAAGGAAAGTTCGTGTGGATGGACCGTTTTACCATCCGCAATCTGGAGATATTCGCATCCAACGCAGGCCGCGAGGGCACCAGCCTGGTGGATGTACTTGACCGCTGCTCGTCGCCGATGGGCGCGCGCCTGCTGCGTTCCTGGCTCTCGATGCCTATAATGGATCGCGCAGCCCTGAATGCCCGCTACGACTGCGTGCAGTTCTTCTTCGACAACGACGGCCCGCTGGATGAGGTGCGGAGGCTGATTTCGGATGTTGGCGACCTTGAGCGCATCCTCTCCCGCGCCGCTAACGGGAAGCTTCTCCCCCGCGAAATGATGCAGCTGCGCAGGTCCCTGAGGCAGATGGAACCCATCAAGGCCCTCTGCTCGGACACCGGCGTAGAGGCCCTGGACAGGCTTCTGAAGGGGATGAAGAACTGCGGGAAGCTTCTCGCGCGCATCGAAGCCACGATGGCGGAAGACCCCGCTGCGCAGATAGGCAAGGGCCCGGTCATCGCCCCCGGTGTGGACAAGACCCTGGACGAACTCCGCAGCATCTCCACCGGCGGCAAGGATTACCTGCTGCAGATGCAGGCCCGCGAGGTGGAGCGCACGGGGATATCGTCGCTACGCATAGGCTACAACAACGTGTTCGGCTACTACCTGGAGGTGCGCAATACCTTCAAGGACCTGGTGCCGCCCGAATGGGTGCGCAAGCAGACCCTGGTGGGCGCGGAACGCTATATCACAGAGGAACTTAAGGAGTACGAACAGAAGATTCTTTCGGCCGAAGGCACGATCTACGAGATAGAAAGCCGCATCTACGGAGCCCTGATTGCCGAGGTGCAGAAGGCTATCCGGGATATCAAGACCAACTGCGACATCATCTCGCAGCTGGACGTGCTCTCGGGCTTCGCCGTGCAGGCCATCGAGCGCCGTTACTGCCGGCCCGAGGTGGACGGCGGCACCGTGCTGGACATAAAGGCCGGCCGGCATCCGGTTATCGAGACCCTTATGCCCCCGGGCGAGGAATATGTGCCGAACGACGTGCATCTGGACTCTTCCGAAACCCAGATAATGATACTGACCGGCCCGAACATGGCGGGTAAATCCGCGCTTCTGAGGCAGACCGCGCTGATTGTGCTGATGGCGCAGGTTGGTTCGTTCGTGCCGGCGGAATCGGTGCGGATGGGGTATTTCGACAAAATATTCACCCGCGTAGGCGCTACCGACAACATCTCCCGCGGAGAATCCACTTTCATGGTGGAGATGCTGGAGACGGCGATGATAATGCACAACCTTTCCGCCCGTTCGCTGGTTCTGCTGGACGAAATCGGCCGCGGCACTTCCACCTACGACGGAATGAGCATCGCCCGTGCCCTGGTGGAGTACATCCACAAGTTCGGCAAGGGCGCCAAGACCCTCTTTGCCACTCATTATCACGAACTTAACGACCTGGAAGATATCTACCCGCGCGTGAAGAACTACCACATCGCCGTCAAGGAGGTGGGGAAGGATATCATCTTTTTGAGGAAACTGACGGAGGGTGGTGTGTCGCACAGTTTCGGTATCCACGTGGCGCGCCTGGCCGGGATGCCCCGGGAGATTGTGGAGAGTGCCGAGCGCACGCTGAAGGACCTGGAACGCAAGGAAAACAGCGTCAAGGCGGTGGCTTCCGCCGGGGCCGTGCAGGACGACGGCAGCGTGCAGTTGAACCTCTTCCAGCTCGATGACCCTACCCTGGGTGCCATCCGTGCCCAACTCGAGGGAGCAGACCTTAACAATATGACGCCGATGCAGGCCTTCGACCTGCTGCGGGCTATGAAAGAGGAGATAGGGCTCGATGCGTAGGGTCCTCATCATAAGTTACTACTGGCCTCCGACCGGGGGATCCGGGGTTCAGCGCTGGGTAAAGTTTGCCAAGTACCTGCCTTCGCTCGGCTGGCAGCCGGTGGTTTATACTCCGTCCAATCCCGAGCAACTTGCTGTGGATGAGAGCCTTATGGCAGAGATTCCTGCCGAGGCCGAGGTGCTGAAGCAGCCTATCCGCGAGCCATATGCGATTTATCATAAGTTGATGGGCCGCGGTTCCGGCAAGGGAGCCGGCGTGAATCCTATCAATTCCCAGAAAAAGAGTTGGAAGCAGCGCCTGATGCTGTGGATCCGAAGCAATTTCTTTGTGCCGGATCCGCGTGCCGGATGGGTGCGGCCGTCAGTAGGTTTTTTATGTAGGTATCTTTCGGAACATCCTGTGGATGTGATAGTTACCACGGGCCCTCCGCAGTCGGTACATCTTATCGGGCGAGGCCTTCACAGGCGCCTTGGCGTGCCGTGGGTGGCGGATTTCAGGGATCCCTGGACCCGTATGTTCTTCTTTGAGAATCTGCCCTTGCTGCCCTGGGTGCGGCGCCGTCATTTCAAGTTGGAGCAGTCCGTGTTGGACGAAGCAACGGCTATTGTTTCGGTGACTCCCCGCGTGCAGGCGGATTTTCAGGCCCGGACATCTACCCCGGTGCATCTGATTACCAACGGATACGACGAACCCGATTTTGCAGCAGAACTTCCCGTCAGGAACGATGGCAAGTTCCGGGTAGTGCATACCGGGCTGTTCGCTTCTGACGGGAATCCTCTTGAACTCTGGAATGCCCTCGCCGGACTATGCTCTGAATCCGCGGACTTTGCTTCGCGTCTGGAGATTCGTCTGGCGGGTAAGGTGGATCCGGAAATTGTCGAGGCCATTACCGAGGCCGGGCTTGGCGCCCAGCTTCATCTGCTCGGCTATCTTCCTCATCCTGAATCTGTTGCAGAGTTGCGGCAGGCGGATATCATCTTGTTGCCTCTGCGTCACGGCCCCGAATATTCAAAAGTTTACCCTGGTAAAATCTTTGAGTGTATGGCGGCGGTCGCATTCCCTTCCGCGACGGGGAAAGGGCAGGTCCGTGCCCTGGAAAAAGGGGCCCGGTACCTGCATTCCCCGTCCGCTGAAACGCCTGCGCCTGCGACCGCGAGCCCTGCCATTCTGGGGATTGGTCCAGTTGACAGTGCTGCCGCTGAATTACTGCGAGCTACCTGCACTGGCGAAATGTTCGACTGGGACGCGGATCCGTCCGGCTTTATCCGGGACGTGGCTGCTGCGCGTAATGGCGAAGCGGGCGGGGGATGCGGTCTGCGGAGCATTTTCCCGGAACGGGTTGCGCAGCAACGCGGAGCAGACCGCCCTTCCCCCGCCGCGTACAGCCGCCGCGCCCTCACCGAGAAACTCGTAACCCTCCTATCGGCCCTCAGCCATTAGCATACTTTTTGCAAGACGTTGAAGAAAACGTCTAGCTATGAAAAAGATTGCTTCCATTCTTGCGACTATATTGGTGTTGAGCAGTTGTTCTGCCTATCGGTCTCTATTTGATAGCAACACTACCACTGGAACAGAATACTACAACACAACTTACAGAGGCCAGACCCATTCCCAGATAGTCAGAGAGTTCGGCGCGCCCGACAGGGAGGTGTCCGATGGCGCAGATGGGTATATTCTTGTTTATGAAAAGGTCCGCACAACATCCCAGGTAGATTCAATGGGTTACGTTGATCACTACGTCAACGTCAGTTATGTGCAGTTCTTCTTCGACGGTAGCGGAATCTGTTACAATGTCAAGACTAACAGGCTTTCCCCGCCACAGGAAAAGTCCCTGGTCAAAGCTTATACTGCGGAATTCGGAATCATTTCCGGTGCCACAATCCTTGGCAGCCTTGTGATGCTGATCGCTATGTTAGCGCATTAGATCACCTCAGCAGATCTTCCAGCTGGATGCTGCCGGCGGTTTTGTCGTCGCGGTATTTGACGATGACGGGGCAGTAGAGGTGCACGCCGGCTTCGGCGGCGGGACCCTTGGCGATGGGTTTGCTGCCGCTCACCACCACGGCGTTCCGGGGCACTACGATTCGCCCTTCGGCGTTGCGGCGGATGAACTCCCCGTTGACTGCATCATAAATGGCTGTAGATGAGGTAATTATCACTCCGCTGGCGATGACTGCACCTTCCTGCACTATCGTGCCTTCGTAGATGCCGCAGTTGCCTCCAACAAAAGCGCCGTCCTCGATGATGGTCGGGGTTGCACCGGCAGGTTCGAGCACTCCGCCAATCTGGGTGGATGCCGACACGTGCACATTCTTCCCCACCTGGGCGCAGGAGCCGATGGTCACGTGGGAATCCACCATCGTGCCGCTGTCTACATAGGCGCCTACATTCACGTAGGCCGGGGGCATGATGATGCTGCCGGGCGCCATGTAGGCCCCGCGGCGCACGGCACTCCCTCCCGGAACCACGCGCACGCCGTCCGCCGGGGTGAACCTCCGCACCGGGAAGGTGTCCTTATCCAGGAATCCACCGCCCATTTCCACTATCTTGCCAAGCTTGAATCCGGCAAGAATCACCTCCTTCACCCAAGAGTTCACCACCCAGGTGCCATCCTTCTTTTCCGCAACGCGGAGTTCGCCCTTCTCCAGGGCATCCATCACTTCGTTGAAGCGTTCGAGGGTAATTTCGCTCATAACAGGTTCAGGTCTTTAAGTGTCTGTGCCATAATCTTTTCCGTTTCGGGTAGCGCCGGCACCAAAGGCAGGCGCAGGGAGTTTTCCATCAGCCCCAGCTGGGCCATCGCGGCCTTTCCGGGGATGGGGTTGGGCTCGATGAAGAGGTTCTTGAACAGGGCGCTCATCGCCTTGTCCATCGCGGCGGCATCTTCGAACTTGCCGTCCAGCAGGGCGTGGGTGAACTCCGCCATCAGGGCGGGGGCGACGTTGGATGCGACGCTCACCACTCCGGCGGCACCCTTCTTCATCAGCTCGAAAGTGTCGTCGTCGTTTCCGCTCAGCACCGCGAATCCCTCGGGCGCACCCTTCAGAATCTCCTCTATCTGGGGAATCTTGCCGGAAGCCTCCTTCACCGCCACGATGTTGGGTACGTCCGCGGCAAGTTTCAAGGTGGTCTCCGCCTCGATGTTGGAACCGGTGCGGCCGGGCACGTTGTAGAGGATTATGGGTTTGTCGGTCTCGTCGGCGATGGTCTTGAAATACTCATACATCCCCCTCTGGGGCGGTTTATTGTAGTAGGGGGCCACCACCAGGAAGGCATCTGCCTCATTCAAAAGGCGGATGTTGGCGATGGTGCCCGTGACACTGTTGGTGCCTACGCCGACCACTACCGGCAGGCCGCCGGCATTCTCGCGGGCGCAGTGGTAGACGTCCAGTTTCTCTTGGTCGGAAAGGGTGGGAGTCTCTCCCGTAGTGCCCAGCGGCACCAGGAAATCTATTCCTCCCTCCACCTGCCTCCGGACGCATCTGCCGAAGCAGTCGAGGTCTACTTTTCCATTCTTGAACGGGGTGAAGAGCGCCGTTCCGCAACCTTTGAACTTTAGCATATTATGAGATCTTTGAATTCGTGCACTCCTTTCAGACCCTCGGTAATTTCCGCGGCCACTACAGCCCCCTCTGCCAACCCCTCGCGGGAGAAGGCTTCGTGGGTGAAAGTGAGCTTGTCTACCTGCGATTTGAATTCCACAGTGTGGATTCCCGGAACTTCGCCTTCGCGGAAGGCTTCGATGTCCGGCTTCACCCCGAGGGCGTTTTCTACCAGCGCCCCGAGGCTCTTGGCCGTGCCGCTGGGGGCGTCCAGCTTGTGGATATGATGGGTTTCGCTGATGTGCGGGATGTAGCCGTGGCCCTTCAGTATCTTTGCCGTCTTTTCCACCGCGGCAAACAGGGCGTTCACGCCGAGCGAGAAGTTGGAGGCATAGATCATCGGGGTGCCCTGCTTCTCGAACTCCGCAATCACATCTGCCTGGATATCGTTCCAGCCCGTGGTGCCTACGACGGCGGCCTTGAAGTTGGTCGCGATGAACTTGTAGTTGTTCTTGAACGCATCGGGCGTGGTGAAATCGATGCACACGCACTCCTTCGCAAGGGCCTGGGGCGTCGCGCAGATATCCTCGCTCGCGAGCGCCAACACGATGCCGTGCTCCTTGAGCTTCTGCTCCACCATATGGCCCATACGGCCGTATCCGCTGATAATTACTTTCATACTCTTACAAAACTACTGCATTTTTCGGTTAATGCAATAAAATCTTCTACGCTCAGTCTTTCGGCGCGAAGGTCGAAGACCGGATCCGCGATGAACTCCGCAAATCCCGGCGCATCCGGGTTCAGCAGCGGCTTCAGGGCATTGCGAAGCGTCTTCCGCCTCTGGTTGAAGGCCGTCTTGACGACTGTGCGGAACAGATTTTCCGGTATTTGCGATGATGCGGGGAATGCAGGCTGCGGAGCATTTTCCCGGAACGGGTTGTGGAGCAACGTGGAGCTGCCTGCCCTTTCCCCGCATCCAACAGTAAGCGCTGTCCGCCCGTTTCGCCGCAGGCGGATGACGGCCGACCGCACCTTGGGCGGCGGCGCAAAAGCCCCCGGCTCCACTGTAAACAGGTACTCGATATCGTACCAGGCCTGCAGAAGCACGCTTAAGATTCCGTATGTCTTGCTGCCTGGTCCTTCGGCGATGCGTTCAGCCACCTCTTTCTGTATCATGCATACCACCTCCGGCACACGGTCGCGGTCGTCCAGGATCTTAAAGAATATCTGCGACGAAATGTTATAGGGGAAGTTTCCGATTATGCGGTAGGGGCCCTCAAACAAGTGATGGATGTTCATCTTGAGGTAATCCCCGAGGAAAAGCCGGCCTTGCATCCCGTTGAAGTGGGTGAGGAGATAGTTTACCGACTCGTCGTCGAGTTCTATCATCTTGAGGCTAAGGTCCTCTCGCTTAAGGAGATACTGGGTGAGTACGCCCATTCCAGGACCAACCTCAAGCACGTCGGCACAGGACGACGGCTCCAGCGCCGTGACAATGCGCTGCGCTATCCCCTGGTCCACCAGGAAATGCTGGCCTAGCGCCTTTTTAGCTCTTACTTCCACCCTGTTGCGTATTTATTTGATTCTCAATCATTTATTATATATGCCTGCCGTCAAAACCGGGCAGGCGTTTGAAGTAACTATTTAGTATTCACGGGCTTGCGCTCCAGCGCTAAGACAACTACAGACCCTAGCGCCAGCAGAATCAGCAGAATCGAGCAAATCCTGGATACTGCTGCCCCGCGGGCGTAGGAGGCCGGTTCGAAGCGCATCTCCAGAGTGTGCTCGCCCGCAGGCACCACTGCGCTGCGAAGCACCTCGTCGGTCAATGCCATCTCCAGTTCAGAACCATCTTCCATACGAAGAACCCATCCTGCCGGATACCAAACCTCGCTGAATACCAGCTTGGCTTCGGTGGGGCTGGAATACTCATAGCGCAGGCAGTTGGGGGCGTAGGCTGTCAGCCGCACGAACTCGTCGGCGCTATCTCCCGCGCTGCCGGATGCAGTCTCATCCTCCTCGAACCAGGCATTCCCTTTCGCAAACGGATAACGCAGCGGCGCGGCATCCCCATTGATAATTATATACCGGCAGTTCAGCTTCGACAGCCCTTCCAGCTCGGGCATTGCCGCTTCGGCTTCTTCCAGGCTGCGCACGCCCTGCAGCGATTTTGTCAGCTGTCCGATCTCCTTTTGCAGGTGGCTTTCGATGTATTCCTGGTAGATCTGCAGTTTGGCCGGCGAGTATCCTCCTATGTTCTTGTGCCAGAAAGACGGATGCGAGTCGTTGAAGACGTTCACGGTCAGGTCCAGCACCCTGTAGGAGAGGTCGGGATCCGCCAGAATCGCCTTGTCCACGGGCCTCTGGTTGAACTGGGCCATAAAGTTCTTGGGGGTGACGAAGTCGTCCGCATTCAGGTAGCGCTTGCCCACCGCGAACATATTGAAAAGCACCAGGGCGCAGATGCAGAGAGCGGCGGTGACACGCCGGCCGAGGACCTCCTGCTTTGCGGCCCACAGCATCAGCCCCGCCGAACCCAGGATAAGCCAGAAAGAAGCGAGCGCATCTTTTTTCAGCAGGCTGACACGGTCGGCCACGAGGGCATCAGTCAACGCCTCCTGCATTCCTGCGTCGGAGGCTCCGGTAAAGCTGCCTGCCAGGCCGGGAAACAGCCAGAACAGGAAGCAGACGCCTCCGGTGAGCGCGAATGCAATCAGACCTTTGCGGCGGAGAGTCTCGAACCCTATCTCCCCGCGGACCAGGCTGTTAAGGAAGATGAATCCCAGCAGCGGCATCGTTACCTGCAGCACGCAGAGTGCCATGGAAACCGTCCGGAACTTGTTATAGAGGGGGAGATAATTGTAGCAGAGGCGGGTGAACCACATAAAATGGTGTCCCAGTGCCAGGAAAACCGCAAATAGGGTTGCCGCCAGCAGCCACCAGCGCTCCTTTCCCTTGTAGCAGAAAAGCCCGAGGAGGAAGAGGAAGACGGTGATGCCACCGATGAACATAGGGCCGGCGGTGAAGGGCTGGGGACCCCAGTAGAGGGGTAGTTGCTTGCTGATCTGCTTGAGATTGGGTTGCCCTGCTCGTTTCAGCAGTTTGTAGGTTTCCGACTTGGGCCCGAGCGCGCCTGCCGATGCCCCGCCGTTGAAATTGGGGATCATCAGGTTCGGCAGTTCCTCCCAACCATAGCTCCAGGCGGTGGCGTAATCCAGGTCCAGGCCCTTGGTTTCTCCCGACGTGGAGCCACCTCTCATAGAGTATGGGGTATACTCAAAGGTAGGCAGGAGTTTGGAGGCATTCGTGCCGATTCCGGCCATCCCCAGCACCAGCAGTAAGGCAGAAGCAACGAAAAATCTGCCTATCGCAACCCTGCGTTCTTTGTTTGTCAGCAGCCAGATGAATACAGTCAGCACATAAAACAGGATGATTAAGGCCAGATAGTAGGATATCTGCGGGTGGTTGGCCTTCACCTGAAAACTGACGGCCAGCCCGAAGAAAGCAGCCCCCAGCAACGCCTGAGGTAGTCTTTTGGCGATGGCGGATTTATAGGCGAAAACCAGCGCGGCCAGCACCCACGGCATCAGCGCAATCGCCTGCATCTTGGTATTGTGCCCTACCTGGATTATCTGGAAATTGAATGAGCAGAAGGTGATGGCGATGGCTCCGCCCGCGGCAATCAGGGGATTCACCCCGAAGGCCAGTAGCAGAAGGAATCCCCCCAGGAGCGATACGAACAGCCAGTTCGCCGGACGCTTGCCAGCCATCAACCCTTTGTAGAGAGGCCAGGTGTAGTCTCCCTCGGTAGATGGATTGATAGATGCCGTGGGCATTCCTCCAAACATCGATTCCGTCCAGGCGGTCTTGTCATCCGGGTGTTCCTTGTTCCACTGCGTCATCTCTTCCGCCATCCCCCTGTAGCCGGAGATGTCCGACTGGTTGATTATCTTGCCTGTGAGTACCTGCGGCACAAATGCGTAAGCAAGCACCAGGAAGCCGATGATAATACCTATGTATACTGCCAGTTTCTTTTTCATATTCGTAAGGATAGTATAATTGTCAGACGAATTCAGCGGGGCCGGTCAAGTGGATGTCGTGGAATTTGGCTGATCCGTCGGGGATGAAATCGACGGTCAGGATGTCTCCGCGCCGCGCCTGGAGACGGATAGTTTCGTGTGCGACGGGGAATGCTGGTATTGGGCCCCTTTTTTCGGGGCACAGACCAGCCCTTTCCCCGTCGCCATATGCGAACCACGTTGCGAGCGCCGCGGCGGTGATACCCGTGCCGCATGCCAGCGTCTCGCCCTCCACACCCTTCTCGAAAGTGCGGATCTTCAAGGTGCCATCCGGCATCCTCTGCACGAAATTGATGTTCGCTCCTTCCGGAGCAAAGGCCTCGTTCCAACGCAGTTCCTTTCCTTCTGTGGCCACATCGACTGCATCCACATCCTCCACAAACTTCACAAAATGTCTCGTTCCGGTATTCAGGAAATATCCGCCAAGTACTTCGCTAATTCCTTCAACATCAATCATTTCCAGTTTTACCATCCATCCTTTCTCGGTCTTGGAAAGGATTTCTGCGCAGTGCAGGCCATCGGGAGCGAGGAAGTGATAGATCCGACCATCGGCGGGAGCGATTCCCAGCCAATCGGCGAAAGCCACGATGCATCGCCCGCCATTCCCGCACATCATCCCGCCGCTGCCGTCAGGGTTGTAGAATTCCATACGGAAATCCTCATCCCCTTCCAGAAGGATCATCAACCCATCCGTCCGGAACTCTTTGCAAAGTTCCCGGATACGTTCCGGCTGGCGGAAACCGCTCACATCGACGCCCCGGCCGTCCAGAACGACAAAATCGTTCCCGGCACCCGACATCTTGTATAGTTTCACACCTTTCATCAATACTCTTTCCTTGTGACCTTCTGAATCTCCGAGGCCAGCAATTGCACTCCGGCCTCCATCCGCTCCTTCGCCAGATAAGAGAAGTTCAGGCGCATCGTGTTGCGATGACTGCCGTCCGGGAAGAAGAAGGATCCGGCCACGTATGCCACTCCGGCGGCCAGGGCGGAATCGTACATCGCCACCGTATCAATCCCCTCGGGCAAAGTCACCCACAGGAACAGGCCTCCGTCGGGATGTGTCCAGGATACGCCGGCGGGCATATATTTTTCCAGCAGGGAAATCATATAATCCCGCTTGTCGCGATAGATGGAGATGCTCCTCTCCAGGTTGCGGTCCAGGGCCCCGCTGCCCAGGAATTCGGCGGCCAAATACTGGTCGAACACGGGCGGGCAGAGGTCCAGGGCCTGTTTGCAGACGAATATCTGTTCCAGCAACGCCGGTTCCGCGATTATCCATCCCAGGCGGAATCCGGGAGCGAATATCTTGGAGAAGCTGCCCAGGTGCAGGGTCCTTTCGGGGGCGAGGGAGTAGATGGTGGGGACGTCGGCGCCGCTGTAGCGCAGTTCGCGGTAGGGGCTGTCTTCCACTATCAGCAGGTCCTCGCGGCGGGCGAATTCCACCAGCGCCTGCCTCTCTTCCAGACTCATCGTCACTCCCGACGGATTGCAGAAGTCCGGAACGATGTAGATTAGTTTTGCCTTACCGCTATCCGACAGAGGCAGTCTGTCGGCCAGCGGCTGGACGCAAGCCCGATAGGCCCGGAACGACTGCAACGCGCCGAGGTAGGCGGGATAGGTGGTAAGAACCACATCTCCGGGATTCAGAAACACCCGCGCGCAGACATCAATACCCTGCTGACTCGAAGTGGTAATCTGCACACGCTCCAGCGGCACATTATATCGCTGCGAAATAATCTCCCGCAACTCTGTAACACCCTGAGTGCCACCGTATTGCAGCGCACGCGCTCCGTACTTCTCCACAACCCGCCGCGTCAACCCCTCCATCTCCGCAAGCGGAAAAGTAGAAGCATCCGGATATCCCCCGGCGAACGAATAAATCGACGCCAGATCCACCTTGCGGAAGATCTCACGCACGGGCGAACGGAGGAACGACGGCACGTCGTCGGAGAAGAATCTGGCGTAATCCATCAATGGCTGCTATTTATACTGAACAGTCTTTGCAAAGAGATCCATCTTGAATTCCTTGCCATT
>JAFXQA010000006.1 GCA_017527415.1 Bacteroidales bacterium | reverse complement strand
GCGCTCGGCAAGTTCCACTATTATCTTGCTGTCGTTGTCCCAGCCGAGGCGCGTCTTCACGGTCACGGGCTTGCCCACCGCCTCCACCACCGCCTTGGTGATAGCCACCATCTTGTCGGGGTAGCGCATCATTCCGGAACCTGCGCCGCGGCCGGCGATCTTCGTGACCGGGCAGCCGAAGTTGATATCTATCACATCCGCCCCGTGGCCGCCGACCAACTCCACGGCATGGTCCGCCATCTTCGCCGCCTCGACCATGGACTCGGGGATGTGCCCATAGATTTGTATGCCAACCGGAGCCTCCTCTTCCAGCGTCTTCATCTTCGCAAGTGCTTTGGAGGCGTCGCGGATGAGGCCGTCGGAGGGGATGAATTCGGTGTATACCATATCCGCCCCCTGCTCCCGGCAGAGGATGCGGAAACTCACGTCCGTCACATCCTCCATCGGCGCCAGCAGCACCGGCCTCGGGCCCAGATCTAAATTCCCTATCTTCATTATTCCCCGTGTTTCAAAATATCGGCAAGGTCTTGCCAAAGATAATAGGGGCCCTTGACGGGGGTCAGCGCAGGGATTGCAAACTCGTGCTCGTTCTTCAGAACCTTCACCAGCACATTGCCCTTTCTGTTCCTGTAGAAAACTATCTGGAGACTGGATGCCATCGGGCAGACCGAGGCCGGATCCCAGACATCGGGAGCCTCATCGTACCCCAGCACATGGCCGTTCCCGGTCAGGCCGAGGAGGGTGTAGAGAGGAATCAGCTGGGAATCGTGGCCGAAACGCAGGTCTGCCGCGATATCATTACGCCCCAGGGCTTCTTCGGCGCGGATAAGAATATCGTCTGTCAGTGGCCTCAGCAATTCCCTGTTCCACCAAGGGGAACGAGAGAGCAGGCAGTAGTCCCAGGAGGAACCGTGACGGGCGAAGAGCAAAAACAGCTCATCAGAAAAGAAATCCTTGATATCGAAGGCTTCCAGATCCAGGCAAGGCAGATCTTTCCAGGTATAGAACAACGCATCGGCAACGGCCGTAAGTTCCTTTCGGGAAAGACGGGACGCATCGGCAAAGCAGTCCTTGATACAGTCTAATGAGCTTGGGTGCGCTGCAAACAGCGAATCACGCCTGCCCAGGAGATACTCCCTCAACCAGGGCTCCTGAATATAGCACCGCAGTTTTTCATCAATCCTGTACTCGATCATCAAGCCCGGACGGGCCGAAGACAGGGCTGTTCCGGCACTGGCCATACTCACTATGCAGCGCGGCACTTCGGTAGATGCGCAGCGCACAGTCCGCCCGCGCCGGAAAACGCGTCTGAACTTATGGAACAGGCGGTTGGCGATGGCCCTGTGGTTTTTTGCCCCGAGCGGAGACAGATACCCCAGATTCCCCTCGGTGCGCTTCACCATATCGGAAATTTCCTTCCTGGCACGCTCTCCGAGCGGGGTCAGGGCTTCACGTTCAAGCACTTCCAGCCCGGGCAAAAAGTAGGACTCTCTGTTGATATAACGCTCTCCGTGGCGCCCGAAATGACTGATATACACGGGTTTATAGCCACGTGGAGGCCGGGTGGCAAGCGCAGGAGAGTACTCGTATGTGCGGTATACATCCGTTGCCAGCAGCGGATCCGCCGCCAGACGCTCAGGAGTAATCTGGGCAGCGAGCGGCAGGGCAAGCAACAGGGTGGAAAAAACCAGAAATCTCTTCATCGTAGTATTATTATATCGAAGCGCATCGCTTCTGAAGCCATTCAGCATCGGCATCGTTCAGATGCGGGCGAAGGCGTGTGTAAACCATTGAGTGATAGTCGTTAAGCCAGTCAATATCGTCGGCGTCAAGTAGCCCCGGCACCAGAATAGAGGTGTCGAATGGGCATAGGGTGAGGGGCTCGAAGCGAAGCCATCCTCCGAAATCATTAGTGCCGGCATTCACACAAAGGAGCAGGTTCTCGTGACGCACGCCGAACAGGCCTTCACGATAGATTCCCGGCTCGTCGGATACTACCATCCCGGCCTGGAAGCCGGCAGGATTCAGGTTCTGCCGTATATCCTGCGGGCCCTCGTGGACGCCCAGGAACCAGCCTACGCCATGCCCGGTGCCGTGCCCAAAGTTTCGATGATGGCTCCATAGCGGTTCGCGGGCAAGCACATCCAGCCTGCAGCCGGGGGTGCCGGCAGGGAAGACCGCACGCGCCAGGGCGATATGGCCCTTGAGCACAAGGGTGTAGTCCTCCATCTCCAGCGGTGTGCAGGGCCCCAGGGCCCATGTCCGGGTAATGTCGGTGGTGCCGTTCAGATACTGCCCTCCGGAGTCGCAGAGGTAAAGCCCTCGAGTCTCCAGCATCGGAGCATTCTCCCTGGGCGTGATATAATGCGGCAGGGCCGCCGAAGGGCCGTAGGCCGATATCGTCTCAAAGCTATCTCCTTGATATCCCGGGAGTTCCGCGCGCAGCTGGCCCAGCTTGACCGCTGCATCCCACTCACTGATGGAATGATCGTTCTCAATGCAGCGTTCCAGCCAGTGGAGGAAGCGCACCATCGCAATGCCGTCCTGCAGATGACATTCCCGGAAGCCTCCGGTTTCGATGGGATTCTTGACCGCTTTCCAAGCCTGCACCGGCGAGGGAGTGTCCACCAGCCTGGCGGTGCCGATGAGCGAGCAGAGGTGGTAGTTAAGGGTAGCCGTATCCGCCGCAACGCTGCCGTCTATCTCGCTCAGCGCGATTTCAGTCTCTTCGTAATAGCGGATGAAAATGCCGTCCTCGCGCAGTTCTGCAAGGGTTTTCTCCGTGCCGGCGTCTTCTATCTCCCCCTTTTGCACGAACCACTCCGCGCTCTCCTGCCCCACCAGAAGGAAGGATATCACCAGCGGGTTGTATTCGATGTCGGACGCCCGCACGTTCAGGGTCCAGGCAATATTGTCCAGAGCGCTCAGGAGGATGTAGTCCACTCCTTTCTCGGCGATGAAATCCCGCAGCCGGCCGAGGCGCTCGATGCGGCTCTCCCCGGGATCGACGGTAAAGATGGGTGTCTGGGGGATGGACGGACGGTCATGCCAGATGGCATCCAGCAGGTCCGGGATGCTGACTATATGGCAGGCGGCATCCTTTGCATTAAGGGCTGTCTTGATTTCGCGTGCCTGCCCGAAGCCAACGCACAGGCCGTCGAGAGCAAGGTAAACCTCGCTTTCCCCATCGAATTTCTGCGCCAGCCACTGAGGGATGGGCACTTGCTCCGGCACCCGCATCTTGTGAAGTTCTACCCCCGTGCCTTCCAACTGCTGAACTGCCTGTATGAAATAACGGGTGTCGGTCCAGAGTCCGGCGTGGTCCAGGGTAACGACCACATCCCCGGCCTCGCCGGTGAAACCCGTCAGCCATTGCACGCATTTCCAGCGTTCTGCGGGATACTCGCTCCCGTGGGGGTCGGAGCCGGTCAGCATCACCGCATCCCATCCGCGGCTGCGCATCATGGCACGCAACTGCTCTATTCTTTCTGCATAGATGTTCGCCATGGCAATATCTGCTTATTCCTGACGGAACCTGTATTCAAGGGCTGAAACTATACGCACCATGTCCTTAGTGGGGCCCTCAAGCTCAAAACCGGTGGCAGTGCGGGTGAAGGTGATGCGGTCTTCGAGCATACGGAATAGCCGCATCACCGGCGAGCGTAGGCGGAACTTCAGGTTCTCGCCGTCTTCATCTTCAAGCACATAGCCGCGGTCGTGCATCACATCCACGACTCCGCCGCGGATCTCTTCATATGCGCCGGGCACCAGGGCATTGCGGGTGCCGAAACCGAGCCGGGGATAGATGATTGCAAATACAGCCATTATTCCAAGGATTTTCCAGACGGACTGGAGGCCGTCGCGGAAGATATCGTCCAGCGAGGAACCGACTATCCCGGATACTGAAAGCAGAAAAATCACCAGAAAAAGGAATATCGCCAGGTAGGCAAAGTATTTGATAGCACGTATAAGGTATTTCATACCACGAATATACGGAAAAATCATTATTTTTGCATGATAAGCATTTTTACTATGGAAAAAGAAGATCCGTTGATGAGAATCGAGCGCGAAGAGCGCGAACGCAAAGAACGCAACACCAGCCTAAAACCCGTAATGTGGATTCTGGCCGTTATAGCAATAGCCCTGGGCGCAGTTCTGGCATATGTCTGGTCCAGTAAGAACAAACTGGTGGAAGACCTCGAAATCGATAAACAGCAACTCACCGAGCAGATTATCAGCCTGCAGGGCGACTATGAGTCCCTCTCCAGCGAGTACGACTCCGTGAACGCACAGCTCGATTCCTCCAAGGAGGAGGTTGCCCAGCTCGTGGAGCGCATCAAGAAAACAGAGGCAACCAACCGCGCCAAGATGCGCCAGTACGAGAAGGAGCTCGGGACGCTGCGCAGCATCATGCGCGGATACGTAAAGCAGATAGACTCTCTCAACACCCTCAACAAGAAGCTCACCGTGCAGGTGTCCAACGCACGCAGGGAGGTTCAGGAAGTCAACACCCGCAATGCCGAGCTTAACGAACAGGTCAACGCCCTCACCGAGAAAGTTGCGGTCGGTTCCATCATCAAGGCACGCAGCATTCAGCTCGTCGCCTATGGAGCATCCGGAAAGGTCATGGACCGCAGCAGCCGCGTCACCCAGATGGTTGTCAACCTCACCCTCGCCGAGAACGACCTTGCTCCCACCGGCCCCGTGCGCATTTTCGTGCGCGTTAAAGATCCGGAGGGCATCCTGCTGATGGACGGCTCCGGCGCCAGTTTCACCCTTGACGGAGAGGCCGTTCCCGCCACCGCATCCCGCGAAATCGACTACAACGGAAAGGATGTGGACGTGAGCATATATGTCAACAACACCGGAGAGTTCACCAAGGGCATCTACACCGCCGAGGTGTACACCGCCAGCGGCCGCCTGGGCAAGGCTGAGACCATGCTGAGGTAATGATCTATCTGCACGTCCCCTTCTGCAGGAGTTTCTGCACCTACTGCGATTTCTATTCTGAGATTGCGTGCAAGGGGAAGGATGAGGAGGCGATCGCCCGTTGGGCGGAGGATGTTTGCAGGGAGATCGAGGAGCGGCGGCAGGAGATAGAGTCCACGCTCGACCTGAATACTTTATACATAGGAGGAGGTACGCCCAGCGTGCTTCCTCTTTCCGTTTTAAAGCGCATTATATCCACGCTGACGGGAGTGACGTTCGCTCCGCTACCCCTGTTGTCAGGGGCTCCGCCCCTAAAGTACCCTGCGGCTCCCGAGCTACCGATATCGCCGCAAAGCGGCTCCATCCCGCTTTCCGCCGGGCATGCTGAGGCATGCCTATTACCCACGCACTACACTGAATTCACCATAGAGGTGAATCCTGAGGATGTGGTGGAGCGGGGGGAGGATTATGTGCGGGGGTTGATGGAGTTGGGTGTGACGCGCATCAGTATGGGAGTTCAGTCGCTGGATGACGGCATACTCCGGTGGATGAACCGGCGGCACGACAGCACTGCGTGCCGCAAAGCCTTCCAGTTGCTGCGCACACAGAGCGCCGCAGTCAGCATCGATCTGATTACCGGGGTGCCGGGGATGACTATGGAGATTCTGGAGAGGACGGTGGAGGAGGTCGTCGGATGGCGGCCGGAGCATATTTCGGCGTATCAGCTGAGCATCGAAGAAGGGAGCGCGCTGGCGCGGATGATAGAAAATGGCGAGGTGAGTGAATTGGGCGAGGATGAGTGCCGCGCTCAGTATGATTATTTGTGCCGCAGGCTGGCCGAAGCCGGATATCATCACTACGAAATATCCAACTGGGCGCTCCCGGGGCACGAAGCTATCCATAATTCGGCCTACTGGACCAGGCATCCCTACGTGGGGCTCGGCCCCGGTGCGCATTCGCTTATCGGAAACCGCCGGAGCTGGAACAGTCAGGCCTTGAGCGGCTGGACCTCCGAGGGCGAAACTCTCACACCGAAACAGATTCATACGGAGGAAGTTATGCTCCTTGCACGCACCGACCGCGGCCCCATCCCGGAACGGAACTGGTTCATCGCCGACGAGATTATCCCTGATCTGCTATAACGTGCTGCGCAGCAGCGTCCAGAGCCTCGTAGAATTCAGGGCCGAAACGGCGGATGAGAGGTTCACGCAGGAACTGATAGACCCGAATGCCTTCGCGCTTGCCTCGTTCGAAAGCGCAGCGGCAGATGTCCCATCGATGCAGATTCAAAGCCATTCCACCACCTTTGAATTTCTTCACCCGGATAGGATAAAGGGCGCAGGAAATCGGCTTGATCACCCCGGCTTTCTCTATGGCGCACAGACAGTTATCTCCTTCGAAGCGGCAGTACGCACATTCCTCCGTGCCAGGCACGAGAGGCGTCACCAGATCGCCCTCTCGGTCGACAGCGAAAAACCCCGAAGACTCGGCGGCAGTCCGGCCGGCATCGGACATCAGTGAGCAAAAAGACGGATAATTCCTCTCCAGTTCAGCAGTCTCTTCTTCTTCCAGAGGGGCCCCGCTGTCGCCCACTATGCAGCACGCGCCCTTGCAGACCGGATAGTCGCAGGCGAAAAACTCGCAGACGACATCCTCGCTCACGAGCGCGTCCCCGATCTGGATAATGGTTCCGAAGTCTTCCCTCCTCATTTGATTACATATTCGACCTTGCTTCCGCGCTCCAGGGCCTCTATAACATCGGAGACATCCTGCGAGGTCACTTTGCCAAGGTAGGTGGAATAATTGGAGAGCACGTCCTTGCCCTCAGAGTTGCGAAGCAGGAAGGCATCCATCACATAATCCGGATCCGACTGTTCGCCGGCCATCTCCTGGGCCAGGGCATCTTTCAGGCCTTTCAGGGTAGATGCCGGCAGTTGGGTGCCGGAGATACGTGCCAGGGCTTCACGCAGGCGGTTCATCACCTCCATTGGATCGGCAGGCTCGACATCGGCCGGCAGGCCTTCGGACGGGCACGGGCGGCAGTTGATGAATACCGCTATGCGTTCGACCGGAAGAAGCCTCAACTCGGGCACAATTTCGAAATACTGACCCATAGGTGCCAGGTCTTTCACGAGTTCGCGGCGCAGATGCTCCACGGCTATGCGGAAGGCGCACCAGCCCTGCATCGTGAACGGGCGTTCGGCCGCCATGGCAAGATTGGCGCTGGAGCCATCCCCCACCATCCTGTCATCTTTCGCCACCGTGTAGGTGGACCAGCCGGAACGTAGTTGACAGGCCACCTTGGGGCGCACGGAGAAGTTCTTGCTGCCCCGGAAACTCCCAATCACCCTACAGAGGTATTTCTGCAGGTCGTAGGGATTCAGGTTTCCTTCTATGAATATCACGCCGTCCTGGCTCTTTGCGAACTGCGCCGCAAAATAGCTTTCCGCCTTCTGGGGGAGGGCGTCTGTCAGTTTTTCCACCGACTTGGTAAGTGGATAGTAGAAATCCGGGCACATAATGCTGTCGGTCACGGCATTGATGCCGTCGGCGGAGAAGCGGAAATCTTCCTGGCGGAGCGCTTCGCATCGGCGATAGTAGTCGAAAGACTTCGGATTGATGCTGCGTTGTTTCTGGACAGACAGCAGGGAGCGGAAGAGCAGGCTGAGTTTGTCCTGCGGTGTGGTGCCGCTGATGCACATGTCGGCGATACCCACGCGGCAATTCATTGTTATACCGTTGGCTTCCAGCATGTTGCGGAACTGCATTCCATCCATCTCGGACACGTCGTACAGCCCGAGCATATCCCCCACGAAAGCACTTTCTCCCTCCTTTATTCCCGGCACTTCTGTGTAACCACCGCGCACCATGTAGGCATAACGGACCTGTGAGTCGGAAGTCTTGCGGAACACCACTTTCATGCCGTTGTTGAATCCCCATACGGTGCCGCCGGTCTGAGGATCGGCGGTCTCGGACTTCACTTTCATCTTCCTGTCCACAGGATAATAGAGCGACAGGGAATCGGCAGATTTCACGCGGTAGGCCGTTGCCGGCGGGGTATTTTTCCATGAGTTCTGGAAAATCCTGCGGAGGGCCTCAGTGTCCAGCGAATCGGAAGGAGTGCCATAACGGACGGTCAGGTTCCTCCGGGGATCTATGAGTGCAGACACGAAACGGTTGAACATGGACAGATCCTGCTCAAGGGATATCCTGCGCCCGCCGAAGAAGTTGTCTATCTCTTTTCTGGAAGCCATACTGGCGCCGTAGAGATAGTTCGCGGTGCAGATGGAAACGTATTCCTCATTGGTCATCCTTGCGGCAGAGGCTTTCTGCGCCCATGTGCGGAAACGCGCCTTCGCATCCAGGAACTCATCTGCCGACACCCCGTTCTTGTCGATATCGGCCAGCACGCCAGAAATCAGGGCAGTCGCAGCGGCGACATCTTTCCCGTTGACTCCGGCCAGGAAGGAATACTGCTCATCTGAGTCGGTATGAGCCGTGTCCGTGTAGCTGAAACGCAGGTAGCCAAGCGGGATGTCCTTCTCTTCGAAAAGGACCTCGATGCGCTTGCGCACTATATAGCCGAGCTGGCGGGCAAACATCTCGGTCACCAGAGGCTGGGGGGTACTCATGTACTTCTGGGGCGTGCGGGAGGTGGAATAGACCACCCTGATCTCTGCCAGGTCCCGGCAGGCGTTGTTGTAGTGGATGAAACGGGCGCGGTCTGAAGGCGCCCAGATGTAGGGCTCTTTCTCCGGCGCCGGCATACGCTTATCCACCGTCAGGGACATCATGTACAGGCGGTCCTTAAGACGGGCGGCATCCAGGTCTCCGCACGCAACGATGGCCTGCTCTCCCTTGAAGTTCCGGATCAGGTTGAATATCAGTATGACCGTGGAGTCCAATGCAACGGATTGGAAACTCGGCACATCCTTAAAGTTGAAGATGGCGGCGCCTCCGGAGTAGGAAATATATCCGTCCCTGGTATATCCGACGCCCTTTGAGGCAAGGAATTCATAGCCAAGAGCCGAGCGCGCATCTTCTTGATTGTCAACACCTTTCTGCACAAGAGCGAAGTTGGCATAACCTTTGGAAGATGTATTTGGGACGATGTAGTATGAGAGCCCGTTGGCAAAATGCCCGGATATGATGCCGGCCTGCTGACCTAAAACAGGCAGATCCTGCGCAGACAACCCGGCGGAGAATGCCAGGAGGATTGAAATAAAAAGGATATGTCTGAACGCTTTGGTCATAATAAAGCAGGCGGACACAAAAATACAACAAAAATTACTATTTTTGCGAATTATAACAAGGATTGAACCAAAACAAACTTATAAGAAAATGAAAAAGCTTATCATCATTGCAGCATCGATGCTTTTCGCTGGGTTCGCTTATGCACAGGATCTGGCAACGGCGACTGAGACTTTCAACAATGGTGTTACCGCAAATGAGGCAGGTAACGTTGAAATGGCTCTTCAGAACTTCAAAGAGGCCCTTGTAATGGCGGAAGCTCTGGGTGAACCGGGTGCCGATATAGTAAACAATTGCAAGAGTTCCATTCCCATACTGATGTTCTCCCTTGCCAAGAAGGCAGTGAACGAGACCGAATACGACAAGGCCGTGGCCGGCCTGAAGGAGACCATCGAGGTGGCGACCAAATATGGCGTAGACAACATTGCCGACGAGGCCACCGTCCTGATTCCCCAGGTGCTGATGCAGAAGGCAAATGGTTTCTTCAACGATAAGGACTATGCCGGTGCAGCCGAGGCTTACAAGGCAGTCCTCGCCGAGGATGCAGCCAACGGTATGGCCAGCCTGCGCCTTGGAGCAGCCCTGAAGGCGCTTGGAGACAAGGCCGGAGCAGTTGAAGCTTTCGAGGCCGCTATTGCCAACGGACAGGACAAAGCCGCCAGCAAGCAGCTCATCAACCTCTATCAGCAGGATGCAGCCGCCAGCCTCAAGGCAAAGAAGTATGACGATGCCATCACAGCCGCCCTCCAGTCCAACAAGTACGGTGAGAACGCAAAGGCATATCAGATTGCCGGCACCGCCGCATCCAATGGCGGCAAGACCAAACAGGCTATCGAGTATTTCGAGAAATACATTGAACTTGCTCCTACCGCAAAGAATTCCGGAGACATCCTCTTCAGCATTGCTGTTTCCTATCAGCAGCTGAAGGATAATGCCAAGGCCAAGGAGTACTACCAGAAGGCCATAGCCGATCCTACCAAGATCAACCCCAACAACCTGAAGAATGCGCAGGCGATGATTGCCGCCATCAAGTAAGGATGAAGACCTGCCTGGAACTCCTTTCTCCGGCAAGGAATGCTGACATCGGCATCGCTGCGATTGACTGCGGTGCCGATGCCGTATATATCGCCGGGCCGCAGTTCGGGGCAAGGAAAGATGCCTGGAACACGGTGGAGGACATTGCCAGGCTGTGCGGTTATGCCCACAAGTTCGGGGCGAAGGTTTTCGTTACCGTAAACATACTCCTCAGGGACGATGAACTTGAAGAAGTTCACCGCCAGATGCTCGCCGAACAGGCTGCCGGAGTGGATGCGTTCATAATCCGCGACTTGCGGATCTGCGGCTGGGAAGATATCACCGTTCCCCTGCATGCCTCAACTCAATGTGCGATTCGCACCGTGGAAGATGCCAGGCGATGCGCAGATGCCGGATGCAGCAGGATAGTGCTGGAGAGGGAACTCCCTCTGTCCACCATTCAGGCAATCTGCCGGGAGGTGGACTGCGAGGTGGAGTGCTTCGTGCATGGGGCCCTCTGCGTATGCTACAGCGGGGATTGCCGCCTGAGCGAATACCTGGACGGACGCAGTGCAGACAGGGGCGAGTGCGTGCAGGCCTGCCGCTCCATGTACGACCTTGTGGACAGTTCCGGCAAGGTGCTGGTGCGGAACAAGGCCCTCCTTTCGTTGAAAGATTTCAACCTCCACGACCGCCTTCCGGAACTGGCAGCAGCCGGAGTCATCTCCTTCAAGATAGAAGGCCGGCTGAAGAGCGCCTCATACGTGCGGAACATCACACGCTATTATTCGGATGCCCTGGATGCCCTTGTAGCCGCAGATCCGGGCAAATACGCCAGGGCCTCATCCGGAAAGGTTTACGGCGGGGTGGCTCCGGATCCGTGGAAGACTTTCAACAGAGGTTACACCGAGTTGTTTTTCGACGGAAAACGGGGTCGATGGTCTTCGATGGACGCCCCGAAGTCGATGGGAGAGTTCATCGGTACCGTCATCTCGGTACGCAGGCACGAAAAGGCTGCCGAGATTGTGCTGAAACCCGCCTCCAGGAGCCTGGAGCTGCACAACGGAGACGGATTCGCCTTTGCGGGAAAGAATGGCGTTATAGGCTTCAGGGGAGACTTATGTTCTTGTAACACAATTGTTTGCAAACCTGTGGACGGCCTTCGCGAAGGGCTGTCCCTGTACCGGAACATCGATACCGCTTTCGAGAAGGAACTTGACCGGAACCCCAGCCACAGAGAGATCGCCGTGGCACTTTCCGTTCGGGTGCACGGAAAATGGAACATAGATGTTACGGCTGTTTCGGAGGATGGAAGGGAGTTTACAAGCCCGTTCAAGGCGGATCTGGAAAAGGCGGAAAACCGCGAGCGGGCGGAAGCCATGCTCCGTGAGCAGCTAGGCAAGCGCAGCCTTCACTATCATTTCCATGTGGATTCGCTGGTTTCTGACGCGCCCGGAGGGGCTTTGCCGCTGCTGAGCGCATCCACTATCAACAGTATACGCCGTCTGATTGCGGAGGATCTGGATTCTATGAAGATTCCGGAAAGCAGAGAGGCTTTCTCCGCGCTGCTTCGCAGGCCGTTCCGGCAAAATGCTCCGAAAGCCTCTCTGCCTTCCGGAAACGCCCAAGTCCTGATGAAATCCAAGTACTGCATCAAGTACGAACTGGGGATGTGCCCGAAACACCAGGGCGCTAAGCCATCAGGCCCCCTCTACCTCCTCAACAACGGCCGCCGTCTCGCCCTGCAGTTCGACTGCAAAGCCTGCGAGATGAGCATTCATCTATAGCATTACCGTCGACAATTCTGCCGCAATCTGTCTGACAGCAGACAGTATTTTCTTTGTGGTCTTTTCTCCAGGATAAGATATTCCGCTTTTATATTGACGCATTTTCGATTCATTGATTCCTGCATACGATGCGAATTTGCTCGTATTAAACATGTCGAAATAGTTGAAAAATGAGGGGAGATCGTAGGTGAAAACGACGTTGATATCAGCGCGGTTTGGATGACTCAGTTTTTGTTCATCTGAATCCTCAATTGCTTCATCTACGCTCATCAGGAAATCTTCTTTTGCGTCCTCTACGCTATCTCCAAAACCACATAGGCACGTTCTTCCAATCACAGTCTCGGACCGCACAGCAAACAATCCGTCGTTCCCTTTTTCTATTATTGCATTTACAGTCATTATTTTATACCTGCTTTTTTAAGAATAACATTCACAGTACCAATCGGTATATCCCTGGCTTCATGTCTTGGCAATAAAACCAATAATCCGGTTTTGGGCGAATACCATTTATCGTGTTTTTTACCTGTATTAAGCGGATAGCATCCTTCAGCACGCAAAATGCGTTCTAACTCTCCCCGTTTCATGCAAAAATAATAAAAAGTAGCGAATTTGTTACTATCCGGGGTAATTATTCCAGTGCAAAAGTAAGTTTCACGTCTCCGAAACGGCCTTCGATGGATTTGCCTTTGGTGAAATAACTGGCGCCGAGCTGGCCACGCCACACAACGTCATCGGAACTGTGATATGGGATGTCTATATCGAAGCCATACGTTTTTGATTTGATCTTTACCGAAGCCGCGCACTTCCAATTAGTTCTTGTGCCGCCGTCATCTTCGACAATCAGGAAGGCAAGTTTGTCCAGCTGGTCCGAAAAATCCGTGACGAGTAGCGCCCTGAAACTCTTCTTCCGGCCCACCTCACTGCGTTTGACTACTACCACGAAGTCTGTTATCTCGGGCTGATAATTCTTCAGGTCTTCTTCTGTAGTTGCATAGAATCCGTTGACGGCACCCACCCAGCAATGGAATTCGGATGCACCGGCCAGCCAGCTGTCGTAGTTGCGGAGCATGGTAAAGTCTTTTATATAAAGGTTATACCTGTCCACATCTTCGGCCTCATCGTCAAAATCCCATATTGATTTGGTGCCAAGGAAGGATTCCAGCGGCACGCAGTCCGAATCATCGTTCTGGTTGATTACCCATACAGGACGGCCCATGGCCACGGTTTCGTCCACAAAAACGGAATCCACAAGCTCATAGCCGTTGTCCGTCGACGTGATTACATAGGCATAGTTTGATTCTGCACCGTTGCCCGGGTCGAAGGTAATGAGCGGAAGCGTACTCCCGTCCCAGCTTTCGGAATACGGCCAGTATATCTGCATGCCGGAACCACGAAGATAATCCAGATAACGCTGAACATCCGCCGCTCCGCCCTTCGTGGAAGATGAGACATGCGAGGCAAGGTAGTCCTCTATCATTGAACGGATCGGCTTCTGGTAGGAAGATGCCTTCGTGGCCGAAGACCCCCGGCCGCCCACTCCGGTGCCGGGAGAGCTCAGAAGGTCTGACATCATATACTCCTCGTCGTAACCATTGGCAGATGATGCGCTGACGGCGTCATAAACCTCATATAGCTGCCCGTCTCCGAGCGGCAGAGCCGACAGCATCCTGGCCACGTCCCTTTTGGACATCAAACCCCCATCTGGTTCTTTTCCAACCGGTTCGGCGCCCCGGTTGCAGGCGATTGCAGAAAGCAGCCCCGCTGCCAGCGCAAAGAGTTTTACGGATAACATTTTCATACCCACTTTTCTTTTCTGCAAAGTGAGCGATTATTATCCGTTTTAGCAGTTTGTAAACGTTTATTTGACAAAATCGCCCATCGAAGTGTTCCGATGGGCGAAAAGAATTCCGGTTTATCCGTTTTCTATGATATCCGAAAGGAAATCCGTAATGTCGATACCGGCGGCGCGAACCATTTTTGGAACGAGGGATGCGCTGGTCATTCCCGGTATGGTGTTAACTTCCAGGAAGTATAGGCCATCCTCGGAGAAGATGTAATCCATTCGCACCAGTCCGGAGCAGTCGAGATTCTCATAAATGCGGGCAGTAGTGGACTGCACAAGCTTCACAATATCCTCCGAAGCCTCGGCGGGGCACACCTCGCGGCTGTGTCCGTTGTATTTTGCATCATAGTCGAAATATTCGTTCTCGGTGATTATCTCGATGATCGGGAGGGTGTGCACAACTGAGGAAGTGCGGTATGCCGCACATGTGAATTCGCGGCCGCTGATTCCCTGCTCCACAAGCACGGTGGGGCCTTCGGAGAAAGCATAACCGACGGCTGTAGCAACATCGGCAGGATCCTTCACCATCGTCACTCCGAAACTGGACCCGCCTATGGTAGGCTTGACGAATACGGGGAACTTGAGCGAAGAAGCAACCTGGGCGGAGAAGGCCTCAAGGTCTGCGCCTTTGTGCACGAAGGCGTCGGGTGCGCATTTGACTATGCCCAGATCCCGGATATAGCTCTTGCATGCGTATTTGTCGAAGGCGATGGCGCTGACTGCGGACGAACAGGTGCTGAAGGGGATGCCCAGCATCTCCAGATAGCCCTGGAGCTGGCCGCTCTCACCGGGAGCGCCGTGCTGCATGATGTACACATAATCGAAGCGAACCTTCTCGCCCAGCACCGTGATGCTGAAATCGGTCTTGTCAACCTCGGGGCGGGATCCCTCGGGGAAAGGCACGCGCATGGCATCCTTTTTCTTGAAGGCAACCAGCTGCCACTTGCCGAAACGGGCGAAAATTTCATAGACATCGTAACGGTCGCCGTCGATACGTGAGGCAGTGAATTCACCGCTGCGGCATGCTACCTCCCACTCGGAGGAGTCGCTTCCGTAGATAACGGCTATAGTCTTGTACTTTCCCATACTATTCGAAATAATAATCTTCTTCACTTTTGTTCTCCGCCTGGCCTTCATCAGTAGTCTCGATGTCCCCTCCAGTGCAGTCCAGGCTGAAATTCACCGCGGCGGGTGCAATGAAACGGTCGGCCTCCGAAAAGAGTCCGTCCGCCAGGCATTTCTTCATCCATATACCCCAGATGGGAAGGGCCATGTTTGAACCGCTTCCCAGTGCAAGGGAATTGAAGTGTATCTGCCGGTCTTCACCGCCGACCCACACACCACAGGTGATCGAAGGCGTGTAACCGATGAACCAGCCGTCGGAGTTGTCGTTGGTGGTTCCCGTCTTGCCGGCGATCTCGCCCTTGAGCCCGTATGCGGAACGCAGCCGGGCGCCGGTGCCATGGTTCACCACCCCTTCCATAAGATTGATCATCAGGTAGGCGGTGTTCTCGCCTATTGCCTCCCGCTTGCGGTTGGTGAACTCCGAAAGGACGTTCCCCTGGCTGTCCTCGATGCGGGTGACGTACAGCGGAGTGATATACACGCCCCTCGAAGGCAGGGCGTTATAGGCAGCCACCATCTCCTGTATGGAGATATCGGCAGCGCCCACACACAGGGCATATACCTCGTCCAGATGGCTGTACACACCCATCTTGTGCATCATTTCCGCCATGGCATGGGGGCCGAACTGCTTCATGAGGTATGCGGAGATATTGTTGGATGAATGGGTAAGGCCCCACTTGAGCGTGACCGTCTTGCCTATCCACTCGTCCTTGTCGGTAGAACGGGGTGTCCAGTCTGTGCCGTCGCCGGCGATGAAGGACTGGGGCACGTTGATGACCTTGTCGCAAGGCGACATCCCCTCCTGCATTGCGAGGGTATAGAGGAACGGCTTGATGGTTGAGCCCACCTGGCGCTTGCCCTGGCCGACGTTGTCATATTTGAAATAGCGGTAGTTGGGACCGCCGACATAAGCCTTCATATGACCGGTAACGGGCTCTATAGCCACCAGTCCGCAGCGAAGCACGCTCTTGTACCAGAGGATAGAGTCGTTCGGAGTCATCACCGTGTCTATGTACCCTTTCTTGTTCCAGGCGAAAACCCTCATCTTCACCGGCTTGTCGAAGCCGGCAAGGATTTCAGCATCTGACACGCCGGCCTTGTGCTGAATGCGGTAACGGTCGCTCCAGCGGCGGGCGTTGCTCATCAGGCGGTCGCGCGTGGCCTTGTCCACGTCGCCCGCGAAGGGGGCATTGCGCTTCCACTTGTTCTCCCGGTTGAAAGCGGGCTGGAGGTTCTTCCCAAGGTGCTCGGCAACGGCCTGCTCAGCATTCTGCTGCATACGGTAGTTGATGGTCGTGTAGATGCGGAGGCCGTCTTTGTCGAGGTTGTATTTCTCTCCGCCCGGCTTCTTGTTCTTGTTCAGCCAGCCGAAGAGTTCATCATCGCGCCAGCGGAGGGAATCCGCGGTGTAATCCTCGGCATACTGGTAATTGCTGCGTTTGGGCTTTTCCGCGTTCATGTCGCGGCGGAGCATATCCCGGAAATACGGCGCCAGGCCGGCGTTGTGGTCCCTCACCTGATACACCAGATTGATAGGAATCTGCTTGATGGAATCGGCGGCGTGTTTGGAGATATACTTGTTCTTGGCCATCTGCCCGACAACAAAGTTGCGGCGTGCGAGAGCCCTTTCCGGATTGATGACAGGGTTGTAGCGGGTGGGTTTGTTCACCATGCCCACAAGCGTGGCGGCCTCCTCTACGGTCAGTTCGGAAGGCAGCTTGTCGAAGAAAGTTTCGGAAGCCGCGCGGATACCATAAGCACTGCTGCCGAAGAAAACAGAGTTCAGGTACATCACCAGGATCTCGTCCTTGGTATAGTTGCGCTCAAGCTTGACGGCGGTTATCCACTCCTTCAGCTTTATCCAGACCATACCGATCTTGCCTACGCCTTCCTTGCGGGGGTAAAGTGTCTTGGCAAGCTGCTGGGTGATGGTGGAACCGCCGCCCTGGCTGCTGTCCCGCATGAGGATGGTCTTCACCGCCACGCGGATGAGGCCCTTGGTGTCGATGCCGGAATGCTTGCGGAAGCGGGCGTCTTCGGTAGCTATCGTGGCCGAAATCAGATTGGCAGACAGTTCATCGTAACTGACGAACGTGCGGTTCTCTATATGGAAGGTGGTCAGCACCTCTCCGCCGTCGGCAATCACCTGGGTGGCGAGCTTGCTGTCCGGATGCTCAAGTTCCTCGAAAGAGGGGATCTTGGCAAACATCCACACGAGCAGCAGCAGGAAGGCCACCAGCACGAAAGGAGCCGTCACCAGGATCCAAAACCACTTGACTATCTTTTTCTTGGTTGTATCTTCCATTTTTTTAATCTTCGATTAGAATTACAAAGTTAATTTTTTTTGCCGACAAATTTTGAAAATTAGCGAGTTTGTGTTTTACTTTGCAGAAAATTGAATGTTATGGAGGGCAACTTAGTCATAGTCGAATCACCCACCAAAGCCAGGACTATCCAACGCTTCCTCGGCGAGGGTTTCACGGTGAAAGCCAGCGAAGGACACATCAGGGACCTGCAGGAAAAGCAGCTCAGCATAGATATTAAAGGTGGGTTCACCCCGGAGTATGTCATCCCGGATGGCAAGAAGAAGGTAGTGGCCGAACTCACCCGGCTCGCAAACCAGGCAAGCGTCATCTGGCTTGCTTCCGATGAAGACCGTGAGGGAGAAGCCATCTCCTGGCATCTCTGCGAGACGCTTGGGCTGGACAAGGCCCGCACCCGCCGCATAGCCTTCCACGAGATCACGAAGGATGCCATCCTGCGCGCCATCGGCAATCCCCGCGAGGTGGACATGAACCTGGTGAACGCCCAGCAGGCCCGCCGCGTGCTGGACCGCCTGGTCGGGTTCGAACTCTCTCCCATACTCTGGAAAAAGATCAACCGCGGATTGTCCGCCGGACGCGTGCAGAGCGTCGCCCTGCGCCTTGTGGTAGACCGCGAGAGGGAGATAATGGCTTTCACCCCCGAACCTTTCTATAAAATAGAAGGCAGTTTCATCAATCCTGCCGGGGCTGCACTCAAAGGTGTGCTGGAGACGAAGTTCAAGAGCGCCGGCGAGGCGGAACGATTCCTTCAGGATAGCATCGGCGCCAATTATGTCATTTCCTCCGTAGACAAGGCGGAAGGCAGCCGCTATCCGGCACCGCCCTTCACCACCTCCACCCTGCAGCAGGAAGCATCCCGAAAGCTCCGCTTCCCCGTCAGCACCACCATGCGCATAGCGCAGACCCTCTACGAAAAAGGTCTCATCACCTATATGAGGACAGACTCCACTAACCTGTCTTCGCTCGCACTGGGCACTGCCAAGAAATTCATCCTCGACAACTTCGGCGAGGAGTACTCCAACCCCAGGCAGTACAGCACCCGCAGCAAGGGGGCCCAGGAAGCGCACGAAGCCATACGGCCTACCTTCATAGAGCATACCGACATCAGCGGATCCACTCAGGAGAAGGCCCTCTACAACCTCATCTGGAAGCGCACCGTGGCTTCGCAGATGGCTGAGGCCAGGCTGATGAACACCACCATCCGCATCGCATCCGACAAGCGGCCGGAGCTTTATGCTGCGGAGGCCTCCGAAATCCTCTTCGACGGATTCCTGAAGGTCTACATGGAGAGCAGTGATGATGACGTTGCAGAAGAGGCCGGGCTCACCGTAGTGCCGGACCTCCGCGCAGCAGACGTGTTGAATGCCAAGGAGATAAACGCTGAATGCAAATTCACCCGTGCTCCCCAGCGCTACACCGAAGCATCCCTCGTGAAGAAGCTGGAAGAACTTGGTATCGGCCGCCCCTCCACATACGCACCTACCATCACCACCCTCACCAAGACCCGCGGCTACATTACCTCCGGCAACAGGGACGGGGTGAAGATGGACGTGGTGAATTTCAGACTGAAAGGCGCGGATCTCAGTTCGAGCAGGAAGAAGGAGGTGGTCGGGGAAGACAAGGGCAAACTGCTCCCTCAGGACGTCGGCCTTCTGGTAACCGATTACCTTGTGGAGAACTTCCCCCGCATCATGGATTACAACTACACCGCAGAGGTGGAAAACAATCTCGACATGATAGCCGAGGGCAAGGAAGACTGGAGGACCTATCTCAGCCAGATCTACCCTCCTTTCCACACCCTGGTGGAGAGCAAGATGCATGACGGACAGTACACCCATGTCGAGAGGGTGCTCGGCATCGACCCGGCCGACGGCATGCAGGTTATAGCCAAATACGGCCAGTTCGGCGCTTATGTGCAGAAGGGAGAAGGCGAGACTCGCCGTTTCGCCAGCCTCGAGAAGGGACAGCTGATAGAAACCATAAGCCTGGAAGAAGCGATCGGGCTGCTTGCCCTGCCCAGGACCGTCGGCAATTACAACGGAACCGACATCATCGTGACCAAGGGCAAGTTCGGCCCCTACATCAAGTATGGAGACATCAACGTGACTCTGCCCCGTAAGACAGACCCTCTAACGATAGGCATCCAGGACTGCATCGTTGCCATCGAAGCCCAGAAAGAAGCGGCCCCCGAGAACAACGTGCTCAAGGATTTCCCCGGAACGGACATCGCCATCATAAACGGCCGTTATGGGCCATACATCAAATACGCCGGCAAGAATTACCGTATCCCCAAGGGCTACGATGCGGAAGCCCTGACGGAACAGCAGTGCAGGGAATTCATTGCAGGAGGCCCTACCGGCAGCGGCAAATCCTCATACAGGAAGTTCAGTAAAAAGAAATAGCCTATGGTCAACTACCAGATCGACGACATCGACAGGAAGATTCTATCCTTCCTCGTAAAGGATGCCAGGATGGCATATCTGGAAATCGCCCGCGAGTGCGGAGTGTCCGGTGCGGCAATCCATCAGCGCGTACGCAAACTCGAAGCCAGCGGTGTTATCACCGGGTCGCGACTGCTGGTGAAACCCAGCGCCCTCGGCCTCAACGTCTGCGCTTTCGTCAGCATTTCCATTTCTGAAGCAGACAAGTACCTGGAAGTTACAGAATCGCTCAAAAAGATTCCCGAAGTCGTGGAATGTCACTTCGTTACGGGCAAAAGCGCCCTGCTGGTGAAGCTTTACTGCTTCGACAACGACCACCTTATGAGCGTGCTCCTCAACACAATCCAGAACATTCCCTACGTGCAGTCTACCGATACGATGATTTCGCTCGACCAGGCTTTCGAGCGGCAGGTGTGGGTAAAGGATTACAAGAGCACCAGCTTCAGATAAACAACTCCGCGAGGGCCATGTCCCCGGGGGTCGTAAGCTTTATGTTGTTCCTCTCTCCTTCGATCCAGGAGAGGGGAATTCCGTATCTGGCCGCTACCGAGGCATCATCGGTATATGAGATGTCGTAGGGAAGGGAATAGGCTGCCCTCAATTCTTCGGACAGGAACATCTGCGGGGTCTGGGCTCCGAAGACGCGGCTGCGGTCCGGATCAGGATTCCCGGTGGAGACCAGTTCTCCGTCCTTGCCGCGTTCCAGGCTCTTCAGAGTGTCGGTCACCGGCACCACAGGCACGAGAGCGCGGCACTCCCGCATCTTGCCGAACATAGTACGGATCAGATCTTTGGACACCAGCGGCCGTACTCCGTCGTGGACCGCGACTATCGCCCCGTCCGGAACCTTCGCCAAGGCGTTACGCACGCTGTGGAAACGGGTAATCCCCCCTTCTACGATTACCTGAGGCACGTCGAGAGGGTATTCGATGCACAGGTCTTTCCAGCGCTCGATCTGGTTTTTTGGCAGCACGGTAATCACTTTCACATCCGGGCAGGCATCCACGAAGGCGAAAATGCTGCGGTGCAGGACAGGAAGGCCACCGAGAAGGAGGAACTGCTTGGGCTCGGAGGACTTCATCCTGGTGCCGCTGCCGGCAGCGGTGAAGATGACGTACTTTTTTCTTTCCATAAGGCTGAAAGTTCATGGCAAAATTAACTAAAATTCTTATATTTGTTAGTCTAAACCTAACAAGATCAAAATGGCATTTTCTTTTTTGAATCAGGAACTGGCAATCGACCTCGGAACAGCCAACACCGTCATCTATCAGAACGATGAAATCGTGCTGGACGAGCCGAGTATCGTGGCCATCGACAATAACACCAACAAGTGTATAGCCATCGGCCACCAGGCAAAGCTGATGCAGGAGCGCACGAACCCGGGCATCAAGACCATCCGTCCCCTTCGGGACGGTGTGATCGCAGACTTCAACGCTGCGGAAATGATGATACGCGGGTTCATCAAGCAAGTGAACAGCAAGCGTCACAGCCTGTTTACTCCCAACCTCAAAGTTGTGGTCGGCATCCCTTCCGGATCGACTGAAGTCGAGATCCGCGCCGTGCGCGACTCCACCGAGCATGCCGGAGGCAGGGATGTTTACCTCATCCACGAACCCATGGCTTCCGCCCTGGGCATAGGTCTGGAGGTGCTTGCGCCCAAGGGCTCGATGGTGGTGGACATCGGTGGCGGCACCACCGAGATCGCAGTCATCTCCCTGGGCGGCCTGGTAATCCAGGACAGCATCCGCACTGCGGGCGATGTGTTCACGGCAGACATCCAGTACTACCTGCGCCAGCAGCACAACATCAAGGTCGGTGAGATTACCGCAGAGAAGATCAAGATTGCGGTCGGAGCCGTGATTCCGGACCTGGACGAGAAGCCTGAACCCTTCATCGTACGCGGCCCGAACCTGATGACCGCCCACCCCGTGGAGGCCACCATCACCCACGACGAGATTGCCCACTGCCTCGACAAGTCCATCGCCAAGATCGAGACTTCCATCCTGCACGTGCTGGAGCTGACCCCTCCGGAGCTCTACTCCGACATCGTGGAGAACGGCATCTTCCTCTCGGGCGGCGGCGCCCTCCTGCGCGGCCTCGACAAGCGTCTGACCGACAAGGTCAACATCCCCTTCCATGTGGCTGACGACCCGCTCCACGCAGTCGGACGCGGCACCTGCATGGCACTCAAGAATACCGAGAGCTATCCCTTCCTGATGAGATAGCCATGGCCGAAGGGAGAAAGAGATTCGGCTTTGTGATCAGCGCGGCAGTCTTCTTGCTTCTGGAGATTGCCGCGGTTCTTATGCTGAGCCGCACCTCCTCCCTGCAGAACATCTGGATAAACCGGGCGTCGCACCGGGTGCACGCAGCCATCTGGGGAACCGGCGAAAAAATACGCAACTATTTCACCCTGGACGGACAGAACCGTGCACTGGCTGCCAAGAACCTGGAACTGATCCGGGAAGTGTGGGAGAACGGCGAAAGGGACCTTTCATACCGCGAGAACCATCTTTTCGACAGCAAAGTAGGGAATTTCCGCATGATCCCCGCCACCATCGTGAAGGCCAGCCGCAACTCCCAGCACAACTACATAGTGCTGAACAAGGGTTCCGAGGACGGCGTGAAACCACAGACCGGCATCGTGACCACCACCGGCGTGGTTGGCGTAGTGAACTCAGTGGGCAGACATTTCTCTTATGGGCTCACGCTTATGAATACGAAGATGAGCGTGAGTGCCCGCATAGGCCAGACCGGCCTTGTGGCCCCCCTGGAATGGGATGGGAAACACAGCAACGGAGCGCTGATGAAGAATCTCCCCCTCCACCACGAAATCGCTCCCGGCGATACGGTTTGGACGAGCGGGTATTCAAACGTCTTCCCCCCGGACATCCCCATCGGCACCACAGGAGGCATACGTCAGGTGGATGGCAGCACCAACGAGGTGAGTATCAGGCTCTTCCAGGATTTTGCCGCACTGCGTTACGTAATCATCACCGAGAACCTGGACCGCGGGGAGATAACTGAACTAGAAAAGGAGGCGGGACGATGAGGCAGAGGTACGTGTTCACATATCTTGTGCTTCTGGTAATCCAGATCATTTGCGGAGGGCTCCTGAACCTGTCCCAGTACGTTGTGCTGTGTTTCCTGCCGGTGATGATCCTCAGCCTGCCCATCACCCGCAGCACCCCGCGTGTGCTGGTGACGGCTTTCGTGACCGGCCTTGCTGTGGATTTCTTCACGGACGGCGTGCTCGGGCTCACGGTGTGCGCCCTTCTTCCGGTAGCCTTCGCCCGCAATGCCCTCATCCGCCTGGTATTCGGCACCGAGCTGCTCTCCCGCCAGGAAGACATCTCCATACATAAGCAGGGGCCTGCCAAAGTGCTGCTGGCCATCCTGCTTGCCACCACCCTGTTCTTCCTCATCTACATCCCAGTAGACTGCGCAGGCACCCGTTCCGGCGGTTTCATCGCACTACGGACGCTTTTCTCTGTCGCCCTGAGCACTCCTGTGTCATATTATATTGCCGGAGTGCTTGCTCCGAGGGAGGCCGACAGATGGAGGTAAGCCGCAGCGACAAACTGGTTATCGGGCTTTGGGCCGTCATCCTCATTCTGCTGGTGAGGCTTTTCGCCATACAGATAGTGGACGACAGCTACAAGCGGGATGCGGCCAACAACTCTATGGTCTATCACACCATCTACCCGCCCCGGGGCATCATTTACGACCGGAACGGCGAAGTGCTGGTGGGGAACCGCGTCTGCTACGACATCCTGGTCACGCCCCGCGAGGTGGAGGCTTTCGACACTCTTGCCCTGGCTCAGGCGCTGGACCTGGACACCCTCTGGATACGGGAGCAGATGGCCTACTACAAGAAATACCGTTCGCGCATCGGCTGGCAGACCCTGCAGTTCGCCAAACAGGTGAGCGTGGAGAAGTATATGAAGTTTGCAGAAAGGGCATACGATTTCCCGGGTTTCCGCGGGCAGGTGCGAACGGTGCGCGAGTATCCTTTCAACGCCGGCGGCAACCTGCTGGGATACGTTTCGGAGGTCAACGAGAAGGATATCCAGAAAGAGCCGGAGACCTACAAGAGCGGAGACTACATCGGAAAAACCGGCCTTGAGGCCGCGCGTGAGAAGGATCTGAGGGGAGAGAAGGGCTATCACGTGTTCCTGAGGGACTCCCGCAACAAGGTGCAGGATTCCTACAAGGACGGAGAGTTCGACAGGGAGGCAGTGCCCGGGAAGAACATAGTGACCACGATCGATGCGCACCTGCAGCAGTACGGGCAGGAACTGATGAAGGGTAAGAAAGGCAGCCTGATTGCGTTGGAGCCTTCCAGCGGAGAGATTCTGGCGATGGTATCCAGCCCCGGAATCGACGTGGACGTGCTTTCGAACATGGGCGCCAACTATGCGCGGCTCGCCGCCGATCCCGGACGGCCCATGTTCAACCGCACCGTGCAGGCGTCCTATCCTCCTGGGTCGGTTTTCAAGTTGGTGAACGGCCTGATAGGCCTGCAGGAAGGCGTGCTGGAACCCTGGTACCAGTACCCCTGCAACCACGGCTACTACTATACCAAGACGCGGAAACTGGGTTGCCACGGGCACCGCAGCCCGCTGAAGCTCGAAGAAGCGGTGATGATGAGCTGCAACGCCTACTTCTGCTATGTGCTCAAGAACCTTCTTGAGCGGCCGGAAGACGGCACCGTGAACGAGGAGTTCGACAAGTGGCGGAAATACGTGCTGAGTTTCGGCTTCGGGCAGAAGCTGGGCAGCGACTTCCCTTCCGAACTCGGCGGAAACATCCCCACATCGAAACTCTACGACAAGCGTTACGGCAAGGGCCGCTGGCGCACTTCGAACGTTATTTCCCTCTCCATCGGACAGGGAGAAATCGGGGCCACACCCCTGCAGATCGCGAATCTCGCGGCCATCATGGCCAACCGGGGATGGTATCGCATCCCCCATATCGTGAAGGATTCGGAAGGGATGGAGATAGACGAACGCTTCCGCGAGAAGCACTATACCCTGGTGGATACCACTCATTTTTCGAAAGTGATCGGAGGGATGTGGATGGCGGTGAATGCCGCCCCGGGAGCCGGTGGAACCGCGGGCCTTGCGGCCGTGCCCGGGCTGGATATCTGCGGAAAGACCGGCACCGCCCAGAATCCGCACGGAGCGGACAATTCCGTTTTCATCTGCTTCGCACCGAGGGAGAATCCGAAAATCGCGGTGGTAGGATATATAGAGAATGCCGGATGGGGCGGCTCCTGGGCCTGCCCGCTGGCATCGCTGCTGATAGAAAAGTATCTGCTTGGGGAAACGACACGCCCCGAGCTTGAGAAACGAATGTTAAACGCGTCATTCAATGTTGCAGGGAACTGACAGAGGTTTGCGCAGTTCGGTAGATTGGACACTTGTCGCCATCTACCTGGTGCTGGTCCTTATAGGCTGGCTGAACGTGTATGCCTCTATCCATACCCCGGACATGGGTTCGCCTCTGGCGTTTTCGCTCCGCAGCGGCAAGCAGTTCGCGTGGATCCTGACGGCATTCGCGCTGGCCGTCGTTATCCTTTTCGTGGTGAACCCCCGGCTATGGGAGGTACTGGCCACACCGGGATACCTCATTGTGGTGGTGCTGCTGGTGGCGGTCATCTTCCTGGGGTCCGCCCACAAGGGCTCGCACTCCTGGTTCTCGGTCGGGCCCATCAGCTTCCAACCTGCTGAAATATCGAAGATTACGACATCGCTGCTGCTGGCAGCGCTGATGAGCAGGCAGAACTTCTCCCTCGGCCGGTGGAAGGATTTCAGACTGGTGGCACTGGTTATCGGACTTCCCATGCTGATCATCCTTGCAGAGAACGAGACCGGCTCTGCACTGGTATATACGGGAATGCTGTTCGTGCTGTACCGCGAGGGGCTGCCGGGCATCGTCCTGATGTTGTTGGGACTGGCTGTCGCGCTGTTTATCCTTACCCTGAAGACCTCAGTGTGGGTTTCGCTGGCGGTTCTGGGGGTAATCGGACTGCTGTACCTGTGGTATATGCTGCGCCAGACCCGACCGCTGTCGCGGGAGAGGAGATTTTCTTTAAGGATGCTGCTGCTTGGGCTTGCGGTATTCGCAGGACTGGTGTTCTCGACGGATTTCGCTTTCAACAAGGTGCTTCAGGACCATCAGCGCCTGCGCATAGAGGTGCTGCTGGGAATGAAGGACGATCCGCATGGAGTGGGCTACAACGTGAGGCAGTCGATGATCGCTATCGGCTCCGGAGGGTTTGCCGGAAAAGGTTTCACGAACGGCACGCAGAACACCGGCGGCTTCGTGCCGGAGCAGAGTACCGATTTTATCTTCTGTACGATAGGCGAGGAGTGGGGATTCCTGGGATGCCTGGCAGTGCTGGCGCTGTATGGGTTGCTGATAACAAGGATACTTAGGGACGCGGAGCGCTCCCGGGAGGGTTTTACACGGATTTACGGCTACTGCGTGGCGGCGTGCCTCTTCATGCATTTGTTTATCAATGTGGGCATGACCATAGGGCTGATGCCGGTGATAGGCATCCCCTTGCCGTTCCTGAGTTACGGAGGGTCGTCGCTCTGGGGTTTTACGGTTATGTTGTTTATCTTTATCGCGCTTTACAGACAAGAGAATAAATATTTCTGATATTATGGCAAAATCTGGATTTTTGAAGCTCGCGGAGGAGCGTTATTCCTGCCGGGCATTTGAGAAGAAGCAGGTTCCGGAAGAACTGATTCAGCAGATACTGGAGGCAGCCAGACTGGCTCCTTCGGCAGTCAACAGGCAGCCGGTGAAGATTTGGGTTGCCCGCCGCCCCGAGGTTCTGGAGAAGCTGGCAAGCACTACAAAGTATCTGTTTGATGCACCTCTGGTGTTCATCGTGGGCGGCAGCCCCTCGCAGGCCTGGGTGAGCAAGATCGATGGCAAGAACAGGGCGGAGACCGATGCATGCATCGCAGCCACCCATCTGATGATGGAGATCCAGGATCTGGGTCTCGGGAGCTGCTGGGTAGGGTCGTTCGATGCCGCCGCGGTTAAGGCGATGTTTCCCAGGGAGATGGAAGGCTGGGACCTGGTGGCACTGTTCCCCACCGGCTATCCTGCCGCAGGGCCTTCTCCGCGCCACAGCGAGCGCAAACCCATGGAAGAGTTTGCTGCTGAACTGTAGAGTAGTTAAGCGGAAATTGCTATATTTGCAGCCGGAGCCGGCGGCCCCGGCCTCATCGGCTCCAAAGCCTTGGTGGTGGAATGGTAGACACGAGGGACTTAAAATCCCTTGGGCAGCAATGTCCGTGTGAGTTCGAGTCTCATCCGAGGCACATGGCCAGCCTTTTCGGGGGCTGGCCTTTTTGTTGCTGCAGCTTGGCTTCTTCTTGCAGCACTTAAATATCTGTAAATCAATGATTTACCGGAAATAAATCGGAAAATTCTGCCAACCTGTTTTAAGCAAGTGCCTGAATATCAGCTATTTGGCCGCCGCTGTGTTCTCCCTAGCAGAAGAACCGGGAGAACTGTCTAGTCCTGATATAAGTTTACGGATGTTGAACAATAAGTAGATAGGACGAAGAAGTCCTGATATCGGTTTACGTTGATATCGCGAAGATACATCATTTTCGCGACATTTTCTCGGTCACTTTCGGTCACCTTATCCGGTAATTATTTCACCTCTCGAATATTTGATTTAACTCACGATAGCCACCGATATCTTAACCACCGCCCGAGGCACAAATATGATGATGTTCATGTCTCAGGTCTGAAAAGAACGATTTCGTTGTTGTAAGGCCAAAGAAAAAGCGCTACATTTGGGAAAATGATTTGTTATGGAAAACAACAATAAAGGTGAGATTATCATTTACCAGTCAGACGATGGAATCGTTCAGTTGGATGTAAGGCTGGATAATGAGACTGTGTGGCTGACCCAAGATCAATTGAGCGTTTTGTTCAATAAAGCAAAATCAACAATCAGTGAACACATCTCCAATATTTTCAAGGAAGGGGAACTTGATGAATCAGTGGTTGTTCGGAAATTCCGAACAACCACTCCACACGGCGCCATAGAGGGGAAAACTCAGATTCATGAGGTCCTTTGTTATAACCTTGACGTCATCATTTCTGTAGGTTATCGTGTTCATTCCATCGTTGGTACTCGCTTTCGCCAATGGGCCACGCAGCGTCTCCACGAATATATCGTCAAAGGTTTCACCATGGACGACAAGCGGCTCAAGGGAAATGGCGGAGGGATGTATTGGAAAGAGCTATTGGACCGAATCAGGGATATCCGCTCCTCAGAGAAGGTTCTCTATCGGCAAGTTCTTGACCTTTATGCCACAAGCGTGGATTATGATCCCAAGGCCGATGAGTCCGTCCGCTTCTTCAAGATTGTCCAGAATAAGCTTCATTATGCAGCGCACGGCCATACCGCAGCAGAACTGATATATGAGAGGGCAGATGCCGACAAGCCGTTTATGGGGCTTTCTACCTTCGAGGGAGAGTTGCCCACATTAAAAGACACCAAGATTGCAAAGAACTATTTGACAGCCGATGAATTAAAAGTTCTCAACAACATAGTTTCCGGATATTTTGACTTTGCAGAAATACAGGCTATCCGTCATCGGCCCATGTATATGGAGGACTATATCAAGCAATTGGATGGTATCCTCTCCGGCACTGGAGAACAGATTCTTTTGGATGCCGGTTCAGTAAGCCACCAACAGGCCATGGAAAAAGCCGAGAAAGAATACCGCAAGTATCAGGTCAAGACTCTTTCTCCTGTTGAGCAGGCCTATCTTGACACCATAAAACAACTGGAGAAAGAAGCCAAAGAGAATTCGAAGAATGATGACAATTAGTGTCATAGAAAGACACTGACGGACGAAAATGTTTCAGTATGGTTTCCGTAAAAACATCTCGGTTATTCTCATCTGACTGATTACCAGATATTTCCACCCAATAGTTCGAGTCTCATCCGAGGCACATGGCCAGCCTTTTCGGGGGCTGGCTATTTTGTTGCCGGGGCCGGGCTTCTCCCTGCGGCACCTAAGTGTATGTGAATCAGCGATTTACTGAAAACAAATCGGCCAATTCTGCTGATCTGTTTTAAGCATATAGTTGAATATCAACCACTTATCCGCTGCATATAATACGCTATATTCCTACTGGCTTAAGAACCGAGAGACCGATAACCTGGAATCTACCAGATGAAAGGTATCACTTTGTATTTAACCCTCTGCTTGTATTCCTTGTAGCCTTCCAGCCCTTCTTCCAGGACCTTCTCTTCATTCGCAATGCGTTTTGCAATCAGAGGGATGTATAGAAGCATGATGGCAAAGGAGACGGGAGAAGCCAGCACCAGCGGCATAGCAGGTAGCAAGCAAGAAATACTACGGCCGATACCAATACGGCCCGGCCTGATCGTCAACCGAAGCGAAGGCCGCAACGATATGGAACCTGCCTTTTAGGAGATCAATCAGTGGCAGGAATATCTCATATTTATCTCCGAAGGTATCGAACGTCATATCTATATTATTTATCCCAAACTTTTTTATAATATGACCTCTCGAATTGTTCTGCAGTTTTTTTTGCTTCCCTTTTTTTCTCGGCTTCCGCGCTATCTTGCCTCATTCTTTCTAGCTCGCCTTCTTTTACTTCCGGCAGGCAGAGCAGAATAATGATGCCGACAAGGGCCGCACCAATCCACCAATACTTGAACAGCAGGGCCATCGCAACGCTGAAGACCACGAGATAAGAAAGGCCGAGCATCGGAATTCCCAGAATAATCAGAAGGATGGCGAACAGAATTGAACCGGCTGCTTTCGTCTTGAACAAGGAGACGACAATACGTACGGTAAGGGCGAAGTACGCAAGGAACAGGCAGATACAAATAAGGCTGAAAACCTCCGATGTTAGGTTGCTGTTGATGAACCATGCGGCCGTATCCACTCCGATCATAAAGATGTAGACGTCCATCAACACTATTGCAATCACAAGCATGAGCCGGCCCACCCCACCCCTGAAGATGGTCAACAGCACGCTTGCAAAGCCAAGGATCAGCAGCGCAAGAATAAGCCATCTGGCGAAAAGCCACCTGTCTTTGCCATGGATATCAATATCTTTATGGTTCTTCAGGCGTGCCGTAAGGGAGTCCACAGTGCCCTCAGGATTGTTTTCAGAAAACTTCAGATTACTGGCAAACGTATAGTAAGTGTTCTTGCCGTATACAACTGACACTTCTTCAACCAGCAGATGCAGAAGCCGGAGGGAATCCTTTTTGACATCTTTCAGGCGGACACTTTCTCCGTTACGGACAAAAACCGTATCAACACTAACTTCCTGGACTTTTTTGTTTTTGCTTGCCCCATAACCGGCAGACACCGTCTTGTCTTTAATGCCCGTAACAAGGGCAACGCTGTCCTTGCCAAAGATATTGTCAATGACATAGTTCTGGGCAGATGCCAGTAAAGGCATGCAGAACAGCACAATGGAAAGGATAGTAACTTTTAGTTTCATGTTTTGAATTAGGGTTTACTGATTCAAAGGTAATGTTTTTATTTCATTCCAAAAAGCCTCGCGGGTGAGGCTCTCAACCGCATGGTAATCATCTGGTCTTTCGGGTCTGATTCTCATAATTTTGGTCAATTATGTTCTCCTATATCCGACGCTCAAAGTTATCAATAATTCCAGAAAAATTTGGTTTATATTGTAAACTTGTTTATATTTGCACCGCGACAAAGGCAGACTGCGCAGCTTCGCTTGGTCACGAAAACAAGTTAAATGGCTAATACAATGGAACAAATCAAAGAAATGACGGCTCAGGAAAGCCTGAAGCTAATCACCGAAACCATGAACAACAACCGCAAGGAGATTGTCCGCAACAGCGGAAAATTCTTTGTCTTGTGGGGAATTCTGCTCACTTTCTTCTCCGTTCTGGTCTACACCTTATGGAAAACTACCGGGAATGCGATATGGAACAATCTATGGTTTGCGCTTCCCGCGATCGGTTATCCCCTTGCCAGGTGGATGAAAACCAAGGACGCCGCGCCCCGTGCAGAAAACTTCATCAGCCGCATCAACGGTGGCATCTGGGGCACCTTCGGCATATTTGCCTGCTCCATCGCTCTCTTTACGGTGCTCTACAGCCAGTTCGGGAACAGCCAGATTACGGCTATCGTCCTTGGTGCAACCCTGACAGCGCAGATCGTCATTCTTTTCGGCATGGCTGAGACCATCAGCGGCATCGCTCTCAAGAACTGGACGATAAAGATTGCGGGATGGATTACCGGTATCGGAGGCCTGGCCATATTTTATATCGCCCAGGCAGAAGCCGAGCAGATGTTCATCTTCACTTTTGCGGGTATTGTCCTGGCAGCAACCGGCCTTATTGTCAAACAGCAGTACAAGTAATCTATGTTCCCGAAATTAGATCCAATTCTTCACTCGGAACTCCGGCTGGCGGTAATGAGTATCCTGGCCGGAGTCGAAGAGGCCGATTTCTCCTATCTGAAAAAGCAGACGGGGGCCACCTCCGGGAACCTTAGCGTGCAGATAGACAAACTCACCACGGCAGGTTACATCACGGTAGAGAAAGGCTTCAAGGGCAAGATGCCCCGCACCACATGCAAGATTACCTCGGCAGGCCAGGAAGCTTTCAAAGTCTATGTGGATGCGCTGAAAGAATACCTTTCGGCAGGTGACTTTTAATAAAAAAGTGCGTTGGTGGACATGCTGATCTCCACCAGTGCGATGGCGTTGGATTCCAGGGTCAGGGTGCTGCCAGACGAGAGTTTGCGGTCCAGACCTTTGGAATCCGTCATCCGGACGAGCGAAACCTGCCATCCGGCAGGAAGGTCGATGCCAAGTTCACACGGCGCTACCGGATCGTCGTCCTTGTGATACCTCGCAACGAGCAGGCGGATTCTGCTTCCGTCCGCCGATTTTGCGGCACAGGTATAGATGTTTTGCGCATTGCAGGCGGAGAATACCTGCGTGCCGTAGTCCACAAGTTCAGCCCAGTAATACAGGGGCCAGTAGGATGGCCAGATTTCGTACACATAGGGGGCAAAAGCCCCGTTGTACGAGGTGCCGGGACGGAGGTCGTAATACATCAGCATGTCCAGCGGCGCATTCTGGCATTCGATCATGACGCCCGCAACGAAAGCGGCTCCCTTCACGCTGGCACGAACGCGCTTGCTGTAAAAGTCCGTTTCCTCCCAACTGCGCACATAGTTCCATTCGTTAAGGATGGACTCGGTCTCCTTTAATCCCTTTTCGTCCAGCAGTTCGCGGATGATGCGGACATCTTCCGAAACGCGAACAGGCCTGCGATGATACATGTGCCAGGAGAAAAAGTCCATCGGTGCCCCGGCGGCCCCCACGGCATCCAGGAAATCCGGACCGTACCTGCGGGGATTGGCCATCGCGGGGCCACCGATTTTCAAGTTGGGGAAGCACTTTTTCAGATGCTTTGCCGTAATGATATACAAACTGTTGAACTGCTCCATGGTTCCGGCCCAGGTGCGGGGATCCGTCTTCCAGCGGTCATCCGGCTGGTCCAGGTCCGGCTCATTCCAGATTTCCCAGTATTCGATGCCCATGTGGAAGCCGTCCGCCCATCCCTCATTGTAATGACGGATGATATGCTCACAGATCTTTGCCCACTTCTTATAATCGGCAGGAGGATAGACGCCGTACTTCTTTTTGTGGTGTTCGATGCTCTGGCCCAGGCGGTAGAAAGGCCGGGTGCCCGCCTTCTGCATATCCAGAAGCACCACATCACTGTTCGTAAAATCATACGATCCGGGTTTGTCGGGATTTGCCTTGAAATCCGGAAATACCGCATTGATATCGATCAAATGGACGCCGTAGGAGCTTCCTAACGGCGTATCGTGCGTCCGGGCGTAGGGGATGCGAAGCGCCTTGTAGGCCTCCATATTCTCATCAACGGGGCCGTTGTTAGCGGCATTCATCCGCTTGATCGGGCCTGTCACCGAAGCCGGATCGACCGAGACCTTCGGCTGGGCGTGGAGCATCCCTCCGCCCAAGAGCAGCAGCATGGCTGCAATAATGCGTAATTTCATACTACTTCGTATAATGCGCTTTCAAGGCAGCGACATCCCCTTCGGTCAACACATCAGCCGTAAGGATGAGTTCGTCCATCTGCGCAGGCAGTTTATACCCGAGTTTTCCGGTACCGTCCTGGCCGATATTGAAAGACAGGTCGTCGAAGGAAATGGTGGAAAGCCCGGCGGGAATATCCGACTCGACACCGTCGGCGACAAAATCGTAGTAGATACGCACCTTCTTATTCTCCCGGTCGACGGTCAGGATGACATGCATCCAGCCTTCGTCGAAATCGGTCGGAAGCGGCCGGACAAAATCCATCCTTGTCTTGCTGCCGTCTCCCACATTGAATTTCAAGTCGCGGGACCCTCTCAGGGAGAGAATGAATCCCTTGTACACGCCCTCGTTCCAGTTTTTATTGGAAATCACTCCCGGATCAGCCGCTGCGGGCGTGGGCAGCGTGGCTTTCAGCCATAAGGCCGCCGAGAAAGATCCTGTGCCGACCTTCACGTCCTTCAGGCTCACGTATCCCTTGTTCAGTGCAATGCCTTTCCCAAAGTAGGCGTCGGCATACTGCAGCGTTCCGGAAGAGGTGGTCTGCACCTTGTTGAAAGCGTCGTCGGCAGTCCCGTCGAACGGGAAGTAAGCCGTGACCTTGTGCCCGGAAAGCAGGGCTTCCACAGTACCAAGTTCAGGCGTTGGCGAAGTCGCGTGACGGCGGTACTTCGCACCGGGAAGTTCCCCTTCCGCGCGCGTTCCGACCTCCGTAACGTCCTGGAACACGCCGGCAGGGACGTGCCCCGTCCAGGTTTCAGGGCATTCAAGGCCCAATGCATAGGCGGCAATCGCCGCGACATCACGGGATTCGGCATCTTCGATGGTGCCCTCGGCGACCGTTTTTCCCGCAACCCCGAGGAACACATACCTTTCTGCATCCGAATTTCCACCGTGGGTCTTCCCGATTCCTCCATGATCGGCCGTAACGATGATCAGCGTATCGTCAAGGAGCCCCTTCAACTTCAGCAGGTCGTAAATCCATCCGATGTAGGTATCAAGGTCGCTGATGGCCTTCAGTTGCGCTTCAGTGCCGAAACCTTGTTTCTCCCCCACCACATCGGGCGATCCGAAATGCACAAACAGGAGCATAGGCGCATTAGTGGAAAGATAATCCGCCACCAGACGCGCTATCTCCGGGTCATCGTCCTTCGTCTCTCCCATTTCCACCCCGAGATTCCGCTCGATAATACCGTTATTGATGGCATACCAGCTGACGAAAGATGCCAGCTTGGCATCCGGACGGGCTTCGCGCGCTACCCTGAAGAGGGACGGATACGGACTCTTAGGGGGATAATACAGCGTCCTGTCCTCAGAGATACTGTTGGTGATGCCGTGAAATTCGGGAAGAACGCCGTGGAGCATCGAAGCCCAGCACTGCGCACTGATGGTAGGGAACGAGGTCTTGGATCGGCAGGTAGTGGCCTGTCCGGCGAAAATCTCGTCGAGCCGGGGAGTCGGCGTATCCTTGAAGAAAGCACCTGCGCCGTCCACACCGATAATCACGACGTGTTTATAGGCTCCCTTGGATGAAATGGGCTCTTCAGGATCTGTCGGAGTTTCCGGCGTCTCTGGTGTTTCCTGTTCCGACGGCGTCGGGGTTTTCTCTTTGACACAAGAGAAAGTCGCCATTATCATTAAGGCGGTAAGCAAAAAAAGAAACAGTCGTTTCATATATGGACAAATGATACGAAAGCAAATATACAAAAAAATGGACCATGTCCAAAAACAGCCCGCGGGTGTCCCGCGGGCTGTAATCCCTTATGGAGTAATAATTAATCCTTGACAGGACGGACAGACCGTCCGATAGCACGATCGATAAGGGCTAAAGTCGTATCTCCGTTCCTGAATTCGAAGGCTTGTGCCCACTCGTCGTTACCATAGGATGAAGACCAGTAGCTGCCCATACTTCCACGATAAGACATGCCGCTTCCGCAGTAACCTGCAGCAGGAAGGAAGATACTCTTTCCGTTAGGGCCTGTTACCAGCGCTCCATTAACTCCGCCACGAGTTGTCCATGTCCACGTGCAGTTGCTCTCCAGCTCTTTCCATTCAGAAATCTTGGGGGTACGCCAGCCACTTCCAACATTCACAGTGGCGGCATCGTCTTCAGCAATCAGTGTTTTCCCTTTCTTACCCACGCCGTCGCCATATATATCTGATGATTTGTACTTATAATTGCTCCAGGTATAACTGGCCTTGGGAGAAGTCTCTCCCCAGGCGAGAAGATCACCGTACTCCTCAGGTTTTGAGGCACCAACATTCCAGCCACGCCATTTCAATCCGCTTGGAAGTCCAAGGTCCACAACTTCATCACCTGGATCGGTACCAGAACCTCCGGTGACGGTCACCTGACAGGTATCATATATCATGGGATTAGCCTTGCATCTGACTGTAATGGTGGCCTCGCAGGGTTGCAGGGCAGATAGCTGGCCGGTTGAACTGATATATAACTTTGAACTGTTGGCAGAACTGATCCATACAACTTCCTTGTTGGAGGCGTTTTCAGGAAGGACCGTGGCCGTAAACTGGTATTGCTGATTTACACCGAGCGTAAGTTCGTGCTTGTCAAGGGTAACGGACTCTACCGGTACGGAATTATCAGAGTCTGAAACGGAAACCTGGCAGTTTGCGGTAAGGTCTCCGGCGTGTACAGTTACAACCGTCTGCCCCACAGCAACACCGGTTATCTTAGCCTGAGTCTTGGAAATCATCTGCACTTTTGCGATATAACTGGCCTGAGATTCCCAGTAGATCGTAACCTCAGCATCTGCGGGATCCATAACCAATGAAACCACCTGCTCCTGGTTAAGCCCAAGGGCAACGAAGGAAGGATCCACTGCAGCACTATTGAGAGTGGTTGAGCCACCCCCGCCACCGCCAACGGTAACCTCGGAGAAGGCCATCTTTCCGTCAATAATTGCCATGACCTTGGTGGTGCCCGGGGTCACGCCATTAATCCTGGCCTGCCTATCCGAAATGCCAACCACTGTAACAACTTGAGGGTTATCGCTCTTCCATTCTATGGTGCCAGTAGCATTGGAGGGTGTGACGATGGCTGTTAGAGTACCATCCCCACCTATCGAAATATTGGTGACAGGCGGGTCTACGGAAATGCTTTCTACTGCGACGGTTCCACCCTGCGCCTTTTGGACTACAATACGGCAACCGGCCTGCTGATTACCGGCTTTGACTGAGATTGAGGCGATACCCTCCTTCTTTGCAGTCGCCACACCGTCTGTTATGGAGACTGTTTCTTCGTCATTGGAGAACCATTCCAGCTTATCCGTGGTATTAGCCGGCTCCACCGTCACGGGAAGGGTTTTCGTTTCTCCCACAGTCATCATGAAAGTCGGTTCATCGAAAATGATGGAAGTGCAGGGGATTTCCTCATTCAGCGCTTTTTCAATCTCGTCACACGCCGGAACGGCGAGCATCGCAATTGCCGCAAGGGCAGTAAAGAATTTTTTAGTCATATTGTCGGTTATGGTTGTTTCCAGCCACGAATATCGGCAAAATGCGCTTTGGTGTTATAGTACAAAAGCACTATTTTATACCATCCCAAGTTCATTTGCAATGCGAAGCATCTCTGCATTGCTGCGTACGTCCATCTTGAGATATATATTCTGCTTGTGGTTCTTGATGGTGTATATGCTCACGTGGAGGCGCTCCGCGATGCCGGCGACGGAAAGGCCCTCGGCACTCAGGCGTATCACCTCTATCTCCCGCGCAGTGAGGCCAAGTTCCTTCACGCGGCGGGAGCGTTCCTCCTCAAGGTTGGTAATGTAGGAGGCAATTTCATCGGCCATGCTGCCGTCATCTTCTCCGAGGAGTTCATGGCAACGGGCGCGGATTGTGGCGTAGTCCGGTGAGGGAGAATCCGCCGGCCGAGGACTTGCGAGGTCCTTTGAAATAAGCCGCAGAAGCTGCTCTTTTCCGCGGTCGGAAGCGACTATCTTGCGGATATAGACCTGGGCCAAGGCAATGATGCCGATCAGAGCGACGGCCAGAATGATGAGAATCGTCACCCACAGCCTCATCCGGGAAAGGCGGGCCTCATTGAGGGAGGTCTCATAGCGGGTTTCCATTTCCTGCAAGCGGGTATCGGCCTTCTGCTGCATATAGTACTCCATCGCATACACATACTGTTGATGGGCAGATGCGGCGTTCTCCACGTCCCCGCTCTGGGCATATAGCATCACCAGATTGTTCCAGCATTGGCTCTGCATGAGATAATCTTCCTTGTCCAGGCCTTCGAGCACTTTGTGGCAGCATTCTATGCCTTCACGCCAGTTTCCGCCCTGGCGGTACCAGCGCATCCAGTAGGGCAGGGCCCTGGAGGGGAATGAAGGATCCTTAGACAAGGCAACCGCCTGGTTTATGGAGATGCCCGCCTTTTCGTATATCTCCCGGTCTATGGGGGTTTTGAAGCGGTTGAGGCCGATGTAGGCCTGGCTCATCTGAAGAAGGATATCCGCCTGAAGGGAGGGACTGCCGGAAGCGAGGGACATGGCTTCCTGAAGTGTTTCCAGGGCCTCGGCGTCCTGGGCTTCGCCCTGGGTGATGGCTCCGCATAACTGAAGCCGGCCCTTTTGAAGAAGAGCGGTAGCTATAAGAGTGTCTGTTCCGGCATCTCGGGCAAGACGTTCCGCCTCAACGGCGTGTTCCCACCCCTGGGCATCGCGCCAAGTCATTATGTCGATGGAAGCCAAATGACTCAGCACCAAGGATTTGGCACCATCATCCATATTATTGGAAGACAATGCCTTTATTGCATAATCCGTTGCGGGTTCCCATTGCTTGAGGGAGGCCATGCGACGGCTCTCGCTTAACAATTCCCGCCAAGCCCCCTCCTCCTGCACTGCCGTGCGGCAGGATACCAGCAGGGCAAGCGCCGCTAAAACAGTCCCTATGACTATTCTTGGACTCATAATATGCAAAGTTGGTCCGACAAGATAATAAAAGTGTTGCGCACAAACAACACTTTTTACAAAAAATGCCTGTTGTGCGCAACACTTACCGGAACCTCTTGACTTAATAAAGGATCATTTCTTTTCAAGTACAAAGGTATAAAACAAATTCTTGCTAAAGCAATCCCGGTCAGCGGACGGAAACGAGTTCGGCGTCAACGGCACTGGCCACACATTCCACGATTGTATCCAGGCCGAACTTGGTCTTGATGCGCTCCTTGTAGCTGTCGACCGTAGTCGTAGCCACACCCATCGCTGAGGCAATCTGGGCGTTACTGTAGCCGGATGTAACCAACTGCAGCACCTCCAGTTCCTTTGGCGAAAGGTTCTGCGGACGGCGCGCCTGCACCTTGTCTTCCCCTCCGAACAGCCTGGTTATATCCTTCACAGGAAGGGTATCCCCGAAGAACACGCAGTCACCCGCGAAAGCCTTCACTATGGCGTTGGCGATTTCCTCCGGCGCGGAATCCTTGGCAAGATATCCACGGGCGCCATAAGTGATCGACTGTATGATGTATGCGGGCGTTTTATAGTGCGACAGCACCAGCGCCGCCACGTGCGGGAACGCTTCACTCAGGATGCCCAGCAGGGTAAGGCCGTCGGTCTGTTGTTCCAGGGTAATGTCCACCACGGCCACATCCACCTCGGGATGTGCGTTCAGGTAGGCTACGGCGGAGCCGGAAGTCAGCACGTGTGCGGCCAGCCCCACGTCGGAACGGCCCTCCAGGGCCATCTTCAGCCCCATGGCAAATATGGTGGAATCCTCAACAAGCAGTACGTTTATCATGACAGGTGTATGGTTACTTCGCATCCTCCTTTGGGGAGGTTCCGGGCGGACAGGCTGCCGCCGAGTTTATCGAGCAGTTCCCGCGTTATCATCAGTCCCAGATGCCCCGGGCGGGAGAGGGTACGCAGCATCTCCGGATCCATCCCCGGCCCCCGGTCGCTGACGACTATTTTTCCGAGAGATGCTTCCAGCCGCACCGAGCCCTCTTCGGGCGAGAAGCGGACGGCGTTGTCCAGCAGGTTGCGGATGCAGGTGGCGAGCATGTTGGGGTCGGTGGAGACGGAGAGCCCTTCCGGCACGGTGACGGCCACTTTCATCGTGCCAACGGCTTCGCGGACAACATCTTCCATGAACACCTCACGCATCACCGGACGCAGCACGCCCTTCAAGCTCAGGGACCACATCAGCAGGTTCTCCAGCAGGGCGGATGTCTGTTCAGCAGCGGCGTCGATGGCCTTGACTCCTTCGCGGAGCCTGCTTTCCGGGGCATCCTCCAGCGAAGAAGCCAGTGTCCGTATCCCGGAAACGGGGTTGCGCAGGTCGTGGGAGATGATGCCGAAGAAGCGGTTGCGGGTGTCCAGTTCTTCCTGCAGCACCAGCGCCCGCTGGCGGTTCTCGCGATAGCGGATGATCCCCCACACAACAGCCGCAATCAGAAGCAGATACAGGAGGATGAACGGCCAGCGCAGGAGGAGCGGCGGGCGGATGCGAAGCACCCTTTTCTCGATTGTGGCATCGTACCAGCGCCCGAAAACGTCCGAGCTTTGCGTCTCGAGGCTGTACCTTCCGGGCATCAGGTTCTCCGGAAGCCCGGCAAACAGCCCGTCAATCCACTCTCCGGAGTTTATCCTGTAGCGGTGATGGACCAATGGGGCCAACGGCAGATTACCACGGGCATCGATAGCGAGCAGGCTGTCGGGATGGAAAACAGCCGCACCATCCACGCCTCCAAAGGCAAGACGGCCATCGGCAAGCTTGCAGGAGACGTGCTCTCCGTAGATATCTGAAGGGAAGCCAAGGCCTTTGCCAACACGGCCGATGGAGCCGTCGGTATCGACGAAGAAAAGCCCGTCTTCCGTGCCAGCCCAGAGCCTGCCGCGGGCATCAACCTCAACGGACTGCACCAGTACACCGTCCAGGAAATGCTGTCCGGAAGGGCTCCAGAGGCCTCTGCGGGTCGCCGCCCAGACTGTGCCGTCGGGTGCCAGGCAGAGGTCGGCCACGTAATCATCCGGGATGCCGGAATTACCTTTATAATATTTCGTTACAAGCCCGGTATTGCTATCAATTATATTCAGTCCCGCCTCCGTGGTGCCATATACCAGGTTGCCTTCCGAATCCACTATCAGCCTGCTGCCAAGACGGGAACTCAAATAGATGCTTGAGTCGACCTGCGGGGACGGATAACGGAACGGGCTCAGCCAGCGGGCGGGCAGGGCCTTTCCGGCCTTCCGGTCCCACTCGTTGAGGCCTACGCCTTCCCATGTGACCACCCAGAAGTGTCCGCGGCTGTCTTCCAGGAAATCGGAAATCCAGTTGGCGCCGTCATAACTTTGTGCCGACGACGGCCATTGTTCTCTCGGGGTCGCCCCCGTGAGGCGCTCTTTATGCATACGGCCGTTTTTCCACACCTCCCATCCGGTGTTGTTCCAAAGGCCGACGTAAACGGTGCCGGTGCTGTCTTCATAAAGGCAGGAAACTCGTTTATCCGCCGTTCCTATCCAGAGTTTGCCGGCGTGGTCTTCCATTAGCGCCGTAACATTTGCAGAAGATACCGTTTGTACATGCCGGAGGGCCGGGCACAGGACGGAAAGGCCGTTATCACCCCCGACCCAGATATTGCCCTGCTGGTCCTCGAATATGCAGTAGAGTTCATTGGAGGCCGTTCTATATACTGCCGTTTTCTCCGGCTTATCCGTATTCACAAGGCCCAGGCCGTAGGACCCTGCGGCCCATAAACGACCTTTGCTGTCTGTGAGAAGCCGCGCATGGGCTATTGGCAGACGGCCGTTCGGGATGAGGACCCCGTCCAGATACTTATAAAGGATGGACGTATGGTCCTCGAATACGTAGAAGGATCCGCCCGCCTCGGCAAAACTTCCGGGGCAGAAACCACCGTTTCCGAAGGGATGGATGACCTCAGGGGTCTGCCTGTCGGCGATGTACTGCATCCGCACCAGGCGCCCGGAAAGCCATATCTTGCCATCACTGGCCTCGTATATCTGGAAATATGGATAATCCCCTTCGTGGTCCCGCTTGTCGTACCAGAAACCGTTTTCCATTTTTATCCCGTCGGCGAAGCTCATCTTCAACATCAGGGAATCCCCGACAGTAGCCCAGACGTGGCCCTCCTGGTCTGCGAAGAGCGCACGGACCAGGCCGGACGGGCCTTCCTGCACTGTGCCGTCGGGACATCTCACTGAAACCCCTTCCGTCGTCCCGACCCAGAGCCTGTTCTCACGGTCCACCGCCAGGGAGTTCACGCGTCCGAACTCCTTCCAGACTTTGAACCGAGTGCCGTCGAAACGGCACAGGCCGTTGCGGGTTCCCACCCAAAGGAAACCGTCGGAATTCTGGGTGATTGCATACACGCTGCCGGACGGCAGGCCATCCGCGCTGCCATAGTTCACGAAGCGTCCATCCATGGCGCCAAGGCCCCATGAAATCAGCAGGAACAGTATGGACAGATATCGTTTCAACCTTTTACAAATATACTCTATTTCGCGGGGAATACCATTCATTATCAGCGATTTGTGGTGGATTTCACCACAAGAGTCTCAAATAGACGGAATAACTTTGCAAAAAACATGTTCATTATGAAAAAGATATTTATCGGAATCCTTTTGATTCTTTCTGCTTTCCTATTTGCTTCCTGCGAAAAAGAAGGGAACGGTTCCAAAGCCAAGGTCACCTTCCGCAAAGCCAACATCGCCGGTTCCAATATGCTGGCCCTGGCACAAGGCACAGGCACCGCCACAAAGGCCGAAGGCGACATCTCAATCGGCCCCAAGGCCCTTTACACAGTGTCCGAGGATGGAACGATGGTACAGGTCTCGTATGATGTGGATGTGGAAGGCGTCAACGGAGAGGTTGCCGAGACCATAAAGGCCGAACTTATAATCTGCCCCAATTTCATCTTCCCGGTGGGAGAAGGCTGGATATGGCTTGCAAACTGCCACCTGGACGTTAAAGAAGGATGGTCAAACGGCACG
>JAFXQA010000001.1 GCA_017527415.1 Bacteroidales bacterium | reverse complement strand
GTTTACCGGGGCTTCGATTCAGACCTTCGCTTGCGCTAAGCCCCCCTCTTAACCTTCCGGCACCGGGCAGGTGTCAGGCCATATTCGTCATCTTAACGATTTAGCATAGCCATGTGTTTTTGGTAAACAGTCGCCTGGGCCATTTCTCTGCGCCCTCCTCGCGGAGGGTCCCCTTCTCCCTAAGTTACGGGGTCAATTTGCCTAGTTCCTTAGCCGTGATTCACTCGAGCACCTGAGGATTCTCTCCTCACCCACCTGTGTCGGTTTACGGTACGGGTCGCTTTGCGCTTATCGATAGATTGATTTTCTTGCAAGCTTGATTACCTGCGCTGTCCGATCGTCCGAAGACTCTCGGTACTGTCGGCTTTCGGTCGCCCTACGGCCTTCAACCGTCTATTCCGTCAGACGGCGGCAGTGTCACTCCTCGGTCTCAATCTGTCCTGCAAAGCGAGTATCGGAATATTAACCGATTCTCCATCATGTTCGCCTCTCGGCTGCCACTTAGGTCCCGACTAACCCTGATCCGTTTAACGTTGTTCAGGAAACCTTGGGTTTTCGGTGTGAATATTTCCATATTCATTATCGTTACTTATGCCTACATTTTCTTTTCCAGACGCTCCAGCAGTACTCACGTACCACCTTCGACGCTGACTGGAATGCTCCCCTACCACGCAGCTGTGCTGCGTCCTTAGCTTCGGCGACAGTTTTTATGCCCGGTCATCATCCACGCATCACCGCTCGACTAGTGAGCTGTTACGCACTCTTTGAATGAATAGCTGCTTCCAAGCTAACATCCTAGCTGTCTTAGCGGTGTCACTTCGTTTCGTCTCAACTTAAACTGTTCTTGGGGGCCTTAGCTGAAGGGCTGGGCTCTTACCCTTTCGCCGACGGATATTAGCACCCGACGACTCACTCCCGTCCTTTAATCTTCGCGCATTCGGAGTTTATCAGAAATCGATAGGCGATGAAGCCCTCTTTTCCTATCAGTCGCTCTACCTCACGAAGACACAGACGAGGCTGTCCCTAAAGACATTTCGGGGAGTACGAGCTATCTCCCAGTTTGATTGGCCTTTCACTCCTACCCACGCCTCATCCAAGCCCTTTTCAACGGAAACTGGTTCGGGCCTCCAGTGCCTGTTACGGCACCTTCACCCTGGACATGGGTAGATCACTAGGTTTCGCGTCTGTTCCTGCTGACTCAACGCCCTGTTCAGACTCGCTCTCGCTACGGCTTACGTCCCTGAAGGACTTAACCTCGCCGGCAGGATACAACTCGTAGGCTCATTATGCAAAAGGCACGCCGTCGCGCCTTACGACGCTCCGACCGCTTGTAAACGAACGGTTTCAGGTTCTATTTCACTCCCCTGTTCGGGGTGCTTCCCACCTTTCCCTCACGGTACTGGTCCACTATCGGTCTTCCGATCATATTTAGCCTTGCGGCGTGGTCGCCGCAGATTCAGACAGGATTCCACGTGTCCCGCCCTACTCAGGTGGCACTCCCTGAACATCCCCCTTGCCCGTACGGGGCTTTCACCCTCTTCGGCGCATATTTCCATCTGCTTCTGGTTCGGTAATGTTCGCTTTGTGTGCTCCTACAACCCCGCATGGTCCGTAAACCACACGGTTTAGGCTCTTCCCGTTTCGATCGCCACTACTCCGGGAATCGATGTTTCTTTCTTTTCCTATGGGTACTAAGATGTTTCAGTTCCCCACGTACCCGCCACGATCGCTCGTGGCGACTGGCCTTCAGCCAGCCGGGTTCCCCCATTCGGACATGCGCGGATCAATTCCTGTTTGCGGATCCCCGCGCCTTTTCGCAGCTTACCACGTCCTTCCTCGGTATCGGAAGCCTAGGCATCCTCCGTTCGCTCTTCGTCTCTTTCTCGTGAATACTTAGTTTTCTATGAAATTGTAGTCTTACCTCTAGCAACTCGAAAAAACTCGAATTTCTACTCTCAGACTTAATCTCTTTTTCTTTTCTTTACCTCTTTGTGTCTTTCAATATTGTCAATGAACTGTGCCGTTTTCTCAAACGGGCTGCAAAGATACACACTTTTTCGAAACCTGCAAACTTATTTTTGATTTTTTTCGTATTTTCGCATCACTATGAGCAAAAAGATCAAACCAACCTCCCCGCAGGTGACGCCTTATTCCGTCACGTTCGGCCTCATTATGACAGTCCTGTTCTCGGCGGCAGCCTCATACCTCGGCCTCAAGGTAGGCCAGGTATTCGAGGCAGCCATCCCCATCGCCATCCTCGCCGTCGGCATTTCCGGTGCCCTCGGGCGCAAGGATTCCCTGGGGGAGAACGTCATCATCCAGAGCATAGGAGCCTGCAGCGGCGTGATCGTGGCAGGTGCGATTTTCACCCTTCCGGCCATCTACATCCTCGGCCTGGACGTGAGCTTCACGCACATGTTCCTGAGCAGCCTGCTCGGCGGCGTGCTCGGCATACTCTTCCTCATCCCCTTCCGCAAGTACTTTGTGAAGGAGATGGACGGGCAGTATCCCTTCCCTGAGGCAACTGCGACCACGCAGGTGCTGGCAAGCGGTGAGAGTGGAGGCAAGGGCGCGAAAACCCTGGCCGTGGCCGGCCTGATAGGCGGTCTGTACGATTTTGCCATCGCCACCTTCGGCGCCTGGGGAGAGACCATCTCCACCGCCTTCCTGCGCGTCGGGCACGTGGTTGCAGACAAGGCCAAGGTAGTGCTCAAACTCAACACCGGGGCGGCAGTGCTCGGCCTCGGCTACATCATCGGATTCAAATACAGCCTCATCATCTGCATCGGCAGCCTGCTGGTGTGGCTTATCATCATCCCCGGCTTCAACCTCTTCTGGGGAGGCCAGGTGCTGGATTTCATGGGCAGCGGCATCGCGCAGACCGTTGGGCAGATGAGCGCGGATGAGATCTTCCGCACGTACGCGCGTCATATAGGTATAGGCGGCATCGCCACCGCCGGCATCATCGGCATCATCCGCAACGCCGGCGTCATCAAGAGTGCCATGGGCCTTGCTGTCAGCGAATTCAGCAAGAAAGGCGGAGCCGGTGCAAAGGTGGAAGAGGCCGACCGGGATATCAAGATGAAAGCTGTAGTCACCGGGATAGTGCTGGCGCTGCTGGCCGTTTTCGCTTTCTTTGCCTTCGGCGGGGTGGTAGATAACGTCTGGCAGGCGCTGGTAGGCCTGCTGATAGTGGCGGTCATCTCCTTCCTCTTCACCACCGTGGCCGCAAACGCAATCGCCATCGTGGGCAGCAACCCTGTGAGCGGAATGACCATCATGACACTGATAATCACTGCTCTCGTGCTGGTGGCAGTGGGCCTCAAGGGCAACGCCGGCATGGTGGCTGCGATGGTCATAGGCGGAGTGGTCTGCACGGCCCTCAGCATGGCGGGAGGATTCATCACCGACCTCAAGATAGGATACAACCTCGGCACCACGCCCGCCAAGCAGGAGGGATGGAAGTTCCTCGGCACGCTCGTGGCAGCTGCGACGGTGGGCGGAGTGATGCTGGTGCTGAACAAGACCTACGGATTCGTGGGTGAAGGTGCGCTGGTTGCACCTCAGGCCAATGCGATGGCGGCGGTGATCCAGCCGATGATGAACGGTGGAAGCGCCCCCTGGCTGCTCTACGGCATCGGCGCCGCGATCGCCATCCTCCTCACCGTATTCAAAGTGCCTGCGCTGGCATTCTGCCTGGGCATGTTCATCCCCCTGGACCTCAACCTCCCGCTGCTGGTGGGCGGTGCCATCAGCTGGTACGTGAGCACGCGCAGCAAGGACGACGCCGTCAACAATGCACGCCAGGAAAAAGGCACGCTGATCGCCTCCGGCTTCATTGCCGGCGGTGCGCTGATGGGTGTGGTTTCGGCAATTCTGAAATTCGCCGGCGTGGATTGGTTCCTGAGCGGTTGGAACAACGTTGCCGCCGGGCACCTGGCCTCGGGCGCGGAGTTGATAGCGGTCGTGCCGTTCCTCCTGCTGATATTCTATATGGTTCGCGCCAGCCTGAAGAAATAGCCGCTGGAGGCCAACATGCTAACGCTCAGCGACTTACGCAAAATGCCTGCCGCGAATATGCGGCAGGCATTTTATATAACTAACTGTATATCAGGCTATTAGGCTCCAGCCGCAAAGGCGGCCAGGATGTTAAGAATCACCTGCGAGGCTTTTTGCATGCTCTCGAGGGGCACCCACTCGAACTTGCCGTGGAAGTTCAGGCCGCCGGCGAAGATGTTGGGGCAGGGCAGGCCGCGGAAGGAGAGGTTTGCGCCGTCGGTGCCGCCGCGGATAGGCTGGACCTTGGGTGTGACGCCTGCATCGGCAATAGCCTTCATCGCAATCTCGATTATCTTGTAGTGGGGCTCCACCTGCTCGCGCATGTTGTAGTATTGGTCTTTCAGCACCAGGGTAGCCGTGCCGGCGCCATAGCGGGAGTTGATAAAGTCGACGCACTCCTGCATAACTGCCTTTTTCTTTTCGAAGAGCTCCCGCGAGTGGTCGCGGATTATGTAGGCAATGTCCGCTTCCTCCACACTTCCTTTGATGGAGATCAGATGGAAGAAACCTTCATAATCCTGTGTGCGCTCAGGGCGCTGTTCCGCCGGCAGCAGGGCATCCAGTTCCTGTGCAATGTGAATGGCATTGCGCATCTTGCCTTTGGCATAGCCGGGATGCACGTTGCAGCCCTGGATGTGGATTTTGGCTGATGCAGCATTGAAGTTCTCGAATTCCAGTTCACCGACCTCACCGCCGTCCATGGTATAGGCGTAAGTGGCGTCGAACTTCTCCACGTCGAACTTCACCACGCCGCGGCCTATTTCCTCGTCGGGGGTGAAGCCGATGCGGATGGGGCCGTGCTTGAATTCGGGATGTGTCATGATATACTGCACTGCATCCATGATTTCAGCCACGCCGGCCTTGTCGTCGGCACCCAGCAGAGTAGTTCCGTCGGTGGTAATGATGGTTTCGCCCTTGTGCGCGAGAAGTTCAGGGAACTCGGATGTCTTGAGTTCAAGGCCAGGCACCCCCTTCAGAGGAATGTCCGATCCGTCGTAATTCTTTATGATCTGGGCTTTTACGTTCTCGCCGGAGGCATCCGGCGCAGTATCCACATGGGCGATGAAGCCCACCGCAGGCACATCTCCCCCGACATTGGAGGGGATTCGTGCCATCACGTAGCCGTATTCGTCGAGAAAAGCCTCAACTCCGAGGCCGTTCAACTCCCGGGTCAGGAGTTTCAACAGGTTCAACTGCTTGCTTGTCGAGGGTTGGCTCTCCGAGTTCTCGTCGCTCTGGGTGTCCACTTGGATGTACCTCAAGAATCGATCCAGGATTTGTTCCATCTATGTCGAAATTGGTTTATCAGTATAATCCACACCGTCGATTACGGTAGTTTCAGGTTCTTTGGCCGGCTTCTTTGCATGCCGGGCATTGCGGCGCGCTTCGCGTTCTTTCTGGCGCGCATACTTCCTGCGGTAGCGCTCCACATACTTTTCGAGTTTCCGGGCATCCGCCTCCTGCTGTTTCAGGTACTTCTGCCGCGCCTTTTCTTCCCTGGCTGCCTTCCGTTCCTGCTGCTTCTGCAGTTTCAACGCCGCCTTCACCGCATCCAGGGAATCTGCCAGGGCCCACTTCGCATCGCGGGCAGCCAGCTTTGCCTGATACACGGAATCACGTGCCGCCTGCTTTGCCTTCTGCTGCTGGCGGCGGATTTCGTACTTGCTGGGCACGCGGGGCGCTATAGAATCCCTAACCGCAAGGCTGTCCCGCCTCCCCAGCGAATCCCGCATAGCAAGCGAATCGCGGATGGCCAGCGAGTCCCGGATTGCCAAGGAATCCTTAACGGCGATAGTTAAATCGGACGGGGACGTCCCCGATTCCGGAGTATTTTCCCGGAACGGGTCGCTTTGCGACGCGGAGGAATCGGGGGACTCCCCGGACGAAGTCTTTCCCCCGTTCCGGTCAGTAGTCTTCGGTTTATTCTTCGAAGCTTCGATCGCCGCATACACTTTCTTCATATAGCCCGGGAAATAGATGTCCGTCTGCCGGAAAGAAGTCTTCGGGCGGGATTCATACTCCCTGCGCTGCGACAGCCGCACGGTCAGGTCGGTGATATCCTCCTTCCCCTTCGGCTGAAGATCCGGCTGCCAGTTGAATCCCTTCATCCTCCTTTCATCCTCCTTGAACTGGGCAAGCGGGAAGGCATCGTTCTTAGGGGAATCGAAATAGTGGATAGTCTGAAGCTCTCCATCCTGGAACTGGGCCGACAGCATTTTGGAATCCACTTTGTTCACCGTGCCGTATTCCTCTTTTTCCTTCAGATAGAACAGTGCGTTCGCACCGCCCAGCGCATCGAAACGCCGGAGGGCGGAAGTGGTGTCGAAGAAGGCCATCACTTCGGTGGCGCGTATCTGGTCGAAAAGGACGGGGGTCTCCTGCGTAATGATAAAGGCGTTGGACATCAGGCTGGCCCGGTCGATGCCGGAAGAGGTAACCAGCACGCCTATGCTGTCGGCAGTGTACTGGCGGTTGCCGTCATTCCAGACTATAGGGTCGATATAGAAGCGGGCTATGCTGTCCAGTTCGTTGAAGCGCATGGAATCGCAGGCCACCTGGATATCATTGCGGAATATCCTGACGCCCCCCACGGCCATTGCAAAGCCGATCCTGGTGGTGTCCGCCGGTGGAATGGCAGCCAGCGAATCTGCAACGTGGATGGAATCTGCCCGGGCCATGGCAATGCTGTCCAGCGGAGGCTCGGAAATCGTGTCTGGCGCGGATAAATTCTCCTCTTCCGGCAGGGGGGCGGAAGGTTTCCGGCCACGCCCCGCCAGCAGCGGATTACTTTCTGCATTTTCCTCCTCCATCTTCTTGGCCGCCTCCTCGGCAGCCTTTCGGGCCTTGGCGCGATACTCCGACACCGGGTCGCTGAAAATCTCTTCCAGACGGGTCGCAGAAGCCTTCGAAACTCCCTCCGGGATGTCACATTTGCGAACCGTGTAATAGACCAGACGGTCACCGCCTATATAGATAGTGTCGACTTTTGTGCGCTGAGTGCCGTCTTCCGCGCTTATCTTATCTTCTGTGCGCAGGGCGACAGCGGCCTCGCGGCGCAGGGTCACCTGCCGGATGGAATCCTCGTAGAACAGTTCGTTCGAAAGGGCGAAAGCGTTGCGGGTAGTATCCTGAACCTGCACGTGTCCTTGCATAAGGATGTTGTTGGGGGTGCGGTAATAGTAGAGAGTGTCACTCCACGCCTCCTGTTCCTTCGACATGGCGTGCACCGCTCCGTTGAAGAAGAACGTCTCCACCAGGCGCTCATACCATCCGCCGTCGGCGGAGAGCATGTTGTCTTCTTTCCAGAAATCGATCTTCTCCGGGAAAACCGCCCTGCTGACCTTCGATTCGTAGTTGATGCGGCTGCTGCGGATGAAGATGGAATCGGTGAACATGTTCACATTGTTGCGAAACTGGAAAAAGCTCTCCTTGGCATCGTAGGAGCCGTCCGTGCTTTCTATGATCTGACCGTCCTTGTCCTTCATCGCCGCTCCGCGGGAGAAAAAGGCGATGGAATCTTTGGTATTGTAGTCGAGATAATGGGTGCGGAGGGTATTATGCTCCTTGTCTTCCAGCTGCACCAGCGTGCCGCGGGCCTGGATCAGGTCGTCGTCGATCACGTAATCCATCTTGTCGGAAGTGAGGATGGTCCCTTCCTGCACGACCCGAACGTGCCCCCAGGCGTTGATTATGCGGGAGTCCACATTCCAGAGGGCCGTGTCGCAGATGAAATAGGTATTGTTGTGGAAGAAGGTGGCGTCGATGGTCTTGCGGTAGTTGGTACCGTCCTTCTCCATCAACTCCAGCGATTTTGCCTTGATCAGGCGCACGAGGCTGTCTTTCTGCTCAGTTTTTTTCTGGGCAGAGACGCCGGTGCACAGCAGGAGTGCGATGGCAATGGATATTATTTTCTGACTTTTGCCTTCCATCCTTCGCGGGAGAAGTCACAATCCCCGAAAATCGGATCGATGATGATGTATGTTTCTGCGATCTTGGTATCGATGAACTTGTCGATAGCCTCCATCTGCTTGGCGTTACGGACAACGCCCAAAAGTTCCGTGTAGTCGTTTTCGAAGGTGGCGGTGTGGGCCGGCACTATCTTGTCGAGCCGGACTATCTTGTAGACAAGGTTGCCGTCGCGCCCTTCGTTGTCGCGGGAGGTGATGGGGGCGGATATCTCCCCGGGCTGCAGGTCTTTCACCGCAGCATAGTCCTCCGGCTTGATCTGGTCTATCTCGAAATATGCGCTGCCGGTGTTCGGGTCGGCCATCTGGCCACCGTTGGTGCGCGTGGCCGGATCTTCAGAACGGAAGAAAGCGATGGTCTCGAAGGTCGCATCCTTCTTCTCTATCACCGTCTTGAGTGAGTCCAGCAGCTTGAAGGCCTTTTCCTGATCTTCCTCGGTATACTTGGGTTTGAGAAGGATGTGGCGGGCGTTGAACATGTCGTTCTTCTTCTCTATCACCTGGATGATGTGGAAGCCGTCCGGGGTTTCCACTATCTGGGAGATGGCACCCGGCTTGAGCGACATGGCCGCATCGGAAAACGCAGGCCAGAAAATATCGCGCGAAGCCATCCCGAGCTCTCCTCCCTTGCGGGAGCTGCCCGGATCCTCCGAGTAGAGACGTGCCAGAGTGGTGAACTTCTCTCCGTTCATGATGCGCTCACGAAGCGCCAGGAGCCTCTGCTTGCACTCCATCTTGGCCTTCTCCCTGTCGGGATAGATACATATCTGGCTCATCTTGTATTTGATGGGGACAACGGGGAGTTTATCTACGTCGGCCGTGTCGAGATACTGCCTGACATCCCACGGTGTGATTTCAGGGATGGCCTGGGCGATGCTGCTCTGCTCCTGCTGTATGAGGCTGTTGTCCTGGAACTGCTGTTTCCAGTCCTTGCGGAGCTGGTAGAGGCTTTTGCCGAAATAAGCCTCGGTCTGCTCATCACCTCCGAGGGCGGTGCGCACGCGGGCCATCTGCTCGTTCAGGCTGGCTTCTACCATGTCGGCATTCACGGTCAGGGAGTCCAGGCGGGCCTGCATGAGAAAGAGCTTGCTCTGCATCATGTTCTCGAGAAGCTGGCAGCGGGAGGCACGGTCGGAAGCACCTTGCCCCTGGGCGCGCATCATCTGGATTTCGTTTTCGAGGTCGGATACGGTAATGAGTTCATTGCCGACTACGGCAATGCTCTTGTCGATAGTCTTGTAGCGCTGTGCTCCGGCAGGGATGATGCAGAGGAGAGCGGCGAGGCATGCTATAGTGTGTTTAATCTTCATTCTTGTAGATGATGAAATCTTTCTTGTCCTGCGCGGTCTTAAGCAAGTCTTGTTCCAAATTCTTCAGCAGTTCGCGTTTTCTTTCACTCAGGATGTTGTCCCGTATGGAAGCGCTGCAGAATTCAAGGGGTGCCTGGCCCTTGCTCTGGATGGAAAAGACGTAGGCGGCGCGGGTTTCTCCCCGGTCTTCGTAATTGAAGATGATGTATTTGTCTTTGATTCTGGAAACCATTGTAGACCAGTCGGTTCCGAACTCGCGGGCGAGCACGGCCGCATCCATCCACTTGTCGGAACTGTCGAAATAACGGGGGGCCGACACGTAGGTGAGGGAATCCAGGTCCTTGAGAGACTGGCCGCCCTCGGAGGGGAGCTTCGCGAGGATCTCGTCGTAGTTGGGAGAGTCGGTCATGATGTCTACGAAGCGGACCTTCAGGATGGGACGGGCGAGTTCCAGGGATGCGGCGTGCGCCTTGTAGTACTCCTCCTCCTGCTGCTGGGTGATAAGGGTGTCGAGGCGGTCGTTGATGTAGCGCTGCTCGTAGCGGTAGCGCAGGAGCGAGCGCCGGTAGGCCTCCAGCTCCTTGTCCACATTCTTCTCCTCTTTGCTCAGACGCGCCTCGGCGGTCTTGAGGTAGAGGTGCTCGGTCGCCCAGGAGTTGATGTACTGGAGGGCGATGGCTGTGGAATCTTCGGGGGATGTGCCGGCCGGGATGTAGCTCCTGAGTTCCGACAGATATAGGCGCTCGCCTCCGACCCTGGCGACCACCTGGTCGTCGTGGACGAGGGAGCTTATTATGTTGCAGCCGCAGAGAAGTGCGCAGGCGGCCGAAAGTGCCAGTGTCCGTATTGTCATAGCTTACAAAGATAATAAATTATTCTTTGTCGGACGACGAAAAAAGCGCCGGATCTCTCCGACGCTTTCATGCTATTCTGCTGAAATTATTCGGCTTTGGGGGCGGCTTTCTTTGCTGCAGGCTTCTTTGCCGCGGGCTTCTTCTCGGCAGCAGGCTTCTCAGCCTTGGGCTCTGCCTTCTTCGCTGGGGCCTTCTTGGCAGGAGCCTTCTTTTCGGCCTTGGGAGCCTCTTCCGCCTTGGGTTCCGCTTTCTTTGCAGGGGCCTTCTTGGGAGCCTCAGCCTTGGCTTCGGCCTTCTTGGAAACAGCTTCGCTCAGTTTGGTATAGAGGGCGTCGGTACGCTCGAGGATCTCCTTGCGGAGATTGTTGAAGTATGCCTTCTTGGAACCTTCGATCTTCACGGTTACCTTGTCCCTGAGCTCGTTGTAGAGGTCAATTGCATCTTCCATGAGGTCGGCGATGACCTTGTCGTCGGACTTGGGGTTCACTGCAGCGCAGACGGTGCAGTCTTCGATGAAGGCGCTGAGAACGTAGTCGATGTCCTTCTTGATGTCGCGTAAATTCATATCATTCAGTGTTAAAAACGGTGCAAAGATAGCAATTATTTTGATATGATGGAATGAATCACTATTCAACGCTTTAAACTCTGGAAAATTCGGTTGGATATAAAAAATATTTTGCTACTTTTGCTGAAAAACAAAGCGATATGAAACAGATTCTCAGCACTTTAGCCCTGATTGCCGTATGTCTGCAGGCTATGGCACAAAATCCTGAAAGTACGGCGTCCATTTACGTAAAGGCGGGAATTGGTTCACGCCTCGGAAAAGCCGGCGGAGACACTGAACTTGACCGGCAGCATTCGCAGAAATTGTCCAAGGGCTATTCCTTACAGCTCGAACTGGTATTGAACAGCCCTTCATTGATTACGACTGGAGTTATAGTGAATGATTTTCATTCGTCGGCCACAGACAAAGTCGTGGTCACCTACACTAACGGCAGCAAAGAAAGCGGTGATATGGTGGATGTAGCTGATATCTGGTTATTCGCCCCGGCGACCTATATCAAAGGCTCCACTCTTGGCGACAAATTGAGTTTCTTCTGGGGTGTAGGCGTAGGGCCGATGGGACTCCGTGACAAGGGCTCCATCCTGGATTACGCCGTCATAAAGAGCGGCTGGTGCCTGGGTGGCGTGACCGAGGTTGGTCTGAATTATGCTTTGTCCCCTGCTTTTTCTATAGGTTTCTCGACAAATCTCGCGGTAGGCAACCTCACATCCTATAAGACCAAGGAACTCTCTACCGGGAACGTACAGAAAACGACAAACGTTAGCGAAACGATCAGTCACATAGACTTATTGTTATCGGTCTCCTACGCCTTCTGATTCAGGCGTATTCTACTCTTATTATCTGCCTTTTGCAAAATAGTCCGGGCTGTCTTTCAGCCACATGGGTTTGAACTGCGCGCTGCCTTCGCCGATGTGGCCGATGATGCGGCGGATGTGGAGGATGTTGCGGCCGTAGTAATCTGGTTCGCCGGGGATCAGCGAGTTGATGCGCACGATCTGTGATGCATGGATGATCTTATGGTCGCCTATGCAGATGGCCACATGCCCGACGGAGGTGTCGCCGAAGAATACCAGGTCGCCTTTCTGCATCTGCTCGAATGGAACCTCTATGCCGCATTGCACCTGCTGGGAAGCATCTCGCGGCAGCAGGATGCCGTTCATGAAGTAGCAATATCCCGTGAGTCCGCTGCAGTCGAAATGCCCCGGAGACATCCCCGCCCACATGTAGGGGCAGCCAAGATAGGTTTTGGCGAGAGCTATGATCTGGTCTATCTTGGTTTCGTCCGCCTCCGCGGCTTCTGCCTCCGCCCACTTCCGGAAGTCCACCATCCCCTGCGCCGGCGTGTCCGTCTTCACCATATTGCCCATCAGCAGATTCTGCTCTGGGATATTCTGAATGCAGATGTATTTGGGTGCCTTCAGGTACTCCTCCGCCTCCTTGCGGGACATTGGAGCCAGGGTCGCGCCATAGAGTTTGGTCTCCTTCTGCTCCTCCGGGCTGAGTTCGCGGGTCGGGGCCAGCGCCAGTTCGTTCACCCATCCTTCGTAAGGTTCAGGAGTCTTGATCCGCGCCCAGTAGCCCTTCCGCTCCAGCACCTGCACCAGCGTGCCCATCCGCGTCTGGCTCACACATTCGCTACCATATCGCGGCTCCGCCCTCATGAACGCATCGCTTACGTTCACCACTGCCCACTGGGTATTATCGTCAATCTTATGGTTCTGAGCCTGCGCCCTGCAAGACATCAGCATAAACACTGCAGCACTTAAAATGCTGATTATCAATACTTTCTTCATAACAAAATCGGCAAAATCAGACGACTCTCCCTATAGTAAATAATTATAATACAGCAAATTAGCTGCTGCATGACTATGGCCCAAAACGGACGTTCTCTAACAAAGGTAGAGAAAAATCAGCAATTTACTATATTTGTATTCGATGAAACTGATCGCGACCATATTGCTCCTCGCCGCCACGCTCTCGACGAACGTGCAAAAGACGGTCGCACAGCTCGATGCAAAGGGCGGCAAACTCGAGCATTGCGTCTGGGGCATACTGGCGGTGAATTTCCAGGGGGATACGCTGGCGCAGCTGAACAAGGGCAAGCGCCTGACCCCCGCCAGCAACATGAAGCTCGTCACCACGGCCGCGGCCTACCTCAAACTCGGGCGCAACTACACGTTCAAAACGCAACTTGCCACCGACGGCGAGATCAGGGACACGACCCTCTTCGGCAATCTCTACATAATCGGCGGCGGAGACCCGCTGATCGGCAACCTTTTCACCTATCTTCCCAAGGAAGACATCCCCTTCGGCAAGTGGCGCAAGATACTGGAAGACAAAGGCATACGCCGGATAGAGGGAGATATTGTGGGCGACGGCAGTTACTTCAGCGGCGAGCGCAGGCATACGGACTGGAGTACGGAAGATGAGATAAGCAAGGATGGAGTGGTGCCGGCGGGGTTGACGTGGCGCGGGGAGATGGGTGACAGTATTCCCGATGGTCCTCTCGCCGCTGCGACGCATTTCCGCCGCTGGCTGATCGAAAACGGTGTACCGGTAACCGGCGAGGCGGGGTATGTCGTTCGCTCCGCTACCGCCACGCACGAGCTCACTCAAAAAACTTCCGCGAACGACATCCCCGCCTCGCCGGAAGCAGAATGCCGGCAGGAACACCCAGCGCCGGATTCCATCACAACACTGGGCATCGCGAATTCTGCAACACTGAACCATATAATAAGTATCACCAACCACCAATCCGACAACTTCTGCGCGGAGACGCTGCTGAAGGCCATCGGCAAGGCGAATAACGGCAGCGACGACTACGACACTGCCACCGCGGCCCTCCACAGGGCCCTTTCCCCCATCGGCCTGGCAGAGGCAAGCGCCCAGATGCGCTTCGCGGATGGGAGCGGACTGTCGCGGAAGAACTTCGTTTCCCCGGAGTTCCTCGTAAGCGTCCTGCGGGGCATGGCCCGAACATCCTTCTATAACGATTACCTCAACTCCCTCCCGAGGCCTGGGCGTAAGGACGGCACACTGGTCGCACGCCTTCCGAAGGCACCCGCGGCGGTGAAGAACCGCATATACATGAAGAGCGGCAGCCTAGGCGGAGTGCGCTGCTTAAGCGGATACATCCTCCCCTCGGACGGCAACACCCGCAAGACCATCGCTTTCAGCATAATGGTGAACAACTACGTGGGAAAATCGTCCGAACTCTCGCAGGCGCTCGACAACCTCATCCTCGAATTGGCAAATGAAAACTGATATGAAACGCATCCTCCTCGCGGCACTGGCTGCAATGCTCCTGATTCCCGGCGCGAACGCACAGAAACATCTGACATTCAATAAAGTAGAGATAAAGGGCACGAGCGATGAAATGGTCGCCGCTCTTGCGAAGAAAGGCTTCAAGTACGAAGAAACCAACGACGGCGTGCCTCTGGTGATAGGCAAGTTCGCCGGCTACTCCGACGTGGAGGTGAACATCATCCCCGGCGCAGACAGTACCGTGTGCGCCATCCGCGCCGAAATCCCCCCGAGGCTCTCCTGGGTGAAACTGGAGAACGACTACTCCGGCCTGAAGGCAATGCTCACCAAGCAGTACGGCAAGCCGGTGGAAGAGGTGGAGGAGTTTCAGGACGGGCCTTTTGAGGAGAGCTCCGGCAAACTCGTCAGCCTCATCAAGGGCAAATGCACCTTCCGCACGGTTTTCACCTCCAAGGAGGGAAAAATAACCCTGATGCTCAAGCACCAGGGTCCTATCTGCTACGCCTGCATCCTCTACGAGAACGCGGCCCTATAGGGATTCTATCCAGGCCTTCATCTCCGGCACCTTCGCGAGTGCACTCTGGAACAACGCCCACTGATTGCGGGTGCGGTCCATGTTGTGAGTGGCGTACTTGATCTTGTAGTAAGTGTCCCCGTTGATGTAGTCCGCGAAGAAGCGGACGCACTGCATGTAGGGGAAGAGGCAGGCCGCGAACGGCAGCATCTCCCGCTCCAGCGGGGTCAGGAAAACCTTGGCGGACTCGATGTAGCCTTTGCTGAAGGCCTTGAATATCTCCATGTTGAAACCCACCTTGGAGGTGTCGGGATCATCTTCCGCCACGAAATTGGCTGCCGTGCGAAGGAAGTCGCCGAAGTCCGAGAAGACGAAACTGGGCATGACGGTGTCGAGATCGATGACACAGAGCACGTTGCCGTCCGCGTCGAACATCATGTTGTTGACCTTGGTGTCGCAGTGGCAGATGCGCTTGGGCAGTTTCCCTTCGCGGTAGAGGCGCTCGGCCTTCGTCATCTCCTCTTCATATTTATATATATCCTCCACCAGGGCTTTCACCTCGGGATCCGCCATCCGCCCGGCATTGTCGGCGGCGACCGCCTCGCGAAGCTGGCGTGCGCGGAGCTCCATGTTGTGGAAGTCGGGGATGGTCTCGCCGAGGGCGTCCGGGATGTCCGCGAGCTGAGCCTCGAAACGCCCGAACGCCTTGCCGGCAAAGTAGGAATATTCAGGGGTGACGGCCTCGAAGGTGAGGGCGTCGGGGATGAACACGGAGATGCGCCAGTAGGTCTCGCCGTCGGTCCAGTAGGTCTTTGGGGAATCCTTCAGGGGCACGAAGCGGAGCACCTTGCGGTCCAGATCGGTCTCGCCGGCTGCTTCCAGCTTGGCGCGGATGTGCCGGGTGACGGCCTCTATGTTGTGCTGGAGGAGTTCGACGTCCTGGAAGATAGCGTTGTTGATGCGCTGAAGCACATAGGCTTCGGTGCCGTCGGTTTCCACCTTGTATGTGTCATTGATGAGTCCGTTGCCAAGGGGCTTCACTTCCTTTATATTACCCTTGATGGCGAATTTGCCTGCGATGGCTGCGAGTTCCTGCTGAGTTTTCATCTGATAAGGTCATTAGTTCTGCGAAGATAGTTATTTTTCGTATATTTGCCTTTGTTTAAAACCACATTGTCATGAGGAAATTGTTCGTTTTGTCCATGTTGCTCCTGACCTGTCTTACAGCATTCGCCGAACCGGGAGCAAAAAGAGATGAGCGCAGGGCCCGGAAAGACTCCATCAAAGTAGCCGAAATGGTCGGCGCGCACCGCAAGGGTACCAAGATTAAACTCGACGGCATCGTGCTGGACAAGGATCAGCAGGCGCTGCTGCTTTCCAATATCGACGGGGTTGATTACAACCAGGCATGGGCGGGCTTTCGTGAGAAGAGGCATCTTGGCAACGGCCTAGTCATAGGTGGGTCGGTCCTGGTCGGTGTCGGAGCGGCAGCAGAGGTGGTTGCGCTCGGATATGTGATCGTAGGAGTGCTGGTCGCGGCATTCTCGCTCGGGCATGCAGACATGGACGAGGTCATGAAACCCGCAGGATACTTCGCTGCCGGTGGTGCGGCGTCGGCAGCGCTCGGTGCAGGCACGCTGGCCGTCGGCATCCCCATCCGCGTGAAGGCAGACAAGAAGATGAAAGCTACCTGCGAAGGCTACAACAATGCCAGCGAGAGAGTCAGCAAAGAGGTGATTTTCGGAGGCACCAATTCCGGTGTCGGCATAGCCTTCAATTTCTAGGTTAGAAAAATTCTCGATAATATTTTTGCATTTTAGCAAAAGTATTGTACCTTTGCAGTCCGCTTTCGGGCGGACACCTATTGAGATGTGGTGTAATGGTAGCACTACAGATTCTGGCTCTGTCAGTGAGGGTTCGAATCCTTCCATCTCAACTTTTTTGCAGTCGGGCGCCCAGCGCCCGGTTTTTAGAGTGGAGAGCGTTGAGAGCATGCTCTCATAAGATCTCCAGGCTAAAAAACAAAGTCGGCAAAGCCGACGCGACTGCAAAAAATGTACGGCCCGCCGCAGGCGGAAAGGATAGCGCGAGCAAAGCGAGCGGAATCCTTAGTACAAAATGGCGGGGTAGCTCAGCTGGTTAGAGCGTCGGATTCATAATCCGGAGGTCGTGGGATCATGCCCCACTCCCGCTACAAACCGATCATACGTCAATACACTATATATCCCGAACTGCCCTGCGAGGCGGTTTTTTTTGTTTTATATATCAGTGCGTTACGGCGGTTTGGGTTTACGGCAGGAAGGCTATCGGCGGAGAATACAACAGCGAAAAAGTGCGACCATATATGCGACCAGGTATGTTTAACTTAAAAGTGGTCGCAGATTATGACTCGAAACACTGCAAATGTCTCGTTCTACTGTCGCGAGAGCAAGAAAAACAAGGATGGTACAGCACCTATTGAAATGAGTCTGGTTATCAATGGGAAGCGCTGTTATGTTCAATTACCCAGAAAAGAAGTCCCGGCAGATTTTAGCAAGGCATTGGCAAGTAAGAAGGGCTGTGATTTGAAGGACTATCTTGCTGCGGTGCGTGGGCGGTTACATGAGATTGAAACTGCTTTTATTCGCGATGGGCAAGCATTAACGGCGGAGGGGCTGAGGGCATATTTCAAAACGGGCGGATATGTCCTGTATACTGTCGGCGATCTATTCTCTGATTATTTACGTATTCTGGCAAAGCGCGTGGGGAAGGATTTAACGCCGAAAACTTACAGGAAATATGAGATCGCCCGAGACAAATTCTTCAAGATACTACCGCCGTCAGAGCCTGTTGCCGCCATTACCAAGGCTGTCATTATGGACTATCAAGCCTCAATGAACCGCTATCTGGACTATGTGACCACCAACGGTTACTGCCAGAGGGTGAAGACTATCGTTCAGTTCGGGATAAACAAGCCTATCTTCTCCCACGTCGCCAGGCACACCTATGCTACCAGGTGCCTGAACCGGGGGATACGCTTGGAGGTGGTAGCAAAGCTCCTTGGGCACAGCACAACCAGAATCACTCAGCACTATGCCAAACTCCTCAAAAACAACATTATCAATGAATTAAAGGATGCGTTTGAGAAGTCATATTGATAGAACGGATCCAAAATCAGGGTCGTGAAGATGGACACTGCCGGCGGGATGGACTGGCAGGCGAAGCGGCTCGAAGAAACCGGACTTGCACTGATTCCCGGTGTCGATGAATATGAGATTGTGAAGTAACGCTATTGGAAAAGGGACTGGACATCTATTGTTCCGGTCCTTTTTTCTTTCTCCACGATGCAAGGTTTGGCAGTTATCGGGATTATATGAAAAAGTGTATCTTTGTATATCATTGTAAATGAACCCTTTTATGAAACCGTTAACAGTTTTCCGTTTGTTCGTTGTCACCGCCCTTCTCTTCTTGGCTTGTTCGTGTCAAAAGGAACAGACGGAGACATTCCCTCTTGTCCGATATCTATACGCCGGTAATCAAGGAGAGAACAAGTTTCAGATGTGGATCTGGATTCCCGAAGACGAGACGATTCCCGCACTGGTCCGTTCAGGAATGTGTCGATACCTTGACAATCAGTATATCGACACCGACGAGGAACATCTTTCCTATCAATTCACAAAGGACGGTTTCACCTTGTCCGATCCTGCCACAGGCAGAGTCCTATACACTGCGACGAATGTGGAAAAGGAAGGCATTTCTCCAGGGTTCATTGTCCATATAACCTGGGACCACTCTCCCGGTGCCACTTGGAATGCCCATGCAAAAGAAAAGGGATGGCAACAGGAGATGAATCTCCAGGTGCAAATCTGCGAAGGAGACGATATTATCTATTGATCTGTCTCATCCACATCCAAGAACTTCAATATAGCCCCCTCCAGACTCCGAATTATCGTTAGCTCCAGCCATTCTTATGAAACGAATCCTTGCCCTCTTTTCCATGGCCGTATGGACACTCCTTTTTCGAAGTATTTTGTCAATCCCGTGGTCTGTTTTGATAATGAAGATCTTTCAGGAGAAATCACTCGTCCCGATGGGACAAGATCCTATCATAACCCCTACAAAGTATTCGGCGAAAATGAGATGAATGGCAGAATCGTCGCTTCGTTCTGTGCATCGGACTCACTGTATTGCCTGCTGAACACTTTGCCAGGACTGGAATTGGCGAGATTGGATGATTCCCAACTGGTTCCTGTACATCACTTCAACAAGGATATCGGATACTGTCATCCTGTTATTTTCCCCTATGGATTCCCGAGTCTTACCACCCGTTATAGATATCGGGATAAATCTAACCCAGCAGATGATCGAATGCTCCTTCAGATCAATACTGAAGAGGGAGGTGCCGAGGTGTGATTGATTTAGCGCACAACGGGAATACGGTGCTGAAGATCCGTTATTTACCCTATCATACGCCTGTCGAATAATAAAGAATGATACAGCAATGGGAAGATGAAGAAAAGAGGCCGTTCTGTTCTCTTTACCAATGATTTTATCCTCTTGCTTTGACTGGTCGCATATATGGTCACAGATTTGGACCGTTTTTGGATAGAGAGGCCTTGTCATCCGGCTTGGGTGATCGTGTTCTATCATAGACACGTCCGGAACTGACAGGAGCCCTGTAACAGCTTGATAGACAATAAAAATCCGCCGCTGAAAAGCGCCGGGTATATAGTGAGGTTGTTTCAGGTGCAAGAGGTTTCGTACTCACCGGCTTGCTTATATCGTATGTTCAGTAGCGGGAGTGGGTCACCTGCCCGCAAAAACGACCTTCTCTATATACCCGTCACAACCCCTTGTGATGGTTTTTTTATTTTATGGGGTGGGGATTATCAAGGTTATATTCTGCTTTTCGAATAATGGTAACGGCATTCGGTAACTATTCCCAAAATATGGCTGACCCGTAGAGGTTTGGCCGGAAAAACTCGACGAGTAAGCCCAAAAATGCCCGACCTGTAGAGGTTTTGCCCGGTTTCCTTAACAGGTAAGCCGAAAAATGGCCGACCTGTAGAGGTTTTGGCGCGAAACCTTGACGGGTGATGTTTATAATCCGCCCTGCGAGGCGGTTATTTTACTGTCTGTCACTCTTTTGTAAGGAAGTATACTGCCACTGTAGGAAGAATGACCAATAGAATCAGCGATATCTCCACAAGGGCATATGACCCTAAATAGTCGACCAGCGTTTGGAATTTCAGGATTCCATCAACCAGCAAGACCAGGAGGGCAAACCAGCAGAGGCCAAATATCGCCGCGTTTTTGATTTTTCGTTTCTTCAGTTTCATTGCTTTCAGAACCTATATTTACCGCGAAGATAATCAATTTCCCGCTTCCAGAAACGAAACGTGGGCCTGGCGTGTCTGGATTGGCCGCGCTCTCTATAATCCGACTCCGAGGTGGATTCCGATAGTGTTTGTTGAGATTGTCAGGCCGAGAAAGAGGTGCAGATTCTTCCAGAAGCGGAAACGAATGCCGGGTTGCCAGGTGGCGGCGAAGAGGATATCGCCTTCGCTATTCTGGTCATAAGTCCTGACGGTTTCCCCTGTCTCTACGTTGGTCATGTATCCCCCATCTATCCTGTAAATATACCCTGTGCCGATGGCAAAGTCGCTGTACAGGGCCACGATATCCTTCTTTCCAAGATGGAAGTACCTGCGCATATACATGCCGGTGGATATGCTGTGGACGCTGGCAGGAGCTGCGTCAATCCGAGTATCTCCCTCCCAAACCATCAGGCCCAAAGTACGCTTGTCGTCTATCCTTACGCCGCCCGTTACAGCCGGGCCTTCCGTAACGAAACCTGCATACACGCGTGCGGTGAACTCCGGCTTCCACGCCTGTCTGCCTTCGGCCGAAAAAGCGTGTTTCCAGTCGGCGGCCCACACTTTGGCGTCATCCGCCATGGTCTGAGCCTTCAGGGGAACCATAGTTGAAAATAATAGTGCGGCCGCAAGTATCAGCAATCTCTTCATAGTACCTTATTAATCCAAAAGCCGGGCAATCTTGCACGGTTAAATGCCGATTTGCCAGCATAAAGATAGCGGCATTCGACCGTTATTCCAAACGTATGGCCGACCCGTAGAGATTTTGCAGGTTTTCCTCGACGGGTAAGGCAAAAAATGGCTGACTTGTAGAGGTTTTGCGGGTTTTCCTCGACGGGTAGGCCGAAAAATGGCTGACCCGTAGAGCTTTTACCGCGAAACCTTGACGGGTGCTGTTAATATTCACCTGATAGGGCGGTATTTTCCTTTTATTCGTATCTTTGCAGATATGAAACACCTAACTATCCTTACGGCCATGGTGGCGATTGCGCTGCTGGCCGCTTGCAAAACCACAAATAATCAGAACACCAGCGATATGAACAGCAAAGAAGCACTTCAGGAAGTGGCCGGGCGCAAGAATTTCGGCGCGAGCCACGCTCTTATGACAACTCCCCAGCCTTGCGTGATGATTGCAACCTGGGACAAAGACCACACCCCGGATGTGATGATGGCGGCCTGGGCCGGTCAGTACGACCACAACCAGATCGTGGTATCGATGTCCAAGCACAAAACCACTGAGAATCTGGAACTTACCGGCGCTTTCACCGTGTCGTTCGCAGATGTCCGCACGGTGGCCGAATCCGACTATTTCGGCATAGTGAGCGGCAACAACGTGCCGGACAAAGTTGCGAAAGCGGGATTCACCGTCACCCCCAGCCCCAACGTGGACGCGCCCATCATCAATGAGTATCCCCTCACCCTCGAGTGCAAGGTTGTCAGCTGGGCTGACGGCATCCTGGTTGGAGAGGTGGTAAACATGAGCGCGGATGAAAGCATCCTGACGGATGGAAAAGTGGATCTTGCCAAACTGCAGCCCATCGTGTTCGACGCTGCCGGAATGTGCTATCGCGCCATCGGCGATGTCGTAGGCGGTGCCTGGAACGCCGGCAAGAAGTTTATGGACTAGATTGTCAGATAATCAGCAATCTTCGCAGCAGATGCATACGGGCCCAGCGGGGAGATATCTGCGGAAGCATCTTGCCTTTGGAGGCGTCTGAGCAGATCCGGTAGGAGCGCGCACTGACTTCTATTCCCAGCTCCTGCATCGTGGCGACGAACCTGTCCTCGAAGTCCGCTTCCACGATACGTCGCGCAAAGTTCAGGTTCAGGCGCCCGCCGTAACTCACGCACCCAACCGCTCCCGGACGGATCTTGGGGCGGCCGAGTATGAAATCTACATCCTTCACATAGCACCTCATCTCTTCCGGGAGGTCGATATTGCCGAGGTTGGACATAGTCTGGGAGCAGTAAAGGTCCCCTTTATGGGTCTTGATGTAATTGATTACCGGTTTTTTGATAAAAAGCGGGATACGCCTTATGGCGGGATTGTCTTCGAGTGCGACATTGCCGGCAACCCGGGTCGTAAGGCAGCCCGGCTGCGCATAGATCCGTTTCTGGCGTTTCACCTCTTCCAGTATGTCGCCGAATGAAAGGTCTCCGTTGCAGACATCGATCCCAAGGTGCACATACGAAGAAAAATTACGAAGCGTAACACTCCCGAAGATGGGTCTCAGGTTGACCGGGACCTCAATTTTCATGGAAGTAAGCCTCGAGCCCGGGTCCTTTTCGCGCCGCACATCCTGAAGGGATTTCAGCATCGCCGCAGTAATCAGCTCCGTTACCGTACAACCCAGTTCCTTCGTCTTCTGCCGGACCTGATCGATGGGGACGGAGACACGCACACCGTCATGGATGTTATGCTTCCCTATGGTTCCGGAGAGGTGATACGCCCGTGTTTCCTTGTCGAGCTCACCTTTGATGCCCGAGAAGTGGTCGAAGCTGTCCTCCATTTCTGAATAGGAGGGATCCTGCTCCGGATCCAGTATCCACCCCGAAGACGGAATCTGCACCCCGTAGCGCATACGTAGGTATTCCGCAGTAAGGCTGAGCAGGAAAGTCATTGCTCCATATCCGTCGGTAAGGACGTGGAATACGTCGAGTATTATTACGTTGCTTTCGGCGGATACCTTGAAAAGGAATCCTCCGTTTTTCCGGAAGTCAAAAAGCTCCATTCCACCGACGGAACTGAGGACAGGTTTGTTTTCGAGGCGTCGGAGTATCCACCAGAAGAAGCCTTTGTCCAGTCCGTAACAGAAACTGGGGAAGCGGGCAGCGGTTTTCTCCAGAGCATGGCCAAGTATTTCTTTCGAAACTTCTTCGTTCAGGGCGACAGACATCCTGAAAGTAGTGGCATACCGTTTTGTCCGGCAGGCGGGATATATTAGGGAGGCGTTGTCGAGCCTCGTCCATGTTGGTGGCGTCATATCGTTCAGGTTTTTTGCAATGCAAAGGTAAACCTGCCGCCTCAATACAAAAAACATTGTACATCGATGTATTGTTTTTGTGACAAAATGCGGCGAAAAGTGACAAAACAGCCAAATCTTGTGACGAAAATAAAATATGATTATCTTTGTCACATCAAAAATGATGACCAGAATGAGAGTATATCCCAAAGCTTTCGTTAAGTTCATGCCCGTTTACGTGTATGCCCTCGTGCTTCCGGCGTTCTATCTGCTGAGCATCCTCTGGTATGAGCCCGCACGCATGCATGAAATGCTGTGTGCCGGGGGCGGGCATCTGTTTACACTGAACATTTCCATAATCTCGGCTATAATCCTGGTTGTCATGTCGTTCAGCAGGCTGCTGCTGTGGCTGCTCCGGAAACAACTCAATATGAACATGGGGTGGTTCGCGCTGTGGTGCGTCAGCGAAACGGTGCTTGCATCTGCGTTTAGCGCACTGTACCTGGTTTTGATGGGGCATGGGGCAGACGGCAGTTTCTTTGCATATTTCGGCCACTGCATCGCCATGCTGGGGTCGCTGTTCATCTATCCCTATCTTATACTTACCCTTGCCTATTGCCTCCACGATGCCCAAAGCGGCACTCCCGCGGAAAGCGGAGACAGACTCAGGTTCTATGACCTGAGGCACCAGCTGAAATTCATCACCTCCGTAGAGTCTGTGCTGTACATCGAGTCGAATGAGAATTACATTATCGTTCATTATGAGGAGAACGGCATAGAAAAGAGCTGCCAGATCCGCAACACCCTCAAAAACGTAGAGGAGGTATGCGAAAAGGCAGGATTTGTGAGGACGCACCGGGGTTATATTGTCAACCCGCAGCACGTCAAACTGATTCGCAAAAGCGAAGGAGGCTACTATTTCGCCGATCTGGACACGGGAAGCGAAAACGGGATTCCCGTTTCGCGGAAATACTACGACAGCGTTACTTCTGTCCTATAGCAATTATTTAATCCTGGAAGAAATACCCTGAGCCGGCATGGGTCCGGAGGTTGGCGGCGTAGAGGCCGATCTTGCGGCGTATGCGGGCGACGGTCACGTCGACCGTATGGTCGGTCACTATCACGTCGTTTGGCCAGACGGCATCCAGCAGTTCCTGGCAGGAGAAAACATGGCCGCGGTTCTCCAGGAACAACTTCAGCATTTCGTATTCCGTCTTGGAAAAAACCACCGGTTCACCATCTACCGTTATCTCCCTGGCATCAGTGTCTATCTGGATTCCGCGGTAGCGAATGCCGTTGCGCACGGCTCCCAGACGGGCCTCAACCACGTTGATAATATAATCCCCCGTCTTTTCGTACTCTCCGATGAGGTCGACGAACACAGTGCCGTTGTCGTAGCCGTATAAACGGTTATCCAGATTCTCGGCATTCTGCTGCTTGAGCGCATTGCGGCAGGCATTGATGCGGCGTTCCACATCTTCCGAGAGGGAGATGTCGTAGTCTTCCTTGCGGCCTGCAAGCAGGGTATTCATCCGCGTAAGCGCCTCATTCACAAGGGAGAAGATATCCTGCAAACCACCCTCCTGCCATTCGGTGAATGATATCTTATTCTCCCGCTTGCGGCGGATGATGCGGGCGAGGTTGAAGCAACTGTCGCCTATGGATTCCAACTCACCGATCTGGCGGATCATGGCGCGTATCTTCTCCTTGGTGTCATCGGAAAGGTGGGCGTCTCCGACCTCGCCGATGTAGCGGCCTATCTCATTCTCCATGCGGTCGCTGAAATCTTCTGCCTTCCGGATTCTTTCGAAGAGTTTGCCGAAGGCCTGATCATCCGCGGTAGCATAGAGTTCCTGCACCATGCCGAACATGCGCTGCATCTTCTCTCCGAACACCACTATCTCCTTCTGCGCCTGCAACACAGAGATTTCCGGAGTCTTCATGAGACCTCCGCGGATATATTGCAGGCGGAATTCCTCCTCATCTTCCGATTGCCTGGGCTTGATGATGCCGCACACAATCTTCTCAATCTGGGGTATAAACCAGATGAGGACAGCCGTGTTCACCACATTGAAGGCCGTGTGGAAGGCCGCCAGGGCGAAAGAAAGCTGCACCGGGCTTTGGCTTTCGGCGGCCGGATCCATACCCACGATGCCGCAGACCATGCGCACGAAGGGGAAGAACAGGGCCAGCACCCACAGCACGCCGAAAACATTGAAGAGCAGGTGCGCCATTGCCGTCCGGCGGGCCTGCGTGTTGGCAGACATGGCCGCGAGGTTGGCGGTAACCGTGGTGCCGATATTCTCACCCATGACGAGCGCGATGCCCTGGAAGATGGTGATGGCGCCGGTAGAACAGAGCACCATAGTAATGGCCATCAGCGCTGCGGACGACTGCACTAGGGCGGTGAGCACCGAGCCAATGAGAAGGAACAGCAGGATGGTGCCGTAGTTTGTCTTGAAACTGGCAAAGAAGTTTACGATGGCGGGCTTGCTGGCGAGGTCCATCTCCACGCCGGTAGCCTTGAGCATGCCCAGGGCGAAGAGAAGGAAGCTGAGTCCGAAAAGGAAGTCGCCCACGTAGCGGTGTTTGCCAAGCTGTATGAGTATGATGCCGACCAGAAAGACTGGCCACACGATATTAGCCATGTTGAACGAGAATCCCGCCGACATGATCCAGGCGCTCATGGTGGTGCCGATGTTGGCACCCATGATAATGGAAATGGCCTGGGAGAGGGTCAGCAGGGCCGCATTCACGAAAGATACCGTCATGACGGTGGTTGCGGCGGAAGACTGCACGGCAACGGTCACCAGAGCGCCGGTGGCAACGCCGGAAAAGCGGTTGGTGGTCATTGCGCCAAGGAGATGTCGCAACTGAGGACCCGCCATTTTCTGAAGGGCCTCGCTCATCACCTTCATACCGTAAATAAGCAGAGCGATAGAGCCCAGGAGTTTCAAGACTATCAGCATAAAATGGTCTTTTGGTCTACAAATTTAAAAAATTATAGCCACTTTCCGGGATTATTTTTTATTTTTGCGTTGTGGCCATTGGCCACATTGTTTTAACCGGTTAAATTTTTAAAGTTTATTGCCTTATGAAGAAGATTTATGTCATTCTCGCAGTTGTTGCTCTCCTGAGCTTCACCGCATGCGGAAACAAGAAAGCCAAGGAAGCCGCCGCAGAACCCGCCGCCAATGAAGTTGTTACTGAAAAGAGCGCTCAGGACGAGGTTAAGGACGCCGTCACAGACGCAGCAGTCGACGTGGCAAAGACCGGCATCAGCGCTGGTGCAGAGGCCATCAAGAACGAAATCAAGAAGTAGTTTTGCTTATTTGATTCTGATGCCCTCCCGAGCTAACTCAGGGAGGGTTTTTTTATGCCCTTCTCTATCCACCCAGCCAAGACAGTCCTCGAGTACGGTAACCTTGAAACCCGCCTTAAGCAGATCTTCGGCAGTGTTGCGAACACAATATTCAGTGGCAATACCCACCACATAAACCACCTCTGTGCCAAGTAGTTGCAGCACTTCTGAAAGGCTCTGGCCGGCAGTATTGCGACCTTCGAACCCAGAATACTGCTCCACTGCAGGATCGCATCCCTTATAGAATGTAAGTTCTTCCTGAACGAAGGGCAGCAGGTCGTCGTGGATCTCGCCTTCGCGGGTGCCGGCCACGCAGTGAGGAGGCCAGGGGCCGCCCTGCGCGGCAAAAGAACAATGGTTGGCGGGGTGATGATCGCAGATAAAGAGGGCGGGTATCGATGGATTATTTTCCAACAGAGCCTTGGTTGCAGCCACCGCTTCGAGGGAATGCCCGCAGGCCAGGGCGCCTCCCGGGAGGAACCCGTAAATCTCGTCGACAACAACAATTGCTTTTTCCATATCGTCAGTCTTTTTCTATCAAAACTACGGCCCAAACCTCGCAGCCCTCGCCACGCCCGACGAATCCCAGATGTTCGGTGGTGGTGGCTTTGACGCTGACCGCATCCACCGGAACCCCGAGAATCGGCGCCAGCACTGAGCGCATCTCATCTATATATGGGCGGAGCTTGGGGGCTTGCAGAGCGATGGTTATATCGGCGTTGCCGACCTTCCAGCCTTCTTTGGAAAGCATCTCGACCACTCGGCGGAGGAGGCCCTTGCTGTCGGCATCCTTCCATTGGGGCGAACTGTCCGGGAAGTGGAGGCCGATGTCGCCGAGGGCGGCTGCGCCGAGAAGGGCGTCACACAGGGCATGGATGGCCACGTCTCCGTCGGAGTGTGCAACAAACCCCTTGTCTGAAGGAAGCTGAATGCCCCCGAGCCACATAGGCAGGCCATCTGCGATGGCATGAACGTCGTATCCCTGTCCGATTCGTATCTGCATATCCGCAAAGTTACAATAAAATTGCTAAATTTGTAAGTTATGGGATTTTTCAACTTTTTTGGCGATAACGAGCATCGGGTCTTTGACTATAAACCGATGTATTACGATAAAGAGAAAGAGGAGCGCATGCGCAGGTTCAAGGCCGTGGACGGAAGCATGGATGCCGACAAGAAAGACGGCGGATACGTGCCCGGGAGCTATCTGCACGGGGCTTTCCGTGACGGTGCTTATCAACATACGCGCAACCGCATGAAGGGCGTCCAGACCATAATAGGCATTGTGACCCTGCTGCTGATAGTTGCGGTGCTGTACTTTATCGCCAAATTCTACTCGATGCTGTAATGGGAAAGCTCAAGGTCCTTCCGGCAAACATTGCCAACATGATAGCCGCCGGCGAGGTGGTGCAGCGGCCCGCATCGGTAGTCAAGGAATTGATGGAGAATGCGATAGATGCGGGCGCAACCCAGATTGATGTGGTAGTAAAGGATGCCGGCCGCACCAGTATCCAGGTGATAGACAACGGCTCCGGCATGAGCCCTGCCGATGCAGTGCTCTGTTTCGAGAGGCACGCAACCTCCAAGATCGCTGAAGCGGAAGACCTTCAGCACATCACAAGCTACGGCTTCCGCGGAGAGGCCCTTGCCAGCATCGCCGCCGTGGCGGAAGTCACCCTCAAGACACGCCGCGTGCAGGACGACACCGGCACCCAGGTAAGCATCTCCGACCCCACAGCCGTCAAAACCGCTTCCGTGGCAGCCCCTACCGGCAGCAATTTCCTGGTTCGCAACCTGTTCTACAACACCCCCGCCCGCCGAAAGTTCCTCAAAAGCGACAACATCGAGCTCAAGCATATCGTAGAAGAATTTACGCGCGTGGCTCTCACCTGCCCCGAGGTTGGGTTCTCCCTGAATTCAAACGGGCGGGACATATTCCGCCTGCGTCCGGCCAAGTCCCTTAAATTCAGGGTTCTGGACCTTCTGGGAGCCAACGTGACCGGGGATCTGGTAGATATCAACGCCGAAACCTCCCTCGTGCGTGTGCAAGGATTCCTCGCCCGGCCCGACACCGCCCGCAAGACTGTGGCCAACCAGTTCTTCTTCGTGAACGGACGTTATTTCCGCAGCGCCTATCTGCACAAGGCTGTGATGAAAGCCTACGAAGAGTATCTGCCCGAAGGCTACACTCCATCCTACTTCATTTGGCTGGAAGTGGATCCTGAAGCTGTAGACGTGAACATACACCCTACCAAGGCTGAGGTTAAGTTCGAAGAAGATGCGGTCATTTTCCAGACCGTCTACGCCTGCGTAAAAGAGACCCTGGGGAAGAATGCCTTCGGCGAGGGTCTGGATTTCGACACGGAAGGGCGCATCGAGATGCCTCAGATGGGGTCTGCTTTCGATGAATACCGCGGGCCTGCCTCCTCCGCTCCCGCTCCGCCGCTGGATCCGGATTACAATCCTTTCAACATCGGGTTCGATGGGGATGGTGGTGCCGGAGTGAACGTTACTCCCGACGCGGGCCAGGGATACGGCGTACTGTTCGAGCAGAACCAGGCTGCGCAGGCCAAAGCGCTGATAGTCAAGGGAAAGTACATCATCGCCCCATCTGCATCCGGCGTGCTGCTGGTGCATATACGCCGGGCCTGGGAACGCATCCTCTACGAACGCAATCTCAAAGCCCTGTCGAAGAACGTCCCCGTAACCCAGACCGCCCTCTTCCCCGTGCAAGTGCAGGTTGGTGCCGCATCCAGGCTCGTTTTCGATGAGAACTCCGCAATGCTCGCTTCGGTAGGCTTCGACATCACTCCGTTCGGCACCGACACTGTTGTGGTGAACGGAGTTCCGGAGGGATATTCCTGCGAACCCGGCAAGGTGCAGCAGATGGTGCAGGACCTGCTCCTTATCCTCTCGGACGATACGTCCGGAGTGCCCGAGGTTGTGCGCGCGGCCATGGCATCAAAATTTGCCACCCTTGGCAGCGTGAACGCCGAGCCGCCGCGGAATGCCCTTGAAGCACAACAACTTATAGATTCGCTCTTTGCCTGCGACAATGCCGAGCTGACTGCTTCAGGCAAGAAGATTACCGCAGTCATGAGCACAGACGATTTGGAAAAAAGATTTCAGTAATGCCATACGTTCAAGAAGACAGACAGCAACTGCCGATGACCACGCACCTGATTATCATCAACGTGCTTGTATATCTGGCTACCAGGGTAAACCCGCAGTTCATGTATCAGAACTTTTCCCTGTACTATCCCACTGCACCATGGTTCAAAATCTGGCAACCACTCAGCTATATGTTCATGCATGGCGGGTTCTGGCATATTTTCTTCAACATGTACTCCCTCTATATTTTCGGAAAGGCTGTAGAGCAGATAATCGGCAGGCAGAGGTTTACCATCCTATATTTTGCAGCCGGTTTCGCCGCGGCGGCCGCCCAACTGGGAGTTCAGGCGCTTGACCCCGCCATTCAGGGTGTACCCACCGTTGGTGCATCCGGATGCATCTACGGAGTAATCGTCGCTTTTGCGATGATTTTCCCCGAAGCGAGGCTGACACTGATTTTCCCTCCCGTCACCCTTTCCGCAAAGTGGATGGCCATCATATTCATCGGCATCGAACTGTTCACCGGAGTAACAGGCACGCAGGCCGGGGTTGCCCATTTCGCACATCTGGGCGGCGCCCTGATAGGCTGGCTCCTGATATGGTGGTGGTATAAGCGCAAGAAGAATAACGATCATTCCTATGTCCATTATTGATACCGCCATTGCCGAAGCGCTTGATGTTTTGAAGCGCGGAGGCGTGATCCTTTATCCTACCGACACCGTATGGGGCATCGGATGCGATGCCACCAACGAGGCGGCGGTGGCCCGGGTCTTCGAAATCAAGCGCCGCAGCGAAGCCAAGTCGCTGGTGCTGCTGGCCTGCGACCTGGATATGATTGCCAGGCACATCAAGGAGATTCCGAACATCGCCATCGACCTTGTGGAAGTGAACGACGCCCCTATGACAATCATCTACCCCGGAGCCCAGTATCTGGCGCCCAATGTGGTAGCGGAGGATGGCAGCGTGGGTATACGCATCCCGCTTAACGACTTCTGCGTCAAGCTGGTGCGCAAGCTGCGAAGACCCTTGGTATCCACTTCGGCAAACATTTCCGGAGAGGCCACGCCTTCGTGTTTTGCAGAAATCAGCACGGAGATTGTGAAAGCCGTCGATTATGTAGTGCCGCCCGCGCTTGAGCATGAATCCACCGGTCGTGCGTCGCAGATTATCAAGATCGGACTACGTGGAGAAGTCGAAATAATACGCCTGTAATGGAACTGTTCTATGCATATAAAGTAGGTGGAGGCTACGCATATCTGGATTCGGAGGAATCCTACCACTGCGTGCGTGTGCTGAGGCATATCGCAGGAGAGCCCCTGAACATCATCGACGGGCACGGCACCCTCCTGCACTGCACCCTGAAAGACGCATCCCTCACTTCCGCTGTGGCTACCATCATTTCCGAGGAGCCAGGATGGGGCGGACATCCTTATTATCTGCGCATGGCCGTATGCCCCACGAAGAACATGGACCGCTACGAATGGTTCGTGGAGAAGGCGACAGAACTCGGTGTAGATGAGATAGTTCCAGTGATCGGCGAGCATTCGGAGAGGCGCAAGGTGCGCGAGGACCGTCTGCAGAAGATTGCGCTTTCGGCTGCCAAGCAAAGTTTGAAGGGGGCTGTGCCGGTCATCGCCCCGGCGGTCTCCGTGGCCAATTTCGTGGGCAGTCTGCCAGGAATGCGCTCTGCTCCGCAGAAAAAATGCTCCGCAGAGCGATCCTGTCAGCCCGCTGAAGAACTGCGGCTGATTGCCTACTGTTCCGACGACGTCGCCACGCGCGGCTCGATAGTCGATGCGCTGCTGGCGGCAGAAGCGGTCGAAAGCCATGCGGACGGGGAATGCAGGTACCGGACCCCTTTTTCCGGGGTACGGACCTGCCCTTTCCCCGCCGCGGAGAGATCAGCTGCCGCCAGCAGTGATAAGCCAATTATTACTGTTTTGATCGGCCCGGAGGGTGATTTTTCGCAGAATGAGGTGCAGGCCGCGATGCGCGCCGGTTTCGAGCCAGTACACCTCGGCCCCAGCCGACTCCGCACCGAAACCGCCGCCATCACCGCCGTCGAAGCCGTTTACTTCACCCTTGGCCTCCACACCCCCGCTTACGACAAAACCCCACCCCAGCCCCTGGAGAGCAACTACCTATAGATCAAACACTTACTTCAAACGCCTGCCCGCTCTACACGGCAGGGGTTTAGCATAAAATACTATGAATCAGAGAATTACGCTCCAGCCAATTGCATTCAGTCTACTGGTAACTGTTGTATTAGTAGCCGTTCTGATGCTGGCTGGCTGCCAAGTAAACCGCTACGCCCAGTTCGGGGGCTATGCGCAGGGGGGTGTATGGAGCGTGAAAGCTAATATCAAAGGAGTGAAAGTGCGGCCGGCTCAGATCCAGCAGGGCATCGAGGCCATCCTGGAAGAAATCGACACCACCCTTTCCGGCTACAACAAGGCTTCGCAGCTGAGCCGCATCAATGCCGGAGAGCAGATTGAACCCAGCCCGATGTTCCGGGAGGTGTTGGAAGCTGCAGGCCGTTTCAAAACCGAAACCGGCGGGGCGGTGGATTGTTCGGCCGGGGCTCTGTTCGATATCTGGGGCTTCGGCTTCCGCACCGACTCCCTGCCCTCGGATGCTCAGATTCGTGCGGCTATGGGCAGTTGCGGGAAGGCTGTACGGCCGCAATTGAATTTCAACGCCATCGCCCAAGGGTACAGCTGCGACAAGGTTGCCGCATACCTCTACAACCTTGGCGTGAAGGATATGCTTGTAGATATCGGCGAAATCTTCTGCGACGGACTCAACCCGCAGGGAAAGCCATGGCGCATAGGCATAGACAGACCAGAGGATGGCAACAATACCCCAGGAGCAGATATGCAGGCAATCCTTGTATCCAGCGGCGGACCACAAGGCATAGTTACATCCGGCAACTACCGCAAATTCTATATCAAGGACGGGGTCAAATACTCCCACACAATCGACCCTAGAACTGGCCGCCCGGTGCAGCATAACTTGCTGAGCGCCACCGTAATAGCCCCCACGGCGATGGAGGCGGATGCATATGCCACCTACTGCATGGTGATAGGAAAGGAAAAGGCGCAAGAGTTCATACTCTCGCGCCCTGAACTTGAAGCATGCCTGATATCTGAGGATGTTTGGACTTCCCCGGGATTCAAGCAATAACAAACAACTATTGCTTTTCAAATACTACGGGATCTGTGTTGATAATCGCACGAAGTTTTCCACTCATCTTTGCGAAGGTCCATTTCCAATCCATAAATGGTCCGGTCAGTTCATACCATCCTTCTGCATTCCAGTTGGCCACATCGACCGTATAGTAGTTATATCTGGTAGGATTCATGCTCACTATCGCGAAAGAGTCAGACTTCTTTTTAGCCGTCAAAGTAAGAATATTCTTAGAATGAGTCCACGTACCTTCCTCTTTGGAGCAAACTAGAACGCTCTGCCACTCTCCGCTCGAGTTATCGTAGTTATGGGAAAGCACGCGGAGAGAATAGTTTTTCCCGTCGAAAGTGATGAGATATTTGGATATGAACCCTCCCTCGCTGCTGGGGACAGCTCCTACCCAGGATCCCTTCAACTGGTCGGCCGTGAGAGTCTGGCCATCCCCATAAACCATATGGAAGACATAGCCATTTCCATACATATCATCCCCATTGGATTCCAGATCCATCTCTTCCTTGGTAAGAGACAGGACATTATACTTATGGGTGCCGAATTTTTCGGTGGATTCAACCCAATTTCCGTCTTCAGCAGGGCCACTTTCATTCCATGTAGTTTCGCAGGTCCAGTATTTTTCTCCCTTTAAAGAAATCGTATTGTTTACATAAGTGAAGGTGCCGGTTTCTTTCATAGGAGTAATGCCACCCACATGCCAGATGTATTTGTTTCCTTCGAAAGTGAGGTCCAAAGGATGATGGTTATCCATTATGGCGGTCCACTTTCCTTCCAGAGCAGAGGATTCGCCGTCCTTGCCCCCTTCCTTATTGCAGGCCACTGCCAATAGAGCGACAACAGTGGCAAATAAGAACAATTTTTTCATAAAAAATGATATTGTGGTTTCGTACAAATATAAACAATCCGCCCCAAGAAACAAAGGGGCGGATTGAAAAAATGACAAAACTGGTCAACAGTCAAGGGGTATATTCCAGAATATCCCCCGGTTGGCAATCCAGTTCCCTGCAAAGGGACTCCAGAGTCGAAATGCGCAATGCCTTTGCCTTCCCCGTCTTGAGGATAGACATGTTCGAAGGCGTGATGCCGATGCGCGAGGCCAACTCGCCGGAACTCATTTTCCGGCGGGCCAGCATCACGTCTATATTGATCATTATCGGCATGACTACTTCTCCTCTGCTGCAGGCTGCTCTTCAGGGTTAACCTTCTTGCCGAGATAGTCCGGCAGGTCCATCCCTGCCATCTTGAACAGGTCGCTGAGCGGAGGAACGCTCCCCATCAGGCCGGAGACGAAGTTTGCGGTAGCCGTCTTTCCGTTCACGGAAGAACCACCGTCCCAAACGGTCACCTTGTCGATATTGATGCCCTTCACAGCCTCGACCTGGGTCTTCACGAGCTCAGGCAGCTTGTCGGCGATCATCATCATCACAGCCTTCTGTGCATCGCCCTCGGCGGCACCGACCAACTGGTTGAAACCCTGCGCCTGCTTGGTCAGGATCTCGAATACACCGCGGGCCTGGGCATCCATCTTCGCATAGATGGCATCTGCCTCACCCTTTGCCTTGCGGCGGATCTGTTCGGCTTCTGCTTCTGCATCGATGATGGCCTTCTCCTTTTCGATCTGGGCAGCGACCACCACGTTTGCCTGCTGGGTTGCCTTCTCGCGCTCGGCACGTGCAAGCTCAGCGTCACGCTCGCTCTGGTATGCCTCCTCGAGAGCCTTTGCGGCCTGCACCTTTTCGGCGGCGACTGCCACACGGGTGGCCTCTGCGGTCTTCTGGCGGCGCAGGGCGTCGGAGTTGGCAATCTCGATCTTTGCATTGTTCTCACCCTTCACGGCGTCTGCATCGGCGGCAGCAACGTTCACGCGGGTGTCCTTATCGGCGATAGCCTTACCGGTTTCACCGTAACGGTTCTGCTCTGCGACGCTCTTCTTTGCATCGTTGATGGCCTTCGCGGCAGCCTCCTTACCGAGAGCCTCGATGTATCCGGATTCGTCGCGGATATCGGTGACGTTCACGTTGATGAGCTTCAGGCCGATCTTGCGGAGCTCAGCCTCCACGTTGGTGGAAACGTTTGCGAGGAACTTGTCGCGGTCGGCGTTGATCTCCTCGATGTCCATCGTAGCGATGACAAGACGCAGCTGACCGAAAAGGATATCGGTAGCGATGCCCTGGATGGCGCTGGTAGTGAGCCCGAGCAGGCGCTCTGCAGCGTTGGTCATATTCTCAGGCTCGGTGCTGATACCCACGGTGAAGCGGCAGGGAACATCTACGCGGATATTCTGCTTCGAAAGGGCGTTGGTGAGGTTGCACTCGATGCTGATGGGGGTCAGGTCGAGGAACGCATAGTTCTGGAACACAGGCCAGATGAATGCGGCGCCGCCGTGCACGCACTTGGAGGATCCGTGGCGGCCGGTTTTACCGTAGATGACGAGGATCTTGTCGGAAGGGCAGCGCTTGTAGCGCTTCAGGATGGCCGAAATCGTGATGAAGATGACGGCGACGATGATCAGGATTACGTAGATTTCCATATCGTTATACAATTAAAGAGTTCAATTCTTCTACCAGGAGTGTGCTGTCGTTGATGACCTCCACGACCTTTATGGGCGTGCCGGTCTTGATGGTATCGCCATCGGTGAGGGCGATATACTCACGCACGGCGTTGGCAATGGTAATCTGCACCTTGCCTTCGCCCGAACGCTCGCCGGGGATGGTGAGATAGACCTTGCCTGTGCAGCCGACCGCAGCTTCATTCACATCGATGTTGCCGCTCTGCTGCATGCTCGCAAGGAGCTTGAAAAGATACATCACGATGGCCACCAGGGCTATACCAACCAGGGCCGAGATGATAATGAGAACCGCCTTCGACTGAACACTGTCCTTCAGCAGGATGGCCGTCCATCCGAAACCGAGGATGAAGTTGACGAAGTTGCGGAAAGTGTAGAGATTGATACCTCCGTCGAGATCCCCGCCCATATCGGAAGGGTCCACATCGAAGTCGGTAGCTCCGTCCACATCCGCGCCTATGAAGGTAAGGATGCTCTGGATGATGAATACGAGCGTCGCAGTGAGGGTTATCCCCCAGAGGATCTTGCTCAAAACACTTAGAGATGCCCACCAAGTAATCATATACCTATATAAATTAAGAATTGCAGAAAACCTGTTTAATCGTTGTTTTCTGCAAATATATAAAAAATTATTGAATTGCAACAATTTTTTGCAAAAATTTAATATCCCGTGCTAATATTTATCGTGGTGATCCATTCTCCGCCGAAGCAGCCCAGGCCCCCTTCGATGTTGGAATACACGGTTTTTGTGGAATAAACGGGCGACAATTCGTAGCCGTGGATGGCATGAGCATCCACCATTGCCTTCAGGTACTTGTCATATGCTTCCGACATAAAGCGGACTTCATAACAGTCTCCCTGATACCAGGGAACCTCATATTCAACTTTCTCTCCGGTATCCACATCCACATAGGAGTGGGTCTTGGCAGAAGGGTTGAAGTCGGCCCCCAGCACAAAGAGATCACGGGGTTCAGCCGGCTGATTGTCCCCGAAGTCGTTCGCAACGTAGTTGTCCCACGGTTTGTCCAGTCCGCTGTCATATTCCGCCTGATGATATATCCTGAGGAATTTGTCGTGAAGGGGGCTGGAGAGCCAGGCATTTGAAAAGCGCGTCCACAACTCCGGATCAACATAAATAGCTTTCTCCATTTCCATAAATGTATTGAACTGCTCCGCATAGCGGTCGATTACCGCGCAGTCGCTCCAGACGTCCCTGCGGACATTGAAATTGTCCACCCCGCGGTGAGTGGTGCATATCTTGTCTACAGGCACGCCGTTTTCAAGGGCCCTTATCCACATAAAGCACTCCTTCCTGAAGTTTTCCCATTGGCATCCCATCGTGGAAACATCGTAGTGCCGCTGAAGATAGTAATACCCCGCAAAGGTGTTGCCGAAATTGTTCATCGAAGCGTGCTCTATCAGACGATATCGCCGAAGTCTCACATCAGGAGGGAAGACCATACTTGACGATAGTTCCTTTCCATCGGCGGTCTTAATCATCAGCTTGTACTCGCGGTCGAACTTCGGCAGGAAAGCGCTCTCATATCTGCTTCCGTTCCAAACGAAATCATACGGCCCGCCCGGGCCGGTCACCTGCACGGCGGCATCGCTGATTACCCTGCGCACGGACTCCGAAGGCCTCTGGGCATAATAAAGGTCCAGATACTGCGCCGGGGGCGTATAGTCGCGCACTTCTTCCGGGTGTTCTTCATACCACCCGCCGTCCCGGCTCAACACGCAACTCACCACCACAGGCATTTCCTCCAGCGGGTCCATAACAATAGGCTCCGTGCAGGCACACAGCAACAGAAATGGCAAAAGGGAGAGTCTCTTCATAAGCTTAAAAACTGATGGAATACTTCACACTCGGCATAATCGGCAGGAGCGAAATCTGCTTCCACTGGTCGTTGTCGGGGTCATACGAAAGGGCGAAAGGGTTGTGCCGGTTGAGCACGTTGTAAACGCCGATATTCAGAGCCTGCGGATGCTTGCGGCCGGTGAATTCCATCAGCGCGCTGATATCCCAGCGGATGTAGGGCGGCATACGGTAGTTGTTGAGCGAAGTGTAGAACTTCTGCTCCACCAGTCCGGTGATGAAGTTATCGTCCCACCAGCTTCCGGCGGTAACCGTCTCCCAGTGCCCGGACTGATAGGTAAACAGCGTTGCGATGCTGACATTCAGCCTCTCCCGCGAAAGCACCCTGGCCGAAGCGGAAGCGTTGAAAATGTGCTCGCGGTCGTATTTGGCCGGGAATATCTCTCCCTTATTCAGATTGGGGAAGAGCCTGTCGGTCTTGGACCAGGTGTAGGCGAAGCGCCAGGTAGCCAGGCCGGAGGTCTTTTCGTAGAGGAACTCCAGGCCGCGCGAGGTGCCGGTGCCGACCTCGATATTCTCCTCCCATCCGGCTATGGCCGAGTCGAAGAGCTTGGTGGCATCGGAGAAGTACACCAAGTTCGACATCTCCTTGTAGTATGCGCCCGCGGAGAAGTGATGGTTGCCGGCATCGGAGTAGAGACCCGCGTAGGCCTGCCTGGTCTGCTCCGGGCGGAAGCGCTTGGAAGGCGGCACTATCATATCGAGCGACCATCCCAGCGGAATGCCCTCCAGGGTGTGGTAGAACTGGGATAGATAGTCGCCTGTAGCCTCCAGGCCAAGGTACTTGAAGAAGCGGATGCGAAGCAGGACGCTGGCTTCCGGGGCAAATCCCGAAGCGTTATTGTAGTTCAGGCGGCCTGCCAGGCGGAGCATGCTTCGCTCGGTGCTCCCGCGTTCAAGCTGCCCGTGGAGGGTGCCGGTGACGTTCCAATGCACATTCTTTACCAGCGGCGAACTGGTCTTGGGGAAGAGGCCGGTGCTCTTCAGCACCCGTGCGGATCCGGGATTGAAGCGGGCCGCACGGACCTTGAGCCCGTATTGCGCCTTCCATTTCCGGCCTGCCATGGTATTTACGCAAGCGTGCAGCATCGTCTCGTCGAGAAGGCTGCGGATCAGCAGGTCGTTGGAGGTCTTGTCCATCTGCTTGATCATACCCTGCGAGTTGCCGTAGTGGTTGAAAGATGCGGTCACGCCAAGGGTGCCGCCTTTCTTCCGCCAGGGGGCATCGTACTGCGCGATCAGAATCGCGTTGTTCCAGGTCATCTTGTCTTCCGAGCCGCTGTCCATCAGGAAGTTGTACTTGTCGAGGCTGTGGAAGGCCGTGAGCGAAAGGGAGCGATTGGCGTCCACCCGGTACTTGAGCTTGGCGTAGAGGTCGTAGATGGCCGCATCCGCGTCCTTGATGCTGACGGCTTCCGGGTCCATCAGGCCCTTGATGGCCTTATACTCCAGGCCGGCGGGCGACACGCGCACGGCCGCATTCAGCGAGAGCCTGTTCTCAATCAACGGCGTGCTCACATATCCGCCCAGCAGGAAGTTGCTGACATCTCCCTTGGCAGAGAATGTGTCGAAAGAGCCGTCTTTCGAACGCAGCTTGATATGCGACGAGCTCAGGTTTCCCTCTTCGGAAGAGAAACCGCCCACCTGGAACTCCGCCACGGAAACGACCTCCGGCGGGTAGGCCGATGTGAGGCCCACGAGGTGAGATGTGCCGTAGATGGGTACGCCGTCGAGGGTCTGCACGTTGCCGCCCATGTTGCCGCCGCGCACGTAGTAGCTGGACGATCCGTCCGAGCCGCTGGCCACGCCGGGCAGCGTCTGCACGAACTTCACGAAATCGGCCTCTCCGGTGGGGGTAGCCATCACCGAGATATCCGAAATCTTCAAGATGCGCTCACTGAGGGTTTTCTGGCCGCTGCGCACATCCTCCTTGATTGCCGGAGGAAGGGTATCGGTCCTGGGGAGTTCCTGGGATACTGCCTGGAACGCAGGAAGAAAAAGCATCAGCAATACCGGTAAATGTTTCATATTGATAGTATGATATTTGCGTTAATATATGGCACCGAAAACCCCGATACCTCCATTGATATTCGTATAATTCGCATCCGGCGAAAAATAACTCGCGGCAAGTTCATCCCTCCGCAACTGCATATGCATAATACTGTTCAGGTATGCATCATACTCCTCCGAAAGGAAATATGTTTTGTAAAGCATGCCAAACAAAGCAGGGCCGAACCATTCAGGAGGAGTAAGGTTTACAAAACGGTCGCTGAATAGAATAAAAGCGTCACTCCAACTATCCGTAACAACTTCCACCTCGTCGGTATCTGTCTTGCGTGAACCTGTTAATTGGGTTTTTGCATTATCGTTGCCGTTGTCGTAATCGGACAGATGACATATCCGGAGATATCCCCGATGCACAGGGAGGATATTGCACCGCTGCACAAATGCATCCCAGATTCCATAATCCCACTCATCCCGATGAAATGTATTTCGGATTTTGGTAATGCTCGAATCGCATTGCATCGACACCGGCAGATCCCTCCAGGACCCGCCGACCACATTGGCATTGTCGGCACCCGAGTGGTCGGTCACTAAATACGGCGTCTTGTTTTCCGGGGTTGGAATAACCCAAAGAAACGCATTGCGCGACGGTCCCGAAATCCAGTCATATCGGGTTATCCTTTTCCATCCAGCCAGGCTGGTTACCACCCCCGGGTAAGTATACAATGGATGGCCCGAAATTGTCAAGGCTTCCGGATACGTGGTACTGCCGCTCAGGGTTCGGCCGTCGGGAAGCGTTATGCTCAGCGTATACTGGGTATCGAACTCCGGGAGGAATGAGCTTGTCCAGCACTCACCATTCCAGTTAAATTTATACTTGAACCGACGTTCCGATACAGTCACTTCGGCCTCCTTAATTACCACATAATCACCTTCAGAAGGACTTTTTGCGTAATAAAGATACAGCTTCTGCTCCGGGGTAGTGAAGGTCATTCCACTGTAAATCTCCGGCATCTGTCCGTCCCTCGTAAGCACGCAGTTCACCACCACCGGCATCTTCTCCAGCGGATCCATCACAATGGGTTCAACGCAGGACGCCGCCAGCATGGCGATAATAACAAGTGACGGGATTATCTTTCTCATTTTCCTTTATATGCGCCCATAAAGAGGATGGCGTTGCTGCTTACCTCGGAAATAGCATAGATGAACGGACTTGTGGCGTGGAATTCAACAATAGTCTCCGGGCCATCGCCGGGTCCGGCCGAAGTGTACTTCATAGTTATTACCGTAACCGCTGCCGATTCCGTGCCGGTCTCATTGACCTTTATCTTCGATTTCTGGAAGACCTCCGCTACACAAACATCGTCATCTGTCATCACGGAAAAGTCGGCAGAGACAAAAGCATTGATAATACCAAGCCTTTTGAGTATCTCGACAAAATCTATGGTGGCCGATGTTTCGAATTTGGGGAGTTGCAGATCGACTCTGCATCCGGCCGTCTGCTTGGTGAAATCGCTCTGTTTCAGGGCCTTGACAACTTCTTCTACGGTTTTCCCTTCATCTGGAAGGATGACGTCCAACACAAATGCGCCGTTCCCATAAGGCATCCTAACTCTTCTATAATTCGCACCCGAGGAGTACCCCATCTGGGCCACCTGCGTACACATGTAATCCACTTTCGTCTTGCTTCCGTCTGCAAGCATGAAATCATCCTTTTTGGTGTCGCTTGTCTTGAAGTTGATTTTGGAATTCCACTTGCCCTTAAAAAAAATCGCATTCATCAGAAGCAAGTAATAACTGGAATTGAGTGAAGGTAATAGAGGATCGATCATGCCATGGGTATGCTTTGAAGCCCATTCGTTGATGGCCGAAAGAGCCTTCGCATTCTCAGAATAGAAGTCGTATCCCACTATGAGCGCGTTATAGTAATTGCTGAGGGAATCACAGTAGGCTTTTTTCAGATGTGCCTTGACACTGTTAGCCACCAGGCTGTTAGCCATGGAGAAGTCCACAGTGTTATCCACATTGGATAGTTCTTCGGAAAGATATCCTGCGAGTTCGTTCACCTCATGCATTCGGTTTGCCGGAAATCCTATAGTATTGAGGATCTGCGAACGGGTTTCTCCCGCCGCTCCGTTGGCCAGCATGGATAGCGCATACCACATGCTCATGGGAGAAATCATAAAGCTGCCCTTTTCCTGTGCAAGGGTTTTCCGGAAAAGGTCCAGGCCGAATTCGTTATTGAAAGATATCAACTCTTTCTGGCTCTTGGTCAAGGCGATATCCACCCTGTCCTTGGGTTTCTCCTGATCCGAAGGATTGTTTTTATTGCAGGCGAAGCAGACTACGCAGACTGCAATGCAAATGATAAAACGTTTCATATTCTATAAATCGAATCTTATTCCTAATCTTGCACTGAAAGATAGCGGCTGGGCACTGTAGTAGTTGTAGATGTCGCTGCCGTCGTCGAAGTAATAGTTCAGTTGGGGCTCAAGGTAGAGGCCTATCCTGGGGGTACACATCCACACCGCTCCAGCGGCCAGGTCCGCGGAGAACTGCCAGGGATGCTCGTTTGCTCCGCTGATCAGATATGCCACACTGCCACCAGCAGAAAGGTAAAAGTCGAAGATACCTGCTTTGGCCAATGACCAGTCTGCGCGCAGGGGTATGCCGAGATAGTGGAGGTTCTGCGTTATATACTTCTCCTTTGCGTTCTGCTTGAGAGTGTAAGAGGAGTGGAGCCAGGTGTAGAAAAAGCCGGACCGCAGCGATAGTTTATCCGTGAGAGGATAGACGATGTCTGCACTGAAGGTTAACGGGGGGCTGAAACGGCCGTTTTCCGTGTAAGGTAATGTAGCGATGAAATCGGAAGGAGCAGAAGTATCACTGAGCGTGGATGATAACGTAGCATATGCTGGCCCGACGACTCCGGGCACGGTGTTAGACGCCGTTTTTGATCCGGATGCGCTAAGCCCGGTAATGCCAGCGAGCAACGCCGGGCGTCGGTTTCGTCTCGCCGCTGATCTTGCATCCTCCGCCACCATTTCGGCAAAGGGGTCGGGCTCGTGGACGGTTGCGGTGGTGGCTTTCGGGGAAGCGACGCTTTGGACTGGCTCCCCTTCCGGTGTGCTGCCGGGCTCTTCGCTTTTCTCGGTGGGTTCGGGGGCGGTTTTGACTGATTCGGTGGCGGTTTCGGCGGGGGTTGTGGTCAAAACAGCGGAATTCCGATCACGAGTGGCGATTTTGACCACGTCCACTACACGGTCTCCTGCCGGACGGGCGATTTGTTCCGGAATTTCGGCATTTTTCGGAACAAATGCTTCGGAAATCAGGGTTTGTTCCGAATTCAGGCCGTTTTTCGGAACAAACTCTACCGAACCATCAGTTTCAACTGGCCGGTGCAGCACAAGGAACAGCGCGACGGCGGCCGCGGCGGCAAGGGGCGCCCACACGACGGGGCGGAGAACTCGACGGGCCAGGCCGGAAAGAGCCCCGGACGCGGCGGCCGGCTTCAGGCCATCGCCAGCCACTCCACCCATCAGCGCAGCGGCCTTTTTCTTACGTATATCTGAGGTATCGGGAGCCGTGGTCTTTTCCAGGCCATCCCAAAGATCTTTCAGTGCGTCTTTTTTCATATTCACCTTTAAAGACGCACGTTTCGCGGCCAACCCTAAATGCCGGACAGCTTTTTTCGCAAATCTTTCAGCGCCCGGGTCATGTGATACTCCACCGCCTTCTCTCCCAAGCCCATCACCGAAGCGATCTCCGCATTGGAAAGGCCATGCAGGCGGCTCATCAGGAACACCTCCCTCCGCTTCGGGGGCATCCCCGCCAAGCAGGAATTCACCTCACCCAGCAGCCTTTCGGCATCCGGCCCCCCGGCGAACTCCACCACCGCGTCCACATCCCCCAGCTCCAGCGTGCGTATCTTCGCATAGCGCCGGAACCAGTCCGCTACGGCATTGCGGGTGGAGGCAAAAAGATATGTGCTGATATTGTCTTTCCCGGCAAGATTCCGCCGGCGGTTCCACAGGTTCAGGAAAACATTCTGGCAGATATCCTCCGCCACCGAAGCATCCTTCACGAGCGCCATGGCGAAACGCTCCACAACCGGAGCGTATCGGCAATACAAATCTTCGAATTCCTGTTTTTCCTGCTCGGAAGAAGACATGGCTTTATGGGTGTAGGTGTGCAAATATAACCATTAAATAGTTATCTTTGTACCCATGAAACCACTCCACGGCAACATGAAAATGGCTGACCTCATTGAGGTCAATTACCATCTTCTGGCGGTGCTCACGCGCTTCGGGATAGAGGGGGGATTCGGGGAGAAGACGGTGCGGGACATCTGCGAGAAGAACCATCTGGATACGGACACCTTCCTCCTCATCTGCAACGTCTATACCCACAAGGACCATGAGCCCTCCGAGGAGATACTGCGCGACGGGCACATCGACGACATCCTCCGCTACCTCCACCAGAGCCACGACTACTACATGAGCAACGCCCTGGTGTTGCTGGCATCCACAATCGAGGACCTTATCAAGCCTTGCTCGGACACTCAGAAGAAGGTGATCTGGCAGTTTTTCGCGGAGTACAAGGCGGAGCTGGAGAAGCACTTCGCCTATGAGGAAGGAGAGGTGATCCCCTATGTGCAGAAACTCTTGCTCGGCAAGCGCGACCCTCACTACAGCATCGACCGCTTCGAGGAGAACCACTCCAATATAGAAGAGAAGCTTTCCGACCTCAAGAACCTGATACTCAAGAGCTTGCCCGTAACTTGCGATGACCGCCTGCGCGTGCGGCTGCTCAATTACATCTTCGCCCTGCAGAGCGACCTCGACTCCCACACCGCCATCGAAGACAACATCCTGGTGCCTATGGTGCGGCTGATCGAGAACCCTTCGTACAGCGGGCACAAGGCAGTATCGGCAAGCGATCCTCAAAGCGAACGTGACGAGCTGTCCGAGCGGGAGATAGAGATACTGGTGAGCGTGGCGCAGGGGCTCCTCAACAAGGAGATAGCCGACCGGCACAACATCAGCATCAACACGGTCATCACCCACCGCAAGAATATCACCCGCAAGACCGGCATCAAGACCGTCGCCGGCCTCACCGTATATGCCATCCTGAACGGCTACGTAGATATCAATTCCGTGAAATAGCGCCCCGCCCCGTATTCCAAGGACAGGCAGAAAATGTTTTGTATTTGTCGCAAGTTTAGCCTATATTTGCGACAAAACGGACTATCTTATGGACAGTGTTGAAAAGAAAATCGAGCGAATCGTAAAAGCAGGAGGGGAAGGCAAGGTGTATTTCCCTTCAGACTTTTTCGACTGCGGCACGGAGAAAGCCGTATCCAAGGCCCTCCAGCGCCTGGTGGCTGCGGAGGTGCTTATGAGAATGAATCGAGGACTGTATTGCTCCCCCACTGAAAGCCATTGGGGGATGGGAAAACTTTCCGCCAGCGCCGAAGAAGTGCTGCAGGCCTATGCCGAAAGGGACGGTTTCAAATACGGCCCCTGTCCCGGAATGGCCCAGAACGCCCTTGGCCTGTCGGACCAGGTGGTGATGAACCCCGTCTACAGCACGGACGGCCCCACGCGGAGGATTCCCTATGCAAAAAAGCGCAGGCCAATTGTGCTCTACCACGTTCCGCCAAAAGTTTTCAACTACAAATCCGAGATCATCATGCTCACCGTAATCGCCCTCAACGACATAGGCAAGAACGATCTCTGGCAGTTCGACCTCGACCGCATGAAGGACATCTACAGACAGATCCCCTACAGCGAAATCCGCAACGATCTCAAGAACACCCCATCCTGGATAAGGAGCTTAATACTAGGTTTTTATGGCAACGCAGCATAATATTGATTTCTGGGCGTATTCAGACGAACAGAAGACAGACGTCTATAACGAAATCCACAAAGAAATGAAGGTCGACCCCAAGGCGGCCGAGAAGGACTGGTGGGTCAGCCATGTAATCAAAGCCGTATTCGAGCTGCGCTGCGCGGACGCCCTCACTTTCAAGGGCGGCACATCCCTCAGCAAGGCCTGGGGTATCACCGAACGCTTTTCCGAAGATGTCGACATCTCCATCGACAAATCCTTCTTCGGCCTCAGCGGCGACACCCGCTCCGCCCGGGACCGCATCCGCAAACTCAGCCGAAAGTATATCCACGACGAGGTTATGGGGGAATTGTCTTCCATCCTGTATGTGCTGGGCGCCTGGCAGGCCGAGATGATCTTCAAGAACAGGGATGATTCCGATGCCGACCCTACCGTCCTCCTCATCCCCTACCACAGCGTCCTGCCCGTGCATCCATACATAAAGGAAGTGGTAAAGGTGGAATTCAGCTGCCGCAATCCGCGCGAGCCAAGGGAGCCCCGGCAGATAGTCCCGTTCGCGGCCGAGCTGTCGCCGATGATAGATTTCCCCGAGACCCTCGTGCCCACCGTCACCCCCGTCAGGACCTTCCTGGAGAAGGTTTTCCTCCTTCACGAAGAGTTCCAGAAAGATCATCCCCGGCACCGGAGGATGTCCCGGCATCTTTACGACCTCTACCGTCTGGACAAAGCCGGATATGCCAACAAGGCAATGGCCGATCCGGACCTCTACCGCACCCTGGTGGAGCACCGGAAGGTCTTCAACGCCATCCGGGGAATCGACTACTCCAACCATACTCCGGACAAGCTGGCCATCCTGCCCAGCGGCGACCAACTGCCCCTCTGGGAAGCCGACTACCAGGTGATGCAGGACCAGTATATTTATGGGGATGCCCCCTCTTTCGGGGAGTTGATGAAGGCCATTACCGGCGTGCAAGACCGTCTGCACGGGATGACACTATAGAGAGTATTCGCAGCCGCAGAAGCTTTGGTTGTAGAAGTTCTGCTCGCGGATGATTTCGCTGCGGCGGGGCTGGAGTCCGCCCTTACGCCAGTTGCGGCCCCACCACTTCACTTTTCCGGCAGGGCCAGACAGGCCTTCTGACGCATGCTCGCAGGCCCAGGCGCCGGCCTCTTCCACCTGTTCCAGGCTCTTCCAGCGGGAAGATGCAAGGCTGGTGGTCAGAGCATCGAAACCGTTAGCTGCGGCATAGCGCGCTGCCTTGAGCAGGCGGAAACGGAAGCACTCCAAGCACCGCGCACCCCGCTCGGGAGCATCCTCCCTGCCGCTCGCCACCTCCATCCGCCAGGCAGAATGGTCGAAGTCGTCATCTATCACCTTTATCCCGAAAAGCCCGGCGTACCTTAAGATTTCCGCCCGGCGCTTTTCGTATTCCTCCTTATCATATATATTGGAATTGCTCCAGAAGATGGCCATCTCCTCCGCCGGATTGCGCCCTACGGCCTTATACGCCTCCACCAGGGCTTCCACGATGGCCCCGGAACACGGCGCGCAGCATAAATGGAGTAGTAGGCGCCCCTGCGGCAACTCTGACGGATTCAGCAGCATGATGCAAATATAGCAAAACCGCCAGTGTACCTGTTAAGAAAAACCGCATTTTCTCTACAGGTACCCCCTTTTTACCCCCTACCCGTAGAGAAAACCTGGCAAAATCTCGACGGGTCGGCCATTTTTAAGCCTACCTGTAGAGAAAATGGCCGAAAAACTCAACAGGTCTTTCACATAATTCCGGCAACCTTCCTTATTTTCCGGCTTAACCAAGGAAGGTGCCCCCAAAAAGATAAGGACCTTCCTTAAAAATCAGCAAAAACGAGGAAGGTCCCCCCAAAAAAACATACCACCTTCCTTGAAAAACGGCAAAAACAAGGAAGGTCCTGAGGGAAGGTCCGAGTTGTGTAGTTTTTTACTAAATTTGTGGAACAATCGAACTAATATGAAAAAGACAGTATTGGTGTCCGGCGGCGCCGGATTCATCGGAAGCCACGTGACCGTGGAACTCGTTCAGGCAGGGTACGACGTGCTCATAGCCGACAATTTCAGCAATTGCGACGAAACCAACTATAAAGGCGTCTGCGCCATCCTCGGCAGGCAGATGCCCCTCGTGAAAATGGACTTCTGCGACGCTGCGGCGGCGGAAAAGCTCTTTGCGGAGAACAAGATAGACGCGGTAATCCACTTCGCGGCCTTCAAGGCCGTGGGCGAGTCCGTGGCCAAGCCGCTAATGTACTACAAGAACAACCTCGAGTCGTTCATGAACGTGCTGGAGGCCGCCCAGGCGCACGGCTGCACCAACGTACTGTTCTCATCCTCCGCCACCGTCTACGGCGAGCCGGACGAGGTGCCCGTCACCGAGCAGAGCCCCCGCAAGCCCGCCACATCCCCCTACGGCAACACCAAGCAGATGTGTGAGGATATACTCCAGGACAGCGTCCGCGCCAGCGAGGGCAAACTCCACGGCATACTACTGCGCTACTTCAACCCCATCGGAGCGCATCCCAGCGCCCTCATCGGCGAACTCCCCCGCGGCGTGCCCAACAACCTCGTGCCCTTCATCACCCAGACCGCCATTGGCAAGCGCGAGTGCCTTAGCATCTTCGGTAACGACTATCCCACCGAAGACGGCACCTGCAAACGGGACTACATCGACATAGTGGACCTGGCGAAGGCCCATGTGTATGCCGTGCGCCGCATGCTGGACGGCAAGATGAAGCAGGGATGCGAGGTGTTCAATGTGGGCACCGGCCGCCCTGTGAGCGTGCTGGAGCTGGTGAACGCCTTCGAGAAGGTGAACGGCCTCAAGCTCAACTGGAAGTATGCCCCCCGCCGTGCGGGCGATGTGACCGCAATCTGGGCGGATCCCACCCTGGCCAACAAGGAGCTCGGCTGGAAGGCAGAACGCTCTGTAGAAGAGACGCTTGCGGCCGCCTGGGCCTGGGAGAAACGCCTGGCAGGAAAGTAATGTATATAGGCCTGATATCCGACACCCACGGGGTTTTCAGCCCGGAGTTCCGTGAGTTTCTGGCACCCGTAGATGAACTGTGGCATGCGGGCGACTGGGGCGGAGACGACGCCTTCCTCAAAAGCATCAAGGACTTCAAGCCCGTCGTGGGGGTTTACGGCAACTGCGACGGCTTTCCCGCCCGATACGATTTCCCGGAATTCCAATGTTTCGAGCGCGAGGGCCTGAAAGTGCTGATGACCCACATCGGCGGATATCCTGGCCACTATAATCCTGTGGCACGGCGCGTGATCATGGAGGAGAAGCCTGGGCTTTTCGTGTGCGGGCATTCCCACATCCTGAAGGTGCAGTGGGATGAGCAGTATAACATGCTCACGATGAACCCGGGCGCGGCCGGCCTGCAGGGATGGCAGGTGGTGCGTACCGCCCTCCGGTTCAAGATTGAAGGAGGCACGGTAAAGGGTCTGGAAGTCTTTGAATTGCCGCGGCAGTAGCATGGCGCGCAACCGGTTCTAGGCCAGTCCCGGGCGGCAGGGCTTGCCGGCATCCCGGCGATGCTTGAAGTAGAGTTCCTCCGTTGCGAGGGCCATCTTGGTTACCGCGAAATCACAGTCGTGCGGGTAGATGTACCAGGTATCCTCCAGGGTATTCAGGTCCACGCAGTCCCCGTATTTTCCCAGATACTCATATTCGATATGGCAGGAGTAGAGCGCCGGCACCGGGATTTCCATCTCGAAGGGGTCCCCGTCCACATCGGTTCCGTGCACATGGAAACCTCCGCCGTCCTGCACCATCGTGCCCTCCCCAAGATGGATGAAGCGCTTGGCGTTGGGTAGCGAGTAGACCTTTACAGGCATGGTGCCGGTGGTGTAACGGCCTTCCTCTACCTCCTTGCGCACGTTCACGCGCTCCCACTCGTACCAGTCGGGGATGTGGGAGAACTCAGTTTCGCCCTCCAGCGCCCGCAATTCGCCCAGTTCCGTCATCTCCCAGCGCTTGCCGCAGTGGGTGCAGAAGAGTTCGCTCCCCTCGCTGGACATCTTGTATTCGGCGCCGCAGTGAGGGCACTGGTAGAGCACTTTGTGGAGGCCTTCCGCCCGCTTGGGATAGGGGGTGCGTATGCCGCGTTCCTTCTGCCAGGCGAAGTCGTCGTACTGGAAAGCGGCCACTATGCGGTCGTTGATCTCGTCCACGTTGGCCTCACGCAGCTGCTCCCGGGTGAAGAGGAGGGAGTACTCCGCCTCGGTGGGCTTGACCCCGCGCTCATTCAGGTTCCAGAAGGGAGAGTTGACGTGATGCCCGTGGCAGATGAGGGTCGCCACCGGCACATCCATCATCTTGCAAAGCTTTCCGAGGGATGCGGGCAGAACCGCGGTAGTGCCGCAAAGCGAGTAGCGTGCTTCGGGATAGACCACCGCTATATCCTTATTGTCCAGTACTTTACGTATCTGGCGCACAAGCACGGTGTCGGAAGTGAACTTGCGCTTGCAGATGCATCCCACGTTGCGCAGCAGCCATTCCCGCCCGATGAACCCGTCGATCGCCACCACGTAGTTGGCCCTGCGCGGATAGATTATCTGCGTCGCCACCTTGAAGTCCATGAAGGCGTTATGGTTGCAGAGAAGGATGAACGGAGGCTCGAGGCCCTCGGTGCCGATTTTGGTAATCTTAGGCCTGTGCGCCATGACGGCCGGCCAGCTAAGGAGCTTGGTGATGGGTTTCAGGTACCATTGCGTGCGTATCGGGTCGCGCGCCATGTCGAAACGCGGGAATTTTTGCTTCATCAGGTTCAGGTATTACACTATCAGCATGCAAGATAGCAAAATTCTGCCAAAGTGCAAAGAAGCTAGTATAATCCTTCCGGGAGATTCAGGGAGAGGGTGCGGGAGGCCTCGTCGATGCCGGCGATAAAGTCTTCGTGAAGGGGGATGAGGGCTTCGCTGCCGTCGGCAAGCTTCACATAGAGGCAGGGGTTGCCGGGGATGGGCTCGAGCCCGGTGCAGGTGCCGATTGCCCTGCCGTGGTCGAGGATGGCCCAGCCGGTGAAATCGGGTTCGTCATCGTCCTCTACCTCCACATCGGCATAGATGGTGCGGCCTACCATTTCTTCGGCATCTTCCAGATTATCAACATCATTGAGATGCACTACCGCCTTGCCGCCTTTAGGCTGGCAGTCGAGAATAAAGAAAGGAACCTGCAATCCATCGAATTCGATGAATACAGGTTCCTTGAAGTCCAAAGTTTCCAGATCGACGTCGCCGCTCAGGAGCAGCCCACCGTCGGTGCCGAAAGATTTGACGACTTTGGCAATCGGGAGCATTATGCTTCCTCTGCAGGAGCTTCGGTGGCCTCTTCGGCGGGAGCCTCTTCGGCAACAGCCTCTGCCTGCTTAGCAGCAAGTTCGGCAGCCTTCTTTGCGATAGCCTCTGCGCGTGCCTCTTTCACCTTGGTCTCCTCTGCCTTTGCAGCCTTCTTTGCTTCGATGGCGGCGTTGGCAAGGCTCGACTTCTTGGCAGCGATCTTAGCATCACGCTCTGCCTTCCAGGCGTTCCACTTAGCATCGGCCTGCTCCTGGGTCAGGGCGCCCTTCGCTATTCCACCATTGAGGTGCTTGCGAAGCAGCACTCCTTCGTAGGAGAGGATGCGGCGGCAGACGAGGGAGGGTTCAGCTCCGACGTTGAGCCATGCAAGGGCACGGTCTGAATTGAGAACGATGGTAGCAGGATTGGTGTTGGGATTGTAAGAACCGATCTGCTCGATGAAGCGTCCGTCACGAGGGGCGCGGGTGTCGGCCACAACAATGTCGAAGAATGCGAAATTCTTCTTTCCGTGGCGCTGGAGACGAATTTTAACAGCCATTGTAAATCTGTTTAAAAGTTAATAAATGTGTATCCCTCAACTCGTAAGGGACCGCAAAGTTAAATATTTTTTCGGAAAATTTTGTGTTTTCCGGAATTATCTCTATTTTTGCAGTCCCAAATCGCGGTAGTGGTGAAATGGTAGACACGCTACTTTGAGGGGGTAGTGCCCGTTGGGGTGTGTGAGTTCGACTCTCACCTACCGCACAAGGAGACAGGTTCGCAAGAGCTTGTCTCCTTTTCGTATAAGTAGAGCCTATCCCCCGTACGAATGCATCCCGCCCAGGAGCAGGTTCACTCCGAAATAGGTGACGAGGACGCACAGAAAGGCTGCGATGGTGAAGGCGTGGAAGAAGGTCGGGTTGCGGAAAGCCTTGATGGAGCGGTCGCCGTGCAGGGCGAAGGAATAGACCAGCAGTGTCACCAGCGCCCAGGTTTCTTTGGGATCCCAGGCCCAGTAGCCTCCCCACGAAATATTTGCCCAGACAGCCCCCAGGAAGATGCCGAATGTCAGCAGGAAGACGGCGGGGCATAAAATGATCAGACTCACATCCCGCAGGCGCTCCTTCACGTCCATCGAACGAACGGCCACCCCCATTATGCCGTTGAAAGCAGCAAGGCCGAAAAGCGTATAAGACATCATCATCGACACCACGTGGATGGGCAGCAGAGGCGAGCGCAGGACCGGCATCAGCGGCATGATCTTCATGCTCGCACCGGCGCGGGTCGCAAGCAGCATCGCAAAGCCCGCAAGCAGGAAGCCCAACGGCTCGATCAGCGGGAAACGCCTGTGCAGCAGGAGGATAGACAGCATGGCAAACCAGGCAATCAGCATCATCACATTGTAACGGCCGACGTAAGGCCCGGTGCCGGACAGATGCCAGCGGAGGCCGATGACCGCAGTGAGGTAAAACCACAACAACAGGGCAATCCCCGCACCGGCAAGCAGTACCGGACGAGGAAAAACCTTCTTCTTCGACATCAGCACCGTCCCGAGGATGAACAGGACAAGCCCCAGGGCCAGGCTCAGCATAAACTGAACCTTAGGCAACGCGATGCTTTCGTATATCTGTTCTGCCATCATCTTACGCTCCTCCTGAGTGCTGCGCGGATGGCCGTATCCTTCTCGAAGAAAAACCCTGTCATAGACAATAGCAGGAGGATATATCCTGCATAGGTGATACCGACGCCCCAGGGATCGTGGCTGACGGCAAGGATGCTGCCCTTCAGATCCTCGTCGTAATCTGCCTGATAAAAGCGGTAGTCCCGGTATTTGGCGATATTGTTCATCGATATCTGCACAGTCTCATCTTCCGGAAGGAAGGTAACGCTCGACCGGTAGTCGGACGGCATCCTGGAGCCGCTGTAGTAATCGACGGCAAATTCGTTCAGGCGGATTTCGAAAGGAAGGGTTGCCGGAGAATTGTCGTCCAGGACAAAAGCGGAAGCTGCCTCTCCCTCCCGGAGATGGATCTCTCCGCTTTGGCCGAAGAGATGGGTCACCAGGGCACCGACAAGGATGACGGTGAAAGACAGATGGATGGCCATCGTGAAGACCCTGCGGTGCACTCCGGAACAGACCAGATAGATCAGTCCGAAAACGACTGCTGTCCCCCAGAACACGATGAACACCGGGTTGCCGTAAACCCATTTGAATGCCGCAGGAGTGCCGTGAAGTTTCTCTATGATTGTGGCAGCCATCATCGAAACGATTAGGACCGCCATGGAAATCAGGGAAATAATCTTTGCAACCTGCTTCATAAATCAGAACTTGAACTCCGCGCCGATCTTCACGGCGAAGTTGGGGGTCTTGATGCGGCCGAGGACTTTCTGGCGCAGGGTTGGGTCTTCGATGGGAAGGCCGGTGGCGGGGTCGATAATGGGCTTGACGGGTTTGCCGGTGGGGTCTTCCACCACGACATAGCGGGCGTCGCGGTAAGTGCCGCGCCAGTAGCAATCTATGCGGATGAATTTAAGGATGTTGGATACACCGACACCGAATTCCACATATGGCAGTTTACCGAGCGAGGAGGTGCCGTTCGGGAAAAGCATGGGCGCTTCCATGTCGGCAATGCTAACTTTTGCCAGGTTGCCGTTATTGGCATTGGAAAGAGATCCCCAGACTGCCCGCAAAGACACCTCTTCCCTCCATCCCAGTTTGCGTATCAACGGCAACTTTCCGAAGAAGAAGCCATTGAAACAGTGATTCCAGAAGATGGTCAGCCATTCGTCCGAGGCGAATTCCATGAATTCCATGCACGCGAACGAGAAGCGGTTGAGCAAATAGGTGCTGTTACCCTCGTGGAAGTGAAGCAGCGGATAGGGGACGTGCCCGTATATCTTTCCGGCGTTTATGTAAATCTTCGAGGTCCCGAACGGAGGCACACGAGGGCTCCAGCGAAGGGTAAATTCCGGGCGCATATAGCTGTAATCTCCCTCCCGAAGGCCATCAGGAGAGCCCGCCAGCGAGATGGTCACGGACGGATAATCGGAGTAGACATACTGTTTCTTGAACAGCCCCCGGTTCACCGTCTCATCTTTCGAGAAACGCAGGGCCACATAGAACTCGTTGGCCGCAACACTGTGGATCTTGGTGGAGTCGGGGGCGTAGAAGGATACCTGGCGGATTTCCGGCAGCCATCCGGCTTCGTTTGGATAGAAGCGCTTGAAGTCGAATCCGATTTCGCCGTTCACACGGCTGGAGAATTCATGCGCGTAGCTGCCGGCAAACGACGACATCATGCAGAGCTTGTTGTTGTAGCTTCCGCCGAAGATGGTAGCAAGGATGTTGCCCTCGCCGATAGAGTTGGCAGCTGCACTGCCCATCTGATAAACATCGTACTTTGCGGAAAGCGTGAGTTTGCGCTCGGGGATTCGCCCAAAGAGATGCTCCCATGTAGCCCCACCCTTCAGGGTCTTGTCCCTGGTGCCGTAGGCCCCGTATACGGTGAAGCGGTCCGTGAGGCTGAAATCTTTGGACGTGCGCATGCCAAACTGCGGACGGAGGCCCTCCAACGCATTGAAACTAATCAGTTTGAAATACGGGCCGAAGCCTATCTTCCCCACCTCGTAGTAGCCGTTGATGGCAGTATATACTATCTCGTAGAGACTTTTATAGAAGGGCACGGTCTGGATCTTGTCCACCATGTCGTAAATCTCCTGCTCTTTTAACGAAAGGGGCTCAGGCCTGGCCGCCGCCCAGTAGGAATCATCCTTCTTGCTGGCATCGTTCTCCACACGCACCATCCCTACACCGGAGCTCAGTTTCTCATCCAGCTCGAAACGGACCTTGGAATATGACATATCCTTCTTTCCGATGAAAGACAGCATCCTGGACGAGTCCCGCAGGGACAATGACAGGTCTACATAAAGTTTGTCCGACTTGTAGAACCAGGTGGAATCTGCCTGGCGCTCGTACTCCGAATCCAGCACCAGGTCCCTGAGCCAGTTGACATTGGTGGCATTCTTCATGTTGGCATGGATGCTGCGCAGGGCGAAGTCTTCGCAGTCTATGCGCATCTCACCGTCGAATGCCGGGGTGGATACAAGCTGTTTAGGATGATATCGGACTAGCAGGGTCTTCCGGCCGTCGACCTTCAGGGTATCAATAATATAATAGTTGTAATAGAGCAGTCCCGTCTCCGAGATCGGGGAGGGGAACTGTACGTCGAAAGCATTGATGAAGGGACGGTAGAAGTTGATCTTCAGGTGAAGCGATCCGGTAAACTGGCTGAGCATGTTGTTGCCGTCCGGGTTGAGCCCGGAGATGCGGTTCGCGAGCACGGTCTCGGTGTTGAATTCCGGGTTGCCGCGGTGCTTGCGCTCCGCAACGGTCTCGGAAATCATCACCGGGAGATAGGGTACGCCGGAAACGGCCGATGTGTCGATGTAGTCGAAAACAAAGCCGAATTCCTTGCGGAACCTTTTGCCGTCCAGCTGCTCGGAGGGATGCGTAAGGTCCAGCTCCATCTTGTTATAGACTTCACATACATACTCCTGATGGGCGTCCGGATCGTTTGTGGACCGGTGTTTCTGGATATTGGCCAGCAGTTCCCGGGCTTTCTTGTTATCCGCACGCACCTTCGCCCCGGTCAGGCGATTGTCGGTAAGGGGAAGAACGAAGTTGACCTCGTTGAACTGGCCGAAATTCACCATTGCCATGCGGGTGTCGTAACCCAGCAACTGGGCCGCCAGCACCACGCATTGCGGGTCGCGGGTTTCGATGTTGTAGTAGCCTTCGAGGTCGGTGGTGATGCCGACTGTAGTACCTTTGAAATAGACGCCGGCAAAGGGTATTCCCTCGCCGTTTTCATCGGTGACCCGGCCGCGCACCTTTGTGGTCTGCGCTCCGCACACGAGGGACGCAAACAACAAGCACGCTGCGATCAGATGCTTCAGGCCAGGTTTCATGTTGCTAAGATACTACTTCAACGGGAATAAAGCAAATACGGCGGAACCGGAGCCGGACATAGAGGCGTAGGTGGCACCATCCGCGTAGAAGCGCTCTTTCAGCGCTTCGATTTCCGGATGGGCAGGGAAGACGCTGCGTTCGAAGTCGTTAACCAGCCGCCCCCGCCAGTCGGGAACAGGCAGACGCAGTATGTCCCGCAGCGGGGAGGCTGGCATGCCTCTCGGAGGCAACACCTCCCCCTGCACGTCCAGTCCGGCGTACGCCTCCTTCGTGCTAACCGCAACGCCTTCAGGCACAGAAACTTCAATCCGATATCCGGACAGGTCGATATCGAATGCTTCCAACACATCCCCGCGGCCGGAGACGAACATGGGGCGGTTGTAGATGAAGAAGGGGCAGTCGGAGCCGAGGCGGGCGGCGAGGGCCGCGAGGGCATCGTCCGAAAGGCCCAGGCCGAACAGGTCCGAAAGGGCGCGGAGGGCGAAGGCACCATCTGCGGAACCGCCTCCGAGACCTGCCCCCACGGGGGAATTCTTGGTCAGCGAAATCCGCACCGGGCCAATCCTATATTCATCCTGCAGCAGCCTCCAGGCGCGGGCGGTCAAATCTTCCGAAGGATCCCATCCGCGGTAGCAGGGGCCGCCGATCTCAATGGAGAACTCCGGCGCCGGAACTATCTCCAGTTCATCGCAGAAGCCATCACAGGGGATGAAAAGGCTCTCCAGGTCGTGATAGCCGTCCGGGCGCTTGCCCAGCACCCGCAACCCCAGATTCAGCTTCACGTTGGGGTAGACCGTCATAAGCGCGAAAGTATCTGATCCTGCATCTCCGATGGCAAATGAGCGATTACCGGGGATACAAAAGAAATCATCTGCATCTTGCGGGCGTCCTTTTCGGGTATGCCGCGGCTGCGGAGGTAGAAGAGTTCGTCGGGATTAAGGTAACCGGTAGTGGCTCCGTGCGAGCACTTTACGTCATCGGCGTAGATTTCCAGCTGGGGATGAGTCTCCGCCACGGCACCTTCGGAGAGAAGGATGGAACGGTTCTCCTGGTAGGCCTCCGTCTTCTGGGCTTCCGGGGCCACATACACCAGGCCATCGAACTCGGCGCGGGCGGTGCCGCCCACGATTCCGCGGAAGGTCTGGCGCGAGAACGCTCCCCCTACCATGTGGCGCACGGTAATGTTGAATTTCACCTGCTCGCTGTGAGGGCAGAGGTACAAGCCGAAAATCTCCAGGTTCACCCCCGGCTTTCCGATCTTGATTTCGAAGGGTATATCCGCGCTGACGCCGGGCATCACGATGAATGTGAGGCGGAGATGCTCGTTCTCCTCCAGGGTCAGGCGCTTCGGCACCTCATCGATTCCTACCCGGTATATCCTATCCATTTATGCTGTCAAATCCTTGGTTTTCAATCTTATCCGCCAGCTCCATGCCGCCGGTGGCGATAATCTTGCCATCCTTCAGCACATGCACCACGTCCGGAGTCACCAGTTCCAGCAGGTGCTTGTAATGCGTGATGATGATGGCGGATTTCTCTGGGCTGCGCATGGCGTTCACGCCGTCTGCAACTATCTTGAGCGCATCCACGTCGAGGCCGCTGTCGGTTTCGTCCAGAATGCTGAAAACAGGGTCCAGCATAGCCATCTGGAATATCTCGTTACGCTTTTTCTCCCCACCGCTGAAGCCAACGTTCACCTCACGCTTGGCAAATTCCCCTTTCATCTTCACGAAGGCCATCTTTTCTTTCAACAGTTTGAGGAACTGCGCGGGAGCCATCTCCGGCTCACCCTTCGCCTTGCGGCGTGCATTCACCGCGGCTTTCATGAAGCTTGTGATGCTCACGCCGGGAATTTCGATGGGATACTGGAACGAAAGGAAAATGCCAGCCCAGGAACGTTCCTCCGGACTCATCGCCAGCAGGTCCTGGCCGGAGAACGTGATGCTGCCGCCTGTCACGCTGTAGTCCGGACGGCCCGCCAGCACGGCACTGAGGGTGCTCTTTCCCGCCCCGTTGGGGCCCATCACCGCATGCACCTCGCCGGGCTTTATGGTAAGGTTGATGCCGTGGAGAATCTCCTTCCCTTCTATCCCGGCATGCAGGTCGCGTATTTCAAGTAAGTTATCCATATTCTATCCTATAGATCCTTCCAAATTGACTGAGAGTAGTTTCTGGGCCTCGACCGCGAATTCCATGGGAAGGCGGCTGAGGACTTCGCGGGCGTATCCGCCTACGATGAGGCCTACAGCATCTTCCGGACCGAGGCCGCGCTGGTTGCAGTAGAAGAGCTGGTCTTCGCTGATGCGGGAGGTGGTGGCCTCATGCTCCACGATGGCGGTCGGGCACATGTTCCGGATTACCGGAAAGGTGTGCGCTCCGCAGCGGCTGCCGATCAGCAGGCTGTCGCACTGGCTGAAGTTGCGGGCTTTGGATGCGCCCGGATTCATCCGTACGAGCCCACGGTAGGAGTTCTCGCTGTGGCCGGCGGAGATGCCCTTGGAGACTATGCGGCTGCGGGTGTTCCGGCCGATGTGGATCATCTTGGTGCCGGTATCCGCCTGCTGATAGTTGTTGGTAAGGGCCACGGAATAAAACTCGCTGGTGGAATTGTCCCCCATCAGGATGGTGGAAGGATATTTCCAGGTGATGGCGGAGCCGGTTTCCACCTGGGTCCAGCTGAGATGGGAGTTTTCGCCGCGGCAGAGTCCGCGCTTGGTAACGAGGTTCAGGATGCCGCCGCGGCCCTGGGAATCGCCGGGATACCAGTTCTGGACGGTACTGTAGCGCACATCCGCATCTTTTTCCACTATTATCTCCACAACCGCAGCATGCAGCTGGTTCTCATCCCTCATCGGGGCGGTGCAGCCCTCCATATAACTGACGCTCGCGCCCTCGTCGGCGATGATGAGCGTGCGCTCGAACTGGCCGGTGCCGCTGGCGTTGATGCGGAAGTAGCTGCTGAGGTCCATGGGGCACTTGACGCCCTTGGGGATGTAGCAGAAGGATCCGTCGGAGAAGACCGCGGAGTTGAGGGCGGCGTAGAAGTTGTCGCCCACCGGAACTACAGTGGCGAGGTACTTGCGCACGAGATCCGGATGGTTGTGGACGGCCTCGTTGAAGCTGCAGAAGATGATGCCTTTCTCCGCCAGGGTCTTGCGGAAGGTGGTGCTGACGGACACGCTGTCGAAGACGGCATCCACCGCCACGGTATCCTTGGGCTTCACGCCCGCCAGAACCTCGCGCTCGCCCACCGGGATGCCCAGTTTGTCGAAGGTCTCCTGAAGGGCGGGATCGATTTCTTTCGGGCGGTCCTTGTCGCTCTTGGGAGCCGCGTAATAAATGATATCCTGGAAGTCGATTTCCGGCAGGCGGCTCAGGTGTCCCCACTTGGGCGGGGTCATGGTTTTCCACTTCCGGAAGGCCTCCAGACGGAATTCAAGGAGCCACCCGGGCTCATCCTTCTTGGCCGAGATCATTTTGATAATGTCTTCGTCAAGGCCCTTGGGGATGAACTCCTGTTCTATATCTGTTACAAAACCCTCGCTGTATTCTTTCTCCACGGCCGATGCGAGGATGTCCTTTTCTTCTAACATATTGACGCAAAGATAGTGAATTTTCCTATCTTTGCGTTCGTATGAATACTTTCGGACAATACTTCAAGGTTTCCATCTTCGGCGAGAGCCACGGGCCGGCCATCGGCGTGGTTCTGGACGGAGTGCCGGAGAACATTCCGCTTGCTGAAGCGGATTTCGAAGAAGATATAGCGCGGCGCGCTCCCGGCGCGGTCGGCACTACGCCGCGGCGCGAGGCAGACAAGCCCAAGATCCTCAGCGGCGTGTTGGACGGCTACACCACCGGCGCCCCCATCACCATAGTTTTCTGGAATTCCAACGTGCAGAGCCAGGACTACGAGCAGTTCGCATCCATCCCCCGGCCCGGGCATGCAGATTTCGTGGCCAACGTGAAATATAATTTTGCGAACGACCCCCGCGGCGGAGGGCACTTCTCCGGCCGCCTGACCCTGCCCATAGTGGCGGCGGGCGTGGTTGCCAAAAAGGTGTTGAACGCAGAATATGGCACCGAGGAGGCTCCCCAGAAGCTGGACGTGGCCATTAACGCAAGCCTTGTTGAGCTCGGCGGCGAGGCGGATTCCTCCAAATGGGATGGGATGCTGAAGGCCGTTACGGCTGAGGGGGATTCCCTCGGCGGCATCGTGGAATGCACGGTCACCGGCCTCGGCGTGGGCGTTGGCGACCCCTTCTGGGATTCGGTGGAGAGTTGCATCTCTCACGCCATTTTCGCCATTCCGGGAGTGCGCGGCATAGAGTTCGGAGACGGTTTCGCGGCTGCGCGGATGAAGGGCTCCGAACATAATGACCCCTTCGGCCCGGACGGCCCTGTGAAGAACGGCTCCGGAGGCATCAACGGCGGACTGACCAATGGCGCACCGATAGTGTTCCGCGTGGCCTTCAAACCCACTTCCAGCATAGCCAAACCCCAGAAAACCTGGGATTTCGAGCACAAGAAAGAGGCAACTCTCCAGATCCGTGGTCGTCACGACGCATGTTTCGCCCAGCGCACCCCGGTAATCGTGGAAGCCATGGCCGCAATAGTGCTGGCAGATTTGCTGTAGTTTTCCTGGAGCGTAACGCCCTGGTTTTTAATAACTTACTTCAAATGCCTGCCGTGTTTTATCGGCAGGCATTTGAAGTAAGTCGCTAGCAATCAAACAGTTCTGCTCCAGGCAATCTATTCAAACGGATTCTCCTGTGGGCCGCCTCTCCAATGGATCTGGCGGACGATTGCGGTCTGCATTTTGCCGCGGAGCTTCAACGGGGTAGATACGAACCAGGTGCCGTCGCCGAGGGTGCAGACGCCGGTGGTGGCATCTGAAAAACGCCATCCACGGACACCCTTTACGGAACCCAGCAATCCCTGCTGCCATAGCGCCAGCGACAGATGCTCGCCGTCATCCTCCAATCCGCGCAACACTTTCTTCACGGGCTTCTGCGCCACCGGAACGGCGAACAGGCTGAAATTCGGGAACTCCGGCTTCTTGCCTGAATAACAAGCCATGAATATGCACTCCGTCTTGGGGTCGAAGCACAGGTTCTGCACGCCCCAGGTGGTGTTGCCAGTGAAGACGAAGTATTTGGCGGATGCCTTCGGGGCAGTCACGCCGGACTTGAAGGCATCCAGCTTGTATTCCAGCAAAATCTGGTGGTCGTTGTCGCGGCGGGAGATATCTCCGTAGATTCCATAGGCCACGTAGAGGCGCGGCTTGCCCTTTTTCTTCCCTATCTGCGGAGCGATGGTAACCCCGTCGATGCCTGAGCAGCCGTAGCGGACCTTGTAATCTGCAATCGCCTCTGAGACCTCCCACTGGCCGGCGATTACAGGATTGCCGGCACCCGGCCTTGCCTGCCCCCCGTCCACATCAAACACCATTATATAGAACTTGGACAACTCCTGCGACACGGCCTCTTTGCCAAGATGCTTGGCAATTCCCTGGCCTATCACATCGTCTTTGCACTCCAGCGATGCGTAGAGTTTTCGTGAGGCTGCGTCGAAAGTCATCGCGCCAAGGTGGCCAAAGATGGAATCGATGCTCGCAAGCACGTTGCCCTCATAGTCCGTTTTCACCAGGCTTGTGGTAAACGACAGGTAGCAGCAGCGGGCGGCGGTGTCGATGGCCATCCCCTGCACGTGGTCTTTGGCCTTGATCTTGACCTCAAACTTGGTAGGAAGTGTCTGCGCGCCGGCAGCAGGTATCATAGCCGACAGGGCTAACACGACGGACAAAAAGGTGCTTATCTTTTTCATATATGCAAAAATACTATCCCTTTCTCAAAAACGCAACTCCAATTCCGTGCCGCCATATAAGGGAAAATGCAAAAAAAGTTGTATTATTGTAGAACAATTCGCCAACAATATGACATCAGAAGAAAGAATTGCAGCGGCCCTCAAAGTGGCCACTGACACCAAAGCCTTCGAACTTGGGCAAGGCATACTTGGGCGCGTGCCCGCATTGTTCAATGATTTTTTCCCCGGCCGCAAGGCCATCGTAGTAGCAGATAAAAACACCTGGCGGGTTGCCGGCGCAGAGGTCTTCGAGGCCCTGCAGGCCTCCGGAGTCCCGGTGCAGAAGTTCCTTTTCGAGGAGGATGAGTTCCACGCAGACTGGGACCATATCGAGGCGCTGGACCGAGTGCTGGACGAGACAGGCGCAATTGCCGTTTCGATAGGGTCCGGCACCATCAACGATCTCTGCAAACTCTGCTCACATCATCATAAGCAGAGCTATCTCACCGTGCCTACTGCGGCTTCGGTGGACGGATACACCTCATTCGGTGCATCAATCACTTACCAGAACGCCAAGCAGACCTTCGAGTGCCCTGCGCCGGTTGCGGTGGTGGCGGATGTAGACGTGATAGCTGCAGCCCCCAGGGAGATGACTGCTGCAGGCTATGCGGATCTGGCCGCCAAGGTGCCTGCAGGCGCAGAATGGATGATCTCCGATCTTGTCGGCACCGAGCCTATCCAGCCGGCCGCCTGGCATGTTTTGCAGGACTGCCTCGATGAACTGCTGTCAAATCCCACCGGAGTGGCCGCGGGGGAAACCAAGGCCGTTTCCGATCTGTTCGAGGGGCTGATCCTGAGCGGCTTCGCGATGCAGGCCGCCCGCTCCAGCCGCCCCGCATCCTGCTGCGACCATCTCTTCTCCCATATTCTGGACATGACGCATCACCGCTATAACGGAAAGTTCGTCTCACACGGATTCCAGGTGGCAATTGGCACTCTCACGATGTGTGCAGTGCTGGAGGAGTTTGTCAAATACGACCTTTCTTCGTTGGATATCGATGCCTGCGTGGCTGCCTGGCCTTCATTGGAGGAGGAACAGGCAAGGGCGTTGGAGATATTCAAGGATTTCCCCGCCCCCAAACTCGGATATGAGCAGATAACCCAGAAATATGGAGATGCCGAGACCGTTCGGCGTGAATTGACAGCATTGCGTGAGTCCTGGCCGGAACTGCGTGAGCGAATCTCCGGGCAGATCTGGAGTTTCTCCAAAATGAAGGAAGCCTTCAAGATTGCCGGCGCCCCCTACGAACCCGAGCACATCGGCATCACCCGCGAGGATATCCGCGCCATGTTCCCCAAGGTTCAGCTGATGCGCTGGCGCTATAACGTGCTGGACCTCGCCAAGCGCGGCCGCTTCTACGACCGGCTGGTCGCCAGCGTCTTCGCCCCCGGCGGCGCTTGGGAGATTTAGATTTCTAGAAATTTGCGCACTCCCGGGCTGGAGCTTAAGCCACTCACACTCACCCACTTACTTAAAACCCCTGCTCAACAAACCGGGCAGGGGTTTTAAGCAAATTGCTGTAAGCTAATCAGTTAACCTCCAGAAACAAAGATTTGCATATAAAAGAATTACTTCTTATATTGCCAAAAATTTGAAGGATATGGAGGGAAGGGATGCCATACAAAGCACTGCGGTGCATATCTATTCCAGGGCCGAAAACGGGTACCTGCTTTTTTATACAATTACCGACTTTCTTGTTTTCTTCACAATTGCGAGTGTCACTGCGCGCAAAAGAGGCATCTCGATTCTGGGGGTGAGTCCAATGATCGACCATCTGCATTATGTAGCTAATGCTTACTGTCGAAAGGAAGTGTTTGATTTTGTAAGGGACACAGAAAGCCAGTACGCCATAGAAATCAATAAGGAACTCGGCAGTTCCGGAAGGGTGTTCCATAAATCCTTCGGCAGCAGCGTAAAAAGGGGTGAGAAAGCGGTACGGACTATCTGCTCCTATTGTTACAATAATCCGGGTGAAAAGAAATTATGCAATAGGGCCGAAGAATATCGATGGACCTTTCTTGCGTACGCTGATAGCGATCATCCCTTCTCCGAGCCTTTGAAAAAAGAATCGGCATCGGCAAAAATGCGCCGGGCAATCAAGTGGGTAGATAAGTATTCAGACTTGAATTATCCTTTGAATCATAGGATACTGAGAATGATCTTCCGTGGTTTGAGTCAAAAAGAGACCCAGCAGCTTATAGACTATATTATTGTGTCGTATAACTTCATTGACTACAAGTCACTGCTTTCACTTTACGGCAATTCATATGCTCAGGCCTGCCTCGCTTTTGCATCCAATCAAGGCAGCGAATACGATGTGAAGGAAGAATTCTATTATGATTCCCATCAAGCTTATCTTCAAATACCAAAGGCGCTTAAAGAATATCACGGGATTCAGAATCCTTATGATGCATTAAAACTGCCGGTCGCCGATCGAGCTCAATTATTATGCGATCTTATGATGGAAACTAAAGCCACAAAAGAGCAGCTGAGAAAATACCTGCGGCTTTAGGGTTGCTCTGGGGATCAACCTGTTGAATTTCAATCACTTTCGCAAAATGCCTGCCGTATCATAAAGGCAGGCATTTAAAGTAAGTGATTAAGTATCAAACGATTAGGCTCCAGCAAAAAGAATAGTACCCCTGGCTGGATGGTTTCCGCTATCGTCTGTATCAGTGCTAGTCGAACATCTCCCAAAAGGCGGGGAAGGATTTGGCGACGCAGGCGGTGTCGTCGATGGTGATGGGTTCTGAAGCGCCGAGCGAAGCGATCTTCAAGGCCATGGCCATGCGGTGGTCGGCGCGGGAAGTGAAGGCGCCGCCATGCAGGAGCCGGCCGTTCAGCAGGCGCGAGGTCAGGGTTTCTCCCACAATGTGAAGGTCATCCCCAGCCACAGATGCCTGCACTCCCAGGGCGGAAAGCATCTCCAGGATAGCCTCGGCGCGGTTGCTCTCTTTTCCAACCAGCCGTCCGACCCCGGAAATCACACTTTCGCCTTCACAAAATGCGGCCAGCACGGAAACAATCGGGAAGATATCCGGCGCATTGTTCAGATCCACCGAAATAGCCTCCAGGGGCGCGCGGGACACGCACACCGCCCCGTCCATCTCTGAAACCACAGCCCCGGCCTCGACCAGGATATCCGCAATCGAAAGGTCTGCCTGCAAGGAGGATGTATCCAGCCCGGAGACCTCGGCCTTGCCGTAGAGTGCACCGGCCACCAGAAAGGGAGCCGCACTGCTCCAGTCGCCTTCGATGTCGAAGTCGGCCGCTTTGTACTTCTGCCCACCGCGAATCTTGAAGGTCACGCCCGTGCACCCGCTCCAATCCTGCTCCTCTATCATCTTCTCATCCCCTTCCATCTCCGAAGAGATCTTGATGCCGAAGTGCTTGAGCACGTCGCAGGTGATGAACATGTAGGGGATGCTCTTGGGGTCGGTGATGATGAGGGTTGAGGGCTTGTCGAAGAGCGGCAGCGCGCCCAGCAGGCCGGAGATCAGCTGCGAGCCGTCCTTTCCGGAAATTTCCGCCACGCCGGGGATGATGCGGCCCTCTACACGAATAGGCACGGTGCTCTCGCGGACGATGACGCCGAACGATGCCATGATGTCGCTGACCCCCTTCAGAGGGCGGCGGGTGAGGGTTTTCTCCCCAGTGATGGTGACGGGGCAGTCGTTAATCGTTGCCATCAGGGGTATCATCAGGCGCGTCAGCAGCCCGGATTCACCGGTATGGAGGGTTTCGAGAGATGTGTGGGCTCCGCTGATGCCGTCGATGGTCAGCGTGCTGCCGTCGAGGCGGACTTTGGCTCCAAGGGCACGGGCAACTGCCAGGGCGGATTCGCTGTCGGCGCAGGGGGAATATCCGCGGAGATGGCTGCGGCCGTCCGCAAGGGCGGCGGCGATGATGGCCCGCTGCGCGAAGCTTTTGGATGCGGGCATCTGCAGGCTGTTGCGGAAAAAGCCGCGCCAGTCGCCGTAGACCTCGCGGTGCATGGTGATGTAGTCGATCTGCCCGGGGGCGGTGGCTTCGGCATCGGAGAGGGATGCGTAGCTGAAGGGGGCGCCGCGTTTCAGGCATTCGATGCGGGTTGCGCGCCCGGCTTCGCCCATGGCAAAGGCCACAAGATTATTACAATCACCATATAAATCCATTACCCGCGCGGCGTCGGCCGCGGAATGGGCGGTGACGACGATTTTGGCGATGTCGGCGCCGTAGCGATAGCAACGGTCCCGCAGCTGCTGCAGATATTCCAGGTCCGGGGTGCCGGAATAGTCGTGGAAGGAGCGTATGATCTCCGTGCCGCACTCCTCGCACATCGAGCGGAAGCGTTTGCTGAAGCCCGCATCGGCCTCAACCTCCAGATCGGCGAAGCGGGCCCCGGCACGTACGGCCAGGCCAAGAAGACGCTCAGCCTTCTTCTCTCCCACCTCGGAAATGCGGCATGTGGCAATCAGAGGGGTATCCGTATTTGCGAACAGGTCTTCTATCTCTTCGTCCGAGAGATCGCATCGGTCCAGGCGGATCTCCGCCATTTCTATCCACGGATCATCCAGTAGGGCCAGGATCTCGTCGTAGGTCTTGTGCTGTATGCTGGTGCAGATCATATCTAGTAGCTGAACTCGCAGTCGTAGTCGGCTCCGCCGGCACCGATGCGGAAGGTGTGCACCTCCCGGGTGGCAGGTTTGACGGCGACCACGTCGATGCATAGGGTTTCCTTATAATCGAAGAACGCGTGACGGTTGGTGGGGAGCATCAGGTCCGGGACCACCCAGCCGTAGCCCTGAGAAACGAAGTAGTTCACTCCGTTGTAGTTGATGTAGTCGTTGGTGTGGCTGTCGCCGGTGACCATCGCTACGATGGTGCGCTTCTGCGCATATTCCGACAGCAGGTTCATGATTGCATCGTTCTGGGTTAAAGTGAGCTCCACAGGCTTGCTGGAGGTCCAGCGGCCCATAGGATGAGGCATATAATGCGCCATCACTATCACGTTCGTAGCGGGATCGGTGGCCTCAAGCAGATCTGCCAGCCAGGCAAGTTCTTCTTTCCCGAAAAGATAGTAGGCTTCACCCAGAGTGCGGGTCGTGCTGCTGTTGAGGAAGATGATACGGAAGTTCTTTTCAGGGATATCATAGTACCCATAGGTCCTTCCGGGAGTGAGATGGAGGTTGCCTCCGGCGCGCTCCACCCAGGGCTTCTGGAAGAAATCCTGCAGCTCCTGTTCGGTATGATATCGGCCCTGGCCGGCATCCCAGTCGTGGTTGCCGGGGGTATAGATCCAGACGCCGTTGAATTTCTTCATCTGTTCAAGTGTCCTCTCCTTGATCCACTTTGCGTAAATGGAATCAGCTGTCGCCTGATAGGCATTGAGGCCGATGTCGCCCAGATTCGCCATAAAATCCGCACCGAACACTTTGGCCGCAGTAGCTCCGTAGCCAATGTGCTTGAAGCTGAAACGGCCGCAGGTGTGCACATCGGTGAGGATAGGATAGACCAGCACCTCATCATCTCCCTTCCAGGCTGCAAAGCGTTTGTAGGCCTCCCTGACCTGGGGTTTGACGAAGCGATGCCTGCTGGTAGCGCGGTCTTCCCTGTACAGATGGGTATCGTCGATCTCCCTCTCCCTGATGGTGGGAGTAGAATAACGGAATACTATCGACTGCCCCTTGTCGAAGTCGAACCATTCGACCTTTATGGCGTGCCTGCCTTTCGAAAGCACTTTGACTGCCTTTTCTTCGATAGGGCCGCGCGCACCGTCGCTCACTATCAGCAGTTCATCGTCGACATAGAGTTTGCTGCCATCGTCAGTGGTGAGGATGAAGGTGTATTCCTCTTCTGTCTTCACCTTGAGTTCCGTTTCGAAAACGGCGCAGAAATGGTTCTTGGTATCGTCTATGCCCTCCAGGTCCAGATTGGACTTGACTCCTGTGATGGCGGGTTCACCGAGGGTAGAGAAATCCGGGAGGTATCTTTCGGGCCAGTCGTACCAGATCTTATAACTGACTTTGGGTGTACAGGTGCAAGCGGCAAGTAGGAGGGCCGCAGCAATAGCGGTGGTTATTTTCTTTAGCATAATCTATAAACTAAGTCCCTGCATTCTACAGGTTCCAGTCCGAAGTCTGGCACTGTGATTTGACAGAGGCGGGTATATCCGGGAAAAAGACTATGCCTGTCCTCTTTTCTATCTCGGAAACGGAGACGGCATAATCCGCGAGGTCTGACGAAGAACCGACAGGAAGCACAGAGTCGAACCAGAAACCAATGGTTTTGAGTTCGCTCTCCGTGCATTTCCTGACATCCTTCCCTGTGATGCCGGAACGTGTACGAAGGAATAACTTATATTGGTGAGTGGGGATGATGCAGGCTTTGGAGTACTCTGAACGGGTATTCCAGTTGCAAGCATCGTATTCGATGTTATCATCGTTGGCATAATGGCATCCGGCCACGACATACAAGGTATCATAACAAATCTGGCTGCCCCGCTGCCAGTGGAAATCTTCCGTCTTTCCCCACAATGAACCGAATATACCTGCTCCTGCATAGGTATTGGACTGCGGCGCGATGTTCACGGGGTAGAAGGTCTGCAGGTTGAGTTCCGATCCCGCACCCGCCCTGCTGGATGACATGCATAGATGTCCCTTGGTCCAGCTGCCTCCGGATAAGATGGAAGAAGATGCGGACCAGTACATGAAACCGTCTCCCTCGATGTCCCAGATTATCGACTGCTGCCCGAGAGGGAGATCAGGATACCGCATCCAAGGGTCTTTCCCCTCTTCGTTCGTGGAACGTCCCGAGCCTTCGGCGTATATGCTGTGCATGGGGAATGCCACCCAAATGGGGTTATGCCGGCGTGTGTCATAGCAGAAAGAGAAGTTCCGCACCCGTCGCCCGCTTTTTACCGTATTGGCATACAGGGTGTTATAGTAATAATCGGTATTGGTATTGTCGAATGCAGGGAGCTCGGCATAGGAATATGTTTCACCTGAATCGACGGGATCCGGAGGCGTCTGGCTTCGGCCCTGGGTAACGACTACCGAAGCCGAGGCCATGCCGCATGTTATGGTAACAGATGTTATGCGGTCGTCATAATCGGAATTCACACGGGCGATAAGTGTAAAGCTTCCGTCCCTGGAGCCTTGATCCGGACTGATGCTCAGCCAGGAAGATCCTTCGGCATCGGCAATAGCGGCCGTCCAAAAGCCGCTTGCAATGAACGAAATTGTTGCGGTGCCACCCTCGGGAGGGAACACCACGTTGCTATCCGAAGTGATACTAATAGAATCCTGTGGCATCTTTTCACAGGAAAAGACAACTATCAGTGCCAGTAAGGCTGTAAAATAGCGCAGGTGATTCATGTTGTGAAATGCAAGAATTAAAACCTGTAGCCCACACCTATACGGCCGCCGAAGTAGTTCATGCCGACACCGGCTTCGACCATTCCGAAGAACCTGCGGCCGAATTCAACGCCGATAGGGTTGATCTGGGCGTCGAAGGAAACGCTCAGATCGCTGCTGCCTGCCACGAGCATCATCCCAGCCTCGATGGATCCGTAGAGCTTTACCGAAGGGCGGGAGAGATAGTTGCAGCGGCCGACAGCGTCCAGCGGAATAAAGATGTTGTGCTGCCGGGAATGCACCGCCCCAGAATCCTTGTCGACAATATTGAACACACATCCGGTGTAGCCGGTGCTGATACCCGCCGACCAGCGCGAGTTGAAGCTATATAGGACATCGAAACTCAAAAAAGGAGGAATATCTATCTTGAGGGTCTCATTGTTTTCTTCGTTGGCACTGACTGCAATACCGACAGCTATGGCACCAAAAAGGGAGACAACTACAGGCACTGATGGAAGATATCCGGCAGATGCCCTAACGGTCCACTTCTGTTCTACTGGATCCTGTGCAAAAACCGGCATTGCCAACGCGAGCAGGAGAATTGAAGTTATGAGCTTTTTCATATCCAGATTTTTTTCAAATATAAGCATTTTTGTCATTAACGTATGCGCACCCTCGCCAGGTAGATACCAGCCCTCGGGCGGCCATCGGGGCGGGTGAGTTCGTGGGATGAGTAGTAAACGACCAAGAGCTTGCCATCCTCTATAAGGAATCCGGGATAACTGTTGTCGCCTCCGGAAGGGAGGGTCTTCCACAGTTCAAAATCGCCCCGGGCCGAACCTTTCCACAGGCCGGTCTCCGTGTGAGCGTCTTCGAAATAGGCCCGGCCGCCTGCAAGGAGCGTTCCGTCGGGCAGCACGGCCAGTTCCGGCCCCCCGATCTGAAAGGGAAGCGGCCTCAGTTCCCAGTTGGTGAAAGGGGCTTCGCTGATGCCGAGATATGCCTTCTTATCTTCCTTTTCGCGGCGGATCAGAAGAAGCATCCTTCCGTCGGGGAGGAAACGTACGGTAGTTTCGTTGGGGAATCCTCCCAGTTCGATATCGGTGATCTTTTCGAAATGCAGGCCGTCGGTGGTCTTGAGGAGCTCAAGCCCTCCATCGTCTGGCTCGCCGTAAGAGACGGTATAGCCAGTGCCATTGTGCCAGGTCATCCTCCAGAACCAGGCGAATCCGCCCGGAATGGGATAATCCACCGGCTCCGGGTCGCTGAAAGAGAGGCCGTCGGAGCTGAAGGATACCTGCGGAATGCGCTTCACCAGCTTCTTATCTACATACACCGAGCCCCCCTGAATCACCATCAGGCGTCCGTCGGCGGTGACGGAGAGTTTGGGGTCGCGGAGGTCATACCCATCCTTCGAGAGAAGCGCCACGCTCTCCCAGCGCTTGCCGTCGGTGGAACGAAGGATGCGAGTCTTGCCCGCGGCGATTCCGTTCTCGTCGAAGATGTGGCTCACGCCTTCGCGGAAACTCACATACATCGCATCCTGATAGCGGACGATGGAAGGAAAGGCACTATAGCCCTGGTCCCAGATGCGTTCGACGCGGTTGTCCCCATCCGCACCGCAACTCACCCCGGCGAGAAGGGCGACGCTGAGCAACGTGATGATCGATTTCAACAGGCTACTACTGCTTGTCGAAGACCATCACCGCGCTGCCTCCGTGACCGAAGATTGCGCATTCCTGACCGTAATACACAGTCATTTTCTTCCCTTCGATCTTGTACTCGAAAGTGCAGTCGCGAGCTTCTTCTTCGCGATTCTGCTCACGCCATTCCACTTTCCCGTTGTTTTCTTCGTAGCTTGCGACCATGTGGGCCTTAAATGAAAATTTGGTGCCGTCGGTTGTATAAGTGCCGCCAAAACGGATACCGAAGGTCCAGAAGTCGTCCCACATGTCCTGGCAGATGAACTGAATGCTCATCGTACCATCGGAATTGAATACATACGTCTCTGTGTAGTCACGGATGGTGCCGTCGTTGTAGTGGACGGGGTCGTTGCATACCCAGGTTCCTACGATGGGGTCGTCGACTTCCTCCTTGCTATTGCAGGAATACGCCAGGCTGAGGGAAAGCACGACCATGGCAATCAAAAGGATTTTTTTCATATCTATCAACTGTTTACGTAGCCAAAGATAAATATTTTTTGGCAACTTTATCTGTTTATCGTAGAATACAGGCCATACACCTGTAGTAGATGTCTTACAATCCATCCCAGAACACACGGGCAAAAAAGGCAACGCCGGAATTACAGAATCAGTTTGATCCTGAATCCGCGTGTGGTGGGTTCTTCGACAACCTCCCTGCACAGGGCAAGAAGCCTGTCGGTGCTGTCGACAGGGGACTTCTCCAGGCCTTCCACCATGAAATCGAGCGAAGCCTCATCCGCAATCTCCTTATAGTTTATGCGCACCGTCATGGGCCTGTATGCGGACATGATGCCGTTGATCATCAGTTCGCAGAGACTCTCCACTCTTTCGCGGGCTGTGGCGATGTCGTGCTTGATGCAGAACTGCGCCATGCTGGTATACATTCCCTGGAAGTCGAATCCGGGCCCGTCGATTTCGAAAACCTCCCTGCGGATCCGCTGGGTAAACTCACGTGTAGCGCTGCGGCGAGGGTTGTCGAATATCTGGGCAGGTGTGCCGTCTTCGTGGATATATCCGTCGTACATAAAGAAGATCCGGGTGCTGATGTCGCGCGCAAACTTCATCTCGTGCGTAACGATGAGCATGGTCATTCCTTCGCGGGCCAGCTGTTTCATCACGCTGAGCACCTCTCCCACCATGGTAGGGTCAAGGGCGGATGTGGGCTCGTCAAAAAGGATGACCTCCGGTTTCATGGCAAGGCAGCGAGCAATCGCCACCCTCTGCTTTTGGCCGCCTGACAGGTTGGAAGGATAGACATCCGCCTTGTCGGTCAGCCCGACCTTCCTGAGAAGGGAAAGGGCTTCTTCGCGGGCTTGATCCTTGCTCTCGTGAAGTATCTTGACCGGGGCGTACATGATGTTTTCCGCCACCGTCATGTGATCGAAGAGGTTGAAACTCTGGAATACCATGCCTATTTTCTGTCTCATCTTATGCACCGGGTATCCTTTGGCAAGGATATTCTCACCATGGAAGAGGATTTCCCCTCCCGTAGGTGGGTCCAGCAGATTCAGTGCCCTGAGGAAGGTGCTTTTTCCCGTTCCGGACGGGCCTATTATGCTGATGACCTCTCCGGGACCTATCTCACAGTTGATATCTTTCAGGACAGCAAGGGATGTGCCGTCGGGGTCATGATATGTCTTGTTAAGATGTCGTACTGTAATCATAGCGCCTGTTTTTTAGGGGATGCGAGTTGAAGAAGGATGATAATCAGCCTGGCGAGAATGAAGTAGACCACCGTTATCGCCAACAGCGGGAAGAAGGCGTCGAATGTGCGGCTGCGGATCATATCTCCTGCCCGCGTAAGATCCTGGATAGCGATATATCCTACGATAGATGTTCCCTTCAGGGTGTTTATGCATTGCCCGCGGAAAAGCGGAAGGCCACGCTTGGCAGCCTGGGGAAGCACAATATTGAAGAATGTCTGCAACTTGGTGAATCCCAACGCCAGGCCAGCCTCCGTCTGTCCGCGGGGGATAGCTTCAAGCGATGTAGAATAGATTCTTCCGGCCCCTGCTGCGAAATCCATAGCGAATGCCACAACGGCCACCATCGAAGGACTCAGCCCGCTGCCCGGAAATACCACATAGAAAAGGATGAGCAGCAGCACGAGAATCGGAACACCCGCCATGAACCAGTTGTAAACGGCGGCAGTGTCGCGAAGCCATCTGCGGCGGCTGCGTGTCAATGCGCATATCCCCACCCCCAGTACAGATCCGAAAAGAATCGCCAAAAGCGTGATTTTCAGGGTTTCAAGCAGGCCGGAAGTAACGTATTTCCATCGGTCTTCATCCACAAAATTCCGTTTGAAGCTTCTCTTTATCCTGCCCCAGAATCCTACGGACTCTTTTCCTGCGGCGGTGTCTTGGATATAATATGCTCCATGGAAGTAGTGATAGGGTTCTGCAAACGAAAACTCCACCTGCCTTTCGGGGGTGACGAACAGGCAACCGAGCATCAGGTCAGCCGTGCCGTTTTTCACGGCCATCATGCCGGAAGTGTCGTAAAGTTTAAACTCGAGAGGCCTGTGAAGATAGTTCGAAAGGGCCCTTGCCATGTCTATCTCCATGCCATACCACTCGTCTCCAACCATGAATGCAATCGGTGCCACGTTGGTCACGACGGCTATACGGAGCGGATTGCCTTCGTTCTCGACGGGAATGTGACGGAGCGTCTTGTTCGAAGTATACGCTTCCGTCAACCAGAAATCCTTTAGAGTTTTCATGGTGCCGTCCGCCTCGAGATTCTTCTGGACGGCATTCATGGCAGCGAGAAGCTCAGTGTTGTCTTTGCGGAACATGAATGCTGTCGGGAAACTCAAGCTGGTCTTGAAGGCCATCTTTATTCCATATTCCTTGCAGACCTCGGAATTGAATGTAACCTCGTCCTGAACGAGAGCATCGGCATGACCGCTCAGAACGGCCTGGATAAGGTCGGCCTCGGTGTTGAAAAGCAGGAGTTCGATGTCGTCGCGGCCAGACAGTTCCAAATCGTAGCAAGACCCGGCTTTGGCCGCAATCCTCAGGCCGGCAAGGTCCGCTTCGCTTTGTAACTGAAGCGTTTTGTCTCCACCCGGCGAGCAGGACAACGCGAACACGGCAGCAAGAAAAATCAAAATATTCTTCATACGCAAATATACTAAAAACTCCGCTTTGTCAGAATGCCGCAGCAAACAAGCGCCCACACACTGCAAGAACAACTGACCAATCTGCCGAACCGTTTTTAGCAACTTGCTCATATACAGCACTTTAGCCAAACAGGTGCGCTGTTTTTCCTTACCTGATTACGTAAAACACTGTCGGACAACCACTTACCCAAAACGCTCCTCGTACCGGAGGCCTTTGGCCGACAGTATCTCGCCCTGTGCTGATTATCAACGACTTATGCAAAAGCGTCTGGTGCATTTTCACCAGACGATTTCCTGTAACTACCTGATAATCAATGCACGAGCGGAAACACACAAAAAAAGACATCGCGGGGCGAGAGGGTTCGGAGCGAAGCGACGCAGGGGGTCTGGGGGATTCGGCCCCCAGTAAACCGAAGGTAAAGAGCACGAAAAAAGCGACCGCCGGAATGCAGTCGCCTTTTCGGGTGCCCCTAACCGTGGTATTCTCGAACCTTTTGTTGGAGGGGATTGAGCGGTTGTGGGAGGCGCTTAAGATTTTACCGAATCCAAAGCATTTTCCTCTTGCAGCAGAAGATTCTGTTTCGTAACTTCGCAGAAAACGAGAGTTGTATGAGTAAAAAAGAAGCTCTCCAGCTATTTGGAGACAAAACAATAAGAACCGCCTGGAGCGAAGAT